>CAUFMG010000014.1 GCA_959026725.1 uncultured Collinsella sp.
CGGCCCTCCGCCATGCCGCAGCTGACGAAATGGCGCAGCACGGCAGCATCGTCAACGAACCTCAGACCACCCTTGACGGTTGTAAAGGCGCTCAGGACGTCTCCGTTGTTGGAGGTATAGAAGTCGAAATCGTAAACGGGGGAATAATCCGTACCGCCCTGCGAAGCGACGGCGCCCGCGAGGGAAGCGCAACCGGTCGCGATCCTGCCCTCAGCGCGACCGCTGCTGAGGTAATGACCATATAGAGCGGTGAGGTTGGCACCGAATGCGCGACGAAGGTCGGGGTATCTGTTGTAATAGCTCAGCACGTCGAAGGACTCGCTCCCGCGACGGCCCTCCGCCATGCCGCAGCTGACGAAATGGCGCAGCACGGCAGCATCGTCAATCATTACAACGCCAGCGGGGCTTCGTTTAGAAAAAGCGTTGCGAATGTCTTCGTTATTCGATAGATAAAACGAGGGGTCGTAGACGGAAGAATAGTCAACGCCATTGATAGTCGTAGCGTATCCCTCAATCTTTGAGCATCCGGTCCCATGCCTTCCTTCTGCTTTTCCAGCTGTGACGTAATGCTCGTAGTACTTCACTAAATCAAAGCCAAAGGCAGCCCTTAAATCTGGATACTCATTAAAGTAGCTCTGTACGTCAAAAGAAGCAGAGCCGCGCCTACCTTCACTCATACCATAGTTAATAAAATGGTCTAGAGCTAATTCACTATTTCCAGCCGTAGCTTTGGCAACATCGGGATTATTCGACAAATAGTAATTAGCATCGAATACGGAAGAGTAATCGAGCCAAGTTGACTTAGGAAATTGCGCAATGATCGCATCGGCATCGGCCTCGCCAAGACGCCTGCAACCCTCATCGCTAAAATAATTCAATACGTCCCCCGCATCAGAAATAAAGCCATGCTCAATTAGAATGCCGGGAATACCTTGTTCGCGGGCGCAACGGATGACCGCAAACTCATCTCCAACTTCCATTTGGAATACACCGCGATAGCTGAGTCCCATAGAAGCGAGGTTGTTCATCACTTTATTCGCAAGCTCCACAGAAACTTGCGTGTAATCATATTCATTGGCAGTGGGCGCATATACCTCGGCGCCGTGAGCAACAGGCGAACCGGAATTGATATGGAAGCTAACAAAGGCCTGCGCGCCTTGACTCACGCATCGTTGGACACGATAAAGGTAATCATTTCCTGAGTAGCCACCGCTTTGCTCGCGAGCAAGAACGACTTTAAAGCCATACGCCTCAAGCTTATTCTTACAAGCAGCAACGATCTTCCAAGTTAGATCCGCCTCACTCTTTCCATTTCCCTGCGCACCAGGGTCGGTGCCGCCATGGCCAGCATCGAGGGCAATTATCCGAACGTTTTTTCGCGCCGAGCGCGCAGCATAGGTAGAAATGCCGTCCGGTGAATCGGCACACTCCAACGCCTGCTTGATCGATTGGGCCTCAACGGCATTGCCATCGCCGTCTGCATAGTAAACGGAAGTGCCTTCGCAATTAGCAGTGCCGTCAACAACCGTAAAAGAATAATCTCTGTCAGAGAGATTAATCTCATGTTCAGTACCATCGCCCTGCAGAACATAGGTTATTGAAGTAAGAAAGTATGTATTGAGTTCTAGCTCCGAGCCAAATGTAAATGCAGCAGAATTAGCATCCTGTGCGGAAGCGTCAACAGCCCCCTGAACTCCATTGGCGCTCACATAGTTAAGTGTCGCGGAAGCGATAGTATCGCTGTCATTAGGAGTCGCAAACGCGACGACTTGGTCAGTCCCACTGATAAGGTTCGGGTAGGCAAGATATATATATTGAAAAGGAGAATCAGCCGATTCGGTTTGCGGCTCAGTCGAAGAAGCATCTACACCGAAATCCTCATCAGCTGGCTCGTCAACGTCCGTCGGCAACGACTGCTCGACATCCATGTCTCCGTCGGCAACGCCCTCGTCGCGTGAAGCTACACCATCGTCTTCGGACACAGCATCTGATGAAATATCCTCAGCTTGCACGCTATTCGCAGCATAAGCAGCGGCTACAGGACTCATCAAGGGTGAAATCGTTAAAAGAGCAGCTAAAGAAAACGCTGTTGAGGCACGCAATGCCTTTTTCATATCGTATCCCCCATCACAAATAATGATACTAAGGGTAGATTATCTTACAATCTCCCCCGCATCGGAAGTCCAGTTATTCAAAGCATGGGAATTGTTCTAAAAGCAGATGGACACCTGCCCTTATAAAAAGTAGCAGGCGTACTCAGCAAGCTTTTTTTCGTCTCTAACAGTTTAGATAACAGGTGATGATTCGGGGACCGGAAGGTTCCCGAATGTTATGCTCTTCCCAGCCAAACAAAGAATCCGCCCGAGCGCCCACCCGGATCTTTGTTTGGCGACAATCCCTCCGGGTGGGCGCTCGGGCGGATGGGAAAGATCCATATGGAAAGAGCGAACCCCTTCAGGGCGCTCGTGGCGGGCCTCACCGCCGACGAGTTCCTGCTGCTCAGAGAAGCCGTCGGCGAGAGGCACTGCCGCAACGAGGTCGGGGTCGGCACGCTCGCCGTGGCCGCCGCGGCATACTGGCCGGACCCGGGGTGCCCGGAGTGCGGCGCCGAGGGCGCCTGAAGGGACAGGTCCACCGCAGCAGGAGTACCGAGGTGGCGCTGCCGCTGCTGCGGCAGGAGATTCAACTCCCTCACCGGGACCGTCCTCGAGCACTGCAGAAAGCCGCTCCTCGCCTGAGTCTCCTTCATCAGGCTCATGCGCCACAACGTCCCCGTCGAGTGCGCGGCCGATCTGTGCGGCGTCAACCACAAGACCGCCTTCGAGTGGCGGCACCGTGCGCTCACCACGGCGTCCGGCTGCCGGGACCGAATCATGATGCGCGACACCGTCTGGGTTGACGAGATCTGCATCAGCGACACCGACCTCTCCAAGGGCTACGGGCAAGCCCTCAAGCGCGGCCTCTCCCGCCAGGAGCTCTGCACCTGCGTCACCATCGATATCCACAAGAACCCCGTCGCGGTCGTCTGCGGCCACGGGAAGCCCAGTTCGGCGCGCGTGAGGGATGCCATGGGCGGCAGGATAGCGCCGGGATCGCTACTGATTCACGACCTCGAATGGGCCCACGTCGTGTCCCGCCGCTCGACGCGGGACGGCGCGAGGCCCCTCTTCCAGGTCTTCGCCGACGCCTACGAGAGGCAGTCGGCGGTGATCACCACGAACCTGGAGTTCAGCAGGTGGGGATCGGCATTCGGCGACGACCAGATGTCCGCCGTCATAGACTACATCGTCCACCACGGAAGGCTCGTCCAGTTCCGCAGGGAGTCCTGCAACGTGCGTCACGCCCTCATGCAGGAGGGGTAAATGCCTCAAAAAGGGCGCGCACGACCGGAGCGCGCCCAGCTCAAATCCCGATGCTCTTTTTACTCAAATCCTCTTGACGAAACACGCCAGATTCCCGGCGTCAGCTACGAGAATACCCGGGCCAATCAACGGCAGCACCCGATCAGCATTAAGAATATTGGAAGAAGCGAGGGATCGCTCGCATCAATCCTGATCTAGAAGAGACAGTGAATACTGACTCATCCATCCGCAACCGGCGTCATGGCCGTATCGAAATAATCGCCATCCAATCGAAACGAAATTCATATCTCAATGCTAAGTTTGACCACAAAGACTATGAACCAAACGGAAGTTTAAAGCGAAAGCTATACGCGCGAAGAATTGTTATCAATGACCTCTTCGGCAACACATTTAACTAAAGGAATCTCATAGGAAAGTGCGCGATCGTGCTTAAAAGGAATAAACGCACCGAAAGTTTGTTTTTTACTGTGAACAATCGCATTTCTTACTTTATAAATTCGGGAAGCTATTAATCCAGCTACATTATCGGATTCCCAATCTATAACTGGAGCATCAGATTCAAATTCAACCCCATTGCTCGAATACCACACAGACCAATCGAAACGATAGCGACGTAGGGATTTCATTAGCCGAGGCACATGGACACACGACTCAACCAAGTATTCAAGCTCACGTTTTTCATTTCCAAAACCAAGTTCGCTCTTATGGGATATTTCTTTTTCTAACTTACTAACAATCGAATACAGATGCTGATCGTTGTATGCAAATTCAACCGACTGGAGCTCGTTTCTCAACAATTCGGTCGTCATTTTTCGATAGGCGGAATTAAAGTAAAATTCAATCGAATGATAGAAGGACAAAAACTGCAAATATGGGCTTCTCGAAGACACGCCAAGACAAAAATGATTAACAGCGCTGTCGTCAAATTTTACATCCGGAACACAATCAATTTCTAACTTCGCAACAGATAGCCTCCCGTAACTTCCTTTTTCTAAAAACTCATCAAGCGATGAAATTAGCCTCAGTGGCCTATCTAAACAAGAGATGTACTTAAATTGGAAGGAAGTTGCTCGTTCACGAAGTTGTTTCGCTTTTCTAAACCCTTTGGTAGTAATTCGTAAGGAGAGAATACCTGTGATTTCAACAAAAGCAGATGTCCAATCATCAACATTATGAGATACGGTTCTTCCACCGGTGGTTGAATGCGATCTCAGGCGTCGCAAAAAAGGATTTCTGCCTCTGAAAGTATTGCCGTCAAAACAACCTTCATTTAATAACATTAATATAATACAAAAAATATATGTAACGCTCGCCGGACCCATTCTAAATTCAGCATCTGCATTTACCGATTTACATGAAATTTGATCTGTAAAATGAGTTGCATATAATCCGGATATATCGACCATGCACTCATAGTTCTTACCATTTGAAAACCATTCCATACCATGAAAATCACCAATGGCCTCAACCGCTTTATCATATTCGTGTTTCAAGTCGTCGTCATTTATAATAATTGTCTTCTCAAAATCCGAAATCTCGGGGTCAAACTCTTCTTCAATTCGATAACTGAGATTTAAATGACATGTCAAATCATCACTGGCGTTATTTGGAGAGCTCTTGATTCCCATGATGGAGCAAAATACTTCTTTGAAAGAAACGTAATCGACAATATCCATAAGATACCTCTTAACACTTATATGACACTTGTTCTCAATACTATATCTGTCAACAATTTTTAATGCCATGAATCCTTCTTTTTTGTTTGAGGGAGGAGGTGGTCAATTTGGAGATATTCATTTCCAAACTAATGTACCATCGCGTGGAGTCGACAGCATTTCCACCAAAGGCGTGATGGGTTTCGTTTGCCGCGAAAATAAGTAAACAGGCGCTCTTAGGAGCGTGGCCCCTACTTCCTCTCAAGGAGAAAACATAATAATTGGGACGATTCACAGTCGACAGGCAACTAAGCCGTATCACAATTTGGGGGCACGCATAGGAGTCACCGATATTCTCAAACTAAATATTGCATCGATACCTAAGCAGATGAAGTAAATGATCGACTATCGAAAGCAATATACTCCTAGAGTCGGAGCTATGCCCAAATACTTGGCTGGACAAGGCGAAATACCGGTATCAACGGAACTCAAGTTGAGTATTTGCTCGCTTGAGCACTGCTGAATATCGCGAAACAGCACCGCCGATATCGCGCCTGGGCACCGGGGCCGACACTGGCCCCGGTGCCTTTTTATCGCTACCGGTCTATCCGCGGCGCTGCCGCATGTTGGCCTCGCCCATGTCGAACCAGACCGCGCTGTGCACGATCCTGTCCACAATCGCGTCCGCGTGTACCCCGCCGCCGAGCCTCGGGTGCCAGTCCTTCTTCTTGAACTGGGTGCAGAAGACGGTCGAGGCCGTGCCGCACCTCAGCTCAATCAGCTCCAGCAGCATCGACCTGAACTCAGTGTCCGGCTTGTCCAGAAGCCACTCGTCGACCACGAGCAGGCCGAACGCGCCGTACTTGCGGACGAGCTTGCGCTCGACACCCGGTCGGATTAGCCTTCCCCACTGGCGCCTCAGTATCCGTTGAATCGATCCAAACCACCATACTGGTCATGGACGTGTCCGTATCGGGCATACGCGTCTCGACCGCAGCGTTTTGCCCCACAAGCGCTACCACCGGGGTTCCTTCGGCGCCAATAGTCTCGCCCACATAGCCGATCAGCTCCAAATGATCAGCATCGAGCAAAGCCCGGCCAGCACCCGAGACGACCGGCCATGACGGTAGCGATGTCCATAAACAGGCTTTCCGCGCGAGCGACATAAGAAGGCCCGCCCTGCAAAACGTATAGATAGGCCATAGCAACAAGCAAAATATAACGACGACGATGGTTTAACAAGACAACAGATATGACCGTTCCGATCCTCAATACGAACCAATAAGCCACATGGGAGAATGCGAAATTCACTGTTGACAAGTCTACATACCAGCTAATATAGCAAATAAGAACGCAAATTATAATAAAATCCACTAGCAGCCCGTCGATGGGAATCCAAAAGAGCGGCACATAACGCAGGAATCCAAAGACAGAGACAAGAAAAACTATTAGATACAGATGTAGCTTCTGGTCCAACGCATGCAAAGCCGGAAGTATAAAGGGCAGCAAAAATACAAGCCTTCGATTGAAGCTATCTGTTAAACAGCCTTGTTTATGGAGTATTCGACTTTCCCCGCAACAAACCAGATTGTTATGGCAGCAAAGCAGCCGACCGTAGTTCTTCCAATTGGATAGAAAAAGATATTGTAGAAAAAACTAATAATACCTCGACCTAGAACCGTTCGAGAATTTCCTCGGCATTATCTCGCAGATAAATATCTAGATCCGGCACGGCAAACTGCACGTAGCCCCTCTGTGGTGCCTGAATAACCTCTCTGTGTAGCAATTTGGCCCTAATAGAGCTGATCTCATTGGTCTTTTTACCCATGCGCCTAGCAATCTCGGCTGATTTGGACTGTTGTTTATCCTCGCACATGGCCAAAAGGTATTTGATATCGTTGAGCCCCAGTCCAGAAATCGCGGGCTCGTGAACAACATCGTGAAAACGAGCCTCTGCCAGCGCAATGCCTTCAGTGACGTCGCGCTCGCTCACAATGGCACTTTTGGCACGATGCAAGTTGGCGCGCTGCCAAATGGAATAACCGACCAGTTGCACCAGATAGGCATAGCCCTTAGTGGCCTTAGCGGCTCTCGACAGGAGATTGTCCTCTATGGTCAAGCCAGTCGCGACAAAGCTATCGCCCATAGAGAGCGCTACCTCCACCTGGTTGATAGGCGCCAGATCTTCGGGGAGGGCACGACGCAAGAACGTAAGCGCCTTGCCGTTAATAAGATCCATAACACCGGCGGGTAAACCGGCAAAGGCAAGTGCGATATCTACTCTTTCCCCTATCAAAAGCTGAACCGTAGACGCAATGGCACGCATATCGTCAATCGGAGCGTCCTGAACTTCATCGATGGCAATAAAAAGACCCTTGGCTGACCTCGCTGCCGAGCTTAGCAACTTTCTAAGACTCGACTCTTTGGGTGCAACATCGACTTTCGCGGAAACAAAGCCGGCGTTTACGCCGACCGAAGCATTAGTCGCAAGGGAAGAATCAGCAACCTGATCCCTCAGGTCCAGCAATAGGTTAGGGCCAGCAGAAACAATAGCGGTCTTCCATCCAAGCTCTCGCGCACGATCCCTAAGATCGCAGAGCAAAACAGTTTTTCCGGAGCCCCTCGGTCCAGCGATGCGCATGAGCCTCGCAGGTGCGCCAATTCCCGCATTCAAACTCTCGGTAAACTCAAGGGCAATATCATCACGACCAATTATGCGCGGAGGCTCAGCGCCGGCAGTAGGACGAAACGGGTTATGGAATACAGTGGCGCTCACTTGTTTGCCTCTCAAGACAATCGATTATTGGTCAATCTTAGCTTTAAAAGTTTATCGTAGACTATATCGAATTATATCCAGTTGTATAAGTCTGTATAAACGTATCGCGGAAGTATCGAGCTATCGTGATGCATTGCAGCAAATCGCCTAGACGCTGCTTTCTTCTCAGCTCATATCGAAAGTAAGTTGAGGACTTCCTAAAACCCATTTTCTAAAGCGAGAAATACTCGCTCTCAGCGAATAAGTTCGACCCCAACCATGGATCGCCCGTCAAGAAGAACTCAGGCCAGCGCTGCATGAACAGTGCTTGCTCGCGTTTCCAGCGGCGCATCTTTTCCTCGTTGGCCTCTTCCCTGCCGCGCGAGGTGAACTCGTAGTGATACAGCTCGGCATAGGGCGTAAAGATGGTGCGATAGCCCGCCTCCCACACGCGCAAACAAAAATCTGCATCGTTAAAGCCGACGGCGAATTCCTCGTTGTAGCCTCCGACTTGCTCAAACACGTCGCGACGGACCATCTGGCAGGCGCCCGTTACGGCGCTAAAGTTGCCCGGACGCACAGCACGGGCAAGGTAGCCCTCACGTTTTGCCGAGAAATCCTGGTTGGCATGGGCAAGCGCGCCGCGCACGCCAACCAAAATGCCGGCATGCTGCACCAGATGATCGGCAAAATAGAGCTTGGCGCCCACAACGCCCGCGTCGGGACGCTGAAGATAGCCCATCATCTCCTCGATAAAGTCGGATGAGATGACTTCAGTGTCATTATTGAGAAGCAGCAGGTAATCGCCCTTGGCATGCTCAACGCCAAAGTTAATGATCTGGGAGTAATTAAACTCGCCCGGCCACCACTCAACGCGTGCTGCACCCTTGCCACCAGACGCAGCGGCTACGCGCTCCGGCAGGGTTTCGTAATACGCAAAGGTCTCCTGGTCTTCGCTGTTGTTTTCCACCAAGACGATCTCGTAGTTGGCGTACGTGGCCTTCTGGGCGATCGACATCACGCAGGCATCGAGCGTCTCGACGTGGTCCTTGGTGGGAATCACAATGCTCACCAGCGGCGCAGACTCCGGCAGCGCATAGCGCATGCGGTAGACAAACGGCGTCTCGGACTCCTCGACCGTTCCGCGAATGCCCAGCGAGTCAAAGTGACGCTGCAGAGCCAGGCGTCCGGCCTCGATAGCATATGGCTTGCTATCGGCAGAACAGTCGGCGGTAGAGCCAGGGAGCACGCGCCAGTGATACAGCACGTGCGCAACGTGCTCAAAGCGCGCGCCCGCCGCGAGGCAGCGGAGCGTCAGGCCGTAATCCTGGGCACCCGCAACGTCTTCTGGCGACACGCCAATGCGATCGATGAGCGCCTTCTCCACCATTAGAAAATGAGTAACGCAGTTATGGCTATAGAGCAGGTCGACGTTGAGCTGCGTCTTAAAGACCGGCTGGCCCCACTCCCCCGTTTTCTGGAACATGTCCTCGTCGCAGAACAGGACCTGGGGGCGCTCGCCCTCGGCCGCCTTATTCAGCGCGGAAACATACTGGAATAACGCGTCCGGTTCCAGGATGTCATCGTGGTCCAAGAACGCGATGTAGTCTCCAGTCGCTTGCTGAATACCCGCGTTGGTGTTGACCACAATGCCGCCGTTACCAGGCAGCTCAACACGACGGACGCGCTCCTCGTTGACGCCCGCCGCAAGATTGGCAACCGCATCCCATTCGGGCGAGGCGTCCATAAGCAGCAATTCCCAGTTGTCATAGCTTTGGGCGAGCACCGAGTCCAGCAGCTCGCGCAGGTAGACCCGATCGGTCTTGTAGCACGGCACCACAATGCTCACGAGCGGTCTATAGGCAAAGGCCGCCGAAGCGACACGCTGGCACGCTAAATCGCCCGGCTTTGCGCGATGTCGCTCAAACCAACGTCGATAAGCTGCGTCGTCTGCACGCGCGTCCTTCATGCGGTTCCAACTGTCATCGACCATGCCGTTGTACAGGCGACCATCCATGGCGCAAAACCCGCTCTGGATCTGCTCTGTGGGGTCGCTCACAATCGCGACAAAATCTCGTATATCCTGAGGCATCTCAACACTCAGATACGTTTTATTGACGCGGCATCCGTTCTGCTGCGGCACATCGACCTGCGATTCAAACACATGCACGGTGACATCGATGGCATTCATATGCGCATCGAAGATCTGGAGCTCAGGCGCGCACTGGAGGTCTCCCGCCCAAGTAACCTCATAGCGCCACACCGCGCCGGCGTCTGCCGGCAAATAGCGAGTGGCATCGATCTCGTAGAAACCGCAGTGTTCGCCACGCTGAGCATCGCGGATAAGCGCGCACAGCGCAGGCTTTGCTTTGTAGTTAACCTTGGATTCCAGCTTGGCCACGCGGCTATCGAGGCGAATGGAGCCCAACCTTTGGCCACCGGATGCAAAAACGACATCCATCGACGAGCCATCCAAAAACGGAAGCACCAAGACGGCGAGCTCGCGCTCGTAATCGGAAACGGAAGGACAAAGCGCCAGCACACGGCCATGATCGACCGGGAGCACCAGCGACGGCACACAAGAACCGCTCGTCGTCGCATGGGCAAACGCCTGAGAGCCCTCCCGCTCAATAAGCGCGGCGACATCCTGACCGGCAAAACGAAGCAGCACAAACAGACGGCCCTGACTGCGGCAAAGCGCCAAACGCTTGATACTCATCTACACTTCTCGCTTTCCCAGGGCGTTCGCTGCCATGCGTTTGCAGGCACCCAGGCGCCCAAACCTCAAGACGTCGTAATCGAACATGAGCTTTTTGCACTCACGGGCATTGGGGGCCTTGCTGATAAGCGCCGCACGCACCATAGCAGCAACAGAAGGAGCGCATTGTGCGAGCGCAGCATCGCTGCCCACGGCAGAACCGGCAAGCGCCGTGGCAACGGCAGCAAACACCTTGCCGCAGTCCGAACCCAGCAACCTGAGCGCATCGTACAGCACCAGATCGCATAGGAAGTACGCCAGGTCATCGGCATGCTGGACATCGAGACCGTCGCGCTGCCAGTCAGCCAGCACCGCGGAGTAAATCTTCACGTGCTCCAGCAGGCGCGTCTCGTCGTCATAGCGCATGGTGTCCATGAGCGAGCCTTTGCGCGCCACGCGGTAGTCATACAGCTTGTTCGAGATAAGCGCGGTCTTGTGCGAACGACCGTACACAGCAAAATCGAAGACCTGGTCCTCGCCATACTTAACGGTTTCGTCAAACACGATCCCGTTGCCCAGCAAAAACTCACGTTTGCAGGCGGTGCGCCATGCAAAGGGGCGAGATGCTTCCTTAAACAGCAGGTCAGAGCTATAGCCTTCAAACGACACATCGCGCGGGCTCAGCACATAGTTAAGCCACGGATACCCCGCCTCCAGCGGATACGGATTCGCGCCAAAGGTCAAAACGTCGCAGTCCTCGCGCTCAAAGGCATCTACGATCACACGGCACGCATCGGGCGTAAATCGGTCGTCGGAATCCAAGAACGCGACGATAGGCGCCGTGGACGCAGCGATACCCGCATTGCGCGCGCTCGACAGGCCGCCGTTCTCCTTATCGACCAGCGTAAAGCGCGCGTCCTTTTCGCAATAGGTAGCCGCAATATCGCGCGAACCGTCCGGCGAGCCATCGTTGACCAGCACGCCTTCCCAATCGGGCATGTCCTGTGCAAGCAGGGAGTCCAGGCACCAGGCCAGGCACTCCTCCACGTTATAGATGGGAACGACAACGGAAATCTTGGGGGTAGCCATAGTCACTCGCTCCTACTGTGCTGCCGGAACGTCGTCAGGGTGCGGGTTGTCGCCGTAGGTGCGCTGATACGTCAGCACGCGCCAGACCAGCGGTAGGCCGCCAATCTTAAAGTAATGCTTAAACGTATTGAGCTTGCCCGGCTTCTTAAAGTCAAAACGCGAATCGATATAGGCGCGGGGCGACTTGACCATCAGGCGCAAGTCGGTCTCGCCGCGCGGGTCGAACAGCGACAGGTCAAAGCGACCGGCATCCCAATCGGCCTTGAGCTCGGGTGAAGCCTTCTCCCAAAACTGCTCGCGTAGCTCATCGACCAGACGCTCATCATTCCAACGGTACGTATCGACCTTCATGCGCATTAAAATGCCCTGAAGCTGAGCCTTAAGCTCGGGGCGCTCGTCCAAAAAACGTTGCATCTCGGCATATTCATCGCACACGCAAAACACCTTGTTGGGCGAATTAACAGAGCTCTTCTCGTTATCCTGGCGATAGCACAAAATGGGGTCCGTAATAAACGCGGCACGCTCGGCGCAAGCCCAAACCTTAAAGTTAAAGCCTGCGTCCTGATACGAGGCACCCGGCGTGGGGAGGAACCGAATCTGATTGTCGTTGAGGAACTCGCGCCGATAGATAGCCGACCAAATGGAAGGTTTGCGGTAGAAGATGCCCGGGCGATCGACGGGGCAATACGCGGCGCCCGTCATATGCTCGTCGATAATCCCAAACAGTTCACGGCGTTCGCTGGGCGTGGACCAATACAGGTAAAAGTCGCCCTTTACCACATCGGCATGCTCAGCATCGGCCTTGGCGACCAGCTTTTGGAGCGAATCCTCAAACATGAAGTCGTCGGACTCAAGGATGCCCACGTACTCGCCGCGCGCCATCTCCAGGCCGCGGTTCATCGAGTCGCCGTAGCCGCTGTTGGCCTTGTCGATCATCTTTACACGGGGATCGCGCTCCATGTACTCGCGGATGATATCTGGCGAGCTATCGGTGGAGCCGTCGTTGATACAGATGATCTCGATGTCCTTAAGCGTCTGCGCCACGGCGGAATCGAGACACTCGCGCAGGTAGCGTTCGACATTGCAGATGGGAACAAGCAGCGAAACTTTAGGGGTATCAGAGTTCTGCAAGAGAACCTCCTGTTGAATAGCGTGTAACAGGGTTATTTTAACAGCCGAGTTGCGGCGGGCGGCAGCGCTTGGAATTAGAGAAAGCGCTCCAGGCAGGCTTTGAGACCGCGAGTCGAAAGATAGAACAGCGTGGCGTCTGCCATCGAAACGCCCGAGGTCGCCGCAACGAGCTTGTGGGCAACACGGCGAACGGCGCCCTTAGCAGGCATATCCGCCCACTCTGTTCCCAAAAACGTCGTGAAAGCCCTGTTGACGCGGCCGGCAACACGGTGGAAGCCGTCCGCATCCAGACGCGCCAAGTCGAACACAATGAGGTCCAAAAACCAAGTTATCAGCTCGCCGGGGCACAGGTCCAAAAGACCGTAGGCTGCCCAGTCCTCCAAGACCTCCTCGAGCATCCTCATGTGGGCGTCAAGCTTTTTGGCACGAGCCTCGGCACTGTTGAACTCGTGCGTCGCCGATTCGCTCTCCATCACGTAGTGGTAGAACTTGTCCGGCATGACGACGGTCCTGCGGGCAAGCGCATAAGCCGCAAATTGGAAGACGACGTCCTCGCCCAAAGCCAAACCGGGGGCGAAGCGAATGCCTTCGCGATTGAGCAGCTCGCGCGAAAAAGCCGCACGGCAGGCATAGGGCTGCGCATTCGAATGGAACAGCAGTTGGGGATCACGGGCGCCGAAAGCACCAGCTTTGGTGCTCATGAGTTGCTGGACGCGTTTGGGGGCAGCATCGGCAGGTTCACAGACGCCGCCAAAAACGGCGGCCTCGGCATCTGCGGACTCCATGGCATGCAGCACGCGCTCGACCGTCTGGGCATCGATGTAATCGTCGGCGTCCACAAAAAAGACGGTCTCGCCCTCGGCGACATCGATACCGGCATTTCGAGCACACGAGACGCCCGCGTTTTCCTGGTCAATCACCAGTACGCGATCGTCGGCCTGCGCGATCTGGCGCAACACGTTCAACGAATCATCAGTCGAACCGTCGTTGACGCAGACAACCTGAATCGAACGCTCAGACTGGGCCAACAGCGAATCGAGGCATCGCTGAATGGAGCGCGCAGAGTTGTAAACGGGGACGACAATGGTAGCTTTAGGACACGAGGCCTCTCCCATGCCGACCTACCCCCTCAGCGATTCGATGAGGAAGGCAGCAACCACGCCTGGGCCTCCAACCGAGGCGTAATACTTAGCACGCCCCAAGGCACCATCCGTCGCAAAACTCGGATGCTCGTCAACCCAGCCCTCAGGATCTTTGAGGATGGCAGCGAGATTTGCGCGCTTCCACGGCTTGAGGTCGTCAAGCGAAAACTCCCCCGCGTCCAAGGCCGCTTGGAACTCCTTGGCCATCTGAACCAGGAACTCCTTATAGAACTTAGGCGCCAGGCGCACGTAGTTCCACATGTACGAATCGTACTTAATGAGCTGATTGAACTTGAGCATGCGCGCGACATCGCCGCTTGCGTGGCCGCGGGCATAATCCTCTCGAATCCAACGCTCAATCTCGGCATACTCGGTATTGACGCAAAAGACCTTAGCCGAAGAATTGACCGAGGAATTCTCGTTGTCCTGGCGATACGACAACACGGCATCATGTAGGTAAACAGCCTTATCGGCGCACGCGATCACCTTAAAGGCGAACGACGTGTCCTGAAAGGATGCCCCCGGAGTCGGCAGGAACGTAATGCCGTTGCGCTCAAGAAAATCGCGACGGTACACGGCCGACCAAATCGACGGCTTTTGCTTAAAGAACTGCGTCGTATCGCTCGGATGCACCGGCTTGCCGCAATCCTGAGGTCTAAACATCTCGTGCAGCGAACGGCGCTCCTCGGGCTTAGACCAGTAGAAATCAAAGTTCGCCTTCGCAAAGTCGGCATTATTGCTATCGGCGGCCGAGACAAGTTTTTCGAGTGCGTCGGACGCCATAAAGTCATCGGACTCCAAGATGCCAACGTACTTGCCACGCGCCATCTCCAGACCGTGGTTCATCGAGTCGCCGTAGCCGCTGTTGGCCTTGTCGATCATCTTGACGCGCCCATCGCGCTCCATATACTCGCGGATAATCGCCGGCGAGTTGTCGGTCGACCCGTCGTTAATGCAGATGATCTCGATGTCCTTGAGCGTCTGCGCCAGGGCGGAATCGAGGCACTCGCGCAGGTAGCGCTGAACATTGTAAATGGGAATAAGCAGCGACAGAACAGGGCTGCCAGAGGCGTTAGTAGACAAATGTGCTCCTTAGGAAATACCTGTCGTTTCATGGTATCAAAGGGCCAGCGCGCCAGCGGGCGTTTATATAATCTATGGAGCCTCTTGCGGGCAAAGCAGCCCCACGTCATGCGGCGGGCCCGTGGCAGGTTCCTGCGTTTTATTCAAAGCTTGCCGTCAAGGTGCGCCGAGCCTTTACAATAGGACAGTCCCAAGGACGTATTCGATAGCTTCCGTGCAGCGCATGCGCGCCGCACGTGAAAGGATATATTGCCCCATGCCTTCAACCCTCCCCGCCCCCATCGATAAGCTCGCCATCGTCGTCGTTACGTACAAACGCCAGGAACTCCTGGCCAATTTGTTCGACTCCATGACCGAGCTCACGGCCGCGCCCTGGCGCATCGTGATTGTCGATAACGAGAATTCACGCGAGACCGAGGCCATGTGCACCGCATTCAACGAGCGCCTGACCAACCTGTGGGGCATCGACACCGAGCAGCCTGACGCGCAGGGCGGCACCGACCGCGTCATCTACGCCCCGCAGCTTGAAAACGGTGGCGGCGCGGGCGGCTTCTCCGCCGGCACCAAGTGCGCCTACGACCTGGGCGCCCAGTGGTTCTGGGTGATGGACGACGACGTGCTCGTCATCCCCGAAGGCATCGAGCGTCTTGCCAAGTGGACCGACCGCTACGATGTCATCCAGGGTTCGCGCCTGGACTTTGACGGCGGTGCCTTCTTTTGGCAATACCAACTCATCCTTTCACTCGGCATTCCCAACCCTGTCGCCAAGTGGGACCTAGGACCCGAGGGCTACCGCGCCATGAACCAGCTGTGCTTTGAGGGCGGCATGTTCTCGCGCCGCGTGGTCGACAAGATTGGCCTGCCTGACGCGCGCTTCTTTATCTACGGTGACGACGCCTGCTACGGCTACGTAGCCAGCCAACACTTCCCCGCCGCCGTGGTCGCCGACGTGGTGCTCAAGCGCGCCCGCGCCGTCTCTAACTGGGATATCGCCGGCAAGCGCCAGCTCAACTCCACGAGCGACACCAACCGTTACTACATCATGCGCAACCGCGGTTATCTGGCCCGCTACATGCAGATTTACGGCGACTATCACCCCGTGCTGTTCCGCCTAGGCAACGCCGCGACCTTCTGCAAGGAGTTCATTCGCCTGGCCGCCGTTGACAAGTGCTTTAAGACCGGAATTCCGGCGCTACGCCGCGGCATGAAGGACGCCCGCAAGATCATCAAGGACCCCAACTGGAAGCCCATGCCGCCCATGAAGGACACCGAGTAACGGAAGCCGGAAACACCTCGGCGCTTAAAGCCGCTGGCACACCGTAGCCACATGCTGCCCATCAAAACCGAACCCCCAGCGCATGCGGCCAATGCCGGGTCGCGGCACACGGATTTCGTCGATGCCGTCGCGCTCTATGTCGAGCAGCGCCTGCACGGCCAGCAATTCCAGGCCCAGCGCATCCACACCGGGGTCATACATCATGTTGATCGTTATCAGCGGACGTTCATCGAGCATACCGATCGTATCGGCTATGTCGAACACGGCGCCCGTAGGAAAAACCTGGATGTCCCAGCGATCCGCGCCACACTTTCGCCTCGAAGCAGGATTGGCATAGCCCGGCAATCCAAAGCAGAGTCCTTGCAAGAGTAGGTGATATGGCAGCGGTGTATCTGGGTCGGTCCCACCGATTCCCGCATCCCCCAAGATGCGGCTTAGCGCCCGCCTCACGGTATCCTCGTTCCCATGGCACAGCCCGTCGCGAAACGCATCGACGTCTCGAATGTCTTCTGCAGCGCACTCAAACCACTCAATAATCACTAGACGCAAGGCCTGGCGAAGCTCGTTATTGGGCAATCGCAAAGCACGGAGGCAATCGCCATGCTCTGGCTCCTCAGTCATATCCGTCGTGAGAAAACCGGACAGATACAGCGCTGTCCACATGCCATCGTCAGGCGAGACATCTGGCTCTGCTGTGCCCAAACAAAGCGGAGCCTCAGCGCACCCATGGGCCTCGAGCAAATCAAACAAGACCGAAAGGCGGTCGAGATTCCACCCGGCAACTACCCTACTCAGGCAATCGGCATATCCATACAGATCAGCACGCACAGGCGCCGTGCAGCCTCGGCCCAGAAAACCGATCACACGCTCTGGACTCGAGCAATAGGCCCTGCCAAACCGATATCCCTCGAGCCATTCACGCGCATCATCCAGGTATTCCTCGCGCCCAGCATGATTCAAAAGAGCCTCGACCTCGGCATCCGAAAAACCGAAACATCGGTCACACCACGCTGACAGCGGCGTCGTCAGACAATACGAGCAGCCGCGCGAAGAAAGCGCCGCTTCGGCAGGGCCGGGACACTCCCCCATCAGACACGTCAGCCGCAACGAATCGCGCGCAGCGGCAATGGCGTCGAACAGCACGCGATCGAATAGCCCTGCCGGATCAGCACCGGAAGCGCCCCTCGCGCTTGCACGGCCCAACCATGCCGCATCGTACCCATCAACGAGCAATACAACCTGCTCATCGCAGGCCATCTCCAGCAGCTCAATGAGCACGCCAAGCACCGAGGCGACCTCGTCCTCGCTCGCCGCGCCACGCGCAACACGTTCGATGTGACGCACCTTGTCTCGAGCTAAATCCGGAGCCTCCAAAAGCGCCAGCAGGCGGACGCACTCGCCCGAAAGAGCATCGCGCACGACGTCGGCAATAGCGGCGCCACGCCTCGCAGCGCCAGAAAAATCCAGCGATATCACCGGATAGCAAGCGTACTCGTCCCGATAACGCCCACCGTCTGCATCCCAAATCTGAGCATTGGCAAACAAACGCTGATCAGCGCGACCAACCGCTGGACGCTCCAGAAAAGCCCTGAGCATCGACAAGTTCATGCTTTTGCCAAAACCCTCGGGTCGACAGCACACCACAACGGACGCGTCGCAGTCCAACGCATCGGCAATAAACATGGTCTTGTCGACCAGCGTGCAGCAACCAAGAGCCTCCGCATAGTCGTGCATGCCAATGGGCAAAGCCGCATCGTCGGCACAGCCGATCAAACGCACGCCAAAGCCAGCAGCACAATCAACATTTGCCTGTTCAGACACCAAAACGTTCCCCCTAAATCGCAGCACGATGCCAATTGTAATGACCGCATCGCATGTACCGATGTCGCCGCGCAAACATATCGGGCAACGGTAGTAACAAGAGGTGTGAGGGGGCACAATTAATCGTTGCACAACAAAACGGGGCCCGATACATTCGCACCGGACCCCGTCCCGACTATTTAGTTATCTGGCAACTAAGAGCCTACTCCCCCGAGTCGTCCTCCCCAGAAGCCTTCTTCTGCTGATCGAGCTTATACTTACCACTTACGATAGACGTAGCGCCCAGCGTGGCCAAGCTCGCGCTGGCAAGGCTCGCCATAACGATAAGGTCGCCCGTCTTGGGCATGTTACCGCCCGAAGTCTTAGTCGTTGTAGTGGTGGTTGTAGTGGTCACCGTCTTGGAGTCATTTTGCTCTTGGTTCTGGTTGTCGGTGTTGCCCTTACTGCTGTCCTCGCCCTGCTGCTTTCCGTCCTCGGTCTTGTCCTTGTTCTTGTCCTTCTCCTCAGATTCAGACTTCTTGTCCTCGTCCTTCTTCTGAGCGGACTTGTCGTCCTTCTCATCAGAGCTAGAACCCTTATCGGATTCAACCTTCTCGGAAGCCTTATCCTTGGAGTCGCCCTTTACGGCTTCGGTCTTTTCCGTGGAAGCCTGATCAGAGTTGTCCTTGTTCTGAGTCGAACCATTATTGACGCCAGCCATCAGCGAAGAGCCCAGCGTAGAACCAAGCTGCTCGGAGAAAGAAGGCTTCTTGTCCGGCGAAGCAACGGGAGCGTGCGGCGCCTTATTCGAGTCGTCCTTGGAAGCATCGGAATCAGGGGTTGCGTCAGAGCCGGAGCCGTTGTTAGAGCCGGTATCAACGGACGAATCGCTCGAGCCGGTAGATGAGTTAGAGGTGTCAGCGCCGGTCGAACCAGAAGCGTCGCTGTCCGTATTGCCGGCAGAGCTTGAAGACGAATCGCCCGCAGCAGAGCCGTTCGAATTGGAGCCGTTCGAGGTAGAGCCGTCGTTGGTAGTGCCACCAGCCGAGCCATTACCGTCAGCATCGGTCGAGGGCGTATCCATCCTGTCATCGTTGGGATCGTCACTCGAGTCGTCATTCGAATCAGGTGTCGGCGAGGGCGCCGGTGTGGGCTCGGGCTGCACGGGCGTCGCAGCGGCTGCCTCGTCCTCGGCGATATAAGCCAAGCAGTCCTTCAGCTCATTCTTATAACGATTCTTCCAGCCCTCATGATACTGGGGCTGGCTCGAATACTTGGTCGCCACGTTATTGACCACGCTGTTGGAGAGCGCCGTCACAAACTCGCGGTCGGACATATCATTGGAAAGATTCGCCCAGCGGAAAAAGTCCCTGCAGCCACCGGTGCCGCACATGTTGGTAATGCTCCACACCATGCCCTTGACGCAATCGGCGCGGCCCGAAATATCAATACCCAGGCCGCTCTTGAGCCACGCCTCGGTCACCGCATAGTACGAGTTGTACGCATACGCATCTTGAAGTGCTGAGAACTCAACAGGATCGGTGTTGTACGCACCTTGGAAGGCATCCTGCGCGATATGGCCCAGCTCGGTGAGCTGGCCGTTCTCGTACATGACATTACTCGTGTTGGAAATCTCGCTGCCGCGATCAATCGCATCCTTGAGCATGCTGTATTTTTCGGGGTTGTAGTTGTAGGCCTGCTTCATAAACGGAATGAGCGACCAACGACGGTCGAACTGGTAATAACCCAGCGCGTTATAGCCGTCACCGTACGAAAAGCCCTGGTTGTAGTTGCCATGGCTCTCGTACTTGGTAAAGTACTTCATCTCGGGAGTCACGTTGACAAACGAAACGCCCTGGACCGACCTCAGTACGCCCGAGAAGGACTGCTGGGTGTAGAGACCCTTATCGATATCGGTGGCATCCGAGGCAACGCCCGGCGTGGGCTCCTCGGCAGCAGCGGGTGCCGGCGCGGAAATGGCGCCAAACGAAAGCGCCAGCGTCAGGCCCGCGACAATCGCGGAATGCTTGAGCTGCATAAGATCCTCCCTGCATTGGTATAGTTAAAGTGCAGTTTGCAAAGATAGAAATAAGTATTGCAGCTCGCCCGTTGTTGCACAACAACCCCTCGGTAAACGGCAACAACCCTCCGCGAAATCTTAAGGAATTAAACAAACTGGTCGTCGGGCGCCATCAGAAGCTCGCCGTATCGCTCCATCAGCCCGTCCCTCAACTGACAGAAAGCGGGGATATAGACGTTCAAGATGCGCTGAATCAAGTCTTGAGCGAGCTTGTTGTCGTAGATATGGACGTTCGTATTGCGGTCTCTGAGCATATCTAGCCAGGCCGCCTCATCAATAAAGTCGTAGAATCGGTACGACTCCTTCAAGATGGCACGAGGAGACCCCGACGCGGCAAGCGTGGCGCCTTCATACTCGAGCAGACGCTTAAGGAGCTTCCAGCTCAGTTCAAATTGAAGATTGAACTTATTAATCAATCCACTCTGAACAAAATCATTGTTGAGATCCTGATTGGGCGCATCCTCAAGATTCGCCAAGGCGTTGGCAAAGTTCTCATATTTTTTCATACAGAATCACACCATCCCTGGCAATTTCATCGAGCAATTGCTGCGATAAGGGCTCATCGAGATTGACGACATCTACATCTAAAAGAGTATCAAGACGCTCCTCGATCAAATATGACAACCGGCCGAAATCCCGGCAACCTGCTACTGCGATGTCAATATCGCTCTTAGGCAAGTTGTCACCTCGAGCGCGGGAGCCAAACAGCACAACCTTCTCGGCGTCACACTCCCGAGCAAAAACTTCAATTTGCTTATACACCTTGTCGAGAGATGCCATTTGCAGCCCTACAGCTTAATGTCAAAGTTGATTTCGGGGACGGCGGCCAGGTCGGCCAACGTCACGCCGTCGACGTACTTTTCGATCACGTCGTCCAGGCCGCGCCAGAACTTGACGGTCGAGCAAAGATCGCTGCGAGTGCAGCTGTTGTCGATGCCATCGCACGCCACTGGAGCCGTGCTGCCCTCGACGGCGCGCAGGATGTCGCCGGCACGCACCTCGGCCGGGTCCTTGGCCATCATGTAGCCGCCGCCCTTGCCGCGCACGCTCTTAAGCAGGCCCGCCTTCATAAGCGGACGAACCAGCTGCTCCAGATACTTTTGTGAGATATGCTCGCGGTCGGCAACCTCGCGCAGGGCAATCTTGCCCTCGGCGTCGCCCAGCGCCGCGATATAGATCATCAGCCGGAGGGCATAGCGGCCCTTGGAAGAAATGAGCATACCTACCCTCCCATCGCATCTGGGACAACATAACCAGGTTTGTTTGTCCCAAATCTTAAGTAAATGGGACAAACACAACAGGTTATTTTGTCCCAGAATTTGAAAAGTCGAGTGGATTAGTCGGGTTTTCCCTTGACTAACGCCGAACCCATAGTAACTTTATTCCGAGAAGATTCCTAGGGTTTAGTACACCTATGAGTACACCATATACAGAGAGGGACAGCATGAGCGCAAATCCGCTGCTTTCCATCGAAGGTCTGACCGCCTCCGTGGACGAGAAGACCATCCTCCACAACGTCAACCTCAACGTCGCCGCCGGCGAGACCCACGTGCTGATGGGACCCAACGGCGCCGGCAAGTCCACCCTCGGCCACCTGGTCATGGGCGACCCTGTCTATACCGTCAACGACGGCCGCATCGTCTTTGACGGCCAGGACATCACCGAGCTCACCACCGACAAGCGCTCGCGCGCCGGCCTGTTCCTGAGCTTCCAGGCCCCGGTCGAGATCCCGGGCGTGCCGCTGTCGAGCTTTTTGCGTGCCAGCATCGCCGGCCGCCCCGGCCTGGAGATGAAGGGCAAGGAGTTCCGCCGGCGCGTCAAGGAGCTCGCGGCAGAGCTCAACATGGACACCGCCTACCTCAACCGCGAGCTGGGCGTGGGCTTCTCGGGCGGCGAGAAAAAGAAGGTCGAGATGCTCCAGCTTCTGCTGCTGCAGCCCAAGCTCGCCATTCTCGACGAGACCGACTCGGGCCTAGACGTCGACGCCCTGTCCACCGTCAGCCACGGCATGGACGCCTACCGCAAGAGCTGCGACGGCTCCATGCTCATCATCACGCACAACACGCGCATCCTGGAGCACCTGGATGTCGACCGCGTCCACGTTATGGTCAAGGGCCACATCGTGCGCGAGGACGACGCCTCGCTCATCCCCTGGATCGACAAGAACGGTTTTGAGACCTTCGAGCGCGAGGCCGCCGAGCAGCGCGCCCAGGCCGAGGCCGCCGCTGCCGAGCAGCAGGCGTAAAGGGGCGACGCAATGACCAAGAACCGCACCGAGGTCGCGGACATCGACCGCAGCCTCTACGACTTCACCTATGGCGAGGAGGGATTCGAGCGCCTCGACGCCGGCATCACGCCCGACATCGTGCGCGAGATCAGCGCCAAGAAAGACGAGCCGCAGTGGATGCTCGACCTGCGCTTAAAGTCCCTCGAGATCTTCAACCGTTTTCCCGACCCGACGTGGGGCCCCTCCATCGAGGGCCTGGACATGGACAACATCGTCACCTACGTCAAGCCCAACACCGACCAAAAGCACGACTGGGAGTCGGTGCCCGACGACATCAAGAACACCTTTGAGCGCCTGGGTATCCCCGAGGCCGAGCACAGCTACCTGGCAGGCGTCGGCGCGCAGTACGACTCCGAACTCGTCTACCACAACATGCAGGACACCGCGTCCAAGATGGGCATCGTCTACTCCGGCATCGAGGAGGCCCTGCACGATCCGCAGTGGGAGCCGCTCATCCACGAGAAGTTTATGACGCTCATCCCGCCCACCGACCACAAGTTTGCGGCCCTGCATGGTGCCGTGTGGTCGGGCGGCTCGTTTGTCTACGTGCCCAAGGGCACCAAGCTCGACTTCCCGCTGCAGAGCTACTTCCGCCTTAACGCCAAGGGCGCCGGCCAGTTTGAGCACACGCTCATCATCGTCGAGGACGATGCCTACCTGCACTTCATTGAGGGTTGCTCCGCGCCCAAGTACAACGTAGCCAACCTCCACGCCGGCGCTGTCGAGCTCTTTGTGGGCAAGCGTGCGCACCTGCGCTACTCGACTATCGAGAACTGGTCCAAGAACATGTACAACCTCAACACCAAGCGTGCGCGCGTGGACGAGGACGGCGACATCGAGTGGATCAGCGGCTCCTTCGGCAGCCACGTGGGCTACCTCTACCCCATGAGCGTGCTCAACGGCCGTCGCGCCCGCTCGAGCTTTACCGGCATTACCTTTGCCGGCGCCGGCCAGAACCTCGATACCGGCTGCAAGGTCGTGCTCAACGCGCCCGACACCTCGGCAACCGTCGAGACCAAGGGTATCTCCAAGAGCGGCGGCATCCAGACCTTCCGCAGCTCCATCGTGGCCACGCCTAAGGCCGAAGGTTCCAAAGCAACCGTGAGCTGCCAGTCGCTGATGCTCGACGACCAGAGCCGCTCCGATACCATCCCCGCCATGGACATCCGCGCCAAGAACGTCGACATCGGCCACGAGGCCACCATCGGCCGCATCGGCGACGACAAGGTGTTCTACCTGATGAGCCGCGGCATATCGGAGGAAGAGGCCCGCACCATGATCGTCAACGGCTTTGCCAACCCGGTCTCCAAGGAGCTGCCGCTTGAGTACGCCGTCGAGATGAACAACCTGATCAAGCTCGAGATGGAAGGAGCGATCGGATAATGAAACAGGAAACCAACACCGCTGCTACCACGCTCGAGCAGGTCAACGCTATGCCGGCCGCCACTTGGGGTTGGCTCAAGATGAACCAGACCAAGCTCGAGCTTTCGGACGAACTTGCCGCCGCTCCCGCCGAGGCCGTTGAGGTCGAGGGCCTGGACGAGCAGTTTGCCGGCTCGGCCGACGCCTTCGATACCGCCATGGACGCCATGGCCGAGCGCTTCCCCGAGCGCCGTGCCTCCGCCCCCGGCGACGCCGTCGACCGCGCCCGCATCACGCCCGAGACCGAGCTCGACGTGCCCGCCACCTCCATCTACCAGGCCGGCGCCATCAAGCTCGAGGAGGAGCTCTCCCCTGCCGAGGCCTTCGAGACTGGCATGGGCGAGGCTACCTACACCTACCTGGCCGACCACACCACCAAGCGCGTCGTCATCGATGTGCCCGCATACAAGCACGCCACGGTTACCGTGCGCGTGAGTGGCGTCGACGCTGCCGCGGCCATCGCCGCCATCGATGTCGTCGCCCGTCCGCAGGCAACGCTCGACCTGCGCATAGCCCTGGACTCCCCCGTTGCCGGCCAAGGCGTCGTGGGCTCCGCGCTACGCGTGTGCGCCCACGAGTACGCCACCGTCAACGTGAGCTGCACGCAGACGCTCGACGATAGCTGGATCGCGCTCGACGACACCGGCCTGTTCCTGGACGAGGGCGCGCGCGTCAACGTGCAGCACACCGTCCTGGGTGCTGGCGCCAGCGCCACCGGCCTTGCCGGCGACCTGCTGGGCGATACCGCCAAGGTGACGATCGATACCGATTACCTGGGCGCCCGCGAGCAGGTGCGCGACTTTAACTACGAGCTGCGCCACCGCGGCCGCAAGACCGAGTGCGAGATCGACGCCAACGGCGTGCTGACTGGCACGTCCAAGAAGGTCTACCGTGGCACCATCGACCTCGTGCACGGCTGCAAGGGCGCAACCGGCACCGAGCGCGAGACGGTGCTTTTGGCCAACAAGGGCGTCGACAACAAGACCGTTCCCGT
Organism: uncultured Collinsella sp.; assembly: GCA_959026725.1. Lineage (GTDB taxonomy): Bacteria > Actinomycetota > Coriobacteriia > Coriobacteriales > Coriobacteriaceae > Collinsella. The sequence goes on from CAUFMG010000014.1 coordinate 24,775, forward strand.
CATTCTCTGCGACGAGGACGACGTCGCCGGCAACCACGGCGCCACAATCGGCCACGTCCGCGACGAGCAACTGTTCTATCTCGCCTGCCGTGGCCTTGACCAAAACGCCGCCGAGGACCTGTTCATTCGCGCCAAGCTGGAGGACGCCGCGCTTTCCGCCACCGACGAGCGCACCCGCGCAGCCGTCGTCCGCTTGGGCAACAACCTGATCAACAACTTTGAAGAGGAGCTCGCATGATCGACACCGAGCACGTTAAATGCGATACCTGTACCGCACCGGAGCCTATGGAGCTCGACGCCAGTGACGAGGCCTCGCGCGGCTGGCCTACCGTCGACATCGAGACCAATCCCTACAAGGCACAGTTCCCGCTTTTCCAGCAGCACCCCGAGATCGCCTTCCTCGATAGTGCCGCCACCGCGCAGCGCCCCGCCTGCGTGCTCGACGCCGAGCGTGACTTCTATCAGCGCATGAACGCCAACCCCCTGCGCGGCCTGTACTCACTGTCCGTCGAGGCCACCGACGCCATCGCGAAGGTCCGCCAGCAGATCGCCGACCTCATCGGCGCCTCACAGGCCAACGAGGTCGTCTTCACCCGTAACACGAGCGAGTCGCTCAACCTGGTCGCCAAGAGCTTTGCACCCACGGTGCTCGAGCCCGGTGACGAGGTCGTCATCACCATCATGGAGCACCACTCCAACCTAATCCCGTGGCAGCAGGTCTGCCGCGAAACCGGCGCCAAGCTCGTCTACCTCTACCCCACCAAGACCGGCCAGCTCACCACCGAGGAGGTTCTTGCCAAGGTTGGTCCCAAGACCAAGATTCTGGCCGTGGGTCAGGTTTCTAACGTGCTGGGCGTCGAGAACCCGGTCAAGAACCTCGGCAAGCTCGTCCACAAGTACGGCGGCTATCTGGTCGTCGACGGCGCGCAGTCGCTGCCGCACATGCCGGTCGATGTGGCCGACCTGGGAGCCGACTTCTTTGCCTTTAGCGCACACAAGGCCATGGGCCCCATGGGCATCGGCGTGCTGTGGGGCAAGATGGACCTGCTGAACGCCATGCCGCCCATGCTCACCGGTGGCGAGATGATCGACTCTGTCACCGAGCAGGACGCCGTCTGGGCGCCCGTCCCCGAGAAGTTCGAGGCCGGCACGCAGGACGCCGCCGGCATCTTCGCCACGGGCGCCGCCCTTGATTACCTGGTCAACACGGTGGGTTACGAGAACATCCAGGCCCGCGAGCAGGCACTCGTCCACTATCTGATGGGCGAACTCATGCAGCTCGACTTTGTCCAAATCATCGGTTCCATCTACTGGGACAACCACCACGGCGTTGTGAGCTTTAACGTCAAGGGAATTCACCCGCACGACGTCGCGAGCATCATGGACATGGACGGCGTCTGCATCCGCGCCGGCCACCACTGCGCGCAGCCGCTGCTCACCTGGCTGGGCGTCGAGAACCTTGCCTGCTGCCGCGCCAGCGTGGCCTTCTACAACGACAAGGCCGACATCGACAAGTTCATCGCCGGCCTGCATCACGTTTGGAGCACGTTCAATGGGTAATCTGTACACCTCCACCACGTTTATGGAGCACAACTCGCACCCCGACTATAAGTACGAGATGGATGCTCCCACGCACGAGCACGACGGTATCAACCCCAGCTGCGGTGACGAGCTCACCTTGCAGCTACGAGTCGAGAACAACGTGATCGAGGAAGCCTCCTTTACCGGCCACGGCTGCGCCATCAGCCAGGCAAGCGCCGACATCATGGCCGACCTCATCACGGGCGAGACGGTCGAGGAGGCGCGTCGCTTGGCGGAACTCTTCCTCGCCATGATCCGCGGCGAGAAGCTCTCCGAGGACGACCTGGAAGACCTGGACGAAGCCGCCCAGCTCCAGGACATCTCGCACATGCCCGCCCGCGTCAAGTGCGCCGAGCTCGCCTGGCGCACCCTCGACGGCATGCTCACGGGACAAAATAATCAGTAGTATTTGTCCCAAATCTTAAGAATTTTGTTGGCCGAATCGCTTGACTAAGAGTGGTTCGGCCATTTTCTATTCCGAGAGCTCGGCCTGTGCCTTCACCCGCGCATAAGCGCGCACGATACGAGAGACGGTACTTTTGCCAATCCCGGTATACCGCTCAATCTGGCGCACCGTAAAACCGGCATCGTGCAATCCAAAAATAACGGTATCGCGCTGCGCCGGCGGTGCGACTTTAACCCCACGAAGCGGAACCCCTAGCTCCTTCGCCAACTTGTTGGCAAAGGCGTGGCGTTCCCACTCCGTCTCTTTCATATCGCACAGAGCTGGCTCACTGCCGTCGGGCGTCGAAAGCGAATAGGCAATAAAGCCCTCGGCAGAGCCAAAAAGCTCAAGCACGCAAGAAGGATCAGAAAATCCCCTCACGACATCGGCCGCGTCACCGTCGTAAGCGCACAAATGCTCCGCAAAGCTACTCCAGGGATAACGCTCGATTAGGCTAACGCCCGCCTCCTGCGGATCGGCGTGTACGGAGCGAATAGCCTCCATCACCTGCCAGTCGGTATCGAGCGAGCGCCGGTCAAAACGGTTCTGGAACAGATGCCCTGTGCGCCCCGTGCGTTTATTGAACCGCCGCGCGTACGTCAAAAGCAACCGGTGCATCGCCGCGCTCATCCTGTCCTCGTAATCTGTAAGCACCAAATGCACGTGATTGCCCATAAGGCACCAGGCGATAACCGTCACACCCTCCTCGCAGCAGCACTCGCGCATCAGCTCCAAAAACTCCCACCGGTCTTCATCGCCCTCAAAGATGAGCTGCTTGCCCGTACCGCGGGCACAGACATGGTAAAAGCCGGTAACCGTTTTCCAAACGCGCTGCATGGCGCTCCCTTCGCCGGGATCTGCTTGCCATCCAATACAGCACGATTGAAGCGTGCCATCAAAACATTCACGCAAAACAATACACTCGCGCGGCCAAAGGCAGTAATCAGGCGGCGAACGGCACCGTTGCAACAGGTCAACCCCTGTAACGCTTACAAGAGCTGACCAAAAGCTTGCCCAAGAAGGACCCCCTCTACGGAAGTTCACGACCACATAACATAGGGTTAAACCGTTTCAATTAAAACTTCCGGACTTCTCGCTACGAAAACTGAGCCGTTCGCCGAATATTCCGTGCATTTCGCGGTATTATAGGGGCTGCATGTCATGTCCCTTTCGAAGGGTCGCCCGGCAATCGCCAGCCACGACCCCCAGACGGGACGCCAACACGATAGAGAGGAGAGGCATGCAGTACTCACAGGAAGTGGAGAACATGTGCCCCGTTGCCAAGGGTGCATACCACGGCCCCGCACCCATCCCCGAGGAGGGCAAGTGGGTCCAGGCTAAGGAGATTTCCGACATCTCCGGTCTTACGCACGGTGTGGGTTGGTGCGCACCTCAGCAGGGCGCCTGCAAGCTCACGCTGAACGTCAAGGACGGCATCATCGAGGAGGCCCTCGTTGAGACCATCGGCTGCTCGGGCATGACCCACTCTGCCGCCATGGCTTCCGAGATCCTTCCCGGTAAGACCATCCTCGAGGCCCTCAACACCGACCTCGTCTGCGACGCCATCAACGTTGCTATGCGCGAGATCTTCCTGCAGATCGTTTACGGCCGCAGCCAGACCGCGTTCTCCGAGGGCGGCCTGCCCGTGGGCGCCTCCCTCGACGACCTCGGCAAGGGCCTTCGCTCTCAGGTCGGCACCATGTTCGGCACCAAGGCCAAGGGCGCTCGTTACCTCGAGCTCGCTCAGGGCTACGTCACCCGCATGGCTCTCAACGACAAGAACGAGATCATCGCATTCGAGTTCCTGAACCTCGGCAAGTTCACCGACGCCGTCAAGGCCGGCAAGACCCCCGAGGAGGCCATCGCTGGCGCTATGGGCCACTATGGTCAGTGGGAGAACGCTGCCAAGTACATCGACCCGCGCACCGACGAGGAGACTCACTCCGTCGCCAGCGTGTTCCCGGTTCACGAGTAGAAAGGGAGGGAAATAACTATGACTGTTACGTTCGAAGGTTACGAGCGCCGCGCTGACAAGATCAACAAGTGCCTCGCCGACAACGGCATCGCCTCCCTCGAGGAAGCTCTGCAGATCTGCACCGACAAGGGCTTCAACCCGCGTGAGATCGTCAACAACACCCAGTCCATCGCCTTCCAGAACGCCGAGTGGGCCTACACCCTCGGTTGCGCTCTCGCTGTCAAGCGTGGCGCCAAGTCCGCTTCTGAGGCTGCCGCCATCATCGGCGAGGGCATCCAGGCCTTCACCGTTCCCGGCTCCGTCGCCGAGGACCGCAAGGTCGGTCTGGGCCACGGCAACCTGGGCGCTATGCTGCTCTCCGACGACACCGAGTGCTTCGCCTTCCTGGCAGGTCACGAGTCCTTCGCTGCCGCTGAGGGTGCTATCGGCCTGGCTCTGAACGCCAACAAGGCTCGCAAGAAGCCGCTGCGCGTCATCCTCAACGGTCTGGGCAAGGACGCTGCTCAGATCATCGCCCGCATCAACGGCTTCACCTACGTGAAGACCCAGTTCGACTACTTCACGGGCGAGCTCAAGGTCGTCGAGACCATCCCATACTCCGATGGTCCCCGCGCCGCCGTCAACTGCTACGGCGCCGACGACGTCCGCGAGGGCGTTGCCATCATGTGGCACGAGAACGTCGACATCTCGATCACCGGTAACTCCACCAACCCCACGCGCTTCCAGCACCCCGTCGCTGGCACCTACAAGAAGGAGCGCCTCGAGGCTGGCAAGAAGTACTTCTCCGTCGCTTCTGGTGGCGGCACTGGCCGTACCCTGCACCCGGACAACATGGGCGCCGGCCCTGCCTCTTACGGCATGACCGACACCATGGGCCGTATGCACTCCGACGCCCAGTTCGCCGGTTCTTCCTCCGTGCCTGCGCACGTCGACATGATGGGTCTCATCGGCATGGGTAACAACCCCATGGTCGGTGCCACCGTCGCCTGCGCTGTCGCCGTCGAGGAGGCCCTCAAGGCCTAATCGCGCCCGCGCGATGCTCATATAGTTGAGCTTTGGAGCCGCTACCCACCCGGGTAGCGGCTCTTTTTGTTTGCGCTGTCGCAGGGTAGCTAATGTCGATATATCAGCTGGGGCGAAATACGAGATGTGAAGAGATGGAGCGCCAGAGCGTCCATGACGCCCACCTGCCATATTTGCCCTTTACCGATTTGCCGGGTCTTTGCGGCCCCATTGCCGATCACCCGTGCGACAATGCGCCGGACGAGAAAGGAATCCGATGGAATCGACTGATGTACTGGTAATTGGATCTGGCATTGCGGGCCTTTGCGCCGCCATCGAAGCGGCACGCACGGGCGCAACCGTCACCGTGGCAAGCGCCGGCAAGACTATGAGTGGATCGAGCTTCTTCCCCGGAACCTGGGGCCTGGGGCTTATCGGACCCGTTAACGAAGACGACGAACAAGACCTCATCGACACCATTCAGACCGTTGGTGGCGGCGTCGCCGACCCCGAGCTTGTCCAGACGTTTGTCCACGGCATTCCCCATGCAATTGAATGGCTCGAGCAAGACCTGGGCGTTGAGCTTCAGCGTCCGCAAAGCGCCGAGAGTGCTCAGCAAAAGCAGTTTATCCCCTGCTTTGACCACAAGACGCGCATGTGGCGCGGCCTCACCCGCAAGCCCCTTGAGGACGCTCTGACGACCTGGATCGAGTCGCTCGGCATTCGCCTGCTCCCCCGCCATGAGCTTATTGACCTTGTTGAGGACACGAACGGCAGAATAACCGGAACCGTACTCTACGACCTCACCGAAAATCGAATCGTGCCCTTTGCTGCCAAGGCCACGATCATCGCAGCCGGTGGCACAGGCGGCCTGTTCGAGCGCAGCCTTACGTCGGCTGATGTGCTCAGCTCCTCGCAGGCCATCGCGCTGGCGCACGGCGCAACACTTACTAATATAGAGTTCATGCAGATGATGCCCGGCTTCATCGAGCCCAAGCGCAACCTGGTCTTCAACGAGAAAACCTGGCGCTACGTACATGTAGACCAGCCGGTAGATATTGCCGACGACAAGCTGGACGACCTGCTCGAGCAGCGCTCTGGATATGGTCCCTTCACGTCATGCTTGGCCTCCCGCGCTATCGATCTCGTCATCGATCAGGCAGGTGCCGAAGGCCTGGCACTCCACTACGACTTCCCCCGCGAGGATGTCCCAGAGTTTGTGCAGACCTTTGCCACCTGGCTGCAAGACGAGCACGGCATCGCCCCGACTGACGAGATGCGCGTTGCGATGTATGCCCACGCCGCTAACGGCGGCATCAAGATCGATAAGACCGCGCACACGGGCGTTGAGGGCCTCTACGCTTGCGGCGAGGCGACAGGCGGCATGCACGGTGCCGACCGCATTGGTGGCTTATCAAGCGCCAACGGCATCGTGTTCGGACGCATCGCGGGCGCATCGGCAGCCCTTGCAGCGCAGAATGCACCTGAGGTGGCCCCGAAGGCGGATATCGACCTCCCCCACTACGGCATTGCCACAACAGATGCTGAACGCCTGACACACGGCCTTAAGCACACGATGAGCACCTATTGCATGATCAACCGAACCGAGACGGGCCTATCCGAGGCTCTGCAACAGCTTGAAAGCCTGCAAGACAAGGCCATGGCGCTGAGCAAGCCGCATGCCGATGACAGCGAGATCGCAGCCCTCGCCCGCCTACAGTCGCAGATTCAGTTGGCAACGGAGATGGTCAAAGCTATGCGCAAGCGAACCGAAAGTCTGGGTTCGCACTATCGAGCGGATTAAACCGGACACCCATCTAAAGCAGAACACAACCAATCGATATCCATGGGCCCCGTGAGCTCGAAGTGGCACGGGGCCCATTCGTGTCCGCACGGGCAAATATACTCATTCTGAATACGGAGTCGACATAGTCCACGTAGACAAACGAACAGAAAGGAAGAGATATGGACAGCAGGGATATCGAGAAATGGCGTGTCGAACTTGACAGCTACGCCCATGTAGAAGACGGCGTTGAGTATTGGCTCGCACGCGATTTAATGGAACCCCTCGGATACACCCAATGGCGTAATTTTGAGACTGCGGTTAAGAGATCCATGGCATCGTGTGACACCAATAAAATGCCTGTTGCCGCCCATTTTGCTGAGGCCAGCAAAATGGTAGATGCCGGCATCGCCAAACGAGCCGTAAAAGACTACAAGCTGACACGCTACGCATGCTATTTAATCGCCCAAAACGAAGACCCAAACAAGCCCGAGATCGCTCTCGCACAGGCGTACTTCGCCGTGCAGACACGCCGACAGGAGCTCATAGAACAGCGCTTCGCAGAGATTCAGCGCTCGCAGGCGCGCCACTCGCTATCCGATTCAGAGAAACAGCTCTCGGGTATTGCGTTCAAACGCGGCGTAGACTCCAAAGGATTCGCGATCATCAAGTCGAAGGGCGATGAAGCGTTGTTCGGCGGCAGAAGCACGGCGGAAATGAAGCAGCAGCTCGGCGTACCCAAGAGCGCGGCATTGGCGGACAGGTTAGCCGATGTCCTCATCAAAGCAAAGGACCTTACGAACTCGATGACGGCCTTCAACGCCGAGGAACACGACCTGTACGGTCTGGACCAGATCAAGCAAGAGCACGTCGAGAACAACACAAGCGTGCGTGGCAGCCTCATCGACCGCGGAATTGTCCCCGAGAACCTACCGCCTGCCGAGGATACAAAAAAGCTCGAGCGTCGTGTGAAGGCAGACGAGAAGAAACTCAAGGAGGGTACTGACGGTTTTACCGATCCCCAGGGTAGGCTCGATCTGCGAAAGCGGCCGCACCCCTTCGGGTTCGACCCAATGCGAGGTCAACAAAAAAGCGACCAGCCTAAGCCAGTCGCTTTAACAATCTTTGGGTGGGCCGTCAGGGGGTCAGCCTGCTGCGCAGGCGGCCGCTGCGGCGCTTCGCGCCTTGCGCGCTGCGCTGGCAAATGCTTACGCATTTCCTCAGCTCCGCGCCCCGACGGGTTCGACCCCATGCGAGGTCAACAAAAAAGCGACCAGCCTGAGCCAGTCGCTTTAACGATCTTTGGTGGGCCGTCAGGGGGTCGAACCCTGGACCTTGGGATTAAGAGTCTTGAACGTGATGTTATGGAGTGCCTTGTAGCAGCAAAATCGCAGGTAGTTATGTTTCCACACGCTCTCACCGCACTGAAACTGCATTGCAGAACGGATATTGACGGATATCCGGCAATGCATAAAGCCCCTCCCCGGCAGTTCATGCCGGGGAGGGGCTGCATCTATCAATTTCTAAAGTCTTTTTGGCTGCCGACGCGCACGATTGCCAATCCGAGAAGACCGGTCAGCAGTCCTGCAGCAGCGCCGACAATAAAACAGATATCAAATGGATTCATATGCACACCTATCGATAGAGTTGCTTGACGAGCGCTTGGCCGATGGCGACGTTGGTGTCGCGGCCCTGGTATCCGTCCGCACCCGATGATCCGCACGAGATACCTTGAGCGATGAGCCACTGCTGGTGTTTGAAGACCGTTCCCGAACCCATCTGTCGCGCCTGAACACCGCCGACCACGGGATAGACTTTGCATCCGACCTTGTCCTGCAGGGCGCGGACGGCATTCGAGCCAACCCCGCCCTTGACGTACTCGATTACGCCGCGGTCGCATGCCCAAAGGTATCGCTCATTCGCCGGCCATTGACCGGAGATCACGCCATCGGCAGTCGTGCCGAGCTGGCGTTGCAGCTCCTTGGCCATCTTCGGGCCGAAATATCGCGTGTCTCCGAGGCTCGGGACCGTATTGTCCGCGACTTCGGTATTGGACCCGTTTAGCGTCTTTCCGTCGCCAAGCCAGTAGAGCGTGCCGTCCCATGGGTAGTTGTAGTACGCCTTGATGTTGGACTCGCGCCCGGTCTGGTCGCCCTTGGTGCCGGTGACGGTCCCCTTTTCAGAAATGGAGAATTGAGCCAAGAGGTCGCCGCGAGCTGATCCATAGGGAGAGACGCACACGGCGGTGTGGCACTTCTCGTTGAGGTAGATGTCTCCACGCTGGGCGGACTTGACGCCCATCTTACGCCAGCCGAATAGGCCCGTCTTGAGCAGCTGCTCCCGCATGTTTCCGGTATACGAGGCTCCGAAGGTATTGACGCCGACCGCGCGGAGGGCGGTCACTACGGCCGAGGAACAGTCGCGATCGCCACCGGCAATAGTGACGGTGGTGCCGTCGGACAGACAAATCGTCTCGGTCGTTCCGTCCCCCATGCGGTTGGCCTGCGAGTATCCGTGACCGCCGCCCCCATCATGGGAGACGAGGTGTTCCATGACCTGCGCGAAGGCCTCGCGCTGTGTGATGGCCATGGCCTACTCAACCGCCTTGGCGTCATATGCGGCATGGGGCTCGCTGTACGACATGGCACGCTTCGAGTCCGACGCGCCCTTGGTGGTCGGATCGACGATCACGCCGAAGCCGGCGAGAACGGTCAGGATAATTCCGACGAGCTGGATGAGCGACCCCTGGGAGATAGGCGCCACGACTCCGAGGATTCCGAGCACCTGATAGGCTGCGCTGATTACGGTGGCGGCCAATGCCGCGAGCGTCTGCTTATTCTTGAAGCGAAGGGCCCAGTTGATTTTCATTTTTCAGCTCCTAATCTGACCCGCCGATACCGTGATGCAGGTCGTAATTCTTCTCGACGCGGTCGAGCCGGTTGAACAAGGTGATGACCTGTTGCTCGACTTTCGTGAGGCGCTCGCCGTGGTCGTCGAGCTTGCGGTTGATCTCCTTGACGCCGTCCTTGATCTCGCTCGTGTCGCCGCAAAGGCTGTCGAGCTTGTCTTCGGTCCGCTGCTCCTTGGCAGACGATGTTTTGGATACGGAGACGCGCCCGATGAAGAACGTGACAATCACAACGGCGGCCGAGAGGACCGACGTTGCCTCCCCGATGCTCAGCGCCGGCACCCTAAGCCTCCTCCGCGTACTCTTCTCCGACGATCTCCTCATATTCGTCGCATGTGATCCACTTGCAGGCCACGGCTCGATGCACCATGGCCTTGGTCCAGAGGCCGCGCTCGTAGTAGCGCCTCACCTTGTCATAGTTCTTCGAGTGCGCCGCCGTGGTTGCAGCCTTGACGCGTCCCGCCATTACTGTTCACCCCCGACCGTCATCATCAGGTAGTCGATGTTTGCCGTGTTGGTCTCGGTTTGGCTGGGCTCGGCGACCTTCTCGCGCATCTGCTCAAGCAGCTTGTCCACGTCCGGGGCCTCACCCTTTCCGTAGGCGGCGACGGCCGCGGTGTAGGCGAGCTTTCGCGCCTTCCGCTCAGCGTACTCGTCATCGTCGATAACGCCCGCGTCGTGCGCCGCGTCGGGGTCGCCGATCTGCGACAGCAGATCGCGCAGGGCGTTGACCTCGGCCATGGTGCCATCTTGAAGATCGTTGGGGCGCGGCGTGTCTTCCTCAGTGTCCATGCGGACTCCTCTCTTGTCGGGGAATGTGCCGTCATCGTATTAGCGCCGTGAGATTGCCGAGCCGCTTTGATGGGCGCAAAGGAAGAAGGCGCGCCGCGGCACGCCTTCGATGCTTCTGTTATTTCGCAGCCGCCTCGCTTAGGCCGCTGCTTTGAGTTGCCGGTTCTCCGCTATTGCGAGGGCTTGCCTCCGCTTGAATCGTCCCTCGGGTTGGCCTGCATTGAGCACCCCCCCTCCCGCGCGAGATTTTCGAACAGGCTGCGGTACAGCGCGTCCATGGCCAAAACGCTGCGGTGCGCGTCCAGCCGCTTCATGCCGCCGCGCCAGCTCTGGTAGCTCTGCTCCACCTGCTCGGGGGTCATGACGCCATCGGCGACCATGCGGGCCATCTTCTTGAGCTTGCGGCGCTCCCGCGTTATGGAGTCTCGGCACGGCTTCACGACTATGCGGCCCGTCTCCGTGTAGAAGATGCGCTTCTTCAGCCACGTGAAGCCGCGCGTGAGCTTCACCACGCGGGTCTTGCGCGGGTTCAGCTCTATACCAAGCTCGGCGCACTTGCGCCCTATCAGCAGCAGGCACACCTGGAGGTATTCCTTGCTCTCGTGGATCAGGTAGAAGTCGTCCATATAGCGCCCGTAGGCCTCGGAGCGCAGCATCTCGGTCACGTAGTGGTCGATGCGGTTGGGGTGGGCCACCGCGCATATCTGGTTCGGCTCGCTGCCCAGACCCAGGCCCACCTCGCCCTGTGCGTCTATCAGGCGGTGCTCGAGGGCGACCACGCGCGGATCGAGCAGTGCGTCGGACACCTGCCGCTTGACGGGTTCGTGGGCTATGCGGGCGAAGTAATCTGAGAAGTCGCCCAAAAGGATGTATCCCTCGCGTCTGTGCCGCCGCCAGTGGTCGGCCAGGTGGCGCTTGAGCAGCTTCAGGGCGTAGTCGGTGCCGCGCCCCTTGATGTTGGCGGAGTTGGCCGTTATGAGCGTCGGGACTATCGCGGGTACGAGGGCGTTCTGAGAAAGCGACTTCTGAATCACTCGCTCTGGGAAGTGCACGGCGCTGATGTGGCGCAGCTTGCCGCGCTCCCACAGGTCGAAGCGGATGAAGCCCCGGCATATGTCGCGGCCCTCCAGAAGGTCGTTCCTCGATTTGACCGCGTTTCGCAGGTAGTCCTTCATATAACGCTGCGTGGATGCCTTCCACATCACGCCGCGCGCGGCCTGCTTCGATGCCTTGCACAGGCTGTTGAGGTCGGCCACGGTCTCAAGCGTGCACGCCTTGACGCGCTCGGCCTTGGCCTGCGCGCGCTTCTCCTCGCGGCGCTTGCGGCGCGCCGCCCGCCTTTGCTCGGAGTTCACAGGAGGCACCCCGCGCGGCTTGCAATGTGGCTCTGGCAGCCGCTTGAGGTATGGCCATGAAACGCGGCGAAGCCACAGAGCGCCGCGCCATGCAAGCAGCGTCCGGCCACCCTCGCGGGGTGCGTATTTACGGGCGCATGCCCGACGGTCGCGCCTTCCTTCCTCTTCGCGCTCTGCTTTCGGCTCTGGGGCCTACTCGGTCTGGCAATAAGGGAATCCGGGGCGGGGGCGAACCCAGACGTTCGTCGCCGAGTTGTAGTTGGCATTGCCGTTGTTGTTGACGTAGCACACGTCGGACGACGAGCCACCCATGACGGAACGCAGCCACCAGTTGTACCGATATACAAGGCGGGACCGCCTCCCATTATAGCGAACGCAGGCGCTCTAGCTCGGCCTCGGCCTCGGCTATGCGCTCCTCGGTGGACTTCTTGCCGGTGACGCGCACGTTCTTGCGCGCGCCCTTCAGCAGCTTGATCTCCTCCTCGACCATTCCCGCCAGCTCCTCGAAGCGGTTGGCGTTCACGGGCAGGCCGATATCCATGAGGCACTGCATGTCCAGAATAAGCTGCTCGCAGTCCGCTATGGCCAGCGTCAGGTAGCGTTTCCTCTCCAGCGCGTTGAACGAGGTGTTGGGGTAGAAGCAGTCGGCGCGGTTGACGTTGTACACGATGCTGCGCGCCGTCTCCACGGTCGGCACCGCGTTTAGCAGCCTGTAGGCCTTGGGCACTACCGAGGAGGACGCCATCAACTTGTTGACCTCCACGCGGATGGCGATGGCCTGCGTGAAGAACTTGTACTCGGAAACCTCGCGGTTTCGCTGGTAGACGCCGCTCATGGCACCTCCTGGGGAACTGGCAAAAAACGGCCCGCTTCGCGGGCAGGAGGCGACCGCGCAAGGCGGTCGCCTAGAAGCAGAGTATAGAGCACTCGGCTGGCTAGCCGACGAGGAAGCCGGGGCGGGGGCGAACCCAGACGCTCGCCGCCGAGGTGCAGGAGGCATTGCCGTTGTCGCTGACGTAGCACACGTCGGACGCCGAGCCACCCATGACGGAACGCAGCCACCAGCCGCACCGATTTCCGTTGATTCGGTGAGCGGTGTCGCGGAACAGGTCCCACTGGCAGTCGAAGCCGACGCTGTAGCCCTTCGTCCCCCACACGGGGCAGCCGTACACCTCCATCTCCGACAGCGAGAACACCTTGCCGATATCCTGCCAGCTCCACGAGTTGGAGTCGTTGAGCGTACCGCTTGCGCTGTACCGCTCCTCCAGCAGGACGCGCTGGGTGAGCAGGTACTTGGTCAGCCCCTCGGGCAGGCACGCCTCGAACAGCTTCTCCCACGCCTTGAGGTTGCTGTTCAGGTACGGGTTCTTCACGTCGGCGGTGCCCTGGTTCGTGTTGGTGGTGTTCCACATCAGGAAGCTGTCGTTTGCCACGCCTGTCACGGATTTTGCCACGGCCACGGGGGCGGACGCCACGAACGCGATATGGTGGCCCTTGCTGTTGTCGCCGCAGTAGAGGTACGGGTCGATGTGGGCAAGCAGGAACCGCGCAGATTGCTGGGTGGTGACGGCGGACGCGCTCACGAGAGGCACGTCGATGTAGTCCCCGACGCGAAGGCCCGCGAAGTTGCCGGCCGCCGCTCGCTTGTGCAGCGCGTCGTACACGCTGCCGCTGCCGATCTCTCCCGCCAGGATGGTGGCGATGCTCTGCCCGCCGTACTTGCCGATTTGGCCCTGGCGGTTGTACTCGGCGTTGTTGAGCGCCGTCTGCGCGTTGCTGCGCGCGGTATCGTCGATGACGTTGAGCGACTGGCCGCCGACGACCAGCGTCTTTGCATTTGCCATTTATCCTCCTTAGGCAAGGGTTACCGTGCTGCCCGAGACCGAGCACGTGCCGCCGAACGACACCGTGTCGCCGGACACCGACGCCTTGGATGCCGGGCAGTAGACGGTCCCGTCCATGTAGATGAACTTGTCTGTCGCGTCGGCGAGCATCGTCGCGAGCTGGCCGTTCTGACGGCGCAGCTCCGCGATATCGGATTCGCCGCCGGCGCCCTGCGCCACCGAGTTCGCGATCTGCAGCGCCTGGTTCGCTGCGGCCTCGGCATGAGACGCCGCGCCGTTGGCCGCGGCGGCCGCATTGCTCGCCAGCGCAGTCGAGGCGCTTGCGGTATCGTTCGCGGCATTCGCCTTCTGAACGGCGGCGTTGGCGTTCTCGGTGGCAGTCGAGCACTTCGCGGCGGCCGTTCTGGCAGCTCCGGCGGCGACGTTGGCGTCATATGCCTGGGTCTTTGCGGTGCCTGCGGCGCTGCTCGCCAGCGACGCGGCGCTCTCGGCCCTCTTTCGCGCCGCCTCGACTTCGTCGTAGTTTGCCGGGCGGAACAGGTAGGTGGTGATGCTACCGTCGCTCTCCGTCACGTCGAGGCCGTCGATATAGTCGTCCTCCCCGACCTTCACCTCGTAGACGGCGGACCCGTCGCTGTTGTTGGCCATGCGGCTTCCCTTCCGCGGGCCTGCGCCCGCACGATAATCAAGCGATGATCCCGATCGCCGTCCAGAGCGGCGGCGACCCGATGAGGATGGCGCGCTGACCGGGCGCCGCGCCCCGACAGGACGTCGTCATGCAGATGCCGGCGACAACCGAGCCCCCGATGCGCACGTCGACGGTCCTGGAGTCCGCCGCGACGACGGTGCCGTAGGCGATCGAGACGCCGGGCGCCGAAGGGCCGGCGACGATATCGGCGAGGTCCGCGGCCAGGGACGGCATGGCGCTCACGAGGCATCACCCCTCATGTACATGCGGAGCTCGATCCTCATGGGGCATCCCATCGAGAGCTCGAGGTCCATCTTCCGGATGCAGGCGCGGGCGAGCTCGATCCCGACAGACGGCAGCCTGATGGCGCACGCCGAGTAGACGTCCGCCGACGGGTTGAAGATCGCCGTGATGATCGGGCGGCGGATGACCGAGCACTCGGTGGCGAGCAGGCTCGCCGCCTTCTCGTTCGCAGCCTCGACCGCGAACTGCGTTGCCACAACGCCCTCCTCGACCTTGACCTGCGCTACGTCGATGTACGATCCGGTCGGCGCGCTAGCGGCAAGGTAGATGTAGCCCGCGCTGTATTCCTCGGACTTGGCCGGGGTGGCCGTGAGCGACAGCCTCGTCCAGCCTGGCCCGATGGCGACCGTCGCGGTCTCTCCCCCGTCGTCCTCGCGCCAGATTGGCTGGACCCTCACCTGCACCCTCTGCGACGCGTAGAGGTAGACGGACTCGGTGTACGGCTGGCCCTTCTTGAGGAATATCTTGTCCTGGGCGATGCCGATCTCACCGGAGCCCGACCCCTTCGTGATGCGGATCGCCTGGCTGATGCCGCCGATCGGGCACCCGGAAACGCCGACGGTCTCGATGGTCCCCCCGCCGCCACTGCACCTGAAGGTCGCGCTGTCGTGGGTGCCGTCTCCGGCGAGCGGGTAGGAGCCGCCGGCGATGACGCTCTCCCCTGACGGGAGGTCGCTGTACTGGTACCGCTTCACGATGCGGCGGCCCGTGGAGACGGTCGACCACTCGCTCTGCGGGCTGTCGTCCGAGGCCGTTCCCCTGACGCTCTCGCCCTGGGTAGCGAAGTCGACGTGCACCACGTTCACCGCGTCGAAGTCGTCCTGCTCGTCGGTGAGGTCGGGAAGCACCCGGCAGTCCTCGCCCTCTGAGAAGGTGTGGTCGATCGGCCTCGCCGCCGGTTCCAGGTAACGCCTGAACAGCACGCGCCCGTAGGCGTCGGTCGACGCGCTCCTGAATCCTGCGGCCGAGAGCAGCCTGTTGACCGCGCCCAGCTTGTTGTCCGGCGTGTCCGCCGTGGCGGCGATCCCGAAGACCCATGCCGTTGACAGCGTGTAGTCGCTCGGCTCCGCGACCACCTCGAGCCCGCACCCCTCCGCGATCGCCTTGGCCGCGGAGACCGCGTTTGCGCCGGCCGGCACGGTGTACGGCTCGTCGAAGTCGTCCTTCGCGAGGTCGTGGAGTCTGCCGTAGAGCGTCGCGATGCCGGTCGCCACCTCGCCGCTCACCGTGCGGGACGGCGTCGAGCACTCGAAGGTCCCCAGGCACACGGTGCGCGACGCGCCCGAGATCGGGTCCTCCGCGTCGAGGTAGATGCGCACGAAGTCGTTGCCCATGTCGAGCCTGCCGACGTAGTCCAGCGATGCGGACTCATAGGTGTCCGTGTCCTGGTTGCGGCTGATGCTCCCGCCGGTGAAGCACTCGATGGCGCCGGTCTCCAGGCCGGTCGACCGCGAAACGCGGGCGTACCGGTAGGAGGTCCTGAACGACGCGAGCCAGATATCATCCGACACCGTTGGGCTCCCTCCATCGCTCCCTCTTCGTCGATACGGACACCCTGTAGTCCTCAGGCGCGCACCTGGTGAGCGTCCCCGTGACGGCGGCGAAGCCGCGGTCGCCCAGATGGGGTCGCACCCAGGCGCTTCCGTAGCGGCCGAACAGGCCGCGGACGCGCAGGTAGTCGTCCTCCTCGATCGTGAACTCCATCGACTCCTTCATCGAGAGGTTGCCGCTCTCGAACCCCATGGGCAGGCCGCCGCCGACGAAGTGGAACTGGTCGCGCTCGCGCTCGGGGCTCGCCGAGTACTGCGGCGGGCCGCCCATGTTCCTGTCGCCCACGACGACCTCGGAGGCGTCCGACCCGAAGTTGAGGGCGAACCCGTCGCACGGGCACACGGTCCCCACCTCGGTCGTCGAGGTGGTTCCGGAGGCCGCGTAGCCGCGCGCGACGTAGGAGAACCCGACGTTGAGCGGCGGCAGGCGGTCGATGACGCTCTGCCCGGACTTGAGGCCGCTCGCGAGCAGGAGCCTCGAGCCGTCCGCGAGCACGCGCTCGATATCGAACGAGGCGCACGGCGGGAGGCTGTGGACGGTTGCGCGCGTCCCCTTTATGGACATGCCGCCCCTGATGCGGATGTTGCCCTCGGGCGTCATGGCCATGGGGCCGCGCAGCTTGTGGTCCCTGACGGCGAACTCGGAGATGCCGTCTCGCACCGTGACGACGGCCGCGAGCGCCTCGTCGTAGGAGACGTTGACGATGGGCGTGGCGGGCACGAGCCAGTCGGTCGAGAACGAACGGGTGACGGTCGTGGACAGGCTCGAGCCGCCGCGGACGGTGAGCTCGAGGACGTACGCGGACCTGTTCTCCAGGCCGGAGGCTATCTCGTGCGACCGCTCGCCCGCGGCGACCGACGTGTCGATGACCGCTGAGCCGCCGCGCAGCAGCCTCAGGCGCTGATAGGTGATGCCCGTCTCGTCGACAGCGGTCCAGGCGGCGCGCAGCGGGAGCTCGACGACGGCCTCGCCGTCCTCCGTGGGGGTCGTGAAGAACGCCTGCGGCGGGTCGGCGACCCTGAACACTGCGTACTCCGACCACGCGCCCCATGACGGGTCGGCGCCCTTGGTGCGCACGCGCAGGCGATAGGTGCCCTTCACCGACAGGCTCAGGGTTGTCGCCGAGGCGGGGCCGGTGATGTAGTGCGGGACGGTCTTGCCGTCCGGCTGGATCAGCTCTATCTGGGCCGCCGACTGCGCGGTGCCGTCGGGGTGGTTCCGCGTCCAGCCGATGGTCGCCGTCGACCCCGTCGGGTAGGCGGGCTCGGCCCCCGAGACGGCCGGCGCGTACGGCGGGCAGATCGTGGCCACGGCGTTGGATGCCGTCCACGCGGAGAAGACGGTGTCCCCCGCGCCCGCCACGGGCTTCTCGCGGTAGGTGCGAACCTCGTAGACGACCTTCTCTCCCGCCACGGCAGACGGGTCGGTCATGGTCCAGACGCCCGGCTCCTGTCTGTCGGCGGTAAGGGCGCGGGGCTTGTAGGTCCTGCCGCCGTCGGAGGTCGCGCGGACATCGAAGCCGCTAATCCAGAACGGGATATCGGGACCCCTGACGACCAGCGAGACCTCGCCGTCGCCGGAGCGCGATAGCGAGACCGATGCCGGTGGGGAGGGCGTCTTGTAGACGCGCACGGAGCTCGTTCTCTCCGACGTGCCGCCTCGCCAGCGCGCCCTTACGTCGTAGTCGTAGTAATTGTTTGCCGATGTCGACGTGTCGCGCCAGTTGGAGATCGTGACGCTGTTGTATGGGTTCTCGGTGTCGCCGCCGTTGGCATGGCGGTAGACGTTGATGCCGTCGTAGTACTTCCTGGCATCGTCGTCCGGGTGGTTGACCCACTCGAGCTCGGTTGTCCCGTCGGTCGAGCGCGTGACCCTGAGGCCGGTCGGGGCCGCGGGCTCGTATGCCGGGACCTTGCCGATCCTGGCGCCCTCGCCGCAGGAGGTCGTCGCGCCGACCCCGCCGTAGCCGTTGACTGCCACGGACTCGGTGTACGCCTCGACCCAGACGTCGTAGTCGTTGTCCTTGCGCTCCGCGTCGGTGTACCCACTGACGGTGACGGCGCGCTTCCAGGAGGAGGTCGTGTAGCCGTCGCCCGACGCGCGCCAGACGCCGCCGACCTTGACGTGCAGGCGCACGCCGTAGTAGTACCAGTCTCCGAAGTCGACGGTGGCGGTCCAGTAGATGCGGGCCGTGGTGTCGTTCACGTTCGACACGGACGTGGAGAGGTTGACGGTGTAGTACGTCACGCCTCCCCTGGTCGTCTGCGCTGATGCCACCTGCTACCCCCTTCCGGTCCTGACGGTCCTCTTGAGTTCGGAGACCAGCGCCCTGAGCGCCTCCGCGACGCGCTCGTCGACCTCGAGGGCCGACCCGTCGAGGTAGATGTTGTAGACGTCGCCGCGCTGGCCCCCGAGCTTTGCCATCTGCTCGGCGATGGTCGCCGCGAACGGCTCCGAGTACTTTCGGTTGGTGAGCGGCACGATTGCCTCGGCGCCGTCCTCGCCCACCCAGTCGAGCGGGTAGCCGGTCACCGGCGCGTCGACGATGGCTCCGTGCGCGTGCATGCGGATGCCGCCATCGGCGTGCCGTATGCCGCCTGCGGCCTTCTCGTTGCGCGTCCTGTTGACGGTCACGTAGGTCGTGGTGATCGTCGCCGACCTTGAGTGGAACGGCTCGTTCATCACCGCCTGCATCGCGGACTGGCACTTCGGCAGCGTCCCGTAGCTCGCCTTGGCGGTCATCTCCTTGCTCTTGAGCTTGGTGCCGTTGAGCTTGTCCACCGAGGTCTGCGCCCTGTCGACTTCCTTCTTGTCGACCTTTGTCTTGGCGCTCTTGGACTGGAGAGCCGTGCCGTTCCAAGTCACGAGGTTGCCCTGGGCGTCGCGCAGGTCGCCGACGCTCACGTCGACGACGCCGTTCTTGTCCATCAGCTGCGAGCCGTTCCAGGTGTAAACGTTGCCCTGGGCGTCCATGAGCTGGGCCTGGTTGACGGTAACGTTGCCGTTCTTGTCGACGATGGGCTGCGCGTTGTAGTTCTGGACGGCCCACACCATCTGGTCGATGTTGCCGTTGAAGTTGCTTGCGAGCGCGGCGAGGTTGGCGGAGCCGATGCTGTTGAGCGTCTCGGTCGACACGCCGGCGGCGGCGCAGGCGTCCGAGAACGCGCCGAAGTCGATGTTCTCCTTCGAGAACGCCTTCTTGAGCTTGCCGCCCATGCCCTCGAGCGCGGCCTGGATCTGGCTCGCCGCGCGGACCGTCGAGGCGGCGCCCTCGTCCATCGAGACGCCCCACCCGTCGAGATCGTCGACGATGGAGCGGGCGGTGCCGTCGTAGTCCTGCGCCAGCTTGGCGAGCTGGTCGTCGCTGAGGCTCGCCAGCTGCTCGGTGTCGACGCCGAGCTGCGTGAGCGAGCCGGAGACGGCGGACAGGGTCTCGCCGTTGGCCGAGAGCTGCGCCTGGAAGAGCGTCAGCTGCGCCTGGGCGAAGTGCTCGAAGGTGCTGCCGGCCTCCTGCGAGGTCAGCGCGGCGTCTCCGAGCTTGCCGTTGAGGACGTCGATGCTCTCCGAGGCGGAGTCGAACTGCTTCTTCGCCTCGTTGTACTCCCTGCCGATCTTCTCGGTGCAGGCGAGCGCCTCGAGCTCGCCCTTGGAGAGCTCCGGGTAGGTCTTGGCGAGTTCCTTCAGGCGGTCCTGGTAGGGCTTCGTCTTGGAGGCGAGCGTGTTTGCCGCCTCGGACTGGGCCTGGTAAGCCTCGGTGAGGTTCGCCGTGAGGGCGCTCACCTCGGCGTCCTTCTTCTTTGATGCGACGAGCTCGTCGATGGACTGCTTGAGGCTCTTGACGTTGCCGTCCGCGTCGACGTACTGCCCGTTCGCCACGTCCTGCGCCGAGATGTTGAGCCCGAGCTGGTCGTTGAGCAGCTGGAGCGCCCAGGTGAGCCGGCCCTGTGCGTCGGTGGACAGGTCGGTCTTGCCGGCGTAGTTGTCGATGATCTGCTGCGCGGTGTTGAGCTGCGCGATCTGCGACTCGGCGGCCCTCGTGTTCTCGTTCATGGCGTCGACGTGTTTGCCGATCGACTCGGCGAGCTCGTCGACTGACATCGCCGAGAAGGAGGACTTCTTGCCTACATTCTCGACCCTGCCGGCGTAGGACTCGAGCGCCACGGTGTTTGAGGCCGCGTCGACCAGGCCGGTCGTGGCCTTGTTCAGCGCGTCCGTGCGGGCCTGCCACTCGACCTGCTTCTCGATGAGTATGCCGATGCCCGCCGCTGCAATGGTGCAGCCGATCGCGACCGGGTTGAAGCCGACGCCCACCGCATCGAGCGCCTCGGCGAACGTGCCGGCGCCTCCGCGGGCGAGTTTGAACGCCTCGGTTGCCTTGCCCACGCCGCTCGCGACGCCGGAGAGGACTGGCACCGCCTTCTGCCACGCCGCGATGCCCGCCGCCCCCGAAACGATCTCGGGCGCCAGGCTCTTGAACCCGCCGTAGAGCTGCTTGACCATCGGCATCGACGCCGAGACGTCGCCGTTGACGACCTTGAAGAAGCCGTTCACGGCGCCCTTCGCGTCGTCGAGCACCCCGGCGATGTTGTTCCTGCCGACCGCCTCGAGCGTGCCGGTGACGCCCTTCGTAACGGCGTTCGACATGTTCTGGATGCTCGTCTGGACGCCGCCGGCCGCGGTCTCGGCCTGGTCCTTGAAGGACGCGAAGCTCGCGCCGCCCTGCGTGTCGAGCTCGACCATCTTGTCCATGAGCTGGTCGAGCGTGATGGTCGGGTCCTTGCCCCCGCCGCCGAGCGCCGCGTACAGGTCGTTGGCGTTCGCCGTGGGGCCGAGCATGGATTTCGCCAGCTGGTCCATCTGGCCCGGTGCGGCCGTCGTCAGCGAGCGCCAGTCCTCCATCTCGGGCTTGCCCTTGGAGAGGATCTGGCGGAACTGCTCCATCGCCGCCGAGCACAGCTGGGTAGAGCTGCCCGAGGCGATGAGCATGTCGTTGAGCGCGAGGCCGACGTCGGTGGCCCTGTCGAGGTCACCGACCGTGGCGGTGATGCCCTGGACGACCGAGACCATGTCGTCGAGCCTGGTGGGCAGTGTCGACAGGCGGTCGGACATCTTGTCGATCGATGCGTTGGCGGAATCGGCGGAGTACCCGAGGGACTGCATGACCTTCGGGTAGTTGTTGAGCGTGTCGAAGCGGCTGATCGCCGACCCGACATGGGACGAGATGGAGTCCATGGCCTTCGACGTGAGCGTCGAGAAGGCGCCTATCATCGCGCCGGAGCCGGCCAGCCCCCTCCCGAACCCGGAGCCGGTGCTCTTGCCGAGGCTGGAGCCGGATTTGCTCGCCTGCCCCTCGCACTTGCCGAGCGCGGACTCGACCGATTTGGTCAGGTTGTCGAACCTGGGGACGATCAGCAGGTCCGCGCGTCCGATCTCAGCCATCCGTCACCTCCACCCACTCGGTGTTCTCGATGCGGTCGCGGACCGACGCCGCGCGCTCTGCCGCGACGCCGGCGGCCGCTACATCCTGTGGGCGGGGAGTTCTCGGGGCGTCCGATGCTCTGCCGCCGCACAGGGCGGTCGCCGCCGCGTAGACGCTGTCCACGATGTCTGCCGCCAGGTGCCGCTCCTGCGTCCAGCTGCGCTCCGGGTGGAGGGCAGCCACGGTGAGCGACCCGTCCGGCAGCGTCCTCACGAGGTCGTACGCCTCGGCGGCGCCGACCTCGTCGTAGCAGCAGCCGTAGTAGGCCCTGAAGTCGTGCCTGAGCAGGGGCAGGTGGCGCTCCTCGAGGTCGGCGAGCTCTAGAAGTTTTTTAGTTCGGCCGAGTAGAGCAGCTTGTTGTATGCGTAGCCCAGCGCGTCGTCGTCCTGCGTGCCGTCGTCCTCGGTCACGGCCTCCATGAGGCTCGCGTACTGCTCGTCGCCGAGGAGGAAGCGGAACGCCCCGTCGAGCTCCTCGGTCGTGCGGTCCTCCTTGTTCATGGCGTCGATGAAGCGGCGGTCGTGCGCGCGCTTGACGGGGATGCTCATGGCGATGCCGAGCACGGTCAGCTCGGCGCAGCGGCCGCGCTTCCGCTCGATGAGCTTCGCCTTGTCCGCCGCCGTCTGCGCGGCGGCGGTCGTGAAGCCGAGGACCTTGGCGTAGGCCTCGAGCTCGCCCTCGTCCATCATTGCGAGGTAGTCCTTGTTCATCTTTCCTCCTAGATAAAGGGCCGCCCCGGCAGAACCGGGGCGGCGTTCTCGTTATGGCGCCGTCGCCTACGCTGCGGGCTTGGCGCGGTAGATCGTGAACAGCGGCTCGTCGGCGGTCTTGAGGACCGTGAAGGTGAAGCCGTACTGGACCAGGCCGCCGGGCTTGTGCTCGACGTCGTCGCAGGAGTCGATGGAGACGCGGGGGATGACGGTGCGGCGCAGGTACCCCGTGTCCTCGAGCTCGTCGATGACGAGCGGGACGCGCACGTCGGAGTTGGCGACGGCCTTGATCTGCTTGAAGGTCCCGTCCTCGTAGGTCTCGACGTTGTCGGCGCCGTAGCGCAGCTTGGCGACGGAGGAGCGGACGGACTCAATGAAGACCATCTTGTACTGGTGCTTCTCGCCGGAGACCTTGGTGAGCACGATGGACTGGTGCCAGCCCTGGAACTCGTTGACCGTGATGCTCTTTGAGGCCGTGAAGCCGTCCGTGGAGAGGTCGCCCAGCGAAACGAGGTCGGTGAGCGTGGAGATCTTGGTCACGGCGTCGGTGGGCAGCGCCGCGCCCGCCTTGAAGCTCGTGTACACGCAGCCGCCCTCGACGGGTGAGCCGGTGGTTACGAGCGAGGGGTCGATGTCGGCTGCCGGGGTCGCGTCCACGGACGCGAGGGCGACCTTGGCCTCTTCGTTGTTGGATGCCATTTATCCTTCTTTCGGTTGGTATGTCTTCAGTCGGTACAGCGCGTACCATCGCGGGGACCGGGCGAGGTAGTCGTAGTCGGTCCGCATCTCGAGCTCCTCGCAGGCGCAGAAGCCCCGCGCGAACGGCAGGCGCGACATGGCGTCGCCCACGCGCTCGGCGAGCTCCTCGGCCTTGGCCTCTGTCGGGGCCCACATGATGACCTCGACCTGCGGCGAGTCGACGAGCGCGTCCTGCCGCGCGCCCCCGCACCGGCGGACCACGACGACGGTCCCCGGCCGCTCGGCGGGCAGGTCGACCTGAACGGGCACGCCGCCCAGGGCGGACTCGAGGATCGCCCTGAGCTCGCCCATCACGTTGAGTCTCGGCACGGTCCCTCCTTAGAGCAGGTGGTCGAGGGTGTGGTTGCGGTTCTGGTCGAATGCGCCGGCCGGGGTCGCGGCGCGGACGACGCCGAAGGTGTCGAAGGAGCCCGACTTGACGAGGCCCACGTAGGGGGCGCCGTCGAAGGCCCCGGGATGGAGCCTGTCGAGCGACCTGCGGTAGCCCGACGGCACGTGGTGCGATGCGGCCTCGGCGTTGGCCCTCGCCGCGAGGCGGGCGGTCTCGGTCGCCACCCAGGCGCGGACGCCAGCGCCCTTCGTGACGGCGATGACTCCCGCGTCGCTGTGGACGAAGCGCCCGAACTTGATCCTGTCAGCCATGGACCCTCCCCGCCGTCGCCGTCATGTTCCACGCCGTGGGGCAGGGGTCCGTGATGTCGGGGGAACCGACCACCAGAAGCGCGCTATCGGGGTCGGCGGGCATGCCGCGCCCCGTCAGGGCGATGCGGCAGCGCGCCAGCGGCGGCCCCGAGTACGTCTTGGGGAACGCGATGGAGTAGCTCGCCTCGACGCCGTCCGGCCGGACGGCGTCCCCCACATCAGAGCCGGCCAGGGGCCGCACGAGGCATCCCGGGACGACGGTGGCCTGCCACTCGACGACAGGCTCGCCCATGGCGTCCCTGCCCGTCTCCGTGCTCGACAGCACCGTCACCTCCTCGCCCATCACGGCCTGCCCCCGTAGCTCGGGCACACGGTGCCGATGCGCTGGCAGCGCCCGAGGAGCCTCTTGAGGGCGGAGAGCGTCGAGCGGTCGAAGTAGGCCGTACCGCTCGGGTTCTGGAACGTGAAGCTCCCCTGGAACCCGTTGGCCGTGAAGCTCGACTGCGAGACGCCGGTGAGGTCATCCACGCCCATGGGCGCGCAGGCCGGCTGCACGAGCTTCTTGCGTGCCGCGTCGGTCACGAGGTCCCGCGCCAGCGCCGCCGCGTCCCCCGTCAGGGTGCGCGTCCGGCCCATGCCGAGCGTCGCGCGGAGCTTCGCGCTCTGCCGCGACAGCTCGGCGGCCACGCGCTCGTCGGGGGTCGCCGTGTCGCCGGTGTCGATGCGGTACTCGTCGACCGTCGCGAACGAGTATTCGTCCACGGTGGCCTCCTTACTTGGTCGTGATGGTTCCCTTCACGATGTAGTCCTTCACCTCGGGGAAGAACGTCGCGCCGGCGAGCACGTTCGTCTCGACCGACACGTGGTCGTACGCCGGGGTGTGCGCGACGCCGATCAGGCCGGAGTCGGATACCGTGTACGTGAGGCCCGAGGTCGCGAGCTCGCCGAAGTCCACGCCGAAGATGCGGATGTTGTCGGCGGGGGTGGCGATCATGGTTCCCTTGGCGACCTGGTTGGTCAGGAAGACGCCCGAGAGGCCCAGGAAGTTCTCGAGGTAGGTCAGGCCGAACAGGTTCTGGTCGGTGATGGTCGCGTTGCCGAGGTAGTCGGCTGCGTCGTCTCGGTTGATGAAGTGGACGACGCGCTCGGTGGCGTCGCCGTTGGTCTCGAGGGTGTTGCCGAGCTTGGCGTCGACGGCCGCGGCGCAGGCCTGCAGGCCCTTGCCGGTCGCCGTGCCCGTTCCCTTGAGCAGGAAGGAGAAGAACTGCGAGACGATGCTGCGGCGGACGAGCGAGGCCATGTGCTTGTCGGTCTTGAGCACGGCGTTGACGTAGCCGGACTGCTGGATCGCCTTGTGCGTGGTCATGCGGCGGTACGGGAAGGCCTCGGCCTCGCCCACGGGCTCGTAGGTGGCGGTGAACTTGGACAGCGCGACCTCGTCGCCCTCGACGTAGGCGGTGCCGGAGCTGGATCCCAGCTGGACTGCGGTATCGCCGGTGGCGGACTCCTTGGAGCCGGCGGTCTTGGAGTTGTTGAGCTCGCCGGTCACCTTGAGCATCTTGAGCGTGGTGCCGGCGGCGATGGTCTCGGCGCCGAAGATGCCGAGGACCTCGAGCAGGCGGTCGAGGTCGCCCTCGAAGTTGCGGATGAACTCCTGGTCCATCGAGGCGTTGATGGCCGTGGAGTCGGAGATGTTTGCGGGTACGGGCATGTTTGCCCCTTTCTTACTTGTAGAGGTCCATGTGCGCGGCGCGGGCCATGATGCGCTTGGCGGGGTCCTTGATGGACTCGATGGACTCCCTGTTCACTTTCTTGCCTCCGCCGGATCCGCCCTTGTCGAGCGGGTAGCCCGGCTGGCGCGATTCGGCGAAGTCGGCGACGGCCTTGGCCGATGCCGTCATCGACTCCTCGTCGTCGCCGTGGATGAGCGCGGCGGGAACGCCGGTGGCCTGCGACACGCGGGCGAGCGTGCGCTCGCGCTCGCGCTCGGCCTCGGACGCGGCGAGGCGTCCCTTCAGGTCGTTGAGCTCGTCGTTGAGGGACTCGACGGTGGGCGCCTGCGCGCCCTGCGCGTCCCACAGGTCGGCCTTGCCCTTGTTCTCCTTGGCCCGGGCCTCCCACTTGCGGGACTCCTTCTTGAATCGCTCGGCCTCGGCCTTCCAGTCGATCGCCGGCGGCTCCTGCGGCGCACCGGGCTCCTGGCCGGCGCCGGGCTGCGCGGGCGCGGCCGGCTGCGGGGGCTCGACGGGGTTGGTCTCGGTGACGGTGTTCTGCTGGGTCGGCATCTTGCACTCCTTCCGCCCCGTGCGGGGCTCGCTTCGCGCCGCCATGCGGCGGCGCTGGCGGTGTTTTGGCATGGAAAAGGCCGCCTCCCGTGCGGGATGCGGCCTCGTTTTCCTGCCGGCGCGTTGCGTGTCTTCGCCGGCGACGCTTGATGGCGCGTCGCGCCCGCCCTCCCACGGGGCGTCCTCACTTGGCCGAGAGTCTCTTGCTCACGCCCGCCGCGGTCTGCGCGAGCGACTTGGCGTAGGGGCTCCCGGGCTTGAAGCCCATGGCCAGACCCGCCCTGTTCGCGGTGGCCATGCGGGCCTTGAGGTCATCTGGGGACGATGCCCCCTCCATGTACCTCTGGATGTCGCCGATGCTGGCGAACCTCTTCCCGTCCACGAATGCGGCGACTACCTTGCCGCCCCTGTGGCGGCCGCGCGATCCCGTGCGGCGGGAGCCCCATTCGGGGTGCTTCGCGCGGTACTCGTCGTAGAGCGCCGCCGGGTCGTAGCCGTCGAGCGCGGGGCTGTCGGAGAAGTCGGCGACCGGTATGCACCTGCAGCTCGGGTGGCGCTCGGCGCCGGCGGTCGCCGAGCTCTTGAAGACGAAGCCGCGCGAGCCGATCATCCGGCACCAGTCGCATGCGCCGGCGTGCGGCACCAGCGCCCAGCGCGGGTGTGCCGGGTCGGCCATGGCGTTGCCTTGGATCGTGGCGTCCGCGTAGCCCATGGCGCGCTGCACGGCCCTCGCCGCGAGCGCCGCGGCGGGCGCGGAGTTCCTCAACGCCTCGTCGACGTCGCTCGCGAGGAGCCCGCCGTGGCCGGGGTCGAACTGCCGCGGCTCGTATCCCTGCGCCGGGCCGGCGCCCGAGCGCATGGCGGCGTAGAACTCGACGGCCGCCGCCGCGGCGAACGAGCCGAACTTGGCCACGAGCGCCGCGTAGGTGCGCGCCAGCGCCCGGTAGAGCTCCTCGCCGTAGAGGCCCGCGCACTCGTCTATCGCCTGCGCGACAGCCGCCTGCAGCAGGTCGGCGTTTATCCCGAGCGCGCGGGCGTAGCGGTCGAAGTCCCCGCGCGGTATCACTCCGCCTCACCGCCGGCTGGCGGCAGGGCCGCGGCCCTCGCGGCCTCGATGGCCATCGTGTCGGCCATGGCGTTGAGCGACGCGATGGCGCCGCCCTGCTGCTTTTCGCGCTCCAGGCGGTCGATGGTCGGCTGGGACAGGCCCACGCCCTCGTAGTAGACGCGGGTGCCCACCATGCTCTCGTCCGCGGCGCCGAGTTTCGTCCAGGCGTCGGCGCGCGCGGCGATGGTCGGCATCGAGGGGTCCTTGAAGCACGCCTGGACGGCGCACTGCTCGTCGGTGAGCCTGGTTATCGGGACGTCGTCCTTGACCGCCATCATCATCTGCGCGATCGTCTCGAGCGCCTCGGCGTTGTGCTCGTTGATCTGCTCCACCTCGAGGATGAGCGGGTCGTTCGCCGCGCCCAGGGCGTCCGAGGACGTGT
This sequence comes from uncultured Collinsella sp., assembly GCA_959026725.1. Taxonomy (GTDB): domain Bacteria; phylum Actinomycetota; class Coriobacteriia; order Coriobacteriales; family Coriobacteriaceae; genus Collinsella. Next base: position 52,367 of record CAUFMG010000014.1, read on the forward strand.
AGGTGTTCGACAGCACGCCCAGCTGTGCCAGCGGCACGTTGGTCGCGCCGGAGAACCGCTGCGCGTCGTTCTCGAACACGCGCGTGAAGTTGTCGGCGGTCGGCGCGGCGAACTGCCCTACGGTCGGGACGTCGCCGTCCTCGTCCTTGGTGATGGCGAGGAACGACCCGACGTATGCGTTGAACTTGGCTATTGGCGACGGCACGCTGTCGCCGCCCTCGTCCTCGCCTTCGTCCCCGTCCCCGTCCTTCACGGAGAAGAGGTCGTCCTTGGCGCCGAGGATGTATCGCTGTGGGAACGTGAAGAACTCCGCGCCGACCTCCATGCGCAGCACGTCGCGCATGGCCTTGTCGACGATGCCCCGGACCTCGGGCGTGAGCATCGAGTGGCCGAGCGGGCGGTCGGGGTCGGGGTCGTAGGTGAGCACCTCCATGAGCGGCCGTCCCATGGGATTCGGCTCCACCACGCAATCCCACTCGTAGGGTCCGCCGCCCGAGCCGATGCGCACCAGCGTGAGCACCGCGTCCCGGAAGTGGCACACGTAGCGGGAGGCGTTGCCCGACCGATCGACGTCGGCGAGGACGACGCCGCAGCGGATGCGGCCCTCGTCCTTGTCCCACAGGCAGCAGAACTGGTTCGCGCTGAACACGCGCACCATCGACGCGGGCTGGCCCGGCCTGCCCTTCATGACGGTCATGGCCGACACGCCGTAGGTGAGGGCGCTCGAGCACGCCTGCCGGTAGAGCGACCGCAGGCGGTTCTTGCGCACGAGGCGCTTGAGGTCCTGATCCTCCGCGCCGTCGAAGACGAAGCCGTCGAAGACGGAGCGCACGGAGTGCGCCTTGACGGCCTTGGCGCACCAGCCGGTGACGCAGTCGACCTTCTCGAGCATGGGCGGGATGGAGATGCCGAGGCTCCTCATCTCGTTCTTCATCTCGTAGTAGCGCTTGAGGACGGTGTTTCGCGCCGACACGTCGCCCCAGGTGTCGAACATGTCCTCCACGGCGGCTCGGTACGGCTTGGGGACGGCGTCGAGGTTCGGGGTCTCAACGGAGGTCCCACGCCCAATTCTCTGGATCACAGTGTCCTCTGCTTCCTGCGCGGGTTGCGCTTGGTGGTCCTCGCGCCCCACAGCGCGAGCGAGCAAGATTCGAGCGGCTCGGGCGGCACGGTCGCGTCCTCGGGGGAGCCGAAGCCCCATCCTCCCCTGGACCCGATCTTCCTGCGGACGCACTTCCTCGCCGACTCCTCGAGGGTCGGGTCGTAGGTGTGCGCGAGCGTGCCGTCGTTGAGCGCGTCCACGAAGCCGACCGCGGCGGCGACCACGTCGCGCGTCTGCGGCCTCACGACGTAGCCGCGCGGCGGCTTCATCTCCGCGAGGCGGTCGATGAGCGCGTCGGCGCCCGACATGCCGTCGATGACGACGACCGACGCGGTCGCGCGGCGGTCGTAGAGCCACTCGGCGAGCTCGCGGGCGCCGCCGGCGGTCGTTCCGACTCTGATGAGCTCGACGGCGGCCTTGCCCTTGAGCGTGCGCTGGCCGATCTTGCAACCCGACAGCGCGTAGGTCGACCCGTCCCTGGAGAACTTCACCCCGAAGGCCTTCTTGCCGCGGTACCGGTCGCCGATGGCGTCGATGAGCGCGCCGTCCCACGATGCCCGCGGGATGGCCCTCGTGAGCATGGCGGCAGGGCTGAACCAGCCCAGGCGCTCGTGGGCGAAGCCGGTGATCGACCCGCCGGCGAACTCCGTGCGGGTGAAGTCGAGCGACAGGATGATGCCCATGCTCGGGTTCGATTCGTAGATGAGGTCCACCACGTCGTCGAACGTGGCGTCCTGGCGCGGGCACTCGTCGGTCGCCCACGAGCACCACTCGGTGTTCGGGATGTCGCCGGCCAGGATGGCCGCGCGCGTGCGCGCGAACACGGTGCCGGGGCAGTCCTCGTTGGGCGGCGTGCCCGTGTAGATGATCTGGCGCTCGCCGGTCGCGGACGCGGCGAGCGTGTACATGATGGCGTCGTACTGGGAGTCTGTGAGCTCCTGCGCCTCGTCGAACACGACGAGCTGGATGTCATCGAAGCCTCGGGCGCTTCCGTTGGTGCGCGCCGAGAACTCGATGGAGCCGCCGTTGGTGAGGTAGATGGCCTCCTCGCCGTTCGTGCGGCGGATCCTCTCGACGAGGCACGAGAGCTCGGGGTGCTCCTTGTCCGTGAAGTAGCGGACGAGTCGGTTGAACGCCTTCTTTGCGGTCTTCACGCGGTGCGCGGTGTGGAGGATGTGCCAGCCGCAGACCGCCAGGCGGAACACCTCGTATATCTCGATGACGGCGTTCTTGCCGTTCTGGCGCGGCACGTCCAGGCCGCACGTGACGTAGGCTGGTCGGCCCTCGGCGTCGCACGCGCACCAGTCGGACAGCACGAGCGACTGCCACTCGATGGGCTCCATGCCAAGGTCCCCGCCCAGCTCGGCGGCGTCCTCGCCCTCGGAGTAGGCGGCCTCGCCCACGGCGACCCTATACCGCGGCTCTTGCCTTCCGCGCCTCGTGGCGCTCGGCGATCGAGAAGAGCTTGGTCTGGACGTTCCGGACATCTGGCGCCCCCTCGTGGCCGTCGGTTATGCCGAGCTGCTTGTTGAGTTGCCTGATCTCCGCCGACGCGGTCTTCAGGGTCGCTATCTGCGGGAAGGACTTCAGGTCCCCCATGTCGTTCTGGTAGGCGGTCTGCTCGCCGAAGCTGTCCAGCTCGTCCTGGGCAAGCTCGACGATCTTGTACCACTGGCACAGCAGCGCGAGCGTCGGAGCGTCGGCCTGGGTGAACGAGCGGCCTGCCGTGAGCTCGTCCCACTTGGCGCTCTTCACGGGGTCGCCGGCGACCGCGGCGGGCTTCTCGAGGGACATCCGCCACCTCCAATCGGCATAAAAATGCCGCCCCTGGGGGACGGCTTTAAAAAATCCTGAATACCGGCAGCCTATCTGAACTGCGAGAGCATCTCGGCGTACGGGCTCAGCTCGGGCGGCTCATAGATGATGTCGCCGCCGTCTTCGGTGCGGTAGTTTCCCGGCGGGAGGTACCTGCCGTTGGGGAGCAGGCAGAGGTTCCCGCGCCACTTGACGCCGTTGGGCATCATCGCCGTGCCGAACTCGTCCTCGTCAAACTCGAAATCGTAGTCAACGTCGTATGCCATCTGGCATCAACCCCTATCACGCATAGGTGCCGGTCTTCTGGGTCACGAGAAGCCCGCTTTTCTTCGGTTGCTTCTCATAGCTGATCTCAATGCCTATTTTAGCAAACTCCGAGGTGTAGGCCTTGTTCATGGCTCTCCACATCGCGATTTCACTCTGGTATTTCCTGCTCATGACCGAAGCGTCGGCTCGCTTTGCGGCAGACTTGACGGCCTTGCCGCTCACGCTTTTCGTCACGAGCGCGGAATAGGTCCCCTCGTTCGACGTCGCGACGATCCTTTTGACGCGTCCTCCGCTCCTGTTGTAGGCCGAGGCGATGTATTCCAGGTCGCCGCCGGAAAGCGGGCCTCCCCATTTGCGGCCGTCCGCGCCGCCATGAGGATGGTTATGGATAATCGTCGAGACGCCCTTTTCATGGGCGACGGCGGACAGCGGTGCGACTCTGGTCGACCCTTCATTACCAGTCGACCCCAGCGCATGGACATATCCCGCGTCATCGATATAGGCCGAGTGCTCGTACCTATTGTCCATCAGCTGCTCGCGAAAGCGGGCTATGGCAGACTCCACCGTCGTTCCCCCAGCAGTGCCCTTGTTCAGGGATGCGACCGCGTAGGCTGACAGTGTCGATCCGTCCTTGGCTGAACGCTTGCCGGAGTAAGAGTATGAGCCCCTACCTCCCACGGAAACCGCCTCCCTTGTACTCGACGACCTCGCAGCCGCCGAAATCGAATCCAATGTCGCCGCCGTAGAGCAGCACGCGCGCGGGCTCCAGGCGGCTCATTGCCTCCGCCATGCCCTCGCGCCAGACGGCCAGGGCGTTCTCGTCCCCCTTCACGCCGACGGTCGACACGGCGACGGTCGAGCGGCGCGGGACGCCGTCGAACGCGAAGCGGAAGCTCCGGCGCTGCGCCCACGACAGGGTCGGGACTACACGGAGGCCCTGCTCCTGCCACCAGTGGCCGAGCGCCTGGGAGCGGTAGCGGTTCCACCGCTGCATGGCATCGGGCATGTCGAGGTGGAGCGAGAAGTCGGGCGTGAGGACGCAGTCGAAGCCGCGCAGGCACTCGAGGTAGGCGGCGGGGCGTGCCCACACGCGCTCGAACTGGTAGTCGTCGATGAAGAAATGGCAGCAGCGGCCGGCCTTGTCGGCCTCGGGGGTGCTCTTGGCGTAGTTGAACCCGATCATGTCCGCCGGCTTGGCCATGCACCGCTTCATGCGGGGCATGCCGTCGCGGCCGCAGTCGGATCGGCTGACGAGGCGCAGGTTGTACGCGTCGTCCGTCCTCAGGCGCTCGTGGCCGTAGTCGAGCCGCTTGCTCTTGAAGTCCAGCCCGAACCGCGACATGTCGAAGTCCTTGAGGCTGCGGACCTCCTCGCGAAGCATCGACTTGTTCCAGGTTGCCACCTCGCCGGTCTTGTTGTCGGCGATGCGGAAGGCCTTGATCTGCTCGTCGGTCAGGTCGTCGCAGTACTCGATCTTGGAGTCGGGAATCTCGTCCCACCCCAGGCTTCTGCACGCCTCGACGCGGGTGTGCCCCCATACAATAACCGGGCGCTCGCGGCTCTCCAGGCCGATGGTCCCGCGCAGGCCGAACTCCTTGATTGAGTCGGCGACCACGGGGACGGCGGAGGCGTTGTGCCGCGCGTTTCGCTCATATGGGACGATATCGTGTATCTTCACGTACACACCCGCCTAGTTTTTCTCGGTTTAGCTGCGGTTTTTGCTTGACTTCCGTAAAAAAGCGTATTCGGGGGTATTGCGGCCCTGGCGCGGGATGGTGGCCTGCCACCATCCGTCAAAAGACCCCCGTGGGGTCGAGCGCCGGGGCGCATCCCCTACCATGAGGTCGTTTGCCGCGGCTGTTTCTCGGGCGCGGACGGGGGACTAATAAAGGGAATACGTTCGGACTTGAGCGCCTTGCACAGCTCGACGAAGGACTCAGGAGAGTTCCACGCGGCGAGATGCTCGCGGAGGGCGCGGCGTACGGCCGAGACCTCGGCGACGCTGCGGGCGCGGCGCCAGTTGTTGCAGCAGCGGTGCGCGGCGGCGACGTTGTCGCGGTCGAAGGGCGATCCGCCGCGGCTGACCGGGACGAGCTCATCGCACTCGAAGGCCCCGGGGTTGCCCGGCGGCACCCCGTAGTCTATGGGTAGCCCACATATCCAGCAGGGCCTGCCCTGCGAGCGGAGCCACCGCACGACATGGCGGCGGCGGGCGCCGTTGGCCTTGCGCGGGTTGCCCATCCCCTACCACTCCACCGGGGAGCGCCCTCGGTTGGACATGCACGCCTCGATGCCCCCGTAGCGCAACGCCTCCAGGCGCACGCCCCCGGCACCCCCCGGTCGGCGGCGGGGCGCCGCCGTGACCCCCAGGGCGCGGCGGAACGCCCACGCCATGACCGTGTCGTGGCGGCGGGCGGATCGCGCGATGTACTCTCGGCTGACCACGGGCATCATCCCCTATTGAATTAAACGCAATAGTAAGGCCGGAGTCCCTGAACTGCTGAAGGGAACCCCGGCCACTCATCTGTGCTTCCACGCACATCCGACCCGCACACCCGCGCGGGCGGCGCTGCGAATCGACACCCTAGTTATATCCCAATCGCAACGTGCAACGGTGTGCAATTGTGTGCAATCGCGTGCAACTGTAGGCAATTGTGTGCAACCGCGTGCAACCGCGTGCAATCGCGCGCAGTCCGTAGGCAAAGAGAAACCCGCCGGCGCGGGGCCGACGGGCAACGATAGAGATATATGCGGCTCAGACTGCAGCGCGGCCAAGACCCGATCGGGCGGCCGCCAGACCGACCATATCCGTCCAGTCCAGGGCGGCACACAGGTCGGAGTTCACCGACCTCACCGATACGCCCAGCGTCCCCGCGATCTCCTGCAGCGTGCGGTCCTCGCAGTAGCGCAGCTCCAGCACGTCTCCCCAGCGCTTGCCGGGGTTGGCCGAGCGCACGCCCGCGCAGAGCTCGCGCCCGCGCTCCACCTCGCGCCGCAGCTCCGACAGCTCCGCGCCGCTGCGGCGCTCATAGTCGATCCTGTCATCCGTCGAGCGCATGAAGTCCGTCCCGTGCGCGCCCTTGCCCACGGCGTCGTAGCGCTGGGCGCGGACCTGCTCGCGCGCCTGCATCGACTCGATGACCGCCAGGCGGCGGTCGATGCCGCGCTGGGCGGCCCGTACAGTCTCCAGATATTCCCTTGCGTCCATGTGACCCCCCCGCGTGGTACCATGCTCTACGCCATATAGAGGATGCCGGGAGGCGTCTTTGCCAAAGGCCGCCGGCGCTCCAACGCCAGCGGCCTTAATTATATATCTACCTGCGGAAACTCAATATCTCATCGCGACCTCGCGGCGCATGGCCATGATCTCATCGTGCGCCGGGCCCGTGGGCGCCAGGTAACGGTCGACCTTGTCGCTCTTCGGCCTGGCGCCCCTGCGCCTAGCCTCCTTCGCGCGGTCCTGCTCGTGCTTTCGCCGGCAGTCCTCCGAGCAGTACTTGGCCTTCGGCGCCTGCGGGATGAAGACCCTCCCGCAGACCGCGCAGTTCCTCTCCTGCACGTCCCACATCACGGTCATCTCATCGACCTCCTGCACCTGCAGGCGCGACGCGCCTCGATGCTCTTGCGCACGCGGCGGTTCTCGACGAGAATCCGCCACAGCTTCTCAAATAACCTCATCGCTTGGCCTTCCTCGACCTCTTGAGCGCGCGGGCGCGGTCGCGTTCCAGCGCACGCGCCCTCCGCTCCGTCTCCCCGATCTGCGCCGACGTCACCCGCGGCGCGTCGGCCCGTCCATGCGCGGCCGCCCGGCGCGCGGGACCCGACACCAGATCGGGCACCGTGCGCCAGGCGGCCGCGCGGTACAGCTCCACCGCCGAGCGGATCACCGGCTGTTCCAGCTGTCCGCGAGCATGGCTACCGCTTGGCGGAACGGCGGCAGGTCCATGCTTCCCCACGCGATGCTGTTCGACATCCCGCAGGCGGGGCATTTCACGCTCATCACGTTGGGCTTGGTCAGGGAACGCTCGCGCACGTCCTCCATCTTGGGCTCGACCCCGCACCGGGGGCACGCCTTGAACTCGACATCGTTAAAGGTCATAACTCTCTCCTGTCTCGTTGAACACATCCCACGTCGTTCGCCACCTCGAGTACGAGTCCATCAGCATCGCCCAGAGCAGGCAGAGTGTCGAATCTTCCCTCAGGCTCTTCGCGGCTTGCATCCGAAGGTCGTACGTAAGCCGCAGGGCGCCGCCGTTGTCGGGGCAGTAGACCTGCACACCAAACGGCAGGAGACGCTCATCGTACAGCTCGTGTGCGAGGTCCCGGGGACACACGAGCCAGTTCTCGTCGCCGAGGAACGTGAGGCCGTGGCCACTCTTGAAGTCCGCCACGCACGACTTGACCTCGACGAATACGAATTTCCCGTGCTCGAGCGCCGCATTCCGCCCTCCACTGCCCGGAGAGAACGCCACGAAGTCGACCCTATGGTCGGGATCGACCCAGACCTCCTGCGCGACGATGGCGAACTGCCTGCGGAGCTTCTTGGCCACCTTCTCGGACAGATCGGCGGTCACGTCCTTGCGGTTCATTTGTCCTCACACCCATTACTTTCCAGAAACCAGGGCACGAGCCTGCCGACCATGGCGACGGTCTCCAGCGTAGTCATCGTGGTTGCGATGCTGTTGCAGAAGAAGAAGACTTCCTCGTCATCGATCTCGTCCACATCCTTGTCCCCGATCGCATTCAGCATGTCTTGAGCGTCCTCGGCGATCTCGTTGAGCAGATATGCCTTAAAATCCTTATAGCTCTCGTTCACTTAAAGCTCCTCTCCGCAGAACGGGCAGTACTTGATGTCCTCGATGTAGGCGTCCGCCGTCACGTCGGCGCCGACGGTCTCTCCGCACGAGCCGTTGACTGAGACGTCGAGCTCCACGCTGGTATCCAGCTCGACCCTGACGACCGGCTCGCCGTCGTATCGGCGCATCAGGGCCATGGAGCCCACAGACCAGCTTCGGACGTCTCGGCCAGGCGCAGAATGGACTGACGCGATGCGGGATCCACCGCAGAAGTAGCAGCTCATTCGGCATCACCCGCGAGCAGGGAGCGAATGCGGCAGCAGATGCTGTGGAGCGCCATCGACTGGCACAACGTGCCACCGCACCTGTCAGCGCAGGCATCGCACATCCCAGAGACAACGTTGTAGGCGTGCGTCGGTTCTTCGCTGGCAGGGCAGTTCGTAGCAGCTTCGATATCGTTCATCAGGGCGCCGAACGTATCCGGGCGGATCAGATGCATCTCGTCCACCCTCACGACCCCCTCATCGCAGCTGGCACGCCAAACGCCAGCGCCGAGCAGATACTCATATCTCTCGACCGTGCACTCCATGCCGCTGTCCGCATAGAGCGTTGAAGTCGACAGTGGGACCTTGCGCCCCTCCTTATCGACGGGGCCCAACGGCGCCAATTCCCAGTCTGGCGTCATGGAGTTATCGACTATGAAATGTTCCCTCATCACTCGTCACCACCCTTCTCGGCCTTGACCCCCGCCAGCCCAAGCTGCTCGCACACGACGCTCTCCTCGTCCCACATCCACGAATACATCTCGAAGACCTCTTCCGAATCATCGATTACGACCCTCCACGGGTCGACCTCCTGCAGCCGCCCGTCTCTGCGCATGACGACCGCCACCGGCCTGCGGGTCGGCCCCGCGTCCTCATCGCTCGCAGAGATGCGGTGGTCGAGGCACGTGAACGTCCTGTCGAACAGCCCGACCAGCAGGGCCTTCTCGTAGCCCGTCCTCGAGCCCAAGCCGAAGTCCTGCACGAAGCACGGCGTCAGGTCCCTAGTCAGCATCGCCCTCACCCCTCAGCCTGCTTAAAAGACGCTCCATGCTCTCATCGCATATTGCGAGCGTGGCCACCTCACCAGCCCAGACCTTTCTGCCTGCGACGTTGACGAATGAGATCTTGTCCATGTTGACGATGTACCTGTAGCCATCGTCGTCGTATAGCTCAATGAAATCTCGGCTCATTGAAGCTCGCCCCCATTCCAGCCGTCGGGCATGTCCTCGATGCGGCGTTTCGTCCTATACGTGCGCACGGTGGTAATCTCGAGCTCGAACGTGCGCTTGCACTCAGGGCACACAACCTCTTCATCGTCCTCGTCGTAATACCACGGGTCATCGATGGAACTCTCGCAGTAGGGGCAGATCAGGCGTTCCTCAGCGCACTGTTCGTTCTCCCATTCCCTCTCGATACGCGCCCCCCTTAGGCACTCGTCACATACCGAGTATCCAGACTCGCCCAGAATGCCAGCCATCGGATGCAAGTACTCCCTATAGTTCGGAGTAGGCTTCCCGCACCAAGAGCAGGTGTACATCTTTGCCTCCTCACTCATTTCTCGCTCCCCTCCTCCTCGGTCTCCGCCTGCAGGATGTCCCGCAGGGTGCCGATGCGCTCGATGGCGTCGTCTGGCGTGTGGCCGTCCCACTCGGGCGCGCGGTCGAGCACCTCGCACGGGAACATGTCCCAGTACGGCTCGACGTCGTAGTGGTAGGTGGCGGGGCCGGCGGGCGTGTCGATGCCCACGATGAACATGCCGTCGTACATCGTCCCGTCATGGTGGTGGAGCGACTTCCACGAGCGCCCACGGAACATGGCCACGATCACCGAGAACAGCACCGCCCGGTGGTGGTAGAGCTCGTCGAACGTGTGGTACCCGTCCGATGTGGAGCCCGTGACGGGTTCGGGCTCTATGTGCCGGATGAGTCCATACACCTCATCGATGTCGACGTTCACGATGCCGCAGACATCACGGGACGGATGAAGCCCGAGCGCATGCAGGACATCCTCCCCGTCGGTGACGCTCTTGACGGTCGGACATGCGAAAGGGTCTTCCACGGTCTCGACTTCGAGGCCCCGTATGAGCCTCTTAACGTCCTTGAACCACTCGTTCCTATCACTCACTTCGTGCTCCATTCCTTCTCAATTACTTTCTCCTCCGCGACCATGATCAGCGCGCGGTTGAGGCATCGCCTCGCCTGGCGCAGCTCGTCGCAGATGTCGCTGCTCGTCGCGACATGTCGCACTCCTGTCGCAGCTTGTCGCAGCCGGTCGCGCTCCCTGAGCGACCTCTTGGCGTCCTCGAGCCTGCCGACGGCGAGGTCGATCCAGTCGGCGGGGCCGCATACGTAGCTCATCGCGACTCACCCCTCACGCCGAAGATGTCGGCCAAGATGTCGCCCGGCGCGGCCATGAACGGCTCGGTGCTGATCGGCTCGTACTGCACCTCGAGGTAGTTCGGGTAGCCGATGGTCACGCCCGTGGGCTCGCGTCCCGGAAGGCACTGGTAGCCCCAGATCACGCTCACCCTGTGCTCGTCGAGGATGGTCTCGGTGCGCTCCACGCGCAGTCGGTAACCGCCCACCCTCTCGGTGTCGTACGTGTCGTCGGCCCAGGGAATCTGGTGCCGGTCGAGGGCGTCCCGGTAGGCCCTCATCACCGCTGAGATCTCTGTCAAAACCTCTCTCACTCTCCTTCTCAAAAGAATTAGGTGTTCTTTGCGCCGGGGGCTTCCCCGCCGGCGCCGTCTCCACTGCCTAGCGGCGGGAACCCCATCGCCTGCTGGCCCAGCTGCCCCGCCGCCGTTGGCACACCTTTGGCATACCTCCAGCTCGGCTCCTCACCCCTCGCGATGGCGGCGATGTCCATCCGCAGGTCCTCCTTGGCGCGCTTGCGGGCGCGGTAGTCGTCGAGCATCTGCTTCTTGGCCAGGCGGGCGCCCTCGTCGGCGCTGATGATGTTGGCCATGTAGATCCGCGTCATGTCGAGCGGGCGGCCGGCGGCGGGGTCGAAGCCTTCCAGCATCTCCCTGAGGGTGATCACGACGCCTCACCCAGCTCCCGCTCGAGGGCGGCGATGACCTCGTCCTCGGTCTCGGTGGGCCGCCATACCGCCGCACGCTCGACCTCCTGCGAGGTCTGTCCCCCGCGGGCCTTGCGGTCGGCATCGAAGCCGACCTGCTTGCGGCTCCAGTTGCGGGCGAGCGCCCACACGTCGGTCACGGGCAGGCCGCTCGGCAGCGTCCACCCCTGCGCGGCGTAGTGGTCGAAGAACTGGCGGGGGTCGCCCCGGAGGCAGTTGGCGGCGAAGTACGCCTCCACGTCCTCGGCCGACGGGGGCTCGAAGTCATCGGGTGCTTGGCGGGCCGCGCTATAGCCCGCTAGGGCTATCTCCTTCTCCTTCTCTTTCTGTCGGCTACCCCCTCGCCCGCTGGGTCGGCCACCCCCTTGGCTACCCCCTTGGCTACCCCCTTGGGTGGTTGCAATGCCGCCTGCCTTGGCAGCCCTCGCCTGCCCCCCGAGGCTGCCGTTGACCATGGCGTCGATGCGGCCCCTCGCGAAGGTGAACGCCGCCATGGTGGTGGGCTTCAGCTTGGGCTCGACGCCCTCGTAGCCGTAGCGCAGCATCGCCCACGCGAGCGCCATGCCCTCCCTGTCGCCCAGGGCGCGGCAGCCCTCGTAGAAGTCCCTGTTGAAGTTGAAGTTATTCATCCGTATCACCTCCGCAGATCGAATCGGTAAAGGCCGCGGCGGCGGCCTGGTCTCGGCCCGGCATGACCGAGCCGTAGATGTCGAGCGTCGTCTTGACGCTCGCGTGCCCCAGGCGCTCCTGGATGGTCCTCATGTCGAACCCGTTCATGAGCAGCCACGAGGCGTGCGTGTGCCGCAGGGAATGGAACACCGTCTCCTCCGGCAGCCCCAGGTCCCTCACGAGCGACTTGAAGCGGCTCGTCACGGTGCTCGGGCGCGCGATGCCGCCGGCGGGCCCGAAGGTCACCACCAGCGCCGCCGGGCCCTTGCGCGCGAGCCACGTGTCCTGCCACTCCAGGTGGCGCTCCAGCTGTGCCTCCACAGCCGGGGCGAGCGCCACGTTGCGCACGCGCCTGCCCTTGGTGTAGGCCTGCCGGTGCAGCTCGGGGTGCTCGACTGCCTGCCCCGCCACGTGCAGGTCGTGCAGGGCGCGACGCCAGTCTCGGCGCTGCAGCCCGCAGACCTCCCCGCAGCGCAGGCCCGTGTTGAGGGCGAGGTAGACCGCCATGGCCTCGGTGCGTCGGGCGATGTTGGCTCCCGAGGCGGATCGCGATGACATGGCGGAGACCAACGCGCGGGAGAGCTCGTCGGTGTCGAGCTCGGAAAGCGCGAACGGCTCAACGGGGTCGGGCGAGGGTGCGGGCACGTCGAGCATGATGTCGCGGCCCAGCGCCGGCCGCCACGAGCGGTAGGCGCCCTTCAGCAGCGCGTGCATCTTGAGCAGCGTCTTGGGCGACAGCCCCTTGCCCGTCCTTGGGGCGAGCAGCATACGGTAGGCGGCCGACACGTCCCAGGGCTCAAGCTGGTCGTAGGGCAGCCGGCCGATGGTCGGCTCCACCATCGTCCTGACCACGCTGCGGTACGTGGCCACGGAGTTGTCGGACAGGCCGTTGACGGGGTCGGAGATGTACGTCTCGAGCATCGAGGACAGGCGCTTGGAGCTGTCCCGTGCGGAGGAAGGGTCGAACGTCGCCGCCCACCTGTCGCACTCGGCCTGCGCTTGCTCGCGCGTCAGCTCCGCGTCCCACGACCTATAGGGCCTGATCCGCCTGCCGGTCACGCGGTCGGTGCCCATGTAGGGGCGGGCGAACCAGCGGCCGTCCGCCCCGCGCTGCACGACCGCCCGGCGCTCGCTAGAAGTCGGCATCGACGCCCAGCTCCGCCGCCATGTCGCGGATCTCCCTGCGCGCGTCCAGGTCGGTGGTCTGGACGCTGTCGGCGTGCCCATGGGGGTTGGCGCCGAGCGCGGCGATGAGTACGAGCTTGCGCGCGTTCCTGTCCGGGATGCCCGCCTGGCTGAAGGCCACGCAGAGCGTGTCGGCGCACTCGCAGGCGGGCGCGAACAGGTCGCTGATGTCGGTCGGGCCCACGAAGCATGAGTCGCCGGAGCCGTCCCCTTTGGCGGTCGCGACCGTCGCGCAGCGGCACCCGAAAGCGCGGACCTCGCCGCACGCCTCGACCGTCACCCTGACCCTCTTCTCGCTACTCATCCTTCTCCTCCTTGAAACTCGCCTGCACCCTCTCCATGAGCCACACGTCCTCCTCGCCGGGCTCGAAGCCCGCGGAGCAGAAGATGTCATAGTGGTCGAGCCACGCCTCCGCGTCGTCGCCGCCCCAGCGGTTGTTGAGCTGGGCCATGTCCTTGGCCGCCGCCATGAGCCAGTAGCCGGCCTCGTACTCGCTGGGCCTGCACGCCTTGAGGTTGCGGGCGAACTCGTCGCGCACGGCATGGAAGCGCTCTTCGTTCTCGGGGTTGCTGTCGCCGACCATCGCCACGAGCAGCGCGGGCGGGTCCTCGCGGCTCGTGCGCACGCACATCATGAGGTCCTTGGACATGGCGAAGGCGCCGGACGCCACGAAGCCGATCTGGCTCCTGTACAGCTCCTCGAGTGCTGCCTTCTCGCGCGCGGCCTCCTGCTCGGCCCGGATCTCCTCCTCGGTCTTCTCGGGCTCGGCGCCCGAGCCGTCATCGGGCTCGTAGATGTTCCAGTAGCCGCCCGACGACACGGCCACGGTGCCGGCGGCGATATCCATCCCCTCGAGTTTCTCAGCGACGCCGCCCAGGTCGACCCAGGCAACGTAGTTGAAACCCTCGGGCTTCTCCCTCACGACCGGGATGCCAGCGTCCCCGAAGGCGTCGTAGTCCTCGGCCTTGGCCTCCTCGCGCTCGACGCGGCGGCGGATGCTGTCGGCCTTGCCCGCCCAGCCCTCGCCTGCCGCCAGCACGGCCTCGATATCCTTCTCGTCCTCGAAGGCGCTCGCGGCCTCAAGCTGCTCCAGCGTCACCTGCCGGCCCTCGATACTCCCGCGCAGCCTGCGCGCCGCGCGGATCTGCCCGGCGGTGGCCCGGCTCGCGCGCTCGATGCGCTGCTCGTCGATGCCCAGCACGAGCATCTGCTGCACGCCGCGTGCGCGCTCGGCCTCGGTCAGCTGGCGCTTGTCGTCGGTGGCGAGCATGGCCACGAGCTCGTTGGCCTCGTCCATGCTCTCCGCCACCAGCGCGGACACCTCGCGGCCCTCGCCGTAGATGGACGACAGCGCGCGGTAGCGGCGCTCGCCGTCCACGATTCGGTAGACGTTGCCGTCCGCCACGACCACGGGCGGGTTCAGCGGCTCGCCGCCGGTCGCCTCGATGCTGCGGGCCAGGGCGCCGATGTCGCCGAAGTCCTCGCGCGGGTTCTGCCCGCTCGGGCGGATGTCGCCCAGGCGCACGGACCTCTTCTCGAATTGCATGTATCCTCCTGTCTCGAGGCCCACGGCCTCGCATGAACTGCCATAGCGATCGGGGCGGGGGTCCGGATGGTTGAATTGACGAGCGAGGAGCAGTCCTATCTCAGGAGGCTCCAAGAGGTTTCCGAACGGGGAGAGTCGGTGGACGGTTACATCTGGAACCGGCTCGACAACGAGCTCTCAACGCTCCAGGGCATAGACTCGATGGGCTGCGAGATCCGTACCTACTCCCGCGAGTACGAGCTCGAGCGCCGCGTATACGAGACGCTCGCGAAAAAGGGTCTCCTCGACGGCCGCTCGGGCGGCGAGGAGACCCCGAAGTACTTCGGCGAGCTGACCTCGGAGGGGCGCTGCTGGTTCCTAGACCGAGACGAGGCTGCGCGCATCGAGCGCGAGAACGTCCGCGGCGGGCGCAGGCACGACTACCTCGTGGCGCTGTTCAGCGTCGTCTCCGGCGCCATAGCCGGATTCATCGGCGGCGCCGCCGCGCCCACGCTCATCGAGCTCATCCGGACAGCGCTCCGGATGTAGCGAGCCCCAGGACGAAGAACATCGTGAACGCGAGCGCGAAGAGGACGAAAGACCATACGGGCGGCATTCCTTGTCCCATAGGGCGGCTCCCTTCCCCGGGCCGCCGCCCCGATCGCTATGCAGCTGTCAAGGTAAATAGGGGCTAGTAGTACATCCCGCTCGGCGCGGTCCCCTCGATGGCGCCCGCGACGGCGAGGAGCGCGAGCATCACGACGGCGCACACGACGCTGCGCACGCGCTCGGGAAGCGAGTCCCACCACGCGCCGAGGCGGCAGCCCGCCTCCCAGACCAGGTCGCCCATCACGCCACCCGCCTCGGACGTCGCGCCGGCACGCAGTCGGGCGACGGCAGCGCCGGCACCGCGCCGCGCGCCTTGATGGCGGCGTCGATGTCCTCGCTGCTCACCACCTCGCGCGAGCTGTTGGGGTTGAGCGACGGGTAGCGCGGGATCTCGCCCTGCATGACCATCGCGCGGAACGTTGTGCTGTCGCAGCAGGCGTACCTCGCGCCCTTGGCTATAGACATCCACATGGCCTTCTCCTTTCATTCGTATGAGCCAATCCCTTGCCGGAGGGCCGCACCAAGAGGCGCAGCCGGAGGGCGCTCCCCCGCCAAAGGGAGCGGTGCCGCCGCCCCGCCAAGTCGGCGGCGGCACCATGTGGGCCGGAAGTAGGGAGTCCGGCCCCGTCGCGCCGCGGGCCCCGCGGAATGGGGGCGGTACGGAACCCGTGGCGCGACGGGGGCGGGCCCGCCGTCAGCGGCGCATGAGGCCGAGGCCGACGCCGAACAGGAACGCGAAGGAGAGTGCGAGAATGAAACCCATGGGAACCTCCTCGGAAGGGAATCGAAGATGAACAAGACGCTCAAAGCCGCGAAGGAGAACATCGACCTGCTGGTCACCATCGCCGGGGCGGTCGGGTTCGGCTCGGTCGCCGCGATGGCGGAAGACGTGCGCACGATGGTCGCCGAGCACCCTGCCTCGTGCCTCCTCCTGACCGGCGCCGCCGCCATGCTCGGGTACGCGACCGCGCGCATCGTCGCCGCGAGGAGCGCCTGGGCAAGGCGCCGGAGGATGGACGACCGCCTCTCCGCCGTATTCCTCTGCATGTCGCGGAGGCGAAAGGCGCTCGTGCGCCAAGCGCTCGACGAGGGCTCCGTCAGCCTCTCCCCGCTCGATGCCGACGCCCTCGCGCTGTGCGAGCTCGGCATCTTCGGGATGCCGCCAGTCGGATCGGTACTCTCCGCAACCGACTTCTCCGTCCAGCCCGCGGTGATCCGGGCGATTATCAAACACCGCCCCGAGTGGCTCGCCTAGCGCGCCCACAGCGACCCGACCACCCACGCCGCGATGAACGGCAGCGCGGCCGAGAAGCACACCCGCGCGAGGCCGTATGCCCCCTGCGCGGTGCAAGCCCACCCCGCGGCGTCCATCACGACGGCCGAGGCCAGCAGCGCCCGGGTCATTCCTCTTCCTCCAGATCCTCCATGGGCACGCCCAGCGCCCTCGCGAGCCGCTTGGCCGCCCCGTACTTCGCGTCGGCTATCCCCCGGCGCTCCCAGTTCCGTACCGTCGTCTCGGTCACGCCCGCCTTCACCGCGAGCCTGAACTGCGAGAGTCCCGCCTTCTTGCGGAGCCGTCTGATCTCATTCATCTCCGTGTCCCCACGAACCCGTAAACTCCTTTGCGTTCATCCCTTTACGCGAAAGGAGGTGATTACATGTCAAAACCGAAGGTCGAACTCAATGAGAGAAACCTGGGCCGCATCTTCACCAGCGGAATCGAGCGCGTCATTGCAACCGAGGGCTACGAAGCCCGCTGCCAAGTCTGCGGCCGGAGCTTCACTCTCCGACCGGAATCGATGCGCTGCCCCCACTGCGGGACGGGCTACCGCACGCGATGAGCTCGTAGGTGAGCTCCACCTCACCGAGATCATCGAGGATCTCGGCGGCCGCCTGCAGGTGCTCCGAAGCCTCCCTCGCCTTCTCCGCGAGCTCCATGGCCTCGGGGCACCTGCCCTCCAATACGAACTCGCCCATCTTCTTGCCTTCCATTTCTTCCCCCATCCCTATGCGGCCTCGTCCGTGTTCCAGCCCATCAGGTCGTTGGGCGTGCAGCCGAGGGCCAGCCCCAGCGCCGCGAGGCTCTCGAGCGAAGGCGTCGAGGCCTTCGCCAGATAGTTGCGGATGCTGTAGACCGACACGCCCGATGCCGCGGAAAGCTCCTCAGCGGTCTTGATGTCGGCGTGAGCCATGAAGATGCGCAAGTTATGAGCAAAAGACTCTTTAACGTCCGTCATGTGTACCTCCTTAATCTGAAAAGTACGGATTTCGTATCTCGCTAATTAGATTACTACGTATCTCGTACTTGTCAACAATTAAATACGGATTTCGTACACGTTTATCTAACCTTATTGGTACACTCCTGTCTAAGGAGGTACGTAATATGAACTTTTCTCTTCGATTGAGGGCCCTTAGAGAAGCCAAGGGTCTAAAGCAAAACCAGATGCCGGAACTTGTTGGCACGACCGCTCGCATATATGGCTCTTGGGAGCGTGGCGAAACACCGATCCTCCTTGAGGATGCTTTCAAATGCGCTCAGATACTCGGATGCACGCCTAACGACCTATGTGGATGGCCTCCCGGCCTCAACGACGGCGCCGCCGATAACCTCGACCCCGAGGAGGGGGAGCTGCTCTACTGCTACCGGCAGAGCACCGAGAAGAGGCGCTCGAAGATCCTGGAGACGGCACGCGACCAGGCCGAGCTGTCCCAAAATCAGGCTGCAGCGCCTGAAATCGAAGGGCTGGAAGCGGATCAAGTAAGGTCCGCGTAGACACCCGGACACCAAAACGCCAGCTACTCCCCCATTTACGTAACCCCACGAAAATGGGGCGGATCGGCTTGACCGTGCCGAGGACAACCGGTAATTTGGACAGCGGTATTGACGCGGGTACCCCACGGGGCCCGCGTCCAAGGAAAGGCGGCTGTCCCAAGGGGCAACCGCCTTTTCATTTAGGAGCACATTTCATGGACAACGCAATTGACGAGCTCATAGCGGAATGCGGGGAAATCCTAGCAAACCCCGATTCCTACAACCTCGTGAGCGAGGCCAAGAGAATCGAGTCGGCGCTAGAGACAGTTGTACCCAAGGTCCGCGTGGGCCTGAAGATGTTCCGCGCGACGATCGGCGGGCAGTCGTCATACGGGAAGAAAGATGCCGCCGAGGACATACGGCGGCTACAGGCGAAAGCGAAGCTGTACGCCGATGACAGGCGCATGAGTTATGAGATTGAAAAGATGAAGTCCTCCACGGCGAGGACAAACGTGAGCGTCGAGCAGCACGCAGACAGCAATGCGACCTCAAGCTCGAGCTCGACGTCCTCATCTTCCCTGAGGGCATCCGTCGACAACTTGATGGAGACGATCGCTGCGGACCAGGGACTCACTTCGGAAGACAAAGACATGCTCGCAGCATGCCTCGCTCAGATGGAATTGGCAGCAAAACGTGGCGACCAGGCATCGCTGGCCGACCGCATGATCAAGGGATTGGAGATAGCGAAGAAGGGCGGTGAACTGGTAGCAGGCATCCTCTCCATCGGAGGGAAGATTGCGGGCTTCCTCTAGACGCCCATGTACCCGATGAGGACCCATTGCCCGGTCTGCGGGCACCTCACAGCGCGCACGTCGTACTCGGATGCCAGAGAGTACGCGCACGGCCTGAGCGTCGCAAACGGGACGGGACCCGCGGTGTCGTCCTTCACGCCCAGGGCGACGACCTTCACGGTGTCCCCGCGCTCCTGCGACACGAGTTCGTACCCCAAGCTCAACGGGATGCCTGTGAGCCCGTCGTAGATCATCGTGTCGAGGGAATCGTCCTCGTACGTGTATGCGCCGACGCCGTAGCGAGCCATGGGTACCTCCAGGAGCGGGAATGGTGTTCATCACGATTATGACCCGCGGCGCGGCTAGGTTTTTTCGGTTTTTTCTAAAAAACCCAAACGGGTGCACCGAAACGCCAGTTACTCCCCCATTTTCGTAACCCAACGAAAATGGGCAGGCAGCTGATTAAGTTGTTGCAGAAAGCGCAACGACTGCTATCAAACGAAGAAACCCCGTGCGGCAATCTTGGCGGATCCGTGTGGTCAATTTTAAAACTATAAATACTTGATAATTTATTTGATTGCTAACTATCAACTGTTTATAATTAAATTGTCGAAAGGAGGAGAGATGCCCAAGGAGCAGGAGCCCGCGCAGGTGCTCAAGCGGTTCAAGAAGGAGGGTTGGACGCTCTACACCGGCAAGGGCAGCCATGTGGTCGCGCGAAAGGACGGGGTCCAGATCAGCGTGCCCACCTCCAAGAAGGAGATACCGATAGGGACGTACCGGAAGATAGCTAAGACGGCGGGGTGGCTCTAGCCCCGCCCCCTTGGGGGTCGAAAGATATGAAGACATACGTTTACCAGGCGGTGCTCACACCCGACGAGGACGGCGGCTACGACGTGGAGTTTCCCTCACTGCCGGGATGCTTCACCTGCGGCGACACGATTGCCGAGGCCGCCGAGCAGTCCGTGGACGCGGCGAGCACCTACGTGGCCGCGCTCGTGAAGGACGGTCTTGCCGTGCCCGAGCCCGAGTTCATCGAGCCCGCAGACGGCGGGCTCTCCATGATGGTCGCCTTCTCCACGGACGAGGGGTACATCGTGGAGGGCGAGACGGTCTCGGCGGCCGAAGCCGCGCGCAGGCTCTCCGTCTCCCCCGGCAGGATCACCCACATGCTCGACTCGGGGATCCTTACGGGCTACCGCAAGGGCCGCCGCACCTACGTGACCGTGGAGAGCATAGCGGCGCGCCTGACCGACACGCCCCGCTCGGGCAGGCCCAAGCGCCGCGCAGTCGCGTAGCCGGCCTCAACGCAAACAAAAAGCCCCGTGCGGCAATCTTGGCGGATCCGCACGGGGCATATGCCCTCCGGCAAAAGGGAAAGGCAGGACCATTATATGGCAACCAACGATACTTCAAGGTCAAAACTCGGCTCCAAGCGCGAGGTCGCGCCCGGCAAGTGGGTGATCCGCGTGCAGGCGGGCTTCCGCGCGGACGGCCACGTGCGCCGCGTGTCGCGCACCGTCCACGGCACCGAGACCGAGGCCGATATCGCCATCGCCCAGCTCGCCCGCGAGCTCGGCGTATCCCAGGCGGCGCACGCGGGCGTGACGCTCGACATGTACTACTGGGGAGTTTTCCGCAATTCCCCCAGCAACCGCGGCAAGCCGCGCTCAAAGGCGAGTCTGCGTGAGTACGACGGGGCAGATGGACAACTACATCTCCCCCGTCCTGGGGAGCATCGACATCTCCGAGATAACGCACGACATGATGCGAAGCTGCATCGAGCGCTCGGGCGCGCCGGCAAAGACCAAGACGACCCTGCGCGCCGTCATGCGCCGCGCCTACGACGACGGCTGGGTGACGGTGGAGCCCTTCCGCCGCCGCGTCATCGCGCCCAAGGCCAAGCAGGCGCCCGTGGAGCCGTGGAGCATACCCGAGGCCGCCGAGGCGCTGCGCAGGCTCGCCGCCAGCGACGACCGCGCAGACCTGGTCATGAACGCCTACCTCATCCTCGGCCTGAGCGGTCTGCGCAAGGAGGAGGCGCTGGCCGTGCGTCCGTGCGACCTCAAGGTCACCACGACCTACGACTTCGCGACGGGCCAGCCGACCGTCTCGGAATACATCGAGGTATGTCGCGCGTACACGGACGAGGACGGCGTGAAGGAGACCAAGAACGCCCATTCCGTGCGCACCGTGCCGGTTTTATTGGCCGGCCGAGAGCGCCTGCACCAAATCATGGACGAGCTGCGCCCAAGCATAACCGTCGAGGGCGGCACTTCGGTTACGGAGCAGGTGCGGGAGTGGAGCGGGCAGCGCATCGTGAACATGCGCGGCGACAACCTCGTACGCGCGTGGCGGCGCATGTGCGTACGCCATGACCTGCGGTATATCCCGCCCAAGGCCCTGCGCCACACCTCCGAGACCATCATGGCGGCGACCGAGGTCGACCCCCTGAGCATCATGGACCTGCACGGGCATACGGACCTGGGGACAGATTACCGCCATTACATAAAGCCGGGCCTCGCGGAGCGCGAGAAGGCCGCTAGGCAGGTCGGGCGCGCCCTGCAGATCGTCGAGGGCGGCGGCGCGGACGGCGGTTTTAATGGCACCGGTCGCAGCGCCGAGACGCTCTAAATTGCATTTTCTAGGTCCACTACCTGCAAAATGCATAAAACGCCCCCTGCCGCGCATAAACGGCAGGGGGCGTAAAACACGAACGGTAACGGACGGTTATGATTCGGCTTCTCGGTAAACAAAAAAGGTCAGCGCCGAAGCGCTGACCTGTGCGTTCTTTGGTGGGCCGTCAGGGGGTCGAACCCTGGACCTTGGGATTAAGAGTCCCCTGCTCTACCAACTGAGCTAACGACCCAAAGCTAAAGTCCGTTATGGCGGACTTTAGAGGAGATATCGTGTGGTGGGCCGTCAGGGGGTCGAACCCTGGACCTTGGGATTAAGAGTCCCCTGCTCTACCAACTGAGCTAACGACCCGATATCAACACAAAGCAAGAACTGGGGTGGGTAAAGGGACTCGAACCCTCGACCTACGGGACCACAACCCGTCGCTCTAGCCAACTGAGCTACACCCACCGTGTCCTGTGCGCTTCGCGCTCGACTATTATTGCAAGGAACGCCACGCGATGCAAGCCCCAATTTTCAAGAATTTTGAAAAGAGTTTTTCGAGACCATTTCGAGCAAATCCCACCGGTTTCATAGGAGTAAACTTGCCCCACTGCAAATCCTCGAAAGGACCGTCATGAAAGAACTCTCCAACCGCACGGCAAGATTTACCGATTCGGTCATCCGCCGCATGACACGCATCTCCAATAAGTACGGCGCTGTCAATCTCTCGCAGGGCTTCCCCGACTTCGATCCCCCGGCGCAGCTGCTCGATAGCCTCAGCGCCATCGCCAGCGACCCCAAGCCGCTCTATCACCAGTACTCCATCACCTGGGGCTCCCAGGCCATGCGCGAGGCGCTCGCCGCCAAACAGGAGCACTTTATGGGCATGCCGGTGAACCCCAACGAGAATATCGTAGTCACCTGCGGCTCCACCGAGGCCATGATGGCCGCCATGATGACGGTCACGAACCCCGGCGACAAGGTCGTCATCTTCTCGCCGTTCTATGAGAACTACGGCGCCGACACGATCCTTTCGGGTGCCGAGCCCATCTACGTGCCGCTCAACCCGCCTGCGTTCGACTTTGACCGTGAGGTGCTTGAGGCGGCCTTCCGCGACAACGATCCCAAGGCGATCGTCCTGTGCAACCCGTCCAACCCCTGTGGCAAGGTCTTTACGCGCGAGGAGCTCACCTTTATCGCCGACCTCTGCAAAAAGTACGACGCCTACTGCATCACCGACGAGGTATACGAGCACATCGTCTACGCGCCCCACGAGCACGTCTATATGGCCACGCTGCCCGGCATGTTTGAGCGCACCATCAGCTGCAGCTCGCTGTCTAAGACGTACTCCATCACCGGCTGGCGTCTGGGCTACACTATCGCCCCTGCCGAAATCACCGAGCGCATCAAGAAGGTCCACGACTTCCTCACCGTGGGCGCCGCCGCTCCCCTGCAGGAAGCCGTCGTCACCGCCCTCAAATTCGACGACAGCTATTACGATGAGGTCCTCGACCTCTATACCGCCAAACGCGACCTGTTCTGCCAGGGACTCGACAGCATCGGTCTTGAGCATAACGTGCCGCAGGGCGCCTACTACGTGATGATGGATATCTCAGAGTTTGGCTACGACAGCGACCTCGAGTTCTGCGAGGACCTGGCCTCAAAGGTGGGCGTGGGCGCCGTGCCCGGCTCGAGCTTCTTCCGCGAGCCCGTCAACCATCTGATTCGTTTCCACTTTGCCAAGCGAGACGAGACGCTTAACGCGGCGCTGGAGAACCTCAAGTCGCTACGTGATAAAATCAAGCCGCGCGGGTAAGGACGGCCCGCAACTAAAGCAACCAAAGAAGCCTCGCACCGCCCGCCGCGTTGCGAGGCTTCTTTCTATAGCGCTTTCTTAAATGGTTTAGAGCTCTATACTTTAGTCACGGAGCAACTCGTCCCAGAGAGAGGAATACTATGGCAGAGCAGCAGCTTATCGGAGCGCTCGAGGCCGGTGGCACCAAGATGGTCTGCGCCACGGGCTATGCGGACGGTACGGTCCTAAAGCGCGAGCAGATCGCGACCACGACCCCGCAGGAGACCGTCGAGGCCGTCAACGCATGGTTTGCAGACAAGGGCATCTCCGCCCTGGGCATCGGCGCCTTTGGCCCCACCGCGGTCAACCCCGCCTCGCCCCAATACGGCAAGATCCTGGAGACGCCCAAGACCGCATGGCGCTACTTTGACCTGCTGGGCACCATCCAAAACGAGCTCAACGTCCCCTGCGGCTACGACACCGACGTCAACGTCGCCTGCCTCGGCGAGGTCACCTTTGGTTGCGCCCAGGGCCTCACTGACGTTGTCTACCTGACCATCGGCACCGGCGTGGGCGCCGGCGTGCTCTCGGGCGGTCAGCTCGTCCACGGCATGATGCACCCCGAGGCCGGTCACATCCTGGTCACACGCGACCCGCGTGACACCATCGGCGAGCACAGTGCCTGCCCCTTCCATGACAACTGCCTGGAGGGCCTCATCGCCGGTCCCGGCGTCAAAAAGCGCTGGGATGGCAAGAGCGCCGGAGACATGGCCGATGACCCGGAGGCCATGGATCTGCTCGCGGGCTATCTGGCACAGGCACTCATGACCTACACGCTGTGCTACGCGCCGCAAAAGATCATCATCGGCGGCGGCGTGGCCGACCACACCCCCATCGTGCCGCTCGCGCGCAAGAAGTGCGCCGAAATGCTCAACGGCTATATCGTCACGCCCGAGGTCAACGACATCGATAACTACATCGTCAACAACAGCCTCGAGGGCAAGCAGGGCATCATGGGTTGCCTGGCCCTGGGCGCACAGGCGCTTCAGTAGCAGACGCACCCACAGGGCGTGGCGTGCCCGGTAAATCCGACCTACGGAACGACGCCACCACGCCTCATATAAGCCCTCAAATAAAAAAGGCCGCCTAGGACCAAACAATACGTCCTAGGCGGCTTTTTTGGCGTACATCAGCGACCGTAAGAAATATCGGAGCACAACGCCCGTTGCCGCTCCACAGCAGTCGATCATCACATCGGTGATCATGCCGGCGCGTCCCGGCACAAAGAGCTGAATCGTCTCGTCGATCGAGGGAATCAGCAGCAGGAACACCGCCGTGGGCAGCAGCACGTCAAAGGTGCGCCGGCCCTCAAAATCAAAGGCGTGCGTTGCCAGAATGCCGAGCACCATATACTCGGTAAAATGCGCACACTTGCGAACAACAAAGTTGGTCACCCATTCATATGGAAGTCCCACGCCGTGCAGGAAACCGCGGATAGCTTCCATGACCGTTAGGCTCAGCGAGCCCGACCCCGAGCCGGGAACCAGCGAATTGCCCCAGATCAAGAGCGCCATCAGGCAGGTCACGACCGCCCATTTTCGATTGATCTTAACCATGCAGAAGTTATGCCTCCGCGCGGAGCGGCGCGAAGCTGGCGGTACCGCCCTCGATAACGCTCAGATAGGCACGACCCGTACGCTTGGCGGTAGAGGACTGTAGGCGCTCGATCTCTTCCTCGAGGATCTGATTGACGCGCTCGTGACGACGATTTTCCATAATGCCGACGGCAATAGCCTCGGCCCGCTCGATGCTCTCGCGCGAGATGCGGGCGGTATCCTCGGGGAACACAGCGCTGTGACGGCCGATATAGGCGGGGGCAGCAGGCTGAGGGGCAGCGACGGGAGCGGGCGCTACAACAGGAGCGGGCTCGTCAATCTCATCCAGAATCGCGGTGGCGGCGGCCCACATGTCCTCGTGGCCCGAGTAATCGGCCATGGGGACATCAACCTCGAGCGAGGCGTCCGGAAGGTCGCCGGTGTCGATGCGATCTTGGGCATCAATCGATGCGGTGATGGCTGCAGGCTCATCGAGGTCATCGAGATCGATGTCCGCGGCACCGGAGATGATAGGCATGCTGGCGAGGTTTGCATTGTACGGCGCAGCCTCAGCCGCCTGCTGCTGGGCAGGAGCGCCCCAAAGCGAGCTTTCGGCGGCACGGCGGGCGGCAACGGCCTCCTCGTCCGCGGCCATGGCTTCATCAACGTACGAATTGTCGGCAAAAGCGTTCGCGTCCGCCGAGGTAGCGCTGTAGGCGTTATTGGCTGCCGCGTTGGCGACGAGCGCCACGAAAGCCGCCGTGCTGCCCGCAGGGGCGGCCTGGGAGCCAGACACGGCGCGTGCCGCGGCGGCGATGTCGTCGCGATTGAAGGAGCCGGTCTGCCCGCCGTTGGTGAGCTCGTCGATGGCGACTTGATAGACGTCGCGCGAGTGTGCAGGGTCGCAGCTCACCGGCGAATCGTCGTCGAGCATACTGTCGATCATGGACCAAGCCTCGTCCTCGTCCATAGCATCTGCGGCTCGAGCGATGGTAGGGACACCATCATCGGCATGACGGCGCTGGAACGCACCAGTCAGGCCGGAAAGGAATGCCGAGGTAGACTGCTCCGACTGAGCCTGAGAAGCAGAAACAGCAGCGTAAGGAGTAGCATCCTGCTGCTGAGCTGGAATCGAGGCGGTCTTGAATTCGCTTTGATGCTGATTGAGATTGGCGGCACCGCCCATGGCGTCGGGCTGGAACAGACGCTCTTCACGCTGCGCACGGTACTCGGAGATACCCAGCGAGGCGGCATAGATACCCACGCCCGCCACCGCGCCCACGGCGAAGGGAACCGCACCCGCCACGACCGTCTCGTTCACCGACGAAAACGGCAGCGTCGCGGCATACATAACCACGGGAGCGGCAAGGCCGATCCCGCACGAAAGTCCGGCAAGGACTGCTCGTTGTGTTGCATCAGAAGAACACATGAGCTCTCCCCATCTTCCAGCACCCAAATCGCATCATTCAGTTGGCTGCGCGAGAGAAGATGAAGCGGGGCTATGCCCCAAAGCAACGGTATATGGTTCGTTTCATCTGCGTTTTCCGTCGCGAAGCTTAAAAGCTATTATGCGAAACCGCCCTGTCGATTGCAAGCGACGATGTCGGATTGAAACGGGAAACCTGCTGCTTGCCAGTCTTATGGTCAAAAATAAGCGCGGAGCGGCGATATGGAAAAGGGCCGAGGCTCAAAGCCCCGACCCTTTATCGCATTGATGACTATCGCTGCGCGTGGATGACAACCTAGAACGTCTGCTCGTAGTCGCTGTGCTTTTTGGCCGAACGCACCAGGAACTCCTGGTTGGTGTTGGTGCCCTTAAGACCCTTGATAAACGACGCGGCTGCGCGCTCGGTGTTGTTCATGCCGGCAAGAATGCGACGCAGACCAAAGACAAACGGACGCATCTGCTCGTCGACCAACAGGTCTTCGTTGCGCGTACCGGAGGCAACGGGGTCGATAGCCGGGAAGATGCGGCGGTCGGCCAGGTCGCGGTCGAGCTTAAGCTCCATGTTGCCGGTACCCTTGAACTCCTCGAAGATGACCTCGTCCATCTTGGAACCGGTGTCGATGAGGGCAGAGGCCAGGATGGTGAGCGAGCCACCGTTCTCGATATTACGGGCTGCGCCCAGGAAGCGCTTGGGAGGATACAGGGCCGCCGAATCGACGCCACCCGAAAGGATGCGGCCCGAGGCGGGCGCCGCCAAGTTGTAGGCGCGGGCAAGACGCGTAATGGAGTCGAGCACCACCACGACATCGCCGCCCAGCTCCACGATGCGCTTGGCGCGCTCGATGACGAGCTCTGCCACGCGAGTGTGGTTGTCGGCGGGCATATCGAAGGTCGACGCCACAACCTCACCCTTGATGGAACGCTGCATATCGGTGACCTCTTCGGGGCGCTCGTCGACGAGCAGGCAGATGAGGTGCACCTCGGGGTTGTTAATCGAGATAGACTGGCAGATCTTCTTGAGGATCGTGGTCTTGCCGGCCTTGGGCGGGGACACGATCAGGCCACGCTGACCCTTGCCGATCGGCGACACGATGTCGATGGCGCGACCGGTAATGGAGTCTTTGCCGTGCTCCATGCGCAGCGGCTCGTTGGGATAGACCGGGGTGAGGTCGCCGAACTTGGGACGGTTGCGAATCTGCTCGGGGTCCAGACCGTTGACGGTCGTGATTTTGGCGAGGCCGGCGCGCTTGTCGCCGCCGCGCGAAGGACGCAGCGAGCCCTCGATGACGTCGCCCGTGCGCAGGCGCGCGGAGCGGATGAGGTAGGCGGGCACGAAGGCGTCGTCGTTGGACTTCATGTAGCCATGGGCGTGGATGATGCCGGAGCTGTCCGGGCGAATCTGCAGAATGCCCTTGATGTCGCGGAAGCCCTCGGCCTTCGCGGCGGTGGTGTAGATCTCTTCGACGAGTTCGGCCTTCTTCTTGCCGGTCGTCTCAATCTCGAACTCCTTGGCCTTCTCGCGCAGCTCGGCGACCTTCATGGCCGCGAGCTCCTCGCGCGAAAGCGTGGGCTCAGTCGGAGCGGCATTGCGCTCCTTATTGCGCTGTTTGCGGTCGCGCTGACGGTTGCGACGGTCGTTGTTGCGCTCGTTGCGTTCCTCGTTGCGCTTGTGCTGGCGACGGTTGGAACGAGTGCCGTCTTCGGCCTCGGCGGGCGCGGCAGCATCGGTTGCGGCGGCGTCGGCATTGACCGCAGCGGCTTCATTGGCCTCGGCGCCAGAATCGACCTGCGCTTCGACATCAGCCTGATGCTCGGACGCCTTGGCCTTAGCGGACTTCTTACGACCGCGCTTGGGCTTCTCGGACGCAGGCTGTTCGACGTCTTGGGGCTCGGCGGCATCAGTCGATGCATCGGCGGTCGTCTCGTCGGAATCCTCGGACGCACCCTTCTTGGCAGCCTTAGCCTTGGACGTGCGCTTAACAGCAGTGCGACGGCTGCGACCGGGGCGGACGTCGGCGGGCTCGGCATCGGCGGGAGCGGCCTCGGAAGTCGCAGCATCCTGAACGGGTGCATCGGCAGCGGTTGCAGACTCGGCGGTCGCCGCAGCATCCCGAGCAGCTGCGGCTGCGGCTGCGGCCTTCTCTGCCTCGACGAAGGCCTTGGGCTTGCGACCGCGACGGTGCGGGCGCAAAGCCGGATCGACAACGGGAACTTCGCTGGCCTCGACAGGCGCAGCGGGCTCAGTTGGCGATGCGCCCTCCCCTGCCGCGGAACGGACCGAAGCCTCAGTGAGCTCGGGGGTTACCTGATCGGCAACCTGCTCGGCCTTAGCAGCCGTGCGACGGCGTGTGCGCGGTGCCGGCTTCTCGGTCGGTTGGTCGGCGGCAGGGGTCTCGGGCACAGACGGGGCTGCAAACTCGGTCAGAGCCGCGGCCTCGCGCTCAGCAGCACGACGGCGGGCGCGCACCACCTGAGCCTCGCTAATCTGCGCCAACGCACGTGCCTGCGCGACCTCATCGGAAATCGGCGCCGAGGAGTCAGCTGCAACGGTGCGCTTGGCGCGCGTCGTGCGCGTGGTACGGCGCTTGGGCTTGGTGACCTCCTCGCCGTCAGCAGCAGGCTTGGTCGTGCGGCGCGTACGCTTGGGCTTTGCCGGAGCAGCCTCCTCACCAGTTGCAGGCACGGCCTTCTCAGCCGCTGCAGGCGTAGGCGTCGAAGCAGCCTTAGGCGTCTCAGGAGCCGAGGCTTGCGCGGGCGCCGCGACCTGGTCCGACGCAACCGGTGCAGCGGGAGCGGTCTGCGTCGTCGTTATTTCGTTTTCTTGCTGTTGATCAGACACAGTGTTTGCTCAACTTTCTTTTCAAGCCCTGTGATCACATGCTCCCTGCATAAACCTTCAGGGCGGCTAAACAGTCTAGTTCCGTTCAAAACGACGGACATCATTGATCTGTATCGAGATGATTGCGTCATATACGCAGCGTTAGTGTAACACAACCGCCGCCACCTGCAACTTAGTCATTGGGAACGCTCTTAAACGACTAGTCAAAAGGGACAATCTTTGGTTTAACACCCACAAATCTGACTGCCTCCGCCAAAACTATGGCGGTTTACTACGATGAATCGCTCGACCGCGACCACTCCGAAACTTGTTGAACTAAAACCGACGCTCCTATAAGTTGTCAAGAGGCAGTTTGCGGGAGCGTTCTCTCC
>CAUFMG010000015.1 GCA_959026725.1 uncultured Collinsella sp.
ATGCAGCAGGGGCTCTCAATGTTTTTATGTCCTGCTCATATCGTCTGTGCCGGCACCCCGGGACACTCCTTGGCAGCAACCGCACCTAGTCGTTGGGGACATTCTTGGGTAACACAGTCGACGAAACCCTCGTTGGCGTCGCCCTATAGAGGGGTCTGCAAATAGCTGTGGGCAAAAAACATCAAATATGAGTACTGTTACCTTTTTAGTAGCAGCGATTTGGGGCATTTTAGAGGCTTTTAGACATAGCAGCCAGTCAGGCGAGCTGACGTATTTCCACAAATGTTCAATAAAATGGGCCCCTAACGAGAGATAATCTCATTAGGAGCCCATTATTTAGTGCAAATATATGTCACTATAATGGCAACAGTACTCATATTTGGCATTTTTTGCCCACTGCCCCCTGTGTGGGGATCCGTAACGGAAAGATAGACCCATTTCAAAGCATAAAAATGGGATAGATTTTCCGCCAACAGTCGCCGGAGAAGATCCATCCCAAAAATCAGAGCGCGCTAGAACGTTCCGCCGCCGCCTCCGCCGACGCCGCCGCCTCCGCCGCCAGAGAAGCCGCCGCCTCCGCCGCCGCCCGAGCTGTCGGAGCTCGACGCCAGCTCACGGATGCTCTCGTGATACACGTCATCGAACGAATCGAGCGGAGACTCGTTGCCGTAGTGATGGTAATACCACCAGTAGCAGGGGTAGTTGTCGTAGAAATCGTCGCTGTTGCGCAGGTCCGCAGGCACGGCCTCGGCCAGCTGTCGCAGCACTTCTTTCGAAACGCCAAGGGCAACGCCCATCACCAGCAGCTTGTTCCACAGCACCAGATCGCCCGGGACGGCTTCCTTTAGGCGCGTGAAATCCTCGAGCCAATGCTTGAGCGCCTTGCAGCGAGCCGCCACCTCGGCGCCCTCCGGCGTGTAACGGCGGAAGGTGCAGCTCAGGACAAAGCCCACAATCGTGACGGGGATCGAGATCATAGCGGCACCGACGTTGGCGTCCGCAAAGTCGGTATAGAACAGAGAGCCCAAAATGCCAAAGACAATGATGATGCCAAGGACCAAGCCAAGCACCATGGCGACGGTGCCGTCCGATGCAATAAGCTCGCGCGCCTCCAGCTTGCCCTTAACCGTGCTCTGATAGTCCTCGAGCTTGTCGCCAACAGATTCAGTACGCTCGCTGGCATACTCCTCCAGCTCGCTAAACGTGCGCGAACGGACGCCGTCTTTATCGGGCTTAACGCCAGCGAAGAAGACCTTGAGCACGTCGCGATCGATGCCGTCCTTCTTGGCAGCCTTCCAGGCCTCGTCGGTCACTGTGATGCGATACGTCTGCTCCTCTTTTTCGCGACGGAGCAGACCCTTCTTCTTGGTCTCGGTCGCTTCCTCCAGCTTGATCACGCGGTCGTCGGTCAGCTTCATCAGTGTGGCGATATATGCCTGATCGGGCACGTCGTTCCAGCTCATAAGAGCTGCAAGCACCGCGGGATGGTCGGCCGAGGGCACATCGCGGAAGTACTCGTCCTGGAAGAGTGACTTGGGCTTGGGCCTGCGCAGCTTGAGCATCACGATCACACCGGTATAGGCAACCGCCACAACAACACACACCACGGCAATCGCGCTGGCAACCGCACGCGCGTGCTCACGGCGGGCGTTAGCTTCGTCGGCCCATTCCTTCTCTTCGCTCAGGATCGTTGACATGCGCTCTTCGCCCGCGGCGGCAAGCTGCGGCACCCAGTCGCTGGGGAAGGCGATGCGTGCCTCGGCGAATTCGCCCTGATGCACGCAGGGAATGGTATAGGTGACCATGGGTTCGTCCGTATCGAGCGACACGTCGCCCGTCAGCGGACCGTGGCCCCATGCGCGGAAGTTATCGCCTTTGACGGCCGCCGTCCCGGCAGCGGCATTTGCGAAGCGCACTTCCATCTCGACGTCATCGGAATCCGCAGACCAGCCGTCACCCACGAACTTCCAGTAGAGCTCGGCGGTATCGGCCCAGTTCATAACCGCACCAGTCATGGTGTAGCTCACGTAATAGATCGCGCTGTCGCCGCTCTCGTGGGGGCTGAATACCTTAATCCTTACGCCGTCACCGGTCTGCTCGACCGTGTAGACGCCAGAGTCTCCCTTGTTCGCGCTATCGACTTTGTTAAACGCGGTGTCGTCTTCCTCGACGCTCAGCACATTGACGCCCGCCGCGCCTCCCTGCTGATTGGTGCCCGTATTGATCTCCCAAAACACGCCGTTGATGTCGTCGTCGAAATCGAACTGGCGCCCCTCGACAACGGTCAGCGATCCATCGGCCTCAACCGTGGCACTAATGTAGGTTTGGGTCATGGAGTAGCCGTCGGCGTGCGCGGCGGCAGGCAGCAGCAACAACGCAAGCGCAACGAGCGCGCAGACGGAAGCGAATCGCGCAAACAGGCGGCGCTGCCGACAGGTTTTGGCAACGGGGGCGTTCATAGGCACATCCTTTGTCTGTGATACCAGCAACGCCATTGTCCCACGTTTACGGGCGCACATGACGAACATCTAGGCCAGCGGACTATCAAACGGGACGAAAGTCACGCCCGCGACCGGCACCTAGGGACGTTCCTTGTCTGCCGGCAATCTGGGACACTCCTTGGCATGGCCTGCGCCAGCAATAGATACCACTTCACAGCCCCGTCACAGGTGTAGCGGCTTTGTGTGGGCGCGGCACGCGCTGATTGAGCCGCCAGCCGAGGGGCATAAAGCAGTTGAGCGAAAACGGTTTGCCCCTTTGCCGTTCGCTCGAGGATCATGTCCCCCTTTTCCGCGGAAACCCCGGCAGTTGCGAAGAGCTGCCGGGGTTTCTGTCGTCTAAGGTGCCAAGTTGATGGACGGGAATCAAAGCACCGAGTCTGCAGCCCGTCACACGCAATGTGGGGCCCCGACAACTTACGGACCACGGCGACGCCTCCCCATCGCGTCCCGCGCTATACTCGTCCGCATGGATATCGAAGCTCGCAACATAGCAACGCCCGCCGCGGACGCGCCAGCGACGCCACCCGCCCCCGTCCCCGCGCCCGTCGTGGGCCGTTTCGCCCCGTCGCCCTCGGGCCGCATGCACCTGGGCAACGTGTTCAGCTGCCTGTGCTCGTGGCTTTCGGCCCGCAGCCAGGGCGGCAGCATCGTGCTGCGCATCGAGGACCTGGACGATCGCTGCAAGCGCCCGGAACTTGCCGCTCAACTGATTGACGATCTGACCTGGCTGGGGCTCGAGTGGGACGAAGGCCCCTACTACCAGCACGATCGCCTGGATCTGTACGAGGACGCCCTGCGCCAGCTGCAAGACGCCGGCCTCACCTATCCCTGTTTTTGCACGCGTGCCGAACTCCACGCCGCGAGCGCGCCGCACGCCAGCGACGGCACGCCCATCTACCGCGGCGCCTGCAGAGGTCTTTCTGCTGATGAAATCACCCGCCGCAGTGCCCTGCGTGCTCCGGCCACGCGCCTGCGCGTGCCCACCGTCGACGACCTCGCCAGCGACGTGATCGAATTCGTGGACCGCACGTACGGAGCCCAATGCGAAGCACTCGCCACCGAGTGCGGTGACTTTTTGGTGCGCCGCAGCGACGGCGTTTTTGCCTACCAGCTAGCCGTGGTGGTCGACGACGCTGCCATGGACGTCACCGAGGTCGTGCGCGGATGCGATCTGCTGGGCTCCACGCCCCGCCAAATCTACCTGCAGCATCTGCTGGGACTTCCCACACCGCACTACGCGCACATTCCGCTGCTCATGTCGCCGGACGGCCGCCGCCTTTCCAAGCGCGACCGCGACCTGGACCTGGGCGAGCTCCGCGCCCGCTTTGGCGCGCCCGAGGCACTGCTGGGCTGGCTCGCCGGGCAAACAGGCATCGCGCCGGACGCCACACCGCGCTCTGCCGAGCAGCTGGTTGAGCACTTTAGCTGGGATGTTATCCGTACGCATCGGGAAAACATCACTGTAACGGTCGAGTAGCCAGCCACCCCGCCCCTACGCGACATCCCAGGGCTGGAGTTCGTCGCCCAGGCGGACAATACAGTCGTAGAGCACGGTGTGGCACTCGGCTGGGTTGGCGTCACGATGAAAATGCCCGTAGCACCAGCGTTTGTAGTCTATGCGATCTTCCAGCTCATCGAAAAATGCCGTAAGTCGATCAACCGTGGGGCAATTCCAGCCGGGTGCCGGATAAAGCGTGGGTGAAAGCATGCGCGTAGAGCAGGTGTGGGTGATCGCATAGTCGACCTTCCAACCCACGCTGTCGAGCTTTGCCCGCGCCTCCTCAAAGTTGCGCTCGTCCGGCAGCTCCTGCGGCCACCAGCTGGAATACGGAATGCGGTATTCCTTATCCACGCTCGTGGCGCCGCCCATGGTAAAGATCGTTGAGCCGTCGAGCTCAAAAACCTCACCGCGCGTCAGGCGTCGGATGGGCGAGGTGTCCGACAGACGCTGCGTCAGGCCGCCGTGCCACAGCTCCATGGGGCGCTCCGACCAGTGATCGAAACGCTCGTGGTTGCCGTCGACAAACAGCACGGTATAGGGGCGCGACTCCAGCCAGGCGATGTCGGCACATTCCTCGGCAGAGAAATCCCACGGAAAGCCAAAGTCGCCCGCGATGATGAGATAGTCGTCACTTGTCAGACCATCCCCAAGATCCCAGTCGCGAAGCTTTTGCATGTCGACGCCGCCGTGAATATCGCCCGTCACATAGACCGTCATCGGATCACCACTTCCCTGTAAGTCGCTAGCCCACATTCTGCACGATCACTAAGTCAACCGTTCCAGCCCTTCCATCCTTTGGGACCTACCCCTCGCTCTTCCATCCAAACGGGTCAAACACCCAAAAGATCAGATCGAGCACGCCGCCGGTCATCGTGGCGCCGGCAAGAGCCATGCAAACATGCAGAAAGCTGGCACTTCGGAGCACGTCGAACGGCCCCAGAACAGCCAGCAGCGCGACCGCTGCGCCGGCTACGCACAGCGCGAGGCACGGCCCCGCGTCCTTAACGCACTTCTTTGCGAGATGCTTTGCGTTGTCACTCATCGGTATCGAACTCCTTAGAGGGTCGTTGTTCAGACGCATGCCGCCGCGGCAGAGCGGGGCGGCAGGGTAAGTGTCACATGCTGTGCGGACATCAATGGAGAAACCGCCTGCTCGACCAACCTTTGGCGCCGTTTTGCACCGACACCACGTCCCCCGCTATCGAGGCCTAATACTTTTCCCGAGAAGTGAACGGCTGTTTTTGAACCCCTGAAACATCCGCATTTTTCGGCGGCAAAATCGCAGGATTTCAGCGCCGAAACCGCAGGAAGCGGCACCTTTAAAGTGTCGATGCTTCGGGGGTCCGTTTTAGCTCGTTCACTTCTCGGGAAAAGTATTAGGCCTCGCTGCTAGCTATCCAGAAAGGCATCTCTCCCTTCCCCACCGCCACCCAAAAAATCATCCAACATTAATCTTGGCTCAAGAATCGCTTAATCTATAACCTGCACTATAGAGTTCGACCAAGGGCGGGGCGGCGCCGCGCAACGCAGGCCGCCGAACGCAACGCTCGCGCCCGGGCAGATAGCCCGGCGTCGCGCCCATCGAACGAAAGGACAGGTCATGGACGACCTCGAAAAAGTTGAAACCATCCGCACCAAGTGCAACGTGAGCTACACCGATGCCAAGGCCGCGCTCGACGCCGCCGACGGCAACGTCCTGGACGCCATCATTTGGCTCGAATCGCAGGGCAAGACGCAGACCACGTCGGCGCACGTCGCCACCGAGTCCGAGCCGGTCGATGAGCCCTCGGCCGAGATGGTCGCCGCGCAGGCCGCCTACGAGAAGTCGAGCGAAAAGACCGACTTCTCCAAGAAGATGGACAGCGTGTGGGAGTACCTCAAAAAGCTCTTCCGCCTGAGCCTGGACACCAAGTTTATCGCCACGCGCCGCGATGCAATCATCCTCAACATCCCCATCCTGATCCCCATCATCGCCCTGTTTGCCTGGGGCGCCACGATATGGCTGATGCTGATTGGCCTGTTCTTTGGCATGCGTTACCGCATCGATAGCGACGGCGACGTGCCCGGCAGCATCAACAACCTTATGGATCACGCCGCCGACGCCGCGGACGACATCAAGCAAAATCTGAACGACGACAAGTAATCGCAAACGGGGGCACGCATGGCACGGATCCTGATCGTAGAGGACGAGGAGAAAATCGCCCGCTTTGTGACGCTCGAGCTGGAGCACGAGGGCTACCAGGTGGAACACGCCGCCGATGGCCGCACCGCCGTGGACCTGGCGCTGGAGCGCAACTACGATCTTATTCTGCTCGATGTGCTGTTGCCGCAGCTCAACGGCATGGAGGTCCTGCGGCGCGTCCGCAAGCACAAGGATGTGCCGGTGATAATGGTCACCGCGCGCGATGCCGTGATGGACAAGGTGGCCGGGCTCGATGCCGGCGCCGACGATTACCTGACCAAGCCGTTTGCGATTGAGGAGCTGTTCGCACGGATCCGCGTGGCGCTGAAGCGCTCGGAGGCCGTGCGGGCGGCTTCGGGCGTTGGCGGCGCCGGTGCCGGGGTGGGTATGGCGGGCGGCGCGGCCGGGAACGCCGCTGCGATGTCCCCGGTCGGCGACTCGGCCAAGACCTCTGCCGTGCCCTCCCCCGCCACGCTCGCCGTGGGCTCGGTCGCACTCGATCCCGGCCGCCGCGAAGTCACAGTCGGCGGCTCGCCTATCGCGCTCACGGCTCGCGAGTTCGACGTCCTCGCCCTGCTTATGGCGCATGCCGGCAGCGTGCTCACACGCGAGCGCATCGCGCACGAGGCGCTGGGCTACGAATACGTGGGCGACACCAACAACGTCGACGTGCACATCGCGCACCTGCGCGCCAAGATCGAGGACGCCGGCGGCGCCCGCATCATCCAGACCGTGCGCGGGGTGGGCTATGTCTGCCGTGCGTAACGCCGAGGCCAAGCGCGTCACCTCCATCGCCCGCGCCATCAACTGGGGCTATATGTGGCGCCGCTTGATGAGCTACGTCTGGCTCGATCTGTTGCTGATGGTGATTGCGGCGGCGATCCTCGTCTATGGATACAACCAGACGCTGCCCGACGGCGCGTTTACCGCAGGATGGATCCCCGGCACCACCGTTCACGGCATGTCGCTGACGCCCGCGCGCGGCTGGGACCTGACAACGCTCACCTATACCGTCGAGCTTGCGCGCACCACCAAGACTTTCCCCCTCGCGCAGGACCTCGTCACGCTATGGCCTCTCTACCTTGTCGTTGTGGGTTGGCAGGTCATCAGCGTGCTCAACATGCTCGGCGGCGCCCGCCGCGTGCGCCGCACCATGGCGCCGCTCAACGATCTGGCCCTGCGCGTGGACGAACTCGGCCGCATGCAACTCGCCGGCGGCAAAATGGAAACACTGGAGCAGGCCATCGAGCGCGCAAGCGTCGACTCGCCGAGCGTCACCACCGGCGACGCCGACCTGGCAAGCATCGAGGTCGCACTCAACCGCCTGCTGCGCCAGATGCAAGAGGCCAAGCTGCAGCAGATGCACTTTGTCAACGATGCGAGCCACGAGCTGCGCACGCCCATCGCGGTGATTCAGGGCTACGTAAACATGCTCGATCGCTGGGGCAAAGACGACCCGGACGTGCTGGCAGAATCTATCGCGTCCCTCAAGGCCGAAAGCGAGCACATGCAAGAGCTCGTGGAGCAGCTGCTGTTTTTGGCACGCGGCGATGCCGGGCGCACGGTCCTGCGGCGCGCAAATACCAACCTTGCCGCACTGGTCGACGAGGTATGCGAGGAATCGCAGATGATCGATACCGAGCACACGTATCGGCTGGCCTTTGACGCTGCGCTTGTCAGCGACCCGCGCTGCGACGCGCCCGTTGACGTGGCGCTCGTGAAGCAGGCTCTGCGCGTGATCGTGCAAAACGCCGCCAAGTACTCGGATGCGGGAACGACCGTCACATTTGGCATAACGCCCAATGCGGGCATGGACACGATCGACATAAGTGTTGAGGACGAGGGCATCGGCATGAACCAGGAATCCGCAGCTCACGCGTTTGAACGGTTCTACCGCGCCGACAATGCACGCGATGCCGGCGCACAGGGCTCGGGTCTGGGGCTTGCCATTGCCAAGTGGATCGTCGATAGCCATGGCGGCGTCATTGGCGTGACCTCAGTCGAGGGCGTCGGCAGCCGCTTTACGATTCGCCTGCCGCGCTAGGAAGCCCCTCGGCATAAATAAGGGGATAGGGCCACACGGCCCTATCCCTTTTTGCTAGCTATGGCAGCTTGTGCGCTACTCGCGGCACAGATGCACGGCGAAACCGGCGAACTCGCGCTTAAAGTACACGAGCTTGGTACCCCCGTCGGGCAGCAGCACGCGCGACTCCTCGTTGACCTCGAGCCCGCGCTCGGCAAACCACTTCTCAGCTGCATCGATGTCGTTAACGGCAAAGCCGATGTGGCCCTTGGTGCCACGACCGTTCTGCTTCATGATCTCGACCAGCGAATCGTTAAAGTACGAAACGGGGGTCTCGATAACGGGCAGGCCCATCATCGTCGAGAACAGCTCCGCGATCTCCAAGGCATCTGCCGGGTCGGTGGCGTTAATGCCCACATGGGCAACGCGCATGCCAAAGAGCTCGACCGGATTGGCGCTCTGCTCATTCATACAGGCAGCGCCTACTGAGCCATAACGTCGAGAACGGCCTTCTCGGCAGCAACGCGGTTCATGCCGGTCATGAAGGGCACGCCGCTCACGTACGGGCAGGTGAGGCCCTCGGGGGCAACGGTGGTGGCGATCAGCAGGTCGGCGCCCTCGTCGCAAGCGTCCTTGGCCTCGGAGATGGCGCACTGCACGATCTCATACTTGCCGGCATAACCGTTGGCGTCGAGCATGGTAGCGACCTTCTGGGCAACGAGCGTGG
Organism: uncultured Collinsella sp.; assembly: GCA_959026725.1. Lineage (GTDB taxonomy): Bacteria > Actinomycetota > Coriobacteriia > Coriobacteriales > Coriobacteriaceae > Collinsella. The sequence goes on from CAUFMG010000015.1 coordinate 8,935, forward strand.
AAGTAGCAGCGCCAGCACCGCAAGCCAAAACGATCTTCTTCATAGGTAATATCTCCCTTCATGGTTTACTTTAGGTAAGTGTACCGCAGCGAGCGATGGCACTCAGCCTCGATGAGCTTTTATGCCAGTTTGCTTGCGCGCTGCGTATAATACATCTAGTACGTGTTGTCATACCGCTCGCTTTATGAGCGACTAAGGACCCCAATATGCCCGATTCCCGCACACTCTGGACCGCCGTCGTTATCATCTGCATCGCCGTATCGGTGTTCTTTAGCGTCAAAAAACGCACCACGTTCAAGCGTCTGCAGCAGCTTATGGCTGCCAAGCAGTGGGACGAGTTCGATCGTTTGCTCGACGGCAAACTCACCAGCATGCTGTACCCACGCTACAACCGCGACTACCTGCGCCTGAACTCCTATCTGCTGCGCGAGGACCACGAGCGTGCCAGCGAGATGTTCGACCTGCTGCTGGGGCTCAACCTCCCCAAGATGCAGCGCGTCGACCTGGTGATCAAAGCCTTTAACTACTATGTTGGCCAGGAGGACCGCAAAAAGTCCAAGGAGTTGCTGCACGAGATCAAGGGCTTTGAGGGCGGTCAGGCCGAGGCAGTTGCGCACGAGTGCCAGCTGATGTACGACACGATGATCCTCAAGCGCCACAACGACATTCCCGAGCTGGAGCGCATGCTCGAGGATGTCGGCGACGACCCGGTCAAGCGCTGCCGCTTGGAGTACCTGTTGGCCCTACAGTACAAGAACAAAGGCGACGAGGCCAAGTTTGCCGAGTACTTGGAAAAGTCGGGCCGGCACTCGATGGCCGTCAACGCGTAATGAGCGGCTTGTGCTAGACTTCTAGTCTCACGGGGGCGTGGCGGAATTGGCATACGCAGGAGACTTAAAATCTCTCGCCGCAAGGATTGTGGGTTCGAGTCCCACCGCCCCTACCATATGATTGCTTACGAGCCCGTGTCCCGTTGGGATGCGGGCTCGCTTCTTCCGTACGTCGGCGAGCCTCTAAGTTGCGGTGGAATAGTTCCTGTTTTGGCAGCTTACCAGCCCATTTAGGAACTATTTCACCGCAACTTATAGGGGAATGGTTAAAGGGTGCTAAGGCCGGGGGTCCAGGCGATGGTGGGGGTCGCGCCGTCGAGAACCTCGTTGATGGTGGCGGCCATGCCGGCAAGCAGGCTGTTCTCGCTTACGGTGAGCGTGTCGTAGCCGCCGGCTCGCATAAGCTCGCGAATCACCACGGCACCAGCCAAGATCACGCCCGCGCGTTTGGGCTGTACACCCGGTAGCGCGGCGATGCCTTCCGCGTCCAACACAGACATGCGCTCGATAGCGGCCGAGACCTGCTCCAGCGACAGCTCGCGTAGGTGCACAAAGCTCGAATCGTACGGTTCCAGCTCGTGGACCAGAGCCACCAGCGTAGTCACCGTGCCGCCCACCGCGACTAAGCGTTCGGCGCGCTCAAAGTCGACAGGCAGGCCCTCAAAATAGGCGGCGAACTGATCGCCTGCCCACGCGGCAGCGGCAGCAAGTTCGCCATCCGCGGGCGGCAACGCGGAGAAAAAGCGCTCCGTCACGCGACGGCAACCGATGTCCAGTGAGCGCGTTCCCTCCAGCGCAAAGACCCCGCGCTCAGGCGCATAGACGCCCGTCGCGAGCTCCGTGGAGCCGCCGCCCGAATCGGCGACGATAATGCGTTCACCGGCAAAGTCGTGCGCCACGCCAAAAAATGTCAAGCGTGCCTCGACCTCGCCCGGAATCACCTGTGGTTCAAGTCCCAGATCGCGCAGGCCGTCCAGCAGCAGCGCGGCATTGGACGCATCGCGCGCGGCGCTTGTGCACGTGGTGCAGACGCGCACGGCCCCAAAGGCACGGGCCTCGTCCACAAACATGCGGCACGCAGCGAGCACACGCTCGACAGCCGCCTCGCAAAAGCGGCCCGTCGCGTCCACGCCCTCGCCCAGGTCGGTAATCTCGGTATGCTTGGACGATTCCATAATCGCTCCGCCCTCGACCTGGGCCAACACCAGTCGCGACGACACCGTTCCCAGGTCGATCGCGGCCACCTTATAGCGTTTGCAATTTGTCATTGCGGGCTCCCCTCCGGGCGCTATTTGCCGTTGGACACGACCGTCTGACCCTCGACGCCGTTAAACCCAAACAGCATGTCGAGCGCCTGGATGTACCACGGCGCGTCCTTGCCGACTTCTTCGATTTCCTTGGCCACTTCGCTGGCCTTCTTGGCGTTTGAGGACTTTTTGCTCGACGACGAGTCCGAATCGTCGTCCAAGCCTAGCACGTCAATCTTCTTCTCGCCGGGCATCACCAGGCCCAGGTCCTCGGACGCCGCGTCCTTGATACCCTCCTCCGAGAGCAGCTTGTCGACGCTTTTTTGCAGCTCATCATTGTATTGCTGGCGAATCTCGGCCTGCTTGGCCAAGATATCGCTCGAACGCTTTGCCACGTACAGATCGCGCACGGGAAAATACAGGCTCACGAGCACCAGCGCCACCACGATACCGATAAACAGCGGACGCAGAGAGCCATGCGTAAAGTCATAGATCGCCTTGACCACCGCGTTGTCGTTGGCGTAATGCATAAAGTCCGAGCCCGAAAGACGGCTCGAGGGTCTGCTCGATTTGTCGTGTACCTGAGTCGAGGGACGCGACGCATGCGACGAACGTGCCGGGCGCACCGGTCCATCTGTCGAAGTATTCACTTGAGCATTGGGGCGCGAGGTACCTGTCGGGCGCTGCGTGGAGCGATCGACGCCGGCGTAGGCGGACCCACCGAGCTGCACCGTGCGCGCACGGCGAGGCGACGGCTCGCGCGAACCGGCGGAATAGTACCTGTTGTCGTAAATCTGATCCATGTGCGCCTTGTGCGGTTGAGGTTTGTTTGCGCTAAGTCCTTTAGTTATAGCACGAGCGCCCGCGCCGCCTTCGTCAGCCTTTGCTCGACATAAAAAAGGCGCTGAGCCGTATGGCCCAGCGCCCATAGTTCTTTGCGGCATCCAGCCAAGGCGGGGAGGAACCGAGTCAGCCTCCCCCTCGCCAAATTCGCCCGTTTAGCGAATGTTGTAGAACGCGGCCTTGCCGGCGTAGCGCGCGCTGCCCTCGAGCTCGTCCTCGATACGGATGAGCTGGTTGTACTTGGCGATACGGTCGCTGCGGCACGGGGCGCCCGACTTAATCTGGCCGGCGTTGACGCCCACGACCAGGTCGGCGATCGTGGAGTCCTCGGTCTCGCCGGAGCGGTGGCTCACGATGCAAGCGTAGCCGGCCTCCTTGGCGGTCTCGATGGCCTCGAGCGACTCGGTGAGCGTGCCGATCTGGTTGACCTTGACCAGAATCGCGTTGGCGGCACCCAGCTCGATGCCCTTCTTGAGGCGCTCGGTGTTGGTGACGAACAGGTCGTCGCCCACCAGCTGCACCTTGTTGCCGATGCGACGGGTGAGCTCAACCCAGCCGTCCCAATCCTCCTCGGCCATGCCATCCTCGATGGAGATGATGGGATAGGCGTCGACGAGCTTCTCCCAGTAATCAACCATCTGGGCACTCGTGTACTCCACGCCCTCGCCCTTGAGCTCGTACATGCCGGTCTCGGCGTTGTAGAACTCGGTCGAGGCCGGGTCCATGGCGTACATGAAGTCGACGCCGGGCTTAAAGCCGGCCTTCTCGACGGCCTTGGTGATGTACTCGAACGGCTCGGCATTGGTCTTAAGGTTGGGGGCAAAGCCGCCCTCGTCGCCCACGCCGCCGCCCAGGCCGGCCTCGTGCAGCACGCCCTTGAGGGTGTGGTAGACCTCGGCGCACCAACGCAGGCCCTCGGCAAAGCTCGGGGCGCCCACCGGCATGATCATGAACTCCTGGAAGTCGACGTTATTATCGGCATGCACGCCGCCGTTGAGAATGTTCATCATGGGCGTGGGCAGCAGATGAGCGTTGACGCCGCCCAGGTACTGGTACAGCGACAGGCCCGCCGACTCGGCAGCGGCGCGGGCAACGGCCAGCGACACGCCCAAGATGGCGTTGGCGCCGAGCTTGGTCTTGTTGGGGGTACCGTCCGCGGCAATCAGCGCGGCATCGACGGCGCGCTGGTCGAAGGCGTCGAGGCCCACGACAGCGTCGGCGCACTCGTTGTTGACGTGCTCGACGGCCTGCGAGACGCCCTTGCCCAGGTAGCGGCCCTTGTCGCCATCGCGCAGCTCGCATGCCTCAAAGGCACCGGTCGAAGCGCCCGAAGGCACCATCGCGCGGCCGAAGCTGCCGTCCTCGAGCACGACCTCGACCTCGACGGTGGGATTGCCGCGGCTGTCGAGCACCTCGCGACCGTAGACGTCCAAAATATCGCTCATGTTGTCTCCCTCTCACTTGGAAACGGGTTGAATGCTTGGCGACACGGCTTGCACGCTACAGCGGCGCGCAGGTTCATAAGTTAGCCTTATCGCACTTTTTGCATTATGCCCTAAGTTAGCCAAGGGATACAATCTTTTTAAAAATAATAGGGGCGATGGGACAAGTCCGTCCCGTCGCCCCCGCAGTCTTACTCCTCTGCCTTTGCGGCATCCCAGAGGTCATTGAGGCCGTGGGTCGAAAGCTCGGCCAGATCCACGTGGGCGTCGGCCGCCATCTGCTCCATCGCGGCCCAGCGGCGGCGGAACTTTGCCGTACTGGCACGCAGGGCGCTCTCGGCGTCAATTCCCTCCTTGCGCGCAACGTTGACCAGGGCAAAGAGCAGGTCGCCAAACTCCATCTCGCGCTCGGGAGAACCGGGAGCCTCGGCCTCAAACTCGGCACGCTCCTCGGCAACCTCGTCCCACACGTCCTGGACCGTCTCCCACTCAAAGCCCACGGCAGCCGCCTTGCGCGACACCTTCTGAGCCTGCATCAGCGCCGGCAGGTGCGTGGGCACACCGTCGAGCAGACCCTCGGGTGCGGCCCCGCCTGCCGCCACGGCCTGGTCTTTGGCGGCCTTCTCGGCAAGCTTGACCTCGTCCCAAATCTTGAGCACCTCGTCGGAATTGTCGGCATCCGCATCGCCAAACACGTGCGGGTGACGACGGATGAGCTTGGCGTCGATATCGCGCGCCACATCGGCCAGCGAAAACTCGCCGGCATCCGCCGCAATCTGCGCATGCAGTACGACCTGCATGAGCACGTCGCCCAACTCCTCGCGCAGGTGTGCCGCGTCGTCGGCCTCGATGCAGTCAAGCGCCTCGTAGGCTTCCTCGATCATGTTCTTGCCAATGCTGCGGTGCGTCTGCTCGCGGTCCCACGGGCAGCCGTCGGGCTGACGCAGGCGCCAGATGGTCTGCACCAGATGCTGCAGCTCGGCCGACGCGTCGACCAGCGTGGACAGATCGCGCGAGCCCTCGGCATTTTGCTGAGCCATGTGCTGCGCCATGGTTATTCCTCCTCCAGGATCACGTGACGGAACGCGCCGCCCTCGTAGATGCCGTAGCTGTGCGTACCGTCCTTGGGAATGCTCACGCTGCCGGGGTTGAAGAGCCACAGGCCCGGGTGCGCCTCGCTTGCCTCGTTAACCTTGATATGCGTGTGGCCGTAGACGAGCGCGGAGCCTTCGGGCAGCGCGGGCACGTGGTCGACGCTGTTGTGCATACCGGCGCCAAAAACGTGGCCGTGTGTCAAGAACAGCTCGCGGCCGGCCTCGTCGAACAACGTGGCGTAGTCGGCCATGACGGGAAAGTCGAGCACCATCTGGTCGACCTCGGCGTCACAGTTGCCGCGCACCGCGATGATGCGGTCGGCCAGGGCGTTGAGCAGCGGAATCACGCGCTTGGGGGCGTAGTCGCGCGGCAGGTCGTTACGCGGGCCGTGGTAGAGCAGGTCGCCCAGCAGCACGATGCGGTCGGGCTGCTCGGATTCGATGGCAGCGCAGAGGCGCTCGGCCCAGTATGCCGAGCCATGGATGTCGGAGGCGATGAGGTATTTCATGGGGAGTCCTTTCGAAGCGGAGTTGATGGGGCTGAATACGGGGTCCGGCGGATGTGGAGCCCATCTACTGTGTTACTCAAATCGCAGCGCCGCGCTCTGAGCCGCCTGCATCACGCGTTGGAGCGGCGCGCCATGCTCGCGGGCAAGGCGGGCGCAATCCTCGTATTCGGGAGCCGCGCGCTCGCTGCCGTCGGGCAGAGTCGCCACCTTAACGGATACCTCGCCCCAAGGCGTCGTCACCTGCTCGAATCGGCGCGGCAGGCAAACGCGTTCCATCACCTGGCGACGAACGGCGTTGGTCGTGGTCTCCAAAAAGATAATCGTCTGCAGGCGTTCGATATCCTCATGCGAGCAAATCACCTGCAACTGCCATCCGGGGCGGCCCTTTTTGCAGTAGAGGGGCAGCCAGTGCACCTCGCGGGCGCCGGCCTCGCGCAGGCGGTCGGCGGCGTAGGCGAGCACCTCGGGCGACGCGTCATCGATGTCGCACTCCAGCTTGACGATAGTTTCGGGCGCATCGGTCTCGCGGGACAGCGGAGATGTACTTCCACGTTGCATACGGTCCGAATCCTTTCCGCACGGGCTCGTTTTATTCACCCAAACGCTAGCACATCGGACGTGGCACAGGCGTGACTTTCGTCCGTCGCCGCCCTCACCCCTATCCAAACGTGTACGTCAGCCTCCAAACATGTCATTTTTTGTCGGTTTTGGAGGCTGACGTACACGTTTTGGAGCGAGGCCGCACCACGCGCCGCGCAACCTTTCCAATCGATTTCGATCCCCGGCGTGCCCGGCGTGTTGAGAGCTGCGCCATTACAATGAAGCGGATTCGCTTGACGCAAAGGAGCCGCTATGCCCATGTGCCCGCTGATCGATTGCCATACTCATACCTCGTTTTCGGATGGCCATGCCTCGTTTGAGGACAACGTCCGCGCCGCCGCGGCGGCTGGCTGTCGGGTCATGGTCTCGACCGACCACCTCACCTTGCCCGCCAGCATGGATGCCAACTGCGAAGTGCAGGTTACTGAGGGCGACCTGCCGGCACATCGTCTGGCTTTTGAGGATGCTCGCAAGCTTGCCGCGCAGATTGCGCCGGAGCTCAGCTTTATCTATGGCTTTGAATGCGATTGGTACGAGGGCTGCGAGCCTTTGGTTGAGCGCTGGTCCCAGGGCGCCGTCGTACTCCTGGGCAGCGTGCATTGGATTGGCAACCCAGGCGATATTGCGGCAGGTGCTGCGGGCACGGCGGGGACGGAGGACGTCGCTCGTCCTGATACACCCGATTCCCTTTGCGGTTGGATCGACGATGACACCAACCTGCATGTTTGGGAAAACTTAGACGTACGCGGCGTGTGGGAGCGCTATGTCGATGACTGGTGCCGCGCCTGCGAGAGCCCGCTCAACTTTGATGTAATGGCTCACCCCGACCTGGTCATGCGCTTTTCGAAAGAGGGCTTTGCGCCCGACTTTGACCCCGCGCCGTTCTGGGGGCAGATGGCAGAGTGTGCACACGACACAGGCCGCCGCGTTGAGGTCTCGACCGCCGCGCCGCGCAAGGGACTCGACGACTACTATCCCGCGACCGGGTTGTTGCGTTGCTTCGCCCACGCCGAGGTGCCGATCACTTTTGGCTCGGACGCACACCGCGCCTGCGACATCTGCTGGAACATCCGCGAGGCCCAGGCCCACGCCTACGACTGCGGTTATCGAACCTTCGACATCCCCCACCTCACCGGAGAATGGGAGTCCACGCCCCTCGCCTAACTGGTCGTTTAAGAACGTCCCCAATGACTAGTGGCGGCGGGCGTTGAGTTCGCCGGCTAGCTCGTCGAGGGTGATACCGTAGCGCTCGAGCGTCACGAGCAGGTGGTAGACCAGGTCGCCGGCCTCGTAGCGGATGTGATCGTGATCGTTATCCTTGCAGGCCATGATCACCTCGCTTGCCTCCTCGGCAAGCTTCTTGAGCAGCTCGTCCTCGACATCGGTCAGCAGACGCGCGGTATAGCTCTCCTGCGGCGATGCATCATGACGACCGTGAATCACCTCGGCCAGACCTGTCAGCGTCTCTCCGATATTTCCATCCTGAACGTTTGCGGTGCGCACACCCATAGTTCAATCCTTTCTGGTGGCCGAGCGTCTAATCGAGCGCCCGCCCTACGCGAGTTTCTTAAAGAAGCAGGTACGGTTGCCGGTGTGGCAGGCCGGACCCGGCGAGTCGACCTTGACCAGCAGCGTATCGCTATCGCAGTCGGCCCAGAGCTCCTTGACCTCCTGCATGTTGCCGCTTGTCGCGCCCTTGTTCCAGAGCTCCTGGCGGCTGCGGCTCCAAAACCACGTGGTCCCGGTCTTGAGCGTCAGCCCCACCGATTCCTCGTTCATCCAAGCAACCATAAGCACCTCGCCGGTGTCATACTGCTGAACCACACAAGGAATCAACCCACGGGCGTCGTATTTCAGCTCGGTAGCATTTACCACCTCAGTCATCATTCCTCCCAAGTAATTACCGTGAACATCGCAGGTCGGCGAGGCTTGCCCAGGTGCCGCAGGTTGCCGCGAAAGAGGAGCGACGCGTACTTTGGTACGCGAGCGACGGTTTGAACGGCAAGATGCGGTGCCTGGACAAGCCGCAGCGAAGCCCGCAGCACTAGAAGTCCAACCTCACAGGGATTCCCTGCGATGCCATATACTCTTTGACTTCGCGAATGCTGAAGGTTCCAAAGTGAAAGACGCTCGCCGCCAGCACGGCGTCGGCCTCGCCCTCGATCACGCCCTCGGCAAAATGCTCGAGTGTGCCCACGCCGCCGCTCGCGATGACGGGAATCGGCACCGCGCGCGCCACGGCGCGGGTGAGCGCCAAATCAAAGCCGGCCTTGGTGCCGTCGCGATCCATGCTGGTCAGTAGGATTTCGCCGGCGCCGCGACGAGCCGCCTCCTCGGCCCACGCCACCGCGTCGATACCCGTAGCGTTGCGGCCGCCCGCCGTAAAGACCCCCCACTTATCGGCGCCCGGCTCCCCGGGCAGCCCCACGCGCTTGGCATCGATCGCCACGACCACGGCCTGGCTGCCAAACGCCGCGGCAGCCTGGCTAATCAGCGACGGGTCGCGCACGGCCGCCGAGTTGAGCGACACCTTGTCGGCACCGGCGGCAACCATGGTGCGCATGCCCGCAAGATCGCGAAAGCCGCCGCCCACGGTATAGGGGATAGCCAGCTCCTCGGCCGCATGCGCCGCCATCTCGATAGTCGTCGCGCGGTTGTCACTCGTGGCGGTAATATCCAGGAAGACGACCTCGTCCGCACCCTCGCGATCGTAGGCACGCGCTAGCTCCACCGGGTCGCCCGCATCGCGCAAGCTCACAAAGTTGACGCCCTTGACCACGCGGCCGTCCTTAACATCCAGACAGGGAATTACGCGTTTGGTAAGCATGGGCTACTCCTCCCCTCGGGCGGCGGCCAGCGCCTGGGCCAGCGTAAAGTTGCCCTCGTAGAGCGCACGACCAGTGATAGCACCCTTGATGGCGCCCTCGCCCACCGCGGCAAGCGCGCGAATATCGCCGAGCGTCGAGATACCGCCCGACGCCACGACGGGAAAGCCCGCGACCTGCGCCACATGGCGATACGCCGCCACATCGATGCCCGTCTGCATGCCATCGCGCGCGATGTCGGTATACACCAGATGCTTAAAGCCCAGCTCGGTAAGCTGCGCCACGGCATCGTCGAGCGCCACGCCCGCGCCGTCGCGCCAGCCGTTCACCTTAACCTGGCCGTCGCGCGCGGCAATGTCGGCGACCAGCAGCTCGCCAAAGCCTTGGGCTGCCACCTCGGCAAAACCTGGCTCGGTCACCAGCACGGTGCCCAGCGCAATGCGGCGAGCACCATAGCCGGCCAGCTCGTCGATGCGTGCGAGCGAGCGAACGCCGCCGCCCACGTCCACGGACAGACCGTCGACGCCGCAGATGGCCTTAATCGCCGCCGAGTTGGCAGCGCATGTGTCCTCGTCCTCGCCAAAGGCAGCGGACAGGTCGACGACGTGCACCCAGCTTGCGCCCTGCTCGGCAAACGAGCGAGCAACGGCCACGGGGTCGTCGGAATATACCTTGCAGCGACTCCGGTCGCCGCGCTCCAGGCGCACGACCTTGCCGCCGATCAGATCGATTGCGGGAAACAGGATCATCGGCCGACCTCCTCGACGATGTTGACGAAGTTCTTAAGGATGCACTGACCCAGCGCGGAGGATTTCTCGGGATGGAACTGGCAGCCCCACACGTTACCGTGGCGCACGATGCACGGGAAGCTCCGTGTATAGTGCGTGCGTGCCAACACATCGGCGGCATCGACGTCGTCGGCCACCGCGTAGCTGTGAGTGAAATACATGTTGGCGCCCTCGGCAAAACCGGCAAGCAGCGGATCAGCCGCACCGGCGGACGTCATGTACACCTGGTCCCAGCCCACGTGCGGCACCTTCAGGCGGCTCGACTCCAGGCGCGTGCACGAGCCGCGCATAATACTCAGGCCATCGACCCAGGGACCGTCAGCCTGCTTGGGAGCGTTTCCGTCCGCGACCGTGCCCTCGTCCGCCGGCACGCCCTCGTCGCCGCGCTCAAAAAATAGCTGGAGGCCCAGGCAGATGCCGAGCAGCGGAGTTCCGGCGGCAACGGCATCGAGCACGGCCACCTCCTCGCCGCTCTGGCGCATAAAGGCAATCGCGTCATAGAACGCGCCCACGCCCGGGATGACCAGGCCGTCGGCGTTGCGGATCTGCTCCGGATCGTCCGACGTGCAGGCGGCGGCACCGGCGCGCGCAAGCCCGCGCACGACGCTCGACAAGTTGCCCTTGTGGTAGTCGACCACCACAATCTTCGGTTCGCCCACGCGACCCTCCCTTTTCCCATTCAAAACCTGCCAAAAAGGGACAGGTTTATTTTGGTCGGTTAAACGTTCACCCACCACATGAGACAGCATTCCCGCAGATAAAACCTGCCAAAATAAACCTGTCCCTTTTTGGCAGGTTACAGTGAACCCTTGGTGCTGGGGATGCCCTGCACGCGAGGGTCCAGCTCACAGGCTTGGCGCATCGTGCGGCCCACGGCCTTAAAGGCGGCCTCGATAATGTGATGCGAGTTGCCGCCCGCCAGCTCGCGCACGTGCAGCGTGAGCTTGGCATCGCGCGCAAAGGCGTAGAAGAACTCGACGGCCAGCTCGGTATCGAAGCTGCCCACGCGCTCGGTCGGCACGGGCAGCTCGCAGTAGGCCTGCCCGCGGCCCGAAATATCAACAGCAGCCATCACAAGCGTCTCGTCCATGGCGATCGCCGCGTCGGCAAAGCGCGTAATGCCCGCCTTGTCGCCCAGCGCCCGGCAAAACGCCTCGCCCAGTACAATACCCGTGTCCTCAACGGTATGGTGCGCGTCGACTTCCACGTCGCCTACCGCATGTACTGTCAAATCGAACAGGCCATGGCGACCAAAGGCGTTGAGCATATGGTCGAAAAACGGCACGCCGGTCGAGATATCGCACACGCCGCTCCCGTCCAGGTCGAGCTTGACGACAATGTCGGTCTCGCCCGTCTTGCGGGTTACCTCGGCATAGCGGCCCATCTACATCTCCTCCTTCACCAGCGCGGCAAACGCAGCCAGCACCTCATCGTTTTCCTGCGGGGTGCCCACGGTAATGCGCAGACAGTCCACAAGCCCCGGTGCGTAGCTAAAGTCGCGCACCAAAATCGAATACTCGTCGCGCAGACGCTCGCGCACGCGCGTGGCATGCGGCGTGCGCACGAGCACAAAGTTCGCCGCGCTCGGCCATGACTCCACGGGCAGGCCCTCGGCAGCCATTGCGCACAAGGCACACAGCTCACGCTCGCGCTCGGATGCAACCTGTGCCACCACGGGCGCGTACGCATCGCGGGCACGCACGCAGGCAAGCGCGGCGGCCTGACTCAGCACGTTAACTGAGTAGATCTGGCGAATCGCCGCGAACACGTCGATAACCTCGGGTGCCGCGATCACGTAGCCCAGCCGCGTTCCGGCAGCGCCAAACGCCTTGGACAGCGTATGCAGAATCACCAGGTTGGGATGCTCGGCGATAAGCCCCTGCGCCGTGGTGGCCGCGCCAAACGAATCGTCAGCAAACTCAACGTAGGCCTCGTCGACCATCACCATGCCGGGGCACGCATCGCACAGGGCCGCGACAAAGTTGAGCGGCGCCACGTCGCCCGTGGGGTTATTGGGCGAGGTCACGATCGCCAGGTTGCACTCGGGCGCCGCCGCAAGCACGGCTGCCTGGTCGAGCTCAAAGGTCGCGGGGTCTCGCCACACGTCGCGCACCTCGGTCTGGCAGAGCGACGCAAAGAACGCATACTCGCTAAAGCACGGCGGGCAGTTAAGCAGGGTCCGCCCCGCGCCGCCAAACGCCAGCAGGTAGTTATAGAGCAGCTCGTCGCCGCCATTGCCCACGCAGGCATTCTCGCGCGTCACACCATGCCAAGCGGCAAGCTCGTCGCGCAGGTCACAGGACATGGGGTCGGGATAGCGGTTGAGTGGCGTGGCAGCCAGGGCTGCATCGATTGCCTCGCGCACGCCGGCCGGCACGGGATAGGTATTCTCATTGGCCGAAAGATAGATGCGCGTAGGCGTAAAGTTGGGATCGTAGGGCTCAATGCCGGCCAAGTAGGGCTGGACGAGCTCCTTCATGCGGGGCGTGAGTTCGGCCATTTTAGGCCTCCCCGCCGGTCGCGCCGGCGCCACCCGCGCCTGCAGCCGCCAGGTCCACGCCCTCGGCGACCGTCGCCACGGCGTCACCCGGCCAGGCGACCTTGGTCAGGTCGGCCGCGGCCAGAGACTCGGCACTCACGGCATCCTCGCCCTGCTCCAGCACGCGGCGACGCAGAGCGGCGGAAAGCGCGTGCGCCCACAGGCCCTCGGCCTCGGCCAGGCGCTGCGTCGCGGGAGCGTCCGAGAGCAGGCCCTCGGGTGTATAGCAAATGACACTCGAACGCTTAACAAACTCTTCGACCGAAAGCGGGTTGGAGAACATGGCCGTGCCGCCGGTCGGCAGCGTGTGGTTGGGGCCGGCAACATAATCGCCGAGCGGCTCGGAGCTCCAAGCGCCCACAAAGATGGCGCCGGCGTTGCGAATACCGCCAAGCAGGCCCATCGCGTCCTTGCAGTGCAGCTCCAGGTGCTCGGGCGCCACGGTGTTCACCGCCTCGACGGCGGCAGCCATGTCGGCGGCCACCACGATGGCGCCCTCGTTATCGAGCGAGGCGCGCGTAATCTCGGCACGCGGGGACTGCGCTACCAGAATGTCGACACCCGCCTCGACCTCGCGCGCAAACTGCTCGTCGCAGGTCACCAGATAGCAGGCTGCCAGCGGGTCGTGCTCGGCCTGCGCCATCAGGTCTGCCGCGACCACCATGGGCTTGGCCGTGGCATCGGCCAGCACGCAAACCTCGGACGGGCCGGCGACCATATCGATACCCACGTCACCCGAGACAATCTGCTTGGCAGCGGCAACAAAGGCGTTGCCCGGACCGGTGATTTTATCGACGCGCGGAATGGTCTCGGTGCCGTACGCCAGCGCGGCCACAGCCTGAGCGCCGCCCACCATATAGATCTCGTCCACGCCGCCGAGCTTTGCCGCGGCGAGTGTATAGGGGCTGATCAGGCCGTCCTTTTGCGGCGGGGTCACCATGACCACGCGCTTGACGCCGGCCACCTTGGCGGGAATGGCATTCATGAGCACAGTGGAGGGATACTGCGCGCGACCGCCCGGCACGTAGATACCAGCCGCCGCGAGCGGGGTCACCTTAACGCCGAGCATCGTGCCGTCCGCACGCGTGGTAAACCAGCTCTGCTCGACCTCGCGCTGGTGGAACTCGCGAATCTGACGCGCGGCCTTCTCGAGCGCGGCGACAAAAGCGGGATCGAGGCCTTCGAGCGCGGCATCAATCTGCTCTTGCGGTAGACGGAAGCTCTGCAGTTCAACGCCGTCAAAGCGCTGGCAATAGTCGCGCACTGCGGCATCGCCGTTGGCACGCACGTTGGCCACAATATCGCGGGCGGCGTCGACGATGTTTTGCGGCAGCACGCCCTTACGGTTGAGCTGGTTGGTAACGAGGCGCTCACCGGGAGCAAGCTTGATAGTCTTCATATCGGTATCCCCTATCGGTCGAGGTTGCGTCTGAAAAACGAGAGACCGGGCGGCGGCGCCAGTCGGCCCGCAGCCCGGACGTTGGGGCGCCCGTGCGTGCTCGCGCTATTGTGCCGAGCCCGCAACGGGCTCAAAATGCTTGTCCTTCACGGCTGCCGCCAAGCGATCTGCCAGATTGCGCACGCGCGGATCCAGACGTGCGGCACCCGGATTGACAAAGAAGCGGGCTGTGCAGTCCATAATGCGACCAGTAATAACGAGGTCGTTATCTCGCAGCGTGGCGCCTGTGGCGGTGATGTCCACGATACGGTCGGTCATGCCGACAATGGGGCCCAGCTCGATGTTGCCGTGCAGCGAGACGATGTCGGCGTTCACGCCGCGCTCGGCATACCAGGCACTCGCGATGCGCGGGTACTTGGTTGCCACGCGAAGCGACCCACGGCGGGCATAGTTGTGCTCGGCCTGGCCGGCGCGCCACGCGGGCTCTGCCTCGATAAACGTGCACAGGCCGTAGCCCAGATCGACCAGCTGCAGCAGGTTGAGGTCTGCCTCGATAAGCGAATCCCAACCGCAGATGCCGCAATCGGCACCGCCGCAGCCCACAAAGGCGGGCGCATCGCTGGGGCGCACGATGACAAACTCGATATCGCCGACCGTGCCCTCGCCGGCCTGTGTGTCGCGGCCGCGCACGATGAGGTGACGACCGGGATCGCGCAGCTCCGAGACATCCAAGCCCGCGGCCTCGAGCACGTCGAGTGTGTCGGCCTTAAGCGAGCCCTTGGGCACGGCAATGCGCAGCGGACCCTCGGCGCCACGGCCCGCGGCGTGATCGCCATCGGAAGCAGCGTCCTCGGCCGAGGTGTGCGCGGCCTCTAGACGCTCGAGCGAAAAGGCGAAGCCCGCCGCCGGCACCTCGATGCCGTCGCCAAATGCACCGGTAAAGATGGAGTCGTAGCGTCCGCCCGAACCCACCGGATCGGGCAGGCCGCCGGCATAGGCCTTAAAGACCAGACCCGTGTAGTAATCAAACGAGTTCATGATGGAGAAGTCGAAGGACAGCACCTGGGCGTCCTCGGGAGCCAGGCCCTCGACCAGGGCACGCAGCTCGCGCGTGAGCGGCGCGACAATGCCCACCGCCGCCAGAAGCGCGTCGACGCGGTCGAGTACCTCAGCGCCGCCGTGCAAGCGCGGCAGCTCGCTGATGGCAGCCTTGACGGCCTCGGGCTCGGCGCTTGCCGCCACACGGGCATCGAGGCCCACAAAGTCGTTGGCGTGTACGCAACGCAATGCCTCGGCAGCCAGTTCGCGATCCTCACAGGCCGCGAGCAGTTCCTTAAACGGACGAACGCTGCCCGCAATAATGCGCGCATCGGGCAGCGCCAGCTTGCGCATGGCCTCCGCCACCAGCGAGACGATCTCGACATCGCCCGCGGTATCGCCCACACCGATAAGCTCAAAACCCAACTGCGTAAACTGACGCGAGCCGCCGGCATTGCGCTGGCACTCGCGAACCACCGGCGCCTCGTAGCGAAGGCGCAGCGGCAGATCGGCCGCGCGCATGCGGGTCGAAACCAAGCGCACGATCGGCAGCGTGTTGTCGGGACGGACCACCAGCAGGCGGCCGTCATCATCAAAGAGCTTAAACGGGGTGTCCGCAATGCGGCCACCCTCCTCGAGAGAGCCCTTGTCCTCGAGCAGCGGCGTCTCGACCGGCAGGTAATGATGCTCCCTAAAGCAGCCCTTCACCGTCAGCGCAATCTCCTCGCGCGCCTGAGCCTCCTCGGGCAATATGTCCCGGAATCCCCACGGTGTGGCCGTCATCTGGTGAGCCTCCTCATGCTGTGTTTCATATAGAACAGAAGACCGGCATAGCTCCGCCGGTCTTCTGGGTACTTTAGCATACTAGAGTGTTTGCGGGGAAAATCCATCGCAGCCGCTCACGCCGTATTCATTTGGAAACATAGGGCAGATCGCCGCAACCCAAACCCGCCTAGGCGCCAATCGCACGACGATACTCTGCCATTACCTGCGCATCGGCAGCTGCGGGGTCGGCGAAATAGCGCCCGTCATAGGTCTCGGCCGAAACAACTCCGCGATAGCCGCGCGCCACCAGCCTATCCAGGTCGGCGCGCATATCGCGGTCGCCGTCACCCCAGGCAAGATGCGTCGTGCCATCTGCCGCAACATCGACAAAATGCACGTGGGCG
This sequence comes from uncultured Collinsella sp., assembly GCA_959026725.1. Taxonomy (GTDB): domain Bacteria; phylum Actinomycetota; class Coriobacteriia; order Coriobacteriales; family Coriobacteriaceae; genus Collinsella. The sequence goes on from CAUFMG010000015.1 coordinate 25,258, forward strand.
ACATCTTCGCCAAGCAGATCGAAATAATCGTCGATGGTATCCCCTGCCACCGCCATAGCGCCCAAATCCAGACACGCCTTAAGTGCCGGATGATCAACTGCCTCGATCATGCGCTTCGTGTCGGCCGCCGAGTTTACGATCATCGACTCAACCGGCTGTAGGGCCTCGAGCACCAGTCGCACGCCGCGCCCTCCCGCATGCTCGGCAATCGCACGCAGCATCGAGGCGCTGCGACCCCACGCGTCCTCGATCGGCTCGTTCAAAAATGCCCAGCCGCTCGAGACCATGACCTGCTCGGCTCCAAGTTCCGCCGCGATATCCACAACGTTCTTAAAGTACGCGAGCGTGCGGGCACGCGCCTCATTCCCACGCGCCGCGATATTCCACGGCTTGGGGTTGTTCTGTTCGGGACAAAGCCCCACAATCCGAACCCCATACCGCTGCGACAGCTCCCGCACCTGCTCGAGCGAATCGTATCCATGGCAATCGACATACAGATGCATCGCCCCGGTCCAAAGCTCGCAACACGTGTAGCGCGAGGCCGCTGCCGAAGAAAAGAATTCCTCAAGGTCAAAATAACGATGGCTGATATTCATGACGGCAAGCTGCGGATACTCCATCTTGTCCACCTTTCGGCAAAAGGGCGCCGCAGCACAGTGTGCGCGACGCCCCCCTCTTACATTATTCTCATTATGACGGATGCCCTACTGAACACCAAGCACTCCAAAGAACGCGCCGGCGATACTCACGAGCAGGATCACGAGCATGATCACGAGCGGATTCATCTTCTTCTTGAGCATGAGATAGACGATTCCAAACAGCCCCATCGTGACAAAGCCCGGGAAGATTCCGTTGAGCAGCTCGGCCAGCGTCTGAGCACCATCGCCCGCACCGACCATGAGCGGAATGTCCACGGTGACCATCTCCATGGTCATAGCGCCGATCACCATGGCGCCCATGATAGAGGCCATCTTGACGATCGTGTCCATAATGCCCGATTCCTGGACCTTGCTGATCATGTCCGAGCCAAAGCGATACCCCACAAACGTCAGCAGGTAACGGATGATGTAGTGAGGGACATTGAACACGAGCAGGAACAAAATCGGGCCAAGAATAGAGCCCTGTAGCGCCAGCGACGTGCCGACACCCGTTGCCAAAATTCGCAGCGTGCCCCAGTAGAAGGCATCGCCCACACCGGACAGCGGTCCCATCAAAGCAAGCTTGACATTTGAGATCGCGCTCGTGTCAAAGCTATCGTCAGTAGCGTTGACCTCTTCCATTGCAGCGGCGATGGACATGGGGAGCGTCGAGATGTACGGCGTGACGTTATAGAGCTCCATATGGCGCTTAAGGGCGGCCTTAAAGTCCGCATCCTGCGGATACAGTTTGCGAAGAATCGGCATAAGGGCCCACATAAAGCCGATATGGCCCATACGCTCGTAGTTCCAGGAATGCTCATAGGGAATCGAGCGCCAGAACAGCTTCTTAAGGTCTGCGCGGGTAATCAACCCGTCGTAGGAAGACTCAAACTTAAAACTCATCGAACCCACTCCCAATCGCAGGATCCTCGGTTGCCACTGCGGGCTGCTCCGCCTTTTTCTTCTCGCCCAAAACCGTCATCGCGACGACGATGATCGCGGCAAAGATCGCCACGCCCGTCGTGCTAATGCCAAAGTAGGCGACGAGGAAGAAGCCAGCGAAGAAGAACGGAGCCACCGTTTTGTTCATAATCATCTGCGCCAGCATCGCAAAGCCGAGTGCGGGCAAGAAGGCGGCGGCGACATCCATGCCGGTCTGAACGAAATCGGGAATGATGTTGAGCAGGCTGGCAACGGCATCGGCGCCAAAGAAGAATGCCAGGGGAATAATCAGCAGGCCGCACCAGCTCTGCGCGTAACCGGCGATGAGCATGTTGCGCGTGATGGCCTTGGTGTCTCCGTCCTCGACGTTTTTGTCGATACGGTGCACCAGCAGCAGCATCACCGGCTGGCCCAGGGCGGTATCGAGCGCCAGGACGATCGTTGCGATAGGAATGCCCAGGGTCAGGGCCGCCGAAGCGTCCGCGCCGGCCTGCATGGCAAGAGATACGCCCAGGATAGTGCCGGAAATCGTATCGGGCGGGTTATAGGCGCCGACCGAGATGGCGCCGACCATGGCAAGCTCCATCGTGGCGCCCATGATCGTGCCGGTCACCATGTCGCCCATGACAAGGCCAACCAGAGGTCCGAGCACGATCGGGCGCTGGAGGTAGCTCGTACCCGTCAGCCACTCGGAATAACCCAAAAGGGCAATAAGGAAAATCAGGATTGTCTTGATAACCATGATGGCCCCTAACCGATGACCTTCGCGGCGTCAGTCTTCGCATCTGCCGGAATCATCTGAATGAACAGCTCATAGCCCTCGCCGAGCAGCTCTTTGACGTATGCCTCGTTTTCGGGCGTGAGAAATACGCTGGTCGAGACCTGGCGGGCGTCCTCGCTAAAGGCAACATTGCCGAGGTTGATCTTCTTGATCCCCATCGCCTTGGCGACGGCACCGGCCTGCTGGATCGTCTCGCAAACCACGAAGAGCTTGTACTTGTCGGTCACACCGCTCTGGAGCGCCTTGACGGCGTCCTCGGTGTTTTTGACAACGACCTTGCAGCCCTCCGGCTTTGCAAGGGACAGGGCCTGCAGACGAAGCTTGTCATTGAGGACCGTGTCGCTCACCAGCAGGATGCAGTCGGCACCCAGAGCCGAGGTCCAGCTAACGGCAACCTGGCCGTGAAGCAGTCGATAATCTACACGAATCATCTGAATCATGATGTGCTCCCTAGTGGTTAAAACTCATCGAGTTCGGCCTGCCCCAGCAGGTCGTTGACGTACTTGACCTTGGTGTCGTCCGCCTCGACGATCTGGCGAATGGCCTCATCGATCGGGGTAGATTCGGGCACGAACAGCAGCTGAATAAGGAGCGGCAGGTTCATATTGGTCACGAGGTGCGTGTTGGGACGCGTCTGGACGATCTTGGTGAACTCGTTGTTGACACTGCCGCCAAAGAGGTCGGTGCAAACAACGACCTCATCGTCCGCGGCAAAGCCGTCCAGAATCGCTGCGGCCTCCTTGGTCAGGTCCTCGTTTCCGTCGACATACATAGAGAGCGCATGGACGTTTTCGCGCTCGCCGGAAAGCAGCCCAATGCTCTCGACGATTCCAGACGCAAAATGGGCATGGGATGCAACGATAAACTGCCTCATTCGATTCCCCTTTCTTGCGAATTTCGGCATAAAAATGCCCGGACGCATGCGCCCGGGCAGGGTGCTTCTTGATCAGTAGCTTATTTGTCACCGATTAGTAGTCGAACTGGTGATAGTAACGACGGTAGTTGAGGTTGTGCTTGGTGACCGTCTCGTAGTAAGCGGCAAGGCGATCGGTGATCAGCGAGGAGAGAATCCACGGAGACACGATGACGCGGAACTCGTCGTCAAGGCCGGGGATCGCGAACTCGGCGGTGTCGATGACGTTGATGTCGGTGTCGCCGGTCACGCCGCGGTTGAGGAAGGCGCGGACGCGCTCGTCGAGCTTGCGGTTCTCGTCCTCGCCCATGAACAGGAAGACCGGGACGCCGGGCTCCACGAGCTCGAGGGTGCCGTGGAAGAAGTCGGCCGAGGTGATGTAGCGGGTGCGCTTCCACTGCATCTCCTCGAGGATGCACATCGAGAACAGGATGGTCTCGCCCCACAGGGCGCCGGAGCCGATGAACATGGTGTAGGGGGCCAGGGCGTACTTCTTGGCGAGCTCCTCGGCACGCGGCTCGAAGCGCTTGCGGATGTCGAGCATGTCCTTCCAGATATCCTTGGTCTGCTCGATAAACAGATCGAACTTGGGGAAGCAGCCGCGGCGGTTGAGCAGGCGCAGGCCGAAGCAGTCGGCGAGGTAGTAGCCCTTCTCGCAGCCGCCCGAACCATGGTCAGAAGCCATGGCGACGCAGTTCTCGGCACCCACAGCCTGGCCGATGGGGCCCTCGGGCTTGGTCATGGCGTAGACGCGCACGCCCATGTCCTTCATCTTCTTGACGGCCTCGAGGACCTCGGGGGTGGTGCCGGACTCGGAGGCGGTGAGCACGACGGACTTCTCGGTCATGCGCTTGTGGCCCATGACGTTCCACTCGGCGGCGTGGATCAGGTAGACCTCGAGGTCGCGGTCGCCGAACTTGTTCATGAGGTACTCGAGCTGCATGAGCTCGTCCCAGGTGCCGCCGACGCCCATCAGGAACACGGCGTCGTAGCCCTCGTCGGCGACCTTGTCGGCGAGCGCGGTCATCTTCTTGCCGGTCTCATAGAGCGCCTTGCCGTCCTCGAGATAGCCCTCCTGGTCGAAATGCATGATCTCGATCTTCTCGGTTTCCTTCATGGCTTTTCCTTTCTGTCCTGTACGCGAATCTATACATCGCGTTTCTTTTCGATACCAATTATAGACATACACCCAACGTGTTTTTAATACCACTTTTCAATCTGTTCCAATCCTCGGTGAACGGTCGATATTCTCTGGTGAGTGGTATTAAATTAGAATTTGATATATAACTAACGCCCCCGGCGTCTCCCTTGTGTGACAAAGAACAGCGTTCCTACCAGCGCAATAATGGTCGATGCTCCAAACAGTACCGTCTGGACGCCCAAAGCCTCCGCCAAAAACGGAGCCGCCAACAGCGGCACCACGCCGGCGCTCATCAGGCCAAAACGCACAAAGCCGGTAATGCGCCCCAGGTATTTGATGTCGGCGCGCTCCTGAATCAAGATCATCTGCAGCGGCTCCAGGAACCCCCAGGCCAGACCGTTAATCGCCTGACCGATAATCGCGACCCCCAGCATATCGGTGCCCACGTACACCATGGACCCAATGCCCACGGCCATGAGCGCGCCGAGCAACAATCGCAGGTTGACATGGCGAGCAGAAAGCTTGGTCAGGATGAACGCACCCACCGAGGAAGTGAGGCCCACGACCGAGGACAGCCAGCCCAGCCAGACGATATCCACGTTGAGCACATCGCGATAGAACAACGACTCAAGCGAATCAAACGCGCCAAACGCAAAGAATCCCAAAAAGCCCGAGATAAAGATGAGGCGCAGGTCGTGGTCGCGAAACGTAAGTCGCGCACCCTCGGCCATGCCGCCCAGAATACCGCCCTTCGGCTTTTCCCCTTTTGCGGGAACAACACACTCGTGACAACCTAAGGAGAGCGCGGCCGCCACGCCCATCATGCCCGCCATGAGCAGATAGACCGATTGCGTGGCAAAACAGCTCACGATGGCACCGCCGAGCAGCGGGCCAGCGGTATAGGCGATATTGCTGTAGAACACCATGAGACCGTTCACGCGGGTACGGCCCTCGGTGGTCGACTCCAGGTATCCCGGAAACGCATGCGTGCAGGTGTTGATAAAGCCGCCCGCAAGCCCCAAGACGCACGCGGCAAACACAAGCCCGGGGACAGACAGCGGCGCCAACCCCACGCCAAGCGATAGCACAGCCGTAATCACGCACGTCACAAATGAAGTCCGGCGCGGTCCAAAGCGATCGATGACCGAACCCGACACCATATTGCCCGCCGACGTCATAAGATTGCGCACGAGCGTAATGGCGGCAACCAAAAAGGCCGTGCCGGCCAGATCATACGTGGCCGCACCGATAAGCCCCAAAAAGTAGACCGCGTTGTTGGCGCACCACTGCAGGGACTCAATAAGAATCAGCCTGACCTCCGCCGGCGTCAGGCGCATTGCTTCGCGATCCTTCGCGAACATACGAACTCCTTCTATACAAAAAGGGGATGGAGGGCATAGGCCTGCTCCATCCCCTTTCCAGGTTGCAACGAAAATCTATGCAGCCGGGCCCTTACGCCAGCACGCCGAAGAACGCGCCGATGATACCCACGACCATGGTGGCCACGATCAGCACCATGGGGTTGATCTTCTTGGACAGCAGCCAGTAGTACAGCCAGAAGGCGATCATGCCGAGCATGCCGGGCATGATGCCGTCCAGGATGTCCTGGAGGGTCTGGGCGTCCTCGCCCGAGCCGATGGCCACCGGGATGCTGGCCCAGAACATGTCCTTGCACATGGCGCCCACGACCATGACGCCCACGATGCCCACGCAGGTCATGATCTTCTGCATGAGGCCGGTCCTCTGGGCCTCGTCCAGGAAGCCCACGCCCAGCTCGTAGCCCTTGACGGCGCCCCAGACGCGCAGCGCGAAGCCGGGGACGTTGTAGATGAGCAGGAAGGCGATGGGGCCGAAGGGGTTGCCGGCCTGGCACAGGCTGATGCCCACCGCGGCGGCGACCACGCGCAGCGTCGACAGGAAGATGGAGTCGCCGATGCCGGACAGCGGGCCCATGAGGGCGGCCTTGACGTCGTTGACGCTCTCGGGCTCGATCTCGCCGCGGGCGACCTTCTCCTCCATGGCCATCGCGATGCCGCCGACGAACGGGGCGAACTGGACGGTGATGTTGAAGAACGCGCAGTGGCGGTGCAGGGCCTCGGCGTAGTCGTCGGGGCGGCCGGCGTAGATCTTCTTGAGCATGTTGGCGACCATCAGGCAGAAGGCGATGTTCATCTGCTTGTAGTAGGTCCAGGAGAACTCCATGCCCAGGGCGCCGACGTTGAGGGCGCTCTTGACGAGGTCGGAGCGCGTGATCTTGTTCTCGGGACTAGAAGTCATCGTCCTCATCCCCTTCCGCGGAGAGCTGGGGCTGGGCTCCGCCCAGGCCGAGTAGGTCGAACTTGTCGATGCCGATGATGATGGCGATCAGGGCGACGCCCAGGACGGGCACGTTGGCGTAGGAGCACAGCAGGAAGCCCAGGAAGTAGAAGGGCACGAGCTGCTTGGTGAGCACCAGGCGGCCGAGCATGGCGAAGCCCATGGCCGGCAGGATGTTGGCGGCAACGCCGCAACCATCGATCACAAAGGTCGGGATGAAGTCGAGCAGGCCCTGGATGGCGTCGGAGCCCAGGTAGAATGCGCCGCAGCACAGCAGGAAGTACTCAAGGCAGCCAAAGAGGCCCATGCTCCAATGTGCCGCGTAGATACCCTTGAGGTTGCCCTTGGCAGCGCACTTGTCAGCAATGTCAACAATGATCGAGAATCCAGCATCCGTAATGTTGCCGATCGTCAGCGAAAGGACGGCGATGGGCATGGCGAGCGCGATGGCCGTCTCGGTACCCTGACCGAGCTGAATGGCAAACGCGCAGGCGAGCACGCCGCCGACGGTTTCGTTAGGCGGTACGTAGGCGCCGATGGAGATCGAGCCCATGAATAGCAACTCCAGGCTGGCGCCAACGGCAAGGCCAGTCTGCAGGTCCCCCAGCACCAGGCCCACGAGCGGGCACAGGACGATGGGGCGGAACGCGTAGAGGGTGCCGAGCTGGTAGTCGAGGCATCCAAACGCTCCGACTAAGCCGACGAGGATTGCTTGGACAAGCATAATTCCTCCCAATAAGGAATATCGAACCGTCGTCACACCCGTCGCGCGCGTTGTTGATATCAATTCCGGGAGTTCGATCACACGGCTCGAAGCGTACCTGGTGTGCTGCGAACACCCATGCCAGGTACAAATGATTTGATACCAATTATAGATATGCAGGTTCTTACTATTTAATACCACTCGCTCAGCGGGGTGTTTTTTACCGTAAACGGCAGACGTATCCCATCAGGCGCGCTCTTTGTTTCGATGGCGGACAAGCGCCACCAGAAAGCCATCGCCAAAGGCATCGTATGCCAAGTTGCCTACAATCACCAAAACGATTATCGCCGCGCCCAAAAACTCGTTCCAGCGAAAGACCTCGCCAAAGAGGAGCGCCGACCAGCAGGGAGCGAGCACGACCTCGCTCATGCAAACCAAGTTGGCCGCAAACGCGTTAGTGCGCGCAATCCCCTTGGCATACAGCACACTCGCAAGGCCGCTGCAAAAAAGGCCATGCACCAGCATAAGCCCCCACTCAAAGGGTTTTACGGAGCCTAGGTCGCCGGCAAAATAGACGATCGGCAGTATCGAGATGCCGCAGGAGATGAGCGAGGACACCATGGGCGACGCATCGGGGCGAGAGTTCAAAAAGAAACACAGCCCAAAGGTGGCGCCCGAAATGACGGCAAGCAGGTTGCCGAGCATGCCCTCGGCACTCAAATCACCTAAAAAGAAAAGTCCCATACCCGTAAAAGCAACCACCACGGAGGCAATCTTTGCAGGCGAGGGCAACGTACGAGTTGCGAGCGATTGATACACGATAACGAAAATCATCGAGGTGTACTGCAGAACGATCGCGTTGCCGACCGTCGTGAGCTGGTTGGCAAAGTTAAACGTGGTGCCCGTCACGAAGTTGCAGACGGCCACAAGGACAATAAGACGGCTGACGCGGAGGACGGGCCTGCCGACGAGCAGGATAAAGAGCGCCATAAATATTGCCGTAACGGCACCGATCAAAAGAGCTGACTGCGAATTGGCGCGAACGAGGATGCCGATAAAACTCCATAAGAGCGCCGTGCCAAATAGATACATCGCCCCGCTCACGCCATTATCGGGTGGATTGTCAGATCGAATCACGAAGCACCTCCAGCTAGCTTTCGGTAATAAAAAACGGCGACCGCAATGGGTCGCCGTTTCCCTTGGGGGCAGAATAAAACGCAGGAACCTACGCCAGCACGCCGAAGAACGCGCCGATGATGCCCACGACCATGGTGGCCACGATCAGCACCATGGGGTTGATCTTCTTGGACAGCAGCCAGTAGTACAGCCAGAAGGCGATCATGCCGAGCATGCCGGGCATGATGCCGTCCAGGATGTCCTGGAGGGTCTGGGCGTCCTCGCCCGAGCCGATGGCCACCGGGATGCTGGCCCAGAACATGTCCTTGCACATGGCGCCCACGACCATGACGCCCACGATGCCCACGCAGGTCATGATCTTCTGCATGAGGCCGGTCCTCTGGGCCTCGTCCAGGAAGCCCACGCCCAGCTCGTAGCCCTTGACGGCGCCCCAGACGCGCAGCGCGAAGCCGGGGACGTTGTAGATGAGCAGGAAGGCGATGGGGCCGAAGGGGTTGCCGGCCTGGCACAGGCTGATGCCCACCGCGGCGGCGACCACGCGCAGCGTCGACAGGAAGATGGAGTCGCCGATGCCGGACAGCGGGCCCATGAGGGCGGCCTTGACGTCGTTGACGCTCTCGGGCTCGATCTCGCCGCGGGCGACCTTCTCCTCCATGGCCATCGCGATGCCGCCGACGAACGGGGCGAACTGGACGGTGATGTTGAAGAACGCGCAGTGGCGGTGCAGGGCCTCGGCGTAGTCGTCGGGGCGGCCGGCGTAGATCTTCTTGAGCATGTTGGCGACCATCAGGCAGAAGGCGATGTTCATCTGCTTGTAGTAGGTCCAGGAGAACTCCATGCCCAGGGCGCCGACGTTGAGGGCGCTCTTGACGAGGTCGGAGCGCGTGATCTTGTTCTCGGGACTAGAAGTCATCGTCCTCATCCCCTTCCGCGGAGAGCTGGGGCTGGGCTCCGCCCAGGCCGAGTAGGTCGAACTTGTCGATGCCGATGATGATGGCGATCAGGGCGACGCCCAGGACGGGCACGTTGGCGTAGGAGCACAGCAGGAAGCCCAGGAAGTAGAAGGGCACGAGCTGCTTGGTGAGCACCAGGCGGCCGAGCATGGCGAAGCCCATGGCCGGCAGGATGTTGGCGGCCACGCCAAAGCCAGCAAGAACAAAGTCGGGGATAAAGTCGAGCACGCCCTGGATAGCGTCAGCACCCAGATAGAACGACAGCGAGCACAGCAGGAACGCCATGATGATGCCGGTTAAACCGATCAGGAAGTGCATCGCATAGACACCCTTAAGGTTGCCCTGGCCGGAGAAGACATCAGCGCGGTCAACCAGGAACGGCAGGGCGGCGTTGAGGATGTTCTTGATGGCAAGGCACAGCGTGGCGATGGGCATGGCAAGCGCGATGGCTGCCTCGGTGCTCTGGCCCAGCTGGATAGCGAAGGCGCAGGCGAGCACGCCGCCGATCGTCTCATCAGGCGGCACGTAGGCGCCGATGGAGATCGAGCCCATGAACAGCAGCTCCAGACTCGCACCGATCGCGAGGCCGGACTGCAGGTCCCCCAGCACCAGACCCACGAGCGGGCACAGGACGATGGGGCGGAACGCATAGAGCGTACCGAGCTGGCAGTCGAACTTACCAAATGCGGCGATAAGTCCGATGAGGATTGCTTGGGTAAGCATACATCCCCCTTTCCTAATAGGACACTACGAAGAGCTCAGACTCTTCGAATTCAAACGCCTAGAGCACGCTGGCGCAGTCAACCTTGGGGTCATCGGCCAGGGGTCGAATCTCGACCTCAACGCCACGATCCAGCATCTCGCGCACATCGGCTTCCTCGGCTGCGGTCAGGGAGATCTGACGAGAGACCTGACGAGCATCGGGGCGCTTCTCGTCCTTGGGCTTGGTGTTGCCCAGGTTGACCGACTTAATCTGCGGGCAGCCCTCAACAAGCTGCTTTGCCTCAGCGATAGTGGCAACGCAGATGATCATCTTGTACTTGTCGGTCACGCCCGAGTTGATAGCCTCGATGGCATTCGCCATATCCTTGATGACGAGCTTGCAACCGGCAGGCTTGCCCATCTTGAGCGTCGTCTTCCACACCGGGTCGTTAGCGACCTTATCGCCCACGCAGAAGATGCAGTTGGAGCCAAGGCCCTGAACCCAGGAAACTGCGACCTGGCCATGAAGCAGGCGATGGTCAACGCGAAGTAGCTGAATCATAATGTGACCCCCCAAAGGTCTTGTGCCGTCTTACGGCGTGTCAGTAGGTGCTGCGGATTAGAACTCTTCTTCCTCGTCGTCATCGACCAAAAGATCGTTGACAAACTTCACGCGCGTATCGTCCGCAGCGACGATGGCGCGAATCGTCTCCTCAACCGGCGCCGACTCGTCGGAGAACAGCAACTGGATGAGGAGAGGAAGGTTCATGTTGGTAACGAGGTACGTGCGGGGACGCGTCTGGACGATCTTGGTGAACTCGTTGTTGACGCTGCCGCCAAAGAGGTCGGTGCAGACAACGACATCATCGTCAGCAGACATGCCTGCCAGCAGTTTTTGGGCCTCCTCGGCCACGTCCATGCGGCCATCGACGAACATCGAAAGATCGTGGACGTTGTCGCGAGCGCCCGAGAGCAGCTCGACGCTCTCCTTGATGCCGGTAGCGAAGTGCGCATGGCTGGCGATGATGTACTGTCTCATTCTGTGTTCCTCTCAATAGCCCGGCACGTTCCCGCACCCGTTTTCTTTAGTAGTCGAACTGGTGATAGTAGCGACGATACTTGAGGTTGTGCTTGGTGACCGTCTCGTAGTAGCGAGCCAGGCGGTCGGTCACGAGCACCGTCAGAATCCACGGGGAGACGATGACGCGGAACTCGTCGTCAAGGCCGGGGATCGCGAACTCGGCGGTGTCGATGACGTTGATGTCGGTGTCGCCGGTCACGCCGCGGTTGAGGAAGGCGCGGACGCGCTCGTCGAGCTTGCGGTTCTCGTCCTCGCCCATGAACAGGAAGACCGGGACGCCGGGCTCCACGAGCTCGAGGGTGCCGTGGAAGAAGTCGGCCGAGGTGATGTAGCGGGTGCGCTTCCACTGCATCTCCTCGAGGATGCACATCGAGAACAGGATGGTCTCGCCCCACAGGGCGCCGGAGCCGATGAACATGGTGTAGGGGGCCAGGGCGTACTTCTTGGCGAGCTCCTCGGCACGCGGCTCGAAGCGCTTGCGGATGTCGAGCATGTCCTTCCAGATATCCTTGGTCTGCTCGATAAACAGATCGAACTTGGGGAAGCAGCCGCGGCGGTTGAGCAGGCGCAGGCCGAAGCAGTCGGCGAGGTAGTAGCCCTTCTCGCAGCCGCCCGAACCATGGTCAGAAGCCATGGCGACGCAGTTCTCGGCACCCACAGCCTGGCCGATGGGGCCCTCGGGCTTGGTCATGGCGTAGACGCGCACGCCCATGTCCTTCATCTTCTTGACGGCCTCGAGGACCTCGGGGGTGGTGCCGGACTCGGAGGCGGTGAGCACGACGGACTTCTCGGTCATGCGCTTGTGGCCCATGACGTTCCACTCGGCGGCGTGGATCAGGTAGACCTCGAGGTCGCGGTCGCCGAACTTGTTCATGAGGTACTCGAGCTGCATGAGCTCGTCCCAGGTGCCGCCGACGCCCATCAGGAACACGGCGTCGTAGCCCTCGTCGGCGACCTTGTCGGCGAGCGCGGTCATCTTCTTGCCGGTCTCATAGAGCGCCTTGCCGTCCTCGAGATAGCCCTCCTGGTCGAAATGCATGATCTCGATCTTCTCGGTTTCCTTCATTTGTCTCTCCTTTCTGGGGTTGTTTCCACATCCCCCATGCCAACGGGCATCAAAACCCGCTTACATTCCGTAACACTCGGCCGCTTTGGCCTTAAGCGCATTGACTGACTCTTCGTAGCCCTCTGCCTTGACCTCCATTTGCTTGGAGACGGCATCAAGATACGGGTGCACGTCCCATGACTTCAGACGCTCGGCGATTATGGCCGCAATCGTCTGGAAGAACACAAGATTGGGAATTGCGCTGAGCAGCGGAGCCACCTGAGGCACCGCAACCTCGTGAGCCCTACCCTTGGGATGGACCGTGAGCAGCACCGTTTTTGTCGTAACGTTCGATAGCGCATCAGCGATATTCGCAAGACGCTCCGACCCCTGCGGATCGTCGACGATAAACACCAGATAGCCCGGAACGATCTGCATCTCGGGACCGTGGACGAACTCCTCGCCTTCGTGATGCATGGCAGGAATCTTGATGGTCTCGCTCAGCTTGAGGGCCGCCTCTTCGGCAACGCCATAGTTGGGGCCGTTGCCGACGACCATGGCGGGCGTGTGCTCAGAAAGCTCGAGCATGTGGTCTTGGACATATGCCTCGGCGGTCTTGCACATCACGGCATTGGCCTGGATGGCCTCGCGCAGGTCGTCAAGACGCTGGGCAACGCCCTTGGCGTCAATCGTTCCGCGCGCCTGACCGCCGTAAATACCAAAGAGCACCAGGTACTCAACGAGCACCTCGACGCCCAGAGTCACAAAGTCCACCGACTCGACGCCCACACCGTAGTCAAGAACGATGTCAGTGTGCTCCTTGATGGGCGCCTCGACGTTTGCCGTGAGCGCAACTGCAGCCATATCGTGTGCGCGCATGTAATCGAGCGCCGCAATCGTATTGGTCGAATAGCCACTCTGCGAAACGGCAATGTTGAGCGCATGCTGCGGATAGGTGTGTTCAAAATCGACGAAGGCCTCGGGCGTCACAACGGACACCTGCATTTGCAGGGCATCTTGCAGGTAATCGCGGGCGCAATCGGCGGCATGGCGCGACGAACCCGAAGCAACGATGCGCAGCGCGTCAAAAGAACCGGACTGGAAAATATCAACGAGCTGCGCTACCAGCTCAGACGAACGCTCGAGGTTCTCCCCCATACGCACATGGGCAAGCTGAACGTAATCGAGCATCTTCATCGTCTCACCTCGTAACAAATCATTAGTATTTGATACCAATCACAGTTACAGGTTACAGCTTTTTGATACCTCTTTTTCGATTAATTTATCCCCATCGGCGAACGGTCGATTTTGAGCCCTGTAAGGTTGTATATACAGCTGACCCAACGATCAAAACTGGTTAGTTTCCCAGCCGTTATTCACAAAATACCAGCTAGTACGTATAGGTGTAGCCGCCCGTATCGCCACGATTGAAGGACTTTACATACTCGATAGCCTGACCGCTCGCGTCATAGCTCACGCATTCCAAAAGCAAAACAAGATCGCCCTGTTCCAGTCCAAGGAGGCCGGCATCTCGTGCGCCCAGCACTTCGATATCGAGCTTTTCCTGTGCCATGACTGGCTTTCGGCCCAGCATCTCATAGGTCTCGTACAAACTGAAGACCGACACGTCAATATCTTCGATGGTTGGGAACAGCAGGCAGGGAATCAGCGCCGTCTCAATCGATACGGGGCTACCGTTTATGCAGTTCAGGCGTCGAACGGAATAGAGCAGGTCGTCCTCGGCGATGCCAAACAGGTCGGCGTAATATGGCCCCGCATAACGCTTGGAACGCGCGAGAATACGGACGGACGGCTCGCCGCTCGAAGCACGGACCGATTCACGGAAACCGACCGTGCGTTCAAAAAAAGCAGGTACTTTCTGCGCCACAAAGGCACCTTTTCCCCGAACACGGCGAATCTGCTCGCGCCGAACCAGCTCATCGACAGCGCTTCGGATGGTCAAGCGTGTCGTACCAAATTCCTCGGCGAGGTCTTTTTCGGACGGAATCATGGAACCCGTGGGATATGCACCGCGCTCGATACGTTCCTCGATGCAGCGTCGAATGCGCATATAAACCGGGGTGGCATCTACTGTTTCAGCCATTGTTCACCTGCCACGCTCCTCATGCCGTTCTCTTCGCCGTTATCGGCAAAGCGGAACTTTGTGGGCAAAATCACCGATTTGCAATGCTCCACAAAACGCATGTCCTTATCAAATTCGATCGAGCTCTCATAGAACACCGGCGTTCCCTCTTCTTGCTGGAGCAGCTCGGCCTCTTCGACGTTCAAACGCGAGATGGAGATATGCTCACGTCCATGCTCAACGCGCACGCCACCTTCTTTGAGCAAGACATCGTAAAGGCTCTCACACTCAAAATCGTGCTCGGGAAGCGATGGGCACAGGGACAGGTTAACGTGAGCGGTCTCGATTGACGCCGGCTCGCCCTCAATAAGTCGAACGCGCTGCATGCGGAGCAAGGGAGCGCCTACAGCCACCCCAAGCTTGTCGGCAAGCGCCTCATCCGCCTCGATGGTCCCGGTGGAAACCAGACGAGAAGAGGGGTGCAGGCCGGCAGTCCGCACAGCATCGGAAAAGTTATACGTTTCCTGGAAGATGTTCAGCGGCTTGGGAGGACACACATACGTGCCCGATCCGCGACGGCTCTCGAGCGTTCCACACGAGATAAGCCGCGTGATACCGGCACGCAACGCCGTACGCGAAACGCCAATCTCTTCGCACAGCACGCGCTCGGCCGGCAGGCGATCGCCGCCGGCAAGCTGATGGTGCTGGATATACCAAAGAATTCCCTCAACAGCATGATCTTTGGGGGGAATTGCATAAGATTCGCCTGCCATTGCACAGACTCCTCATTCAGAAACGTATGCCGCCAAAATTAGGCCAGCCCTCCCATGGCATCAAATTCTGCCTTGATCTTCTCGGCGACATTCCGATACGACTTATATAGACTTGAATCGCGTTTGACTTCGTCGGTCATAACGGGAATCTCTAATTTGGAAACCTCGTCTTTTCCCGTCTGAACCGCCACAACAACGCCCATACCAAGACACATATTACGCTTGGCAGCGTTTATTTTCGCCGCCTTGGCAGGATTTGCCAGGATACGCTGGGCAAATTCCTGTTTTGAGGCCACTTCCTCGGCCTCCGGATCGCCCGCCTCGGCCACTTCGCACTGCAACACGTCCGCATAGTCAAAAATCTTAGGCTCGCCGCCGCGCTGATGCACGGCCCACTTGCGACGCGTGGCATCCTGGTAGATAGCCGGCAAAAACGTAAACCGCGGCGGGTCCAAAATCGTATCCGTGATGGTAAACACATCGGGATCAAAGGCATCCTGCGGGTTTTTCTTCTTGAACAGACCCATATCAGCCTCCCGTACTAGCATTAAACAACTCAAGCCGAATATAGCACCAATTTCAAGCCGGCGCTTTAGCGCGTCGGTGCGTGGTGCCTATGGCTCGCTCAGCGGGGTAATACGGGCGAGGGCCGGGGTGGTTGGTATAGGTTTTGGAAGTGGGCTCCGCGAACTTCCAAAACCTATACCAACCACCCCGGCCCCGGCGATGTATTCTGGGCTGACCAAAGGAGGATGGACAGTCTCCAAGGCCATAACAACAAAATCCCTATTACATAAAAAAATCAGACCCCGCAAAACGAAACGGTCGAGAGGCCCTGCTCCGGGCGGGTTGCCTTGCTCCGGGAAGTTCGCGAAGCCCACTTCCCGGAGCAAGGCAACCCGCCCGGAGCAGGGCCCAGCGCGAGACCGTCCCGGATGCCTATCCGCACAGCATTGTTACTAGCGGGATCGTCAAAATGGAGCAGATGATCGACAGGAAGGTGCATTGCATCATGGGGCGTGCGTCCTTGCCGTATTGGAGACAGTACAGCGTGCCGTTGCTGCCAACCGGCATTGCCATCTCGAGGACGAGTGTTGTGATAAACATGGGCGTCATGCCCGGCCACACGCGAGCCACGGCAAGGCACGCCACGGGCACGATAACCAGACGGAATGCCACGGCGACATAGGCTCGCCAGTTGGTGAGCATCTCCAGCGGATGATACTTGGCGATGGACGAACCCATGAGCAGCAGCGCCGCCGGGGTGGTCATGGTACCCACGATGGAAATCGAATCGCCCACCACGCCCCAATCGGTCCATCCCGTCAACACGATCACGAGCACAACAAGGCTCGCGATAAGGCCGGGATTTTTGCAGCAAGCCGCAAGGTTTCGCAGCTGCTTCTTAAGGCCGCCCTGTGCGCCACTAAAGAGCATGACACCGACGGTAAACATAAATATATTGAGAGGGATGAGCGCAATCGAAGCGTAGAGCAACGCCTGCTTGCCAAGCACTGCCTGAACAACCGGAAAACCGATAAAGCCGGCATTACCAAAGAGCACGGCAAAGCGATACGAGCACTCGGTTCCCTTAGGCACACGAAGGACAGCGGTAACGGCAAACGCGATTACGATCGCCACCACATACATGACAATAGACAGGCCCATGAGCGAAAACGTATCGGCAACGCTCGGCAGCTGCACATCGTCACCCAGCGCCGACGAAAGCACCAAGCACGGCAACGCCACCTGAAGCAGCAGACGCGAAAGCTCGCGCTCAAACTCAGCCTTCATAAATCCCAGCTTGGAGATACACCACCCCAACAGGATCGGCAAAGAGACCGTCACCATCTGCAACGCCACGCTCGTAAAGCTCATCTATTCCCCCTCTTAGCTATTCCACGAGGGCCGGGGCGGCCTGGTTAGGTTTGGGAAGTGGGCTTCGCGAACTTCCCAAACCTAACCAGGCCGCCCCGGCCCCGGCAATGTAATCCTAGCTGACCAAAGTTAGATGCGCAGTCTCCAGGGCAGCATCAGCAAAGTCACCATTGCATTAAAAATTATCAGCCCCGCAAAACGAAACGGCCGAGAGGGCCTGCTCCGGGCGGGTGCCCTTCCTCGGGGAAGTTCGCGAAGCCCACTTCCCCGAGGAAGGGCACCCGCCCGGAGCAGGCCCCAGCGCGAGACCGTCCCGGATGCTACTCGTTGTCGCCAGCGGTCATTTGGGTTGCGGAGAGCGCGCCGTCGGCTGCGGTTGCGGCAGCGGCGTCGGGCCAGACCCAGTCGGTGAAGGCCGGGTGATCATAGCCCTCGTCGCAAGCGAACTCGAAGGCCTCGGTGCGGAAGTCCTCCCACTCGTTGATCTGTTCGGCAAACTTGTCGGCATCGACCATGCGCAGCACGTCGGCAGCCAGGGCCCAGCGGTCCATGTTGTTCAGGCGCAGCATGTCGAACGGCGTGGTCGTGGAGCCCTTCTCCTCATAGCCGTGGACGCGGAAGGCGTCGTGGCCGGGGCGGTTCCAGATCAGGCGGCGAATCGTGCCGGCATAGGCGTGGAAGGCAAAGAGGACGGGCTTCTCACCGCAGCCGAACAGCTCGGCCCAGCGCTCGTCGCTGATGGCCTGGTCGTTCTCGCAGACGTTCTGGATCTTGAGCAGGTCGACCACGTTGACGAACCACACCTTGATGCCCAGCTCGCGCAGCATGTCTGTCGCGGCCAAGGCCTCGAGCGTCGGCACGTCGCCGCAGGTGGCGACCACGACATCGGCCTCGGCGAGCGAGTCGGCGGTCGATGCCCACTCCCAGGTCGCGACGCCCTCGGCGAGCTCCGCCTTGGCCTCATCGACCGTCTGGAAAGTCGGGGCGGGCTGCTTGCCGCAGAAGATGGCGTTGACGCAGTCGGTGGACTGGTAAACGCGCTCGGCAACGGCAAGGGCCATGTTGGCGTCGGCCGGATAGTAGGCATTCACGATATGCGTATCGTTGGCCTTGTTGAGCAGCAGGTCGATAAAGCCAGGGTCCTGATGCGAGAAGCCGTTGTGGTCCTGACGCCAGACGTGGCTCGACAGCAAAATGTTGAGGCCGCTGATGGGGGCACGCCACGGAATCTCGCGCTTGGTGGCCTCGAGCCACTTGCAGTGCTGGTTGACCATGGAGTCGACCACATGGACAAAGCTCTCGTAGGAGCTCCACACACCGGAGCGGCCGGTGAGCACGTAGGCCTCGAGGAAGCCCTCGCACTGGTGCTCGGACAGCTGCTCAACGACCTTGCCGGAGCCGGCCAGCAGCTCGTCGTTGGCCTCATCCTCGTAGAAGCCGGCATCCCACTGCTTTTTGGTCACCTTGTAGGCAGCCTGCAGGCGGTTGGACGCGGTCTCGTCGGGACCGAAGATGCGGAAGTCGTCCATGTTCTTAGCCAAGACATCGGCGGTGTACTCACCAAAGACGCGGGCGGCCTCGGTGGAGCCCCAGCCGTGGCCCTTCTCGGCAACGGGAATCTCGTGGGCGTGGATATCGGGCAGCTCAAGCTCGCGACGCACCTTACCGCCGTTTGCGTTGGGGTTGGCGCCGATGCGCAGCTCACCGGTCGGCATAAAGGCCGTCACCTCGGGGCGCACCTGGCCCTCGGGCGTAAAGAGCTCCTCGGGCTTGTAGGAGCGCAGCCACTCGCGAAGCACGCGGAAGTGCTCGTGGGTGTCCTTGGCGCTCGCCAGCGGCACCTGATGCGCGCGCCAGGAGTCTTCGGTCTTCTTGCCGTCGATCTGCTTGGGGCAGGTCCAACCCTTGGGCGTGCGGAACACGATCATGGGGTAGGCCGGACGGACCACGGTCTTGCCCGCGGCGGCCTGGGCCTGAGCGGTGGCCTTGATGTCGCAGATCTCGTCAAAGACCTTTTCAAACAGGGCGGCGAAGCGCTCGTGGATGCTCGCATGGCTCTCGTCGTCAAAACCGGCGACAAAGAAGTGCGGATTATAGCCCATGCCCTCAAAAAACTTGGTGAGTTCTTCGTCGGACACGCGGGCAAGGATAGTGGGGTTGGCGATCTTATAGCCGTTGAGATGCAGGATCGGCAAAACGATACCGTCGGTTGCCGGGTTCACGAGCTTGTTGGACTGCCAAGAAGTCGCGAGCGGACCGGTCTCGGACTCGCCGTCGCCCACCACGGCCACGGCCAGCAGGCTCGGGTTGTCCATGACGGCGCCATAGGCGTGGCTGAGCGTGTAGCCGAGCTCGCCGCCCTCGTGGATGGAACCGGGCGTCTCGGGCGCAAAGTGGCTCGGAATGCCGCCGGGATAGGAGAACTGGCGGAAGAACTTCTGCAGGCCAGCCTCGTCATCGGTGATGTCGGGGCGAATCTCGCGGTAGGTGCCGTCGAGCAGCGACTGGGCAGTACCGGCGGGACCGCCGTGGCCAGGACCCATCAGGAAGATGGCGTTCTGGTTGTGGTCGGCGATGAGGCGGTTGACGTGGCCGAACAGGAAGTTGATACCGGGCGTGGTTCCCCAGTGACCGACCAGGCGGTGCTTAACGTCCGGACGACCAAAGTCACGCGTCTCGCCGGTCTTCTCGTCGACAAAGTCAGCACGCATCAGCGGGTTGGAGCGAAGGTAAATCTGGCCGACGGACAGATAGTTCGAGGCACGCCAATACAGGTCGACACCCTCGAGCTCGGAAGCCGGAACCTCATGTCCCAGTTTTTGCCACGGCGTTCCCAGTGTTTTAGCCATTGTTTATGTCCCTTCGCTGCGCGGTCACCCTCCGATACGGCAACCTTTCGTTGGGACTAGTATATTTGCTAAAACGTTTTATCAAGGTGAAAAAACGTTTTATTATCCTTATTTGCCTTATGAATCGGCAAAACGAGACATTCACCTGCGGCATTGCCTGTCACAGGTACTTCACAATCGATCTCCACGAATTGATAAACGTGTTTAGTTGTGTTTAGTAAGCTCGAGCACGCTGTCCTTTACGATGAGCGCAGGCTCCAAAACCACCTCTTCGGCACGCCTGCCGCCCTTGCCGGCAAGCCGCTTGGACATGCAGCCAAAAGCATGCTCGGCGAGCACACCCGGATCCTGCTCAATCGCCGTCAGCGCTGGCTCAAAGAGAACGTCGGCCGCCGAGTTGTCATAGCTTACGACCGAGATATCGCCCGGAATGCTCTTCCCCATCTCGTGCAGGCGCTTGAGCAAGCCCAGCGCGATGTTATCCGAACTTGCAAACACAGCGGTGGCGTCGGTCGCCAGCACCGCTTCCGATGCCTCGTAGGCACTCGGGATGTAATACTCGCTCTCGAACTCCAAGCGCGCATCGATGGGCAGCCCCACCTCGCGCAGCGCACGCTCGTAGCCGGCGAGACGCTTGCGGCCCGTGTTGGACCGGCGCGCGTTGACCAGGCAGGCGATACGACGGTGACCCTGTTCGATTAGATAGCGGGTGGCCATGTAGCCGCCCATCTCGTGGTCGAACATCACCTTGTCGCACTCGAGCCCCTCAATGGCACGGTCGACCATCACGGCAGGGATAGGCAGATGGCTGACTTCTTCGCGCAGGGCGCGGTCGTCGGAGAACTCGTCGCCTACGACCAGGAAGACGCCATCAACGCCGCGCGTCACCAGCTGGCGCAGCAGCTCCAGATCGTCATCGGCGCTTCCGCCCGAGCTGGTAATGAAGAGCGCATAGCCGTCCTCGCGGCAGCGCTTTTCCAGGCTACCGGCGAGCGAGGCAAAAAAGCGGCTCTCGATGTTAGGGACGATAAGGCCCAGGGTGCGCGACTCGCGCATGACCAGGCTGCGCGCGATCTGGTTGGGAACATAGTGGTTGCGCGCCGCGACCTCTTTGATGAGCTTGCGGTTTTCTTCCGAGATGCGACAGGGCCGATTATTGAGCACAAGCGAGACCGACGAGGGGGAAAGCCCCACCTCCTGGGCGATCTGCTTGAGGGTGACTTTGTTGGCCATCTCGCTCCTTCCGGGTTTACGCGCAATCTCTTGAAAGTATAGCGACTACCCCTCTACCTCGGTGATAAACACTTTACCAATCCGGTAGACGGCTGTTTTATCGCCGCCAGCGCACCAAATCCGTCCGGGTGGGGTATATTGCAATCGATTGATGACAACGACCACCAAAAGGCGGATATTCGTATGCACGAGAACGACTTTTTTAACGAGGACCTGCTGTGCGCGCTTGCTGGCGTTGCCGGCGAGGACAACGTACTGATGAGCGAGCCCATGCGCGAGCACACCACGTTTAAGATCGGCGGCCCGGCCGACGTCTTTGTCACGCCCGATACCGAGCAGGGCCTCGTCGCCACGCTCGATACCTGCTATCGCTGCGATCTGCCCCTCACCATCGTGGGCAACGGCTCCGACCTACTCGTCGGCGACAAGGGCATCCGCGGCGTCGTCGTGGCGCTGGGCGAAGGCCTCTCCGACATTACGATCGACGGCACGCACGTCACGGCAGCAGCGGGCGCGCTGCTCTCGGACGTAGCGGCCGCGGCAGCCGAGGCAAGTCTCACCGGCATGGAGCCCATCTCGGGCATCCCCGGATCGGTCGGCGGCGCCTGCTACATGAACGCCGGAGCCTACGGTGCCTGCATGGCAGACGTGCTGGAGTCTGTGCGCGTCTACAAGCCCGCTCGTCAGCTCGACGACGGCACGCGAGGCAGCGGCAACATCATCGAATTCGATGTCGACGAGCTCAACCTGGGTTATCGCAAGAGCCGCATTGCCGACGACGGCTTTATCGTACTCTCGGCCACCTTCAACCTTGCCCCGGGCAACGCCGCGATGATCAAGGCCGACATGGACGACTACCGTCAGCGCCGCGAGGACAAGCAGCCGCTCGACATGCCGAGCGCCGGCTCCACCTTCAAGCGCCCCGAGGGCTACTTTGCCGGTAAGCTCATCATGGACGCCGGCCTGCGCGGTCACGCCATCGGCGGCGCCCAGGTGAGCGAGAAGCACTGCGGCTTCATCGTCAACGCCGACCACGCCACCGCCGCCGACGTCGACGAACTCATCCGCCACATCCAAACAACCGTCAAAGACCAATTCAACGTAGACCTAGAACCCGAAGTCCACCGAGTAGGCGAATTCCTCTAGCAAAGAAGGCCCCGAAAGGGGCCTTCACCATATTTATTCAGATAACCCAGTCCGGTGTGTCGCGCTCAGGACCCGAGAGGGCCGCGATAGTCCGAGAGGCATAAGGTTGATCGCGAGTTCCGCACGAGCCGGAGAGCACTTAATGTGCTCTCCGTGCGAGCAGGACTGTCCGAGCAGGCAACCTTATGCCTCTCGGACTGTCCCGGCCCAACTTATCGTTACGACAGCGCGATACCGCCGAGCCAGCCCCAGCGCACGCCAGAGCCAGTGCCGTAGAACCCAATGAACGAGTCAAGCGACCTCGACGTGATGGCGCCCTCGTTGCTCATAACGATGCCGCCGCCAACATAGATGCCCACGTGTCCGTACAGCAGACCCGGCGTACCGGTGCCGCTGTGCGACGAGTCGGCCACGATCATGCCCACCTGCAGCGCCGAGCGGTCGGAGCTATAGCACCATGCGTTAAACATGTCGCACGCATTGCCGCCAAAGTAGCCAACGCCGGCGTTACGGAAGACATTGGTGACCCACGCCGCGCACCAGTTCTGACCCGGCGAAGGCGTGGAGTAGCACGCGTTGACGACGGCCTGTTGTTTGCCCGAGCCGGCATTCTGTTGCGGGGTTCCGGGCGCATACGATCCGCCACCCGAGCTTGAACCACCCGAGTAGGAATTGTTCTTGTTCGCGGCAGCCGCGGCGGCAGCGGCAGCCTTCCTGGCAGCTTCCTCGGCCTGGGCAGCAGCGAGAATCTCGGAATCGCGCTGAGCCATGAGCTCCTTGACGTCGTCAGAAAGACCGTTCAGCACAGTCTGGACCTCTTGCTGCTTGGCCTGCATGTCCTGCATCTGAGCAGTCTGCTGGTCCTTGAGCTTCTCCAAGTCGGCCTTCTGCGACTCGAGCTCGGTCTTTTGTGCATCGAGCTCTTCTTGAATGGTTTGGATGTCCTCGATGGCGTCGCGGTCGCTCTTGTTGATCTTCTCGACGTAATGCGCGTTAGCGACGAGCTCCTCAAACGAGCCCGAGGCCAATAGCAGCGACAGGATGTTGGTGCCGCCCGACTTATAGCTGGCGGCTACGCGATCGGAAAGATCGCCGCGCTTCTTTTTGAGCTCGGCCTTCTTTTCATCGATCTGGGCCTGCGTATCGTCGATCTTGCCCTGCACGCCCTCGATATCGTTGAGGGTCTGGGCATTCTTGTTGGCCAGCGCCGCGTACTCGTTTGCGATGCTGTCGAGCTGAGCCTGGACCTCGTCGAGCTGGGCCTGGGCCGCATTCAGTTTATCAGTGGTTTCCTTCGTGGCCTCAGCCGCATGCGCATGGATGGGCAGGCCAAAAAGAACGGCCGCAGAAGCGGCACCGAACAGCGCCTTGAGGGCGGTGCGGCGCGAAAGCTCCTGGGAAAGGATGGAATTGCTGTTTGGTGACATATCTACTCCGTTACATGTTTATTTATATGTCGCTCAACGCATACATATTAGCGCACATCCGACGCGTCCCAACGATTTCCACGAACGGCAGCGAACCATATGTCGGCGGTCAGCGGCTTGTAAGCATATGTCAAAGAGATGGCACAGCGTGCGAGCTCTATTATGAGTACGTTAACATAATCGTCTGCTTTTCCTGGCGTGCGCGTTTTGGGCGCCCTTGCCTGCGCTATACTCCCCTCAAGAAGTGTTCCTGATTCGATAGGAGACTACATGTCCGAAGCACTCGACCCCAAAGACACCTGCGTCCTCGTTACCGGTGGCGCCGGCTTTATCGGCTCGCACACCGTCGTTCAGCTGCTCGAGGGCGGCTACCAGGTCGTCATCGTCGATGACCTCTCCAACTCCAGCGCTGTCGCCGTCGACCGCGTCAAGACCATCGTGGGCGAAGAGGCCGCCAAAAACCTCACCTTCTACGAGGCCAACGTGCTCGACCGCGAGGCCATGAACAAGATCTTCGATACCCATCAGATCGACCGCGTCATCCACTTTGCCGGCTTTAAGGCCGTCGGCGAGTCGGTGAGCAAGCCCGTCGAGTACTATCACAACAACATCGAGAACACCCTGGTGCTCGTCGACGTCATGCGCAACCACGGCTGCAAGTCCATCATCTTCTCGAGCTCCTCGACCGTCTACGGCGATCCGGACAACCCGCCCGTCACCGAGGAGGACCCCAAGAAGCCCGCGACCAACCCCTATGGCTGGACCAAGTGGATGATCGAGCAGATCCTCATGGACGTTCACACCGCCGACCCCGAGTGGGACGTCGTGCTGCTCCGTTACTTCAACCCCATCGGCGCCCACCCGTCGGGCCTGATCGGCGAGGACCCCAAAGGCATCCCCAACAACCTGGTGCCCTACGTTGCCCAGGTCGCCGTCGGTAAGCTCGAGGCCGTTCAGGTCTTTGGCAACGACTACCCCACCCCCGACGGCACCGGCGTGCGCGACTACATCCACGTGTGCGACCTGGCATCGGGCCACGTTGCCGCGCTTAACTGGATGAACGGCAAGACCGGCGTCGAGATCTTCAACCTGGGCACCGGCACCGGCACCTCGGTGCTCGAGGTCGTCGCCGCCTTCTCCAAGGCCTGCGGCAAGGAGCTGCCCTACGTGATTCGCGAGCGCCGCGCCGGCGACATCGCCGCCAACTGGTGCGATGCCTCCAAGGCCGAGCGCATGATGGGCTGGAAGGCCCAGTACGACATCGCGGACATGTGCCGCGATAGCTGGAACTGGCAGAGCCACAACCCCAACGGCTTCGCCGACGCCGAGTAGCAAAACCCTACATACCGCTCTTGCCCCGATCTCACGTTGTGAGGTCGGGGCTTTTTCATGGCATGTAACCATTCGCCGAAAATCGACCAACTTTTTTATCTTGCCTGTACATGTTTAAACAATATGTTTTACGATAGGCGTATCGAATCAGGACATCGGAGGCGGACTGCACACCCATCGGCAGGCCGACCCCACAACAAGAAGGTTGGTGAGCGCATTCATGGAGCGTGCAAGCGGCGTCCTCATGCCCGTCTCATCTCTGCCCGGACCATACGGAATCGGCGGATTTGGCTGGAATGCCTACGACTTCGTCGATTTTCTCGCCTCGTGCAAACAACATTACTGGCAGATTCTGCCCCTTACGACGACCAGCTATGGCGATTCGCCCTATCAGTCGTTCTCGGCCCGCGCAGGCAACCCCAACTTTATCGACTTTGCCGAGCTTATCGAGGCAGGGTATCTGAAGCAGCGCGATATCGATGGCGTGTATCTGGGATCCGACCCCAGCAATGTCGACTACGGTGCCATCTTTGGTGGCCGCCGTCAGATTCTCGACCGCGCCGCCGAGCGCTTTGCCACCGACAAGCCGGCCGATTTCGATGACTTTATCCAGGCCAACGAGGGCTGGCTCATCCCCTACTGTGAGTTCATGACCGTCAAAGAGGAGTGCGGTCTCAAGGCGTTTTGGGAGTGGCCCGCGGAGCTCCGCACCCGCGGCGAGGCTTCCGCCAAGGTCTGCGCCGACCATCCGGCGCGTATGCTCTACCACCAGATGACGCAGTACTTCTTCGATCGCCAGTGGAGCCGCCTCAAGGCCTATGCCAACGAGCGCGACATTCTCATCATCGGCGACCTGCCCATCTATGTCTCGCGTGACTCCGTCGAGATGTGGGCGACGCCCGAGCTCTTTAAGATCGACGCCGCCGGCAATCCCGTGAGCGTCGCCGGCACGCCGCCCGACCAGTTCTCGGCCACCGGCCAGTACTGGGGCAACCCCATCTACGACTGGGGCGCCATGGAGGCGGATGGCTTCTCCTGGTGGGAGGGCCGCATTCGCGCCGCCCTCGACATGTACGACGTCATCCGCCTGGATCACTTCCGCGGCTTCGAGGCCTATTGGGAGGTGCCGTTCTCCTCGCCCGATTCGTCCTACGGTTCGTGGACGCAGGGTCCCGGCCTCAAGTTCTTCAAGACGCTCGAGGAAAAGCTCGGCACGCTGCCCATCATCGCCGAGGACTTGGGCTTCCTCACCCCCGGCGTCATCGACATGCGCGACAACTCGGGCTTCCCCGGCATGAAGATCCTGCAGTTTGCCTTTGAGGGCACCAACTCGTACTACCTGCCGCATAACTACATCGCCAACACCGTCGCCTATGTGGGCACCCACGATAACGAGACGGCGCGCGGTTGGTTTGAGGGAACGGCCACCCCGCGTCAGCGCGAGCAGGCCGCCCTGTATACGCATCAGCGCGACGGCGAGCCCATCACCGATGCCCTCAATCGCACCATCGCCGCCAGCGTGAGCGACACGTGCATCTACACCATGCAGGACCTGCTCAACTTGGGCAACGAGGCGCGCATCAACACCCCTGCCACGCTGGGCGGCAACTGGACCTGGCGCATGCTCGACGGCGCCATCACCCGCGAGCTCGAGCACAAACTCACCGACTGGACCGAGACCTACTTCCGCATCCCGTCGGAAGCCGAAATCGAGCTTCCTCAATAGGAGCTACCGCGCCCGACCCCTCCCCACCGTGCGGACGCGCTTGCTTTTCCCGCGCGAGGCCACCCCAATCCCCTCGCGCGGGCTTCTTATGAATTGCAGACATGAAACAACCCATCACAGGAGAAAACATGCCCCAAATTAACCTCATGGAACTCGCCGAGCAGTCTTTTGGCACCTCGCTCGAGCAGCTCGACGATCGCAGCATCTACAAGCTGCTCGCCAAGCTCGTACAGGAGCGCTCTGCCGCCTGCCCGCTCAACAATGGCAAGAAAAAGCTCTATTACATCTCTGCCGAATTTTTGATCGGCAAGCTGCTTATCAACAACATGATCGACCTCGGCATCTATGACGAGGTTAAGGAGCAACTCACCGCCGCCGGCCACGACCTCAACAAAATCGAGGAGTTTGAAGTCGAGCCTTCGCTGGGCAACGGCGGCCTGGGCCGTCTGGCTGCATGCTTTTTAGACTCCATCGCCACGCTGGGCCTCACCGGCGACGGCGTGGGCCTCAACTACCATTACGGCCTGTTCCGTCAGCGCTTTGTCGACAACCAGCAGAAGGCCGTTCCCGATGAGTGGCTCGGCGAGCAGGATATCCTAATCGATGACGACCGCTCCTACACCGTTGAGTTCGGTGATTTTGCCGTCACCTCCAAGCTCGTCAACATCGATGTGCCCGGCTACGGCCAGCCCACTAAGAACCGCCTGCGCTTGTTCGACCTGGCAAGCGTCGACGACGGCCTGGTCCCCGGCAGCTCCATCGACTTCGACAAGACCGAGATCGCCAAGAACCTCACCTTGTTCCTGTACCCCGACGATTCCGACGAGCAGGGCCGCCTGCTTCGCATCTACCAGGAATACTTCATGGTGAGCAACGCCGCCCAGCTCCTGATCGACGAGGCCGTCGAGCGCGGCAGCAACCTGCACGATCTGGCCGACTACGCCGTGGTCCAGATCAACGACACGCACCCCACCATGGTCATCCCCGAGCTCATTCGCTTGCTCACCACCGAACATGGCATCGAGTTTGACGAGGCCGTGACCATCGTACGCTCCATGGTCGCCTACACTAACCACACGATTCTCGCCGAGGCGCTCGAGAAGTGGCCGCTCGCCAGCCTGCAGAAGGTCTCCCCTGTCATCGCCGACATTATCGTCAAGCTCGATGAGATCGCAAAGGCCGAGCACGATGACCCGCGCGTTGCCATCATCGACGAGCACGACACCGTCCACATGGCCCACATGGACATCCACTTTGGCTTCTCCATCAACGGCGTAGCCGCCCTCCACACCAAGATCCTGGAGGACACCGAGCTTCATCCGTTCTACGAAATCTATCCCGAGAAGTTCTCCAACAAGACCAACGGCATCACCTTCCGCCGCTGGATCCATGGGGCCAACCCCGCGCTCGCCAGCCTGCTCGACGATGTGATCGGCACCGACTGGCGCAGCACCGGCGATCTGAGCAAACTCGCCAAGTTCGCCGACGACAAGGACGTTCTTGAGCGCCTGGCCGCCACCAAGGTCGAGGCCAAGGCCATCATGCGCCAGTTCATGGCGCTCGAGCAGGGCGTGACCATTCCCTCCAACGCCATCATCGACGTCCAGGTCAAGCGCATCCACGAGTACAAGCGCCAGCAGATGCTCGCGCTCTACATCATCTGGAAGTACCTCGATATCAAGAACGGCAACAGGCCTAAGCACCCCGTCACCATCATCTTTGGCGGCAAGGCGGCGCCTGCCTACACTATCGCGCAGGACATCATCCATCTGATCTTGACGCTGTCGCAGTGGATTGCAAACGACCCCGACGTGGCTCCCTACCTGCAGGTTGTCATGATCGAGAACTACAACGTCACCGCCGCCGAGCGCGTGATCCCCGCCGCTGACATCTCCGAGCAGATCAGCCTGGCCTCCAAGGAGGCGAGCGGCACCTCCAACATGAAGTTCATGCTCAACGGCGCCCTAACCCTGTGCACGCTCGACGGTGCCAACGTGGAGATTGCCGAGCTCGTGGGCGACGAGAACATCTATACCTTTGGCGCCTCTTCCAAACAGGTCGAGCAGCTCTATGCCAACGGCACCTATGACGCCGGTGTGCTCTACCGCAAGCCCGGCATTAAACTGCTGGTGGACTTCATCACCAACCCGGCCTTTATGGCGACCGGCAATGCCGAGCGCCTGCAGCGCCTGCACGACGACATTAAGGGCAAGGACTGGTTTATGGCCCTGCTCGACATTGAGGAGTACATCCAGACCAAGGAGCGCGTGCTGGCCGACTACGAGGACCAGGACGCCTGGATGCGCAAGGCGCTCATCAATATCGCCAACGCCGGCACCTTCTCGTCCGACCGCACCATCTCCCAGTACAACGACGAGATCTGGCACCTGAACTAATTTCGCTTCCCTTACCCATCCTCCTGAGAAACGGAGTCGTGGCAACACGGCTCCGTTTTTTGTGCCCGCACGTTACCCTGTGACCCGACTCGACCAAACAATCTCAATCTATAACAACTACTCAATCAAAACGGCCCTACCCGTTACAGATCGAGACAAACGACCGGCCAGACAACCCCAACACAAAGAAAGGCTCCCCTCTCGCCCAGTGGACGGGAGGGGAGCCTTATATGTGACCGCGGCAAAAGGATGGCAATACCGCAGTCGCCCAAAGGGAGGGCCCGGATGCACCGGGCCTAGATAAGGTTCTTGCCAGAGACCTTATCGAAGAGGTGGGTCGCGTTCTTCTCGAACTTGAACCAGATGGGGTCGCCCGCCTTGAGCGCACCCTTGGCCTCAAGGTCGACAACGGGAATGATCAGGACGAACTGGCCATCGGGAGCAGTCACGTGGACATGCTCGGTCGAACCCATGAGCTCGGTCACCTCGACGGTACCCTGGAGCGCGCCCTCCTCGCCCTTGTCGGCAAGCAGAATCTGCTCGGGGCGCACGCCAGCCGTGATCTCCTTCACGTCGCCGCCGTCCCAGTTGAGGGCAAGCTGAGCGCAGGTCTCGGGGGCGAGCGCCACGTTCATATCCTCGGTCTTGACGGTAAAGCCGTTGCCCGAGCGCACCAGCTGGGCATCGAAGAAGTTCATCTGCGGCACGCCGATGAAGCCGGCGACGAAGATGTTCGCGGGATGGTTGAAGACCTCCTGCGGGGTGGCGATCTGCTGGACGACGCCGTCCTTCATGACCACGATACGGTCACCGAGGGTCATAGCCTCGGTCTGGTCGTGAGTAACATAAATGAACGTGCCCTTGATCTCGTGGCGCAGCTTAATGAGCTCGGCACGCATCTGGTTACGAAGCTTGGCGTCCAGGTTGGACAGCGGCTCGTCCATCAGGAAGACCTTGGGGTCACGCACGATGGCGCGGCCGATAGCGACACGCTGGCGCTGGCCGCCGGAGAGCGCCTTGGGCTTACGGTCGAGGTACTCGGTAATGCCCAGAATCTCGGCAGCAGAACGAACCTTGCGGTCGATCTCGTCCTTGGGAACCTTCTTGAGCTCGAGCGTAAACGCCATGTTCTCGTACACCGTCATATTGGGGTACAGAGCATAGCTCTGGAACACCATGGCAATGTCGCGGTCCTTGGGCGCCACGTCGTTGACGCGCTTGCCGTCGATGAGCACGTCGCCCGAAGTGATGTCCTCCAGGCCAGCGACCATGCGCATCGTCGTGGACTTACCGCAGCCAGACGGGCCAACGAGAACGACAAACTCCTGGTCATGCACGGTGAGATTAAAGTCCTCCACCGCGAGCACGCCGTCCTCGGTAACCTTGAGGTTGTGCTTCTTCTCCTCGGTCTTCTTCTTTTTGCCAAAGAAGCCCTTCTTTTTGGACTCGTTGTTGGGATACACCTTCTGAACATGTTTGAGAACGATCTCGGCCATGTCTTTACCTTTCGATATGCGGCGCCGCGCTGAGGGGCGCCGCAGAAACTTGCAAAACAGTTACGGCATCAGCCCTTGACGGCACCTGCCACCACGCCGTCGATGATGTACTTCTGACAGAGGATGTACATGATAACGATGGGGATAACGACCATCATGATGCAGGCCATCATGGGGCCGAGCTCGACGTGGCCGTAGCCGCCGCGGAAGTACTGGATCAAGATAGGAATGGTCTTGTACTTGGTGGAGTCGAGCGTAAGGTAGGGCAGCAGATAGTCGTTCCAGACCCACATGGTCTCGAGGATGCCGACCGAAAGATAGGTGGGCTTCATGATGGGAAGGACGATCTTAAAGAACACCTGGACCGGGTTGCAGCCATCAATCATGGCCGCCTCCTCGATCTCGAGCGGGATGTTCTTTACAAAACCGGCGAACATAAAGACCGCCAGGCCCGCGCCAAAGCCGAGGTAGATAAAGCAGAT
This sequence comes from uncultured Collinsella sp., assembly GCA_959026725.1. Lineage (GTDB taxonomy): Bacteria > Actinomycetota > Coriobacteriia > Coriobacteriales > Coriobacteriaceae > Collinsella. Next base: position 56,431 of record CAUFMG010000015.1, read on the forward strand.
GTTGAACGGCGTGTTGAAGCCGATGCGGTCCGCCAAATTGGACAGCGTGAACATGAGCATCTGGAAGGGCACGACCATCGAGAACACGAACAGGTAATAGAAGAAGTTCGAGATCTTGTTGTTGACACGAACCACGTACCAAGCGCACATGGAGCAGCACACCAAGATCAGCACGACCGACGTGACCGTGATGATGAGCGAGTACATAAATGCCGAGGCAAAGCCCTGCTCGTTAAGGGCGTGCATGTAGTTTGCGAGGCCGTTGAACGTCTCGGGCGTGAGCAGATCGAATGCCGTGGTGGTGCTGATTGCAGTCGCTTTCTTAAAAGAATTAAGCGCAATCATGAACACGGGGTAGATCCACGCGAGCGACAGGATCGTAAAGAAAATCGAGAGCGCGCGGTTGATAACCTTATCGCGTTTCATTACTGCTGCACCTCCTTGGACCTCGTGGCCTTAAGCTGGATCATGGAGATGGCCACGACCAGGATGCAGAAGATAACCGCCTTGGCCTGACCAATGCCCTGCCATGCGATACCGGCACGCGAATAGAACGTGTTGTAGATGTTCAGGGCGAGCATCTCGGTGGAGTGCGCGGGGGCGCCGCCGGTAAGGGCGAGGTTCTGGTCGAACAGCTTAAAGCCGTTGGTGATGGACAGGAACAGGCAGATGGTGATGGTCGGCATCAGGTTAGGGATCTTAACCTTCCAAAACGTCTGCCATGCCGTAGCGCCGTCGACCTTGGCGGCCTCGATGTAGTCGGACGGAATGGACTGCAGACCAGCGATGTAGATGATCATCATGTAGCCGACCTGCTGCCACAGGGTCAGGATGATAAGGCCCCAGAAGCCAGCAGCAGAGTTAAGGGCAATGAGCTGGGCGCCCACGTTGGAGAGTAGGCAGTTGATCAGAATCTGCCAGATGTAGCCCAGCACGATGCCGCCGATCAGATTAGGCATAAAGAAGATCGTACGGAAGATATTGGTGCCCTTGAGCGCCTTGCGGGTGAGCGCCTGCGCAATGGCCAGCGCGATCACGTTGATGAGCACCGTCGACAGGAAGGCAAACGCCACGGTAAAGAAGAACGACGTGGAGAACTGCGGGTCGGTCAGTGCGCGCACGTAGTTCTCGATACCGACAAAGTGCGTATTGTTGATGGTAATAAACTGGCAGAACGAGAGATAGAAGCCCTGGATAAAGGGGATCACGAACCCGATCATAAACGCCAGGCACGTGGGCAGCATAAAGAGCGGCCACCAGCGCTTGAGTGCTTTGCCCATAGAAGGGTCCTTTCAATATGCAGGGGGCGGGCAAACCAACGTCTGCCCGCCCCCTGTCGCTAATCAGATAGCTTGGGCAGCAACTACTTACTCGGAAGCAGCCTTCTCGGTCTTCCAGCCATCGACGAAGGCGTTCTTGACGCCGTCCCACTTGCTGTTGTCGGCAGCATAGGCGATCAGAGCCTGCTTGAGGTTCTTCTTCCACTCCTCAGAGGGGATGTAGACGAAGTCCCAAGCGACGGTCTTCTTGCCGTCCTTGGCCATGGCGACGGCCTGCTGCGAGAAGACATTGGTGGTTTCCTTGGCGCTCTTGAACGGGGCAGTCAGACCCATCTTGTCAGCGATGATGCTGGTGGCGGTGTCAGAAGTGACGCACCAATACATGAAGTCCTCGGTGGCCTTCTGGGCATCCTCGGAAGCCTGGGAGCTGACGCACCAGTAGTTCTCGCCGCCGGAGCACAGGCCCTGGTTCTCCTCGCCGTCGACACCGATGTAGATGGGCATCATGCCAATCTGATCGTCGGTCATGCCGGCCTTGACGAGGTCAGAGTAGGCCCAGGAGCCGTTCTGATAGAAGACGGCCTTGCCGGTTGCGAACTCGTTGGTGGCGTCGTCACCGGTCTTGGAGGCGAGCTGCGAAGGATCGCAGGTGGAGTCGGTGATGTACAGGTCGAAGATCTGCTTAAAGTTGTCGAGATACTCGCCCTTGATCTCGTCGTCCTCCTGGTTGTGCTCCTTCTCGAACTCGTAGTAGAGCGGGAGGTTGGCGAGGTGGGTGGTGTAGCGCCAGCTGGAGGAGTCATCCATGCCGGCGGAAGTGAAGGCACCGTCAACGCCGAGCTCGTCCTTGCGGGCCTGGATGTCATCGGCGCAAGCCTTCAGCTTGTCGAAGGAGTTGATGTCCTCGGCCTTGTAGCCAGCCTTCTCGAGCAGCTGCTTGTTGTAGATGATGCCGTAGCTCTCCTGGACCCAGTCGATACCCAGATCCTTGCCATCGGACTGCAGAGCCAGGGAGTCGTCGATGAGCTCACCGCGGAGCTTGGTATCGGACAGGTCGGCGCAGTAATCCTTCCAGTTCTTAAGGCCGGTGGGGCCGTTGACCTGGAACAGGGTCGGAGCGGAGCTCTTGGACATCTCGGACTTGAGCTTCTCCTCGTAGGTGTTGGAGGCAGCGGTCACGATCTTGACCTCGACGCCCTTCTCCTTCTTATAGGCCTTGGCGATCTCCTTCCACTCCTTGTCGACCTCGGGCTTGAATTGGAGGAAGTAGACCTCGGCAGCGTCACCAGAAGCAGAGGAGCCGGAGCCGGCAGAACCACCGCAGCCCACGAGACCCAGACCAAGAACCGCAGCCGCGGAACCAGCAAAGCCCAGGAACTGCCTTCTGCTCATTTCGTTCTTCATTACAATCCACCCTTTCACACCGTGGCGGCACCCTTTGCCGCCGCCTTCGGAGATTGGCTCGGGGACTTTGCCCCTTTTGCTGATTTGTACGATACGCTATTTGGCTAGTTGTTTGAACAAGTATTACTAGAGCGGTAGAAAAACTTCGGTGAACGGTAATTTCAACTTGATACTTGACAAGTTTTGTATAAACAATTATTTGTTATCGAATGCAGAGAAAACGCCCGGTCAAGCCGATGCGTCGTCGGTTTGACCGGGCGTTTTCTCTTTGAGGGCATGAGTCTCGTCAGGCTGCGAGCTAGCCGGCTATCGCTTGGAATTGACGCGGTAATGGAAGATCTCGGGGTGTGTGCGAGTGTGCGTCACCTCAAACAAGATGCCATCCGAGGTGTACGACTGACTCTCCATGACGGCAACGCAGTTGTATTTGCCGAGGTCAAGATAGCTGCAGTCTTCATCGTTGGCGAGCTCGACACTCACCGTACGACGGCTCGCCATCACTTTGACACCGCGCTTGTGCTCCAGATAGCCGTAAATAGAATCTGCCGCGATCTCGGGGGTCAGGCCCTTGGCGATCGACGCCAAAAAATAGCCATGGTCCACTTGGCGCGCGTTGCCGTTGAGGCTTCGGACACGCACTACGCGAATAAGCTCCTCGCCCACCCTAAAGCCCAGGCGACGAGAGAGCTGCTCGGTGCAGACCAGATGTTCAAAAGACTTAACGTCCGTCGATGCAACGGCATTGTTGCGCTTTGCAAACTCGCCAAACGACTCAACCTCTTCGAGTGCGCCCAACATGTCGGTTTCGCCCTTAAGCCAAATAACGCGCACGCCCTTGCCGTGTATGGGCTGCACAAACATCCCGTCGGCCAGCATGCTCAAAGCGCGGCGGACGGTATTGCGCGTGCAGCCAAATTCCGCGGTCAGTTCGGCTTCGGTTGGCAGCATCTCCTGAAACGCATAGGTCCCATTAATGATGCGCGAGCGTATTTCTCGGTAGATTCCTTCGTATATCGCTTTTGGCATTGTTTCACCTCTACATTGTTCATTACCGGCTAGGCACGATAGCATTTCTTAAAGTTGTTTAAACTGAATATCGGTAAAGCGACAGGATTTAACCGTTGACGGTTTCTGTCATGCCCAAATCGGTTTCGCTCAAAACTGCCGGTACGACAATCGTCCGGTCCTCTACAATGAATCCATTGTTTAAACGTTTCCCCACGCGCAACGCGCCTCGATATTCGGAAGGCAGAACATGCTGCAAAAAATCCAACGCTTTGGCGGGGCAATGTTCGCGCCCGCCATGCTGTTTTCTATATCAGGCCTCATGGTCGGCGTCTCCGCTCTCGCAACGACTGCGGACATCGTCGGCGATCTCGCCGTATACGGAACCCCTTGGTACGCTTTTTGGACCATCATCCAACGCGGCTCGTGGACGGTCTTTAAACGCCTCCCGCTCCTTTTTGCCGTAGCGCTGCCCATCGGTCTTGCCCAAAAACAACCGGCTCGTTGCTGCCTCGAGGCTCTCGTCGCCTATTTTGCCTACTGCTTCTTTTTGAGCGAGATCATTAAGCTGAGCGGAGACAACCTTGGACTTGAGTACCCGTCATCTTTGACCTCCGCCAGCGGTATCACCGTCATCGACGGCATCAAGACGCTCGACACCGGCATTATCGGCCCGCTGGCGGTATCGGCAACCGTCGTCGCCATCCATGACCGCTTCTACGATGCCAAAATTCCCGATTGGCTCGGCACCTTCTCGGGCTCCTCGCTGGTCTACCTCATCAGCTTTTTTGCCGTGTTTGCCCTTGCCGCTATCTCGGCCGCCATCGTGCCCTACGTATACGATGTAACTGATACGCTGCGTCACGCGCTTGCAGGCATCGGTCCCTTTGGCGTGGGCATCTTTGTCTTTTTAGAACGAGCACTCGAGCCCTTTGGCCTGCACCACCTGCTCTACATGCCGATCTACTACGACAACCTGGTCATTAACGACGGCATCTACGCCACGTGGAGCAGTTTGCTCCCCATCCTCTCCCATAGCACGCGCCCCCTTAATGAACTTGCGCCGTGGGCCGGTTTTACCGCCACCGGCTGGGTCAAGCTCTTTGGCCTTCCTGCCATCGCAGCTGCGTTCTACTCCACCGCAAAACCCGAGCGCCGCGCCGGCCTCAGGGTCATCCTTGCTCCCGCCATCATCGCCTCGGTGGTTTGCGGCGTTACCGAGCCACTCGAGTTTCTCTTTATGTTCACCCACCCCGGGCTCTTTTTGCTCTACGCCGTCTTATCGTCTTGCCTTGCCACAACCATGAATCTCTTTGGCATCGTCGGCATCTTCTCGGGCGGCCTGATGGAGATGGCAGCCTTCAACTTTATTCCGCTCATGCGCACGCATGCCGGTGCCTATCTTTTGGCGCTCGGTATCGGCCTTGCCTTTAGCCTCATCTTTTTTGTTAGTTTTCGAGCACTCATCTTGGTCTATGACCTTAAGACACCGGGCCGCGAGGATCATGTTGCCAATCGCGCGGCAATCGATTGTTTAACGGGAAGCGACTTTGCCAAAGAGCAATCCCCCAATGACGAGGTCGATAGTCGATCCGATCAAGATCACGTCCTCGCTGAGCGGGTAATTCAGCTTTTAGGTGGCGTTGGCAATATCGTGGGCGCAACCAACTGCGCCACGCGCCTGCGCGTCGAGGTCGCAGACCCTTCCATCGTTGCAGATAACGCGTCGTTTGTCGCGGTGGGCGCCAAGGGCCTCATCATTACGGGCAAGACCGCCCAGGTGGTCATCGGCATCTCCGTTCCCCGCGTTAAAGAGCATTTTGACCAGATCATGGGCCTCGAGCCGGAATTTGTGCCCACCACCTCGGCCTCCCCTGCCGCCAGCGCAGCCCATAAGCGCGGCTCTATTTGCTTCTTCGATATCGACGGAACGCTCGCCTGGCAAGACCCCAGGCTCGCCCAAGACCTTCCCGAAGACGAGCGGGACCTCTCCCCCTATCCCAACGAGGCGGTTTCGCAGGCAATCCGCGAGTTTGTCGCCAACGGCAACATGGCCTTTATCTGCACGGGACGCACCCTGAGCTGCATCCACCCCAAACTTCTTGAGCTGCCTTGGACCGGCATCGTCTGTCTTGCGGGCGGTTACGCCGAGATCAACGGACACGCAATTCGCGATCTGTCGATGACGCCCAGTATGCTGCAGCGTCTTGCCCCCTACCTTGAGCAATCGGGCGAGGTCATCCGCTTTGAGGGCCTCAACGGCGTCGTGCGCATGAGTGCCGATGCGCCCGATGCTCCCGGATACGCGCGCACCCTGGGCGACGCAGTCACGCAGCTGCAACATTACAGTGTCTACAAGATCTTGATGTCTACATCGCTCGCCAACCACATCGCTCAAGATAAGACACTTGAGCCGCTGCTGTGCTTTAACGAGCTCGAACTCGAGGTGACCGAAATCTCGCCCCGCGAATGCACGAAGCGCGGGGGCATCCAGTCTGTACTCGACGCCCTCGACCCCCACCACGGAACCGTATACGGCATTGGCGACGCCAGCAATGACGTCTCGCTGATGAACGCCGTCGATGTCGGTATCGCCATGGGCAATGCGCCGGACTATCTCAAGGATAAGGCCGATTACGTGACCGACACCGTCGATCACGACGGTGTCGTTGCGGCGCTCGAGCATTTTAGGCTGATTTAGGCGCGCTCCATCAAACGCACGCCCGTTGTCCTAAATCGCCAAAACTGCCGCGCCAAACGCCCTGATGTGGCAATATGTTATCTGCATATTGCATCAACGCAACCTCAGAAAGAATGCGAGAACCCGTGTCCAGTCCGTTTACCAGCTTTTTAGCCCAGCACTTTGACCAGATTAACGACTATCTGGCCACGTTCTTTGACGGACAGGCGGCCTCTGCCGATATCGAGCGCTACCTGTACGCGCCGCTCTCGACTTTTACGGCCAACGCCGGCAAGCGCCACCGCCCGCTTATCTGCATGCTCGCCGCAACCGCAGTGGGCGGCAGCTTTGAGAGCGCCCGCAGCGCCGCGGCAGCTATCGAGCATTTCCAGTCGGGCGCGCTAATCCACGACGACATCGCCGACAACGGACAGCTTCGTCGAGGCAAGCCCTGCATGCACCTTACCGAGGGCACGGGCCTTGCCATCAATTGTGGCGACCTGGCGCTCACCATGGTCACCAAGACGGTTCTCGACGACCCTACGCTGGAGTCCGACGTGAAGCTGCGCGTGCTCCACGAGCTTACCGAGATGATCGTCCGCACCATCGAGGGTCAAGCGCTCGACCTGGGTTGGGTCCGTGACGGGCGCTTTGATATCTCGGTTGATGACTACCTGGACATGGCGACGCACAAGACTGCGTTTTACAGCGGAGCCACGCCGCTTGCCGCCGGAGCCATTATCGGCGGCGGCAGCGATGAGCAAATCGAAGCGCTGCGCGCCTTTGGCCTGCACACAGGCCTTGCCTTTCAGATTCAGGACGACCTGCTCAACCTTGTCGGCAATAAGGAAGCCGCCAACAAGGACTTCCGCACCGACATCACCGAGGGCAAGCGCACGCTTGTCGCTGTACATGCCCTCTCTGATGAGCGCCACCACGACGAGGTCGAGGCGATTCTTTCCTCGGGCACCGATGATCCCGCGCAGCTCGCACGCGCCGTGGAGATCTTCCAGGAGACCGGCTCCATCGATTACGCCCACACTTACGCGCTCGACCTGACCGCTAAGGCCAAAGCGGCCATCGAGAACGTTGAGCTTGATCCGCACGCACGCGAGCTGTTCCTCTCCATGGCAGATTTCTTTGTGGAGCGCCTTAACTAACGGGGGTTATAAAACCTGTCAGCAGCATATTTAGGCACAACTTGCTACACTGTTGAGTGCATGTTTATGCATCCCTTTGCGTTGTCTATCCGACAGACGCTCAAATAGTACGAATGGTACGCCGAAAGGGGTTCGTTCATGGAACCTATTACAACGGGCATGCAAGGAGCAGCCGTCGAGGACGTGCAGTCTCGTCTCCTGCAGCTCGGCTACACGATTGATGCCGCCGAAGTCACCGACAAGTACTTTGGAGCCACCACTGAGCAGGCCGTCAGCACCTTCAGGCTCGACAGCGGCCTTGCTGCCGGTCATGCCGTCGATATCCCCTGCTGGAGCGCCCTTGTAGACGCTTCGTATAAGCTGGGCGACCGCACTCTCTATCTGCGCATGCCCAATTTCCATGGCGCCGATGTGCAGGCCCTGCAGCGCGCTCTCAACGTTTTGGGCTTTGCCTGCGGTGAGGACGACGGCTATTTTGGCCCGCACACCGAGGCCGCTCTGCAGCAGTTCCAGGAAAATGTTGGCCTGTTTGCCGATGGCATGGCGTTCCAGGATACCTACGCCTATATCAACCGCTTGCATCACGTGTGGGAGGGCAAGCCCTCGGTTACCGAGGCCGAGTCGCGCATCGGTTTTGCCCGCGCCGCCAACGTGCTCGAGCGCTTCCAGATTGCCGTTATCGGCGAGGACCCCATCGCACGCAGCGTTGCGTCGCGCATGTGGAATATCGCCACGGCAACGACCGACAACAGCGGCATGATGCTCTGCGACTCCGAGGTCCCAACCGACGTTGACCTGGTGCTCGAGATCGCAAGCGATGAGCTGCCCGCCGACGCCGCACCGCGCGCCACGATTGCCCTCGCCGAGTGCCACAACCTGGCCCAGCGCATCCGCACTGCCAATGTCGCCGCGCAGCAGAAGCCGGCTCGCATTCGCATTGAGCTCACGGGCATGACGCGCTACAACGGCACCTTCACGGCCAGCGACGCGCAGACACTCGCCGTACGCCTGCTCGATGGCGTTTGCGATGCCCTCGCAGATTAGGTAAACTAAACGAGTTGCTTTTGGGCAACACCACACATTGGGACGTAGTTCAACGGTAGAACTCCGGTTTTTGGTGCCGGCTGTTGGGGGTTCGAATCCCTCCGTCCCAGCCATTAAAACTGAGCGCCCTGAGCCCATAACGGCCCAGGGCGCTTTTATGTGGGCAAGCGGAGGGATTCGAACCCGCAAGGGTGCGAAGCCGAGGAAACGCGAAGGCGCCCCAAGCCCATTAGGACCAAGAGCGCCTAACATCAAGAAAATATCAGCCCCGTTCCGAAAAGCGAGCCGTCATCTACAAAATGGCGTGTGGCCCCGACGGGCCGGGCATTAAGTTTGTCGCGAGTTCCGCACGAACAGGAGGCCACTTAACCTCGATGTTTTGGACGTGACAGCGAGAGGGGCCCTGGTATGGCAAGGTGACGTGAAACAAGGCGGCGCTGACCTTCTGGTCGCGCCGCCGAAGTTGAACGTCAGATTGCCGTGCCAGGGCCCCTCGCAGCGTCAAGAAGACCGCCGTTCGGTAGAACGGCGGAGCTAATTGTTCAGCATGCGGTCGAAGCTTCCCGAGTCGCCATCCCGATAGTCGGCGGTCATCAGAATCTCCTGTGGAATGCGTCCGCCCTCGCGCAGCACGTTGCGGAACTGCACGCGCGTGACCATGGGCAGATCCTTGATCGTCGCCGCCAGGTTCTGCGGCACACCCTGGTTGGCAGCTGCGGGTTCGCACTCTCCGCCGGCCTTCACGCGACGCTTGTGCTCGGCAAGCATGGCGCGATACATACCGGCATGCAGGCGAATCTCTACCACATTGGCGTTACGGGTCTGCTCGACAATGCGCGCACCCTCTCGGTCGATGTCGCCCACGTAGTAGACATAGTTAAAGCGATAGCCGATCTCGGCCAGATAATCATCCAGTGCGTGCGAAACGCTCGCCTTGCAGCCACCGCCAAAGATCACGCCGCCCACCTTGGTGCCAAAAAGCTTGGCGTGCTTGCGGCCGCGCAGGAGCTTGACGATTTCGTCATAGGTGTCCAGGTTCTCGACCATAATGAACGGCTTGTCGGCGCCCAGCGTAAAGAAACCCGTAAAGTGCACGGGGCGGTTGGGGGCGACCTTAATCGCCTGCATGCTGATACCTTTTTCGGTCATACGCCGAATCAGGCGCTCGCCGTGCTTGCCGTCAAAGGCCTTCTCATCGTTAAAAATCTGGTAGGCGCGCTGGCGACGCGAAGCGACCGGCGTGTCGGCACCGCGATTCTGCTCAATCCAAGCCTGGATGATCGCAATTTCCTCGGCAATCTTGCGGTTGGACATCTCGTTGTGCTGAGTGCGCTGCGGAGCCTTTTTGCCGTCCTTGCCCTCGACCTTAACAATTTGAGTCTGCTGCTCCTTGATCTTAGAGAGCGCCGTGGGCGTAGGGACAACTTTGAGCAGCTGCCTGCCTAAAACGCGGGCAAGGGCAAACGCCGAGACCTCGCCGTGAACGGCCGACTTGGGCTGCTGGGCAGCAGTATCTGCTGCGGCAGACTCCGGCTTCTTCTGAGACTTGCGCTTAGAATCGCCTTGGGAATTGCGCTCGCGCTTCGGCATAGACGCCTGCTTCTGCGGACGATCGGACTTACTCTCCTTCGCCCGCTGGCGCTTAGGCTGCCCCGAAGAAACCTCGACCTTCGCATCCTCGTCCTGCGGCGTGGTCTTCTCGGCTGCAGTCTCGGCATGGGAACTGCGGCCCCCACGATGGCGACGGCGGCGAGGCTTGCTCGAAGCACCCTCCCCCGTCTGTTCAACCGCAGGTTGCTGGCCCTGGGTCTCCGTATCGGACGCAGTCTGCTCATCAACAGGCTTCTGTTCACGAACTCCCGACTCGGCAGGCTTCACGGCCTTCTCGGCCCGCACCTCCGGAACCTGATTAACCTTCTCCTGGCGCTTTACGGGGTACGCGCGACCTGCAAAGCCGCGACCGGGACGACACGAGTCTGAGGCCTTCTTGGCCGGCTTCTCAGAATCGTCCGCAACTTCGGCAGTCTCTTCGGCCTCGCGCACAACATCCTGCTGCTCGGCCCTAAAATGCGCACCGCGGCGACGCTTGGGTTCCTGAGGCTCAGCGGACTTTTGCTCTTTCACAGACTCCTGCGGCTCGGAGACGGGCTCGTTCTCGACAACCTCGGTAACGGCCCCATCCTTTTGAGCGACGGCGCGACGGAAGCGCTCCTGCTGGGCGCGGCGCTGCGCATCGCGCTTGCCACCCCCGCCAAAACCGCCGCGTCCTGCCTTGGCCGTAAAGGCACGCACGACGTTCTCATCGAGCAACTCATCGGTATCGACATGCTCACGCGGAGCAACTTCTTCCACAGCAGGCACGTCAGCGGAATCCTCGACGGACTCGGCAGGCTGCTCCTGGGCATCGCGGATCTCGGCATTGATGGTATAGAACGCCGGGCGCCCGTTAATGCCGCTACCCTCGATCTTGGTCACAATATTGGCCGCGATAAGCTCATCGCGCATCGCCTTGGTGTCACATTCCTTATCGACGGAGCGGAAAATCTGCGCCAGCGCACTCGACTTAATCTTGAGCGCCTTGCGGCAAAGCAGGTCGTAGGCAACCAGCTTGGCACGCTCGGCAGAAAGCGACGTCTGGCTGCTCAGACGTTCAGCCAGGGCATCGACATTATTTTGGTTATCGGAATATACCGTCTTGGCCACGGGGCCCCTTTCATATGCACACATATACGTCCATATGGTACAACGCGCGCCCTTATCCATGCAAAACATCTGCGAGAACACTCGAGCGTCACCCGCTTTTGCATGAAAAAAAGACCGAGCCCGCGAAGTCGCGGACCCGGTCTTTCCGAGTCATATAGATGTGACGTTCAACTCGTCAGGTCGGCTAAGCCTTGGCGGCCTCGGCGTCGACGGGAGCCTCGGCAGCAGCAGTGCGGCCATACTCGGCCTTGCCCATCTCGGACCACTCGGGATCCTCGTCAGGCATGGAACCGGTCTCCTTGCCGAAGAACTCCTTGAGGCAGTTAACGGCAACGATGAGGCCCAGGACCATCAGCAGAACGGCAAAGACAAGCTGCAGGCCCTTGGTGGCGGCGACGGAGACGGCGGCCGTGGTGGCGGTAGCCGGGATGGTGCCGAAGAAGCCGTAAGCCTGGACAGCGACCATGCAGCCCATGGCGCTCTGGACCAGCGAGGTGAAGGTGCAGCAGAGCAGGAAGACGACGGGCACGTAGAGCATCCAGCCCTTGCGGCCGGTGCACTTACAGAACACGGCGAGGGTGATCATGGTCATGCCGCCGAGCAGCTGGTTGGAAGCACCAAAGAGCGGCCAGATGTTGGCATAGCCACCAAAAGCGAGGGCAAGACCGGGAAGCAGGGTAACGACCGTGGCGAACCAGGGGTTGCCGAGGACCTTCATATAGCCGGCCTTGGACTCGATGGCCAGGGCATCGTTGGTCTGGGCAAAGAACTCGGAGAACGAAGTGCGGGCGATGCGGGCGACGGCGTCGAGCGAGGTCAGGGCCAGAGCAGAGACGTTCATGGTCATAAAGACGGTAGCGAGCGTGCCGTCAACACCGAAGGCCTGCATACCGCGGGAGATGCCAGCGGCGAAGATCTGGAACGGGGTGGAAGCGACACCGGCGTTGAGGGCGCCGGTACCGGCGGTGTTCATGTCGGAGAACATGATGCCGGCGACGATGATGGCAAGGATGCCGACGAAGGACTCGACGATCATGGCGCCGTAACCGACCTTGACGGCGTCCTGCTCCTTCTCGACCTGCTTAGAAGAGGTGCCGGAAGAAACGAGGCTGTGGAAACCGGAGAGAGCACCGCAAGCGACGGAGACGAACAGGACCGGGAACATCATGCCGGAGGCAGTGGAGAAGCCGGTGAAGACCGGAGCGGTGATAGTGGCCTGACCGTTGACGCCCAGGACGACGATGCCGAGGACAGCGCAGACGATCATGACGATCATCATGATGGAAGTGAGGTAGTCACGCGGGGTCTTGAGCATCTGGATGGGCATAGCGCCAGCGAAGACCAGGTAGACCATGACGACGGCGAACCACTGGAACTTATCCAGGTAGACCGGGAACTGCATACCGACGGCGAACATGAGAACCATGAGGACCACGCCGGTGACGAACTCGGCAGCACCGGTGAGGTTGAACTTCTTCTGGGCCCAACCAAAGGCGATAGCGACGAAGGTGAACAGGATGGAGATGGTACCAGCGCAGCCGGCGGCATAGGACTTGGTGAAGTCGATGGCACCGGTAGCAGCACCAGAAGCGTCAACGGCCGGGGTGAACATGAACGTCTTGCAGACCATGTCGGTGAAGGCGGCGATGACGATGATGCAGAACAGCCAGCAGAACAGCAGGAACAGGCGACGGCCGGTCTTGCCGATGTACTTCTCGATGAGCTGAGCGAGCGACTTGCCGTTGTTCTTCATCGAAGCGTACAGAGCACCAAAGTCGTGGACGGCACCAAAGAAGATACCGCCGACGAGGACCCAGAGCACGACGGGCAGCCAGCCAAAGGCCATGGCGACGATCGTACCCGTGACAGGGCCAGCACCGCAGATCGAGCTGAACTGGTGCGAGAACGCGGTGAAGGCAGAGACGGGCGAGAAGCTCTTGCCGTCCTTCATGCGCTTGGCCGGCGTGAGGGCCTCTTTGTCAACGCCCCACTTGTTGGCCAGCCAGCGGCCGTAGCCCAGATAGCCGCAGGCGAGCACCGCCGCAGCCACAACCATGAGCAAAACTCCGTTCATTACATTTCCTCCTCTAAAAAGAACTTCCTAGACATAAAAAATGAGGGCCGTCGGTTGCGCTCGACGGCCCTCATCTTCATCAGCCGCCCGTTATCGTACGGGCTAGCTGTATGTGCTAACCCGCATCAGATAATTACTACGCTGATAATGTTTAGCTGATGCGTGAACATGTCTAAGAAATCCTCTTCAATCATGATGTGAACGATCCGTGCGTGTTCACATCCCCCAGTGGTTGAAAAGGAGTATGAAACTTTAGTTACCTAAAGTCAACGCAAATATGTAATGAATTTTCAACTTTTTTTGAATTTCTCGGTATAAAACGCCACTGACCTCGGACTTTACCTCACGACAGTTTTTGCATGAGAGATGCCCCTGAGAGCCGCGGGAGCCGGGCGGCGCATATGAACTTTCCTGCTCTACAGTCCTGCGCAAGACGGAAAGCACATTAAGTGCTTTCCTTTGCGTGCGGAACTCGCGATAAAGTTCATATGCGCCGCCCGGCTCCCGCGGCTCTCAGGGGCTCCCATCCCAAATGTGCGGAGCAAAGCTCCGCATGCCAACTTTTTCTTTCAGCTAAAGCACGCCGGAAATTCGACACTGGCTTGTTAACCTTGCTGGACGTTGTCGACGCCGATCCGGCTCAGAAGCCGCATCGATACAGAAAGGTCCCCGACCGGAGGGGCCGGATATAAGGTTTATCGCGAGTTCCGCACGCAAAGAAGGCCACTTAATGTGGCCTTAGTCTTGCGCAGGACTGTAAAGCAGGAAACCTTATATCCGGCCCCTCCGTCCGGGGACCGCGCCGTACCAGCTACAGCGTCATGTTTGGATCGGCGTCGACATCGAACGGCGAGATTTCGCCTCGGTCGAATTTACGGCGAGCGACCTCCGCGATCATGGCGGCGTTATCGGTACAGGCAGACAAGGGCGGCACCGTTACGCGAATCCCCTGACGCCCGAGCTTCTTGATCATCATCTCGCGCAGATGCGGGTTGGCCGAGACGCCGCCACCGATGCAGTATTCCTTGCATCCGGTAGCGTGCAGTGCGTTTTTGGCCTTCTTGTACTGCACGTCAAAGACAGCTGCCTCAAACGAAGCTGCCAGATCGGGCAGGTGAATCGTGCGCCCGGCCTTGGTCTCCTGTTCAATGTAGAGCGTCACAGCGGTTTTAAGGCCCGAAAGCGAGAAGCGATAGTCTCCCCTGCTGTTAAGCGCACGGGGGAAATCGATCGCCTTGGGGTTGCCCGTCTCGGCCAGCTTGGAAATGATGGGGCCACCGGGATAGCCCAGACCCAACGCCTTGGCTACCTTGTCGAAGGCCTCGCCCACAGCGTCGTCGAGCGTCTCACCGAGCACCTCGTAGTCGCCCCACGCCTTCACGTGCACGAGCATGGTGTGCCCACCCGAGACAAGCGTGAAGATAAACGGCGGTTTGAGGTCGGGTTGCGCCAGCAGGTTGGCAAACAGATGCCCCTCCAGATGGTTGACGCATACGAGCGGCTTACCGGCAGCGTAGGCAAAGCCTTTGGCAAAGGCAACGCCCACCACGAGGGCGCCCACCAGGCCCGGACCCTGTGTCACGCCCACGGCGGCAAGCTCGCTGGGAGCAATGGCTCCACCCTCAAGACCAAGCGATGCTGCGGCATCCTCGAGCGCCGCATCCACGACACTCACAATCACCTCAACGTGTTTGCGCGAGGCGATCTCGGGCACCACGCCGCCAAAGCGGGCATGAAAATCAATCTGTGTCGACACCTGGTTGGCCAGCATATTGCCATCCGCATCGATAATCGCCACGGCCGTCTCGTCGCAGGAACTCTCGATAGCGAGCACCAGGCGGCGGCGCTCAATTTCGGCGCGCTCCCCCTCGGAGCGCCCAGGCGCAGGCAGCGGCCATACGCGTTGCTCGGCTGCCGTCGGCTCGGGCGAGGCGTTATCGACCGGAAGTACGAGGGGAAGTGGGGCCGTCATGACGATGGCGTCTTTGCCGACACCGTAGTAGCCACGACGACGACCCACCTCGGTAAAGCCCAGAGCGGCATAGAGCGCAATCGCGCCCTCGTTGCCGTCCTCGACCTCGAGCGAAGCCGTGGTGCAGCCGAGCATCTGGGCATCATAGCTCACATGCGACAGCAGCTTGCGGGCAATGCCCTCACGGCGATGTGCCGAGTCGACGGCGACATCCAGAATCTGCACATCACCGTCCACGACCATACCGCCGGCAAGGCCCAGCAGCTTGCCGTCGTCGTGTGCCACCCACCAACTGCGCGGCGCAGCGACGTCCTCGCCCAGTTCGGACAGGAACATGCCCGGCGTCCACGCCTCGTGTCCGGCACCTTCAAAGCAGGCAGCCTCTAGCGCGCTCGCGCCCTCGGCATCCGCCGCGCCCATGGGACGGAACTGCAGATGACGACCGGCGAGCTCATCGGCAACGCCCGTAATTTCGCTCTGCGCACTCTCGGCAAGACCAAGACGCTTGCGCTCGTTTTCCTCGGCATCCGAAAGGCGCGTGTAAATCGGCAGGACGCGAGCCGGATCGCCGTCACCCGCAGCGTGCACGAGCAGCAAGCCCTCGCCCGAAGGCCACCACAGGTCGCGCTCCACGCAGCGGGCGGTCTCGTCCTCACCCAGCAGCTTGCCATAGCGCACGAGACCGTCACCGGTCAGCTGAACCTGGTCCCAGTCCGCTGCTCGGCGCCACTCATCGAGCGCCACGGCGGCCTTGACCACGTGTTCGCGCTCAAATTGACGCTCGGGACCCTCATCGCCCAGCATATATAGTGCCGGATATACCTCACCGCGCATGGCATCGGCCAAGATACCAAGCTTGCCGCGCACGCCAGCCTTCCACGCCGTCCAAGCGCAAGCGTCGAGCGTCGACACGCCCAGCAGTGGAACATTGGCACCGCGCGCGAGGCCCTTGGCAGTGGAGATGCCGATGCGCACACCCGTAAACGACCCCGGGCCGCGGCCGACCACGTAGTAACCAACATCGCTGCGATCCAGACCGGCTTGAGCCAGCACGCCATCAACGGTATTCACGAGCTCAACGTTGGCGTGACGGCGACACATGTGGTCGCCACTCACGAGCTTCGTCTCGCCCGTCTGCCCATCAATCCAGCTTGCCGCGCAGGCAAGCATGTCGGTCGAGGTATCGAGCGCCACCACCAGCGCGTTGTCGTTATGCAAGCTCATCTTGTACAGCCTTATCAATCAAATGGGAAAGCTCCATTGCGCGGTCACCGTGTGCCTCGAGCGTTATCGTTCGCACATCGCTGTCGCCCTCATCACGCTTGAGCGTCACCGAAAGATACTCATCCGTCAGCTCGTCCTGGAATTGTTCGCCCCATTCCAGCAAGCAAGCACCCTCATAGCCCAGCACATCGAAAATGCCCGTATCCTCGAGCTCGTAGGCATGCTCCAGGCGGTATAGATCAAAGTGAAACAGCGGAATACGACCTTGATCGTGAACGGCCATGAGCGCAAACGTAGGGCTCGTAACCATATGCTCATCGCCCAGCCCGCGCGAGACGCCCTTGGTAAAGTGAGTTTTGCCCACTCCCAGGCCACCGGTCAGGATGAGCACATCGCCGTCCTCAAGGCACGGTGCAATTAGCTCGCCAAAGTACTCCGTATCGGCAGCGCAAGTCGTTTTGTAAGTACCTACCCCCAGGCGCTCCAGGGACATATATGCTCCTTATTATTCCGAGGCGTCCTCTGGTGCGGGATGTCGCTCCAGATAGTCGCCCAGCATCTTAAAGTCTTCCTCCAGCAGCTCCTGCCACGCCGGATTGCGCAGCGCTGCTGCCGGATGGAACGTGGGCATTACTACAAAATGCCCCATCTGGTGGAACCTGCCGCGCAGCTTAGTAATGCCAATCTCGGTCTTAAGCACAAAGTGCGTCGCGGGGTTGCCGAGCGTCACGATAATATCGGGCCAGATGCTTCGAATCTGCTCACGCAAAAACGGCGAGCAAGCCAGCACTTCCTCGGGACGCGGATTGCGGTTTCCCGGCGGGCGGCACTTAAGCACGTTGGCAATGTAGACGTCTTCGCGTTTGAGGCCCGCCAGCGACAAAATGCCGTTGAGGTCCTCGCCTGCCGCCCCCACAAAGGGCTCGCCCTGCAAATCCTCATTGCGGCCCGGCGCCTCACCAATAAACATCACGCGAGCGCGGGGGTTTCCCACGCCAAACACGATATTGTGACGCGACTGGTAGAGCTGGCAGAGGTGACAATCGCCCAGAACGGCCTCAATTTCCTCGAGTGCGACCTCACGTGGTGCCTGATGGGTATGGCCGGGGATGTGCATGACGCCCATAGCGGCTCCTACACGTAGACCTTGTCGAGACGCATGCCAAAGCCGCAGGCGACCTCGTAGTTAATCGTTCCGCGCAGTCGGGCCATCTCGTCCATAGTGATCTCGGCATCGCCATCGCGGCCGACAATGATCATCTCGTCACCATACTCGGCCTCGGGAATCTCGTGTGCCGGGTTGGACTGAATGGCGACCATAAACTGGTCCATGCAGATATTGCCAACCTGATGCACACGCTCGCCGCGATACAGCACATCCATACGATTGGAAAGCGTACGCGATAGGCCATCGGCATAACCGATCGGCAGCGTGCAGATCTGAACGCGCGTACGCGGTACGCGGTAGGTAAAACCGTAGCCCACGCCCTCACCCATCGCAGGGTGTGCCACGCGCGTCACACGCGCATGGACGCTCATAACGGGATCAAGCTGCATCACGCGGCCACTCAGCTCGCACGGCTGCATGCCATACAAGCCAACGCCGGCGCGGATCATATCAAAATGCATCGAGGGGTCGAGCATCGAGGACGGCGTGTTGGCGCAGTGCACGATACCGCACTCAAAACCCGCATCCTTAATGGCCTGAACGGCCTCGGTAAAGCGCTGACACTGCAGCTTGTAGTCCCAGCCCGAAGGTTCATCGGCCGTGGCGAAGTGCGTAAATACGCCGTCGCACTGAATACCGCGATGGAAATTTATACCGCGGACAAAGTCGAGCACCTGCGTGTAGTGAACGCCGATACGATTCATGCCCGTCTCGATGGCGAGATGATACTTGCCCACTTTGCCCGCCGCGACGGCACATTCGCCATACGCAAGAGCAAAGTCAGACGTATAGACCGAAGGCATGATATCAAACTCGAGCAACGTCGGAATGGCCTCGATAGGCGGCTCGCTTAGGATGAGGATGGGTTTCGTAATCCCGCCCTGTCGGAGCTCAACGCCCTCGTTAACCGTCGCCACGGCAAACATGTCGGCACCGGCCGAATACATGATCTTGGCGCACTCAACAGCTCCATGGCCATAAGCATCGGCCTTGACCACGCAGCACAGGCGCTGACGTGGATTCAGCAAGTTCTTATAGGCCCTCGTGTTGCGACGGATCGCCCCGCGGTCGATCTCGACCCAGGACCAGCGCGTCAAATCGGCTTTATTCATGATTAGTCATCCGACCCTTCGTCCATGATTCCCAGATCTTCGAGCGCATCCTTTGCCGCCAGTTCCATGGCCGGACCGATCAAGTCGATAAGATCGGTCGCGATGACGCTCTTCTCACCATACTCCGTCGCCGCGGCAAAACCGGCGTAGCTGTGAAGTGCGACGGCGTACGAATACAGCAACTCCCAACGATCCATCTCGTCGCGCATGGTGGCAAGCGTGCCGGCCAAAATACCCGCGAGGACATCACCCGAACCGGCAGTTGCCAGAGAAGCCGGACCCGAGAGCGGCAGCAGCACACGCTCAACGCCACAGATAGCCGTCGTCGGCCCCTTGGCAATGACCACCAGATTGTCAGAGCCTGCAGCCCAGACAACCTTCTGCGCGGCTGCAATCGCAGTACCAAGGTCGTTTACCTCGTCACCGGCAACCAGACGCGAAAGTTCACGATAGTGCGGCGTCATAACCAACGGCTGCTCGCGACGATACATCTCGGGATTACTATCAATACCGTCAATGGCAATCCTAGCAAGGCAGTTGAGTGCATCGGCGTCCAAGATAAGCGGCACATCAAGCTCGAGCAAGCCCGAAACCACCTGCATAGCGCCGGCAGATGTCGTCATACCGGGACCGCACAGTACACAGCTGTACTTCTTTGCAATCTCGCACACAGTCATGCGCGCAGCGGCGCCAAAGGAGCCGCGGGAATCAGACGGAATAGCAAAGACGGGAATCGAAGGAAGTGCCATGCGAATAAGATTGGCGCAGGCGTCAGGAGCCGCGACTGCCACGTAACCAGCACCCGCGCGAGCTGCAGACTTGGCCGCCATAATGGCAGCACCAGGATATTGCGCAGATCCGGCGACAATAAGCACAGAGCCACGGGAATACTTATCGATATTCGTAGGTAGTGGGGCAAAGTAATCAACTAAGTCACCGGGCTCGACAATCTCGGCGGCGTGGTCGACATCATCGATGACCTCGTCAAGACGGTCGTAAAGATTGCCGCAGATCAAATCGCCAGCATACTCAGGACCATCAGCGCTATACAGACCAATCTTGGGCGCAATCATCGTCACCGTATGCTCGGCACGAATGCAGTCGTCATCAACAACGCCCGTCTCGGCATTCAGGCCCGAGGGAACATCAATGGATACGACACAATCGGCGCATTCATTGACCGTAGGAATCCAGATGGAGAACGGCGCACGCAGATTTCCGTGGAAACCGGTACCAAAAATGGCATCGACAACAACATCGGCCTTATCGATCAAAACCTCGAGTTCGTCACGCGAGGGGCCGACGCAAACGTGCACATCGCGGCCGGCAGTACGACGAGCAACATGACGTGCCAGAGCAGCAGGAATCTCATCCGGCTCAACCGGAGAAACGATATCCACGTCCACACCCTTATGGCTCAGGATATCGGCGGCAACCCAACCGTCGCCGCCATTATTACCAAAACCGACCAGAACGAGAACCCGATCGGGATTGAGCTTCAAGACCTCGTTGGCGGCAAACTCACCCGCTAGCTCCATAAGCTCGGCCTTCGAAGTCCCTTCGCGTTCGATGATATCCTCGAGACGAACGACTTCTTCGGTACTCAAAACCGGTTTCATCTATGCTCCTAGCGTATCTTGCGAAGCATCGCCCAGGTGCTCCGTCAATGCTGAATTCTGCAGCTGCTCAAGCTCATCTAAAACAGAGCGAGCCTCTTTAAATGTCTGCGCTACGCGTTTCTTGGTGCTCACCTTTTCCTCTTTTGGCTTAGGCCGAGCATCTTCGGTAATCGCGATGGCATTCGCAACGGCCAAGTCTCCTGTAAGCGTAATGGAAAGAGCGACTTCAACAACACCCAGTTCTTGAGCGATCTCGAGAGCACGGCCCGAAAGCAGCGCCTTCGGTTTGCCGAGTTTATCACGCGTAACCGAAACATCCTTGCGACCCACGCCTTGACTAAAACCCGTGCCGAGAGCTTTAAGTACCGCCTCGCGCGAAGCAAAGCGGCTCGCATAGTGAGCAGCGGGACGCGATGATGCATCGCAATACGCACGCTCTTCTTCGGTAAACACACGCCGAGCAAACGACGGCGTCTTTTCAAGAATTGATTTCATGCGGGAAATCTCGACGATATCAACGCCGATACCAGCTTCAGCCATGTTCACCTCCATATCGCACAGACTAAGTTATTGTAGCCCGTTCGCAGAAGATGCGACAAACGAGGGTTATAAAACACAGCTACTATGTGAGACAAAAGCCCGTAAAATCAGAACCACCCCTAAAAAGGGTGGTTTGCTCTTAGGGTATAACCCACGGGC
>CAUFMG010000016.1 GCA_959026725.1 uncultured Collinsella sp.
GACGCCGCCCTCTCAAGGCGGAGATCACCAGTTCGAATCTGGTACGGGCTACCACTTCTTTTCTGCTGAGGCTTATGGCCCGTTCGTCTAGCGGTTTAGGACGCCGCCCTCTCAAGGCGGAGATCACCAGTTCGAATCTGGTACGGGCTACCACGCATCTGATACCCGGTCTTCCCACGGAAGTCCGGGTTTTTTATTATCAAACAGCCGTCTGCAATTCCCGTTTGTACCAGAGCTTTGCGTTCTGCTTATGGCCCTTACGGGTACAATATCCAAGAAATTTTGACTGTTAGAAGGAGCCTCATGACGGAGTCCTCTCAGCATACGTTTAAGCCCCAGGTCGAGGTTGAGGCCTCGGGCGGCGATGACAATAAGAGCGCACGCCGCGGCGCCATCTTTATCGGCGTCGTGCTGGTGGGTTATATCGTCTATCTGGTGGTAACCGGGCAGATGGGGCAGTTCTGGGCCGCAATGTCGAGCGTTCAGGCGACTTGGCTCGCTGCTGCATGCTTTTGCATGTTCCTGTACCTGTTCTTTGGCATTGTGGCCTATGCGATCGCCGTCTGGCTCGATCCCAATTCGCCCGTCGGCATCCGCGACCTGATCTCGGTCGAGGCGAGTGGCATCTTCTTTGGCAACCTGACGCCCATGATGATGGGCTCGACTCCCGCCCAGATCTACCGCCTGACCAAGGCGGGCCAAAACGTGGGCGAGGCCGGCGCCACGCAATTCACGCGTTTTATCGTGTACCAGTTTGGCCTGGTCGCCTGGGGCGCTATCCTGCTGCTCGCCCGTATGCCGTTTTTTGCCGAACGCTACGGCGACATGACGCTGCTGTGCGTCTTTAGCTTTGGTGGACACTGCTGCATCTTGCTTGGCATCTTCGCCGTCGCGCTCATGCCTAAGACCGTCACGCGCGTCGCCCATTGCATCATCAATTGGCTCGAGCGCATTGGTGTCTCGGCCACTAAGATCGAGGGTTGGCGCACGTTTGTCGATGGCGAGATCTACTCCTTCTCCGAGAAGTTCAAGCTTTCGGCCGGACATTTTTCTTCCATGCTGCTCACCGTGTTTATCACCATGCTGCAGCTCGCGTTTTTCTATCTGGTTCCGTATTTCCTGATGCTTGCCTTTGGCCACCACGAGGTCGACTTTTTCTCGGTCATGGCCGCGAGCGCCTTTGTCCAGCTGTTAAGCTCTGCGGTTCCCTTGCCCGGTGGAACTGGTGGCGCTGAGGGCGGCTTTGCATTGTTCTTGGGTCATTTCTTCGGTTCGGCTTCGACCGCCGGCTATCTGCTGTGGCGTCTCATTACGTTTATTGCGCCTACCATTTTGGCTGCGCCCCTGCTGGGACTTAAGAGCGCCCACAACGAGAGCATCCATGCGCGCTGGGATCGCTTGATGCGCAAGCTCGGCCGCACGCCTCAGACGCCCTCTGCGCCCACTAAGCCGCACCCCACGAATGCTGTTACCGTTGATCCCAAGAAGCACGCTCAGAAGGCTTCTGGGACTGCAAAGCCGGCTCATAAGGCCTATGTGCGTCAGACAGGAGACGGTATTCGCGTATCTCCGTCGGCACTCAATAAGAAGAAGCACCCTAAGTCGCAGTAGGGCAGTCGTGCGTTCTTCATGATGCGAGGCATATTTGTGCTGTATGGGGGATAATCCTCTTACGTAGATTATCTCTCATCTGTTGATGAATGCTCGCATATCGAAGGGACACGCCCATGGCAACCAGCAAACCGCGTCTTGATCGTCGCATCGTTCGCAGCCGTAATGCCATCCTTTCGGCTTTCGAGCGCCTGCTCATGGAAAAGCCGCTGGCAGACATTACGGTGAGTGCCATCGCGCGCGAGGCCAATGTCGACCGCAAGACCTTTTACGTTCACTTTGGTACGGTTGACGGCCTGCTCGATGCCATTGCCGTCGATGTGGTGGAGATGATTGTCGACTCAGTCGAGAAAACGCTTGCTTCCATGGACGGCGACACCAACGAGCGCGCCCTGAGCGCGGCGGCGACCTTCTTTAAAACCGTTAACGAGGCACTGTGCAACAACTTGGTGCTCAATCGTCAGCTGATCGAGAATATTCCGCTCGATGATTTCATGGCTCGTCTTCGTGCGCCGCTCGAGCACGAGATTGCCGAGCGAGATCTGCTGCCCCAAGGTCTCAAGGACGAAATGTTCGACTACTATCTGGCGTTTTTGCTGTCGGGTATTATCGGTATCTATCGCACGTGGGCGCTGTCTGACGGCTCGGTTCCTATCGAGCGCGTCTCTGAGGTCGCCAACGATCTGACTCTCAATGGTCTGTCGAGTCTGGAATCTCGCTTGGATTAGACCTAGTTGGGCTCGTCGGCGTGGAAATTCCTGTTCCTGAGGTTCTCCGGCGCCTTGGAGACCTTGCCGGCGTAGGAGCTGTAGCCTGAGGATCCTTAAAAGAAAGTCCAGTTTATCCTTCCCACTCCAATTTTGGAATCCTCCGATGCGCCTTCGCACGCTCGCATGACCTCGATACCATGCGAGCGTGCGAACTCGACGAGCTCTGCGTTGCGGGCGTTTATGGTGCCGAAGGCGGCGGGGCACACGATAAGACGCGCGCAGTGGACGAGGAGCTCTTTGGCGCGGGCTATGGTTTTATCCCCGATCGGCTCGAAGGCGCGCTCGGCCACGCATTCCGTCGCCAGGTCGCGCGCAAGCTCGCAGTCGATGTCCCCTTCGTGCAGAACGCCCGCGTAGAACGCCTTGCCCTGCCGGATGAGCTGGCGAAACACAGCTGACCCCGTACCTGCGCCGGCGATGACGAACGTGTGCGCATCGCCGTGTGGGCGCCCAATTTCCACGCTGCCGAAGCGCTCGTTGAAGGTGCCATGTTGAAGGCCGTAGAGCTCGCCAATCGTCTCGCGCGTGAATATGTCCTCGGGTGCGCCGGCGCGGAAGACCCGGCCGTCCTTCACGCAAATCACCTTGTCGGCGCTTTTCTGCGCGAGCTCGAGTTCGTGGATGGACATGATGACAGCCACATTCCGCGATTTCGCAAGGTGGCGAAGTATTCGCAGCAGGTCGATCTGGTAGCGGATATCGAGATATGACGTGGGCTCGTCGAGCACGAGCACACGCGGATCCTGTGCGATGGCGCGTGCGAGCATGACGCGCTGGCGTTGCCCGTCGCTTATCTGCATGAAGTCGCGCTCGGCGAACTCTTCCACATGTGCGGTTTTCATGGCCTCGTCGACCCGACTATGGTCGTCGGGCGAGAGTGTGCCCATTCGCCCGGTGTAGGGATGCCTTCCCGCCTCTATGATATCGCGGCAGGTGAGGAGCTCGGTCCGGGGTCGATCTGTCAGCATAACGGCAAGGTTCCTTGCGAACTCCGCCGTCTTCCATCGGGAAATCTCCCGCCCGTCGAGCTCGACCGCGCCGGCAAGCGGTGCCAGATGGCGTGTGATGGTTTTCAAGATGGTCGACTTGCCCGAGCCGTTCGGCCCGATGAGCGCCACGACGTCGCCCGCGCGAACCTCCAGCTCGACGCCTTCGACTACGACCTTCTTGTCGTAGCCCGCCGACAGGTCGCTTATGCGGAAAAGCGGCGCTCCGTCAGCCTTCGTTGCGACCGGGGTTTCGAGGTTCGACTCCCCTCTGAGCGTTTTGGGCCGCGGCATGAATTCCCCCATCTACCTCACTCGTTTCTTCAACATGAGTGCGATAACCACCGGCGCGCCGAAGATGGCGGTGACGGCGCTGATGGAAAGCTCGACGGGGGAGAACAGCGTGCGCGCGATCAAATCGCAGCCCGCGCAGAAGATGGCGCCTCCCAAGAAGCACGCAGGAATCACGCGGATGGGCTTCGACGACTTCAGCGCCGACTTAACGAGATGCGGAACCGCGATGCCTACGAACGACACCGGACCAGCGAACGCGGTCACGCAGGCGGAGAGCATGCTCGCTAGAAGGACGAGCACCACGCGGAAGCGTGCGACGTTCACGCCGACGCTTTTCGCGTAGGCTTCTCCCAGCTGGAAGGCGGAAAGGGGCTTCGATATCGCGAATACGCATGCGCTCACGGTGATCACCACGACCGCGATGACCGCGATGTCGTCCCAGCTCGAACCCGAGAAGCTACCCAAAGACCAGTTGTGCAGGTTCACGATGGACTGGTCGTCGGCGAAGGCGATGAGAAAGTTCGTCGCCGCCGAGCAGATGTATCCCACCATGACGCCCGCCACGATGAGCATGGCCATGGAACTTATGCGCCGTGCGATGAGGAGCACGAAGCCGATGGTGATAAGCGATCCCAGAAACGCTGCGGCCACCATGGCCGGCGAGGACATGGCCTGGTTCGCGCCCAGAAGTACGATCATCGTAAGCGCGACGACGAACTTTGCGCCCGAGGAGACGCCCAAGATGAACGGGTCGGCGATGGGGTTGTTGAAAAACGTCTGCAGCAGGAACCCGGAGAGCGAAAGTGCCCCGCCGAGAAGCACGGCTGAAAGCACGCGCGGCAGACGAATCTCCCAGATGATCTGGATTTCCATGGAATTGGCCGCGCCTCCCGAAAGGATGCCGGGGATGTGGTCTGCGGGCACGAGCACGCTCCCGATGCACAGGTTGGCCCCGACGAGCACGATGAGGGCAACAGCGAGCAGCGCCGTCACGACGCGACACCGCGCGGCGCGCCCCGATTCGTCGTATGTCATGGAAAGCCGGCTTCTCATGGCGCTAGCCGAGCTTCCTCAGATAATGGAAGTTGCTCGCGTCATCGCCGGTGAACGCCCCGTGCAGCTCGTCGATAATGTCGGCGGTGGAAGTCATCTGCTGGTACATGTCGGCGCTTGTGACCCAGACGTTGCCGTTCTTCACGGCTTTGAACTGCGACAATAGCGCGTTTTTGCCTACGAAGTCGTTCAAGGTGGCAACCGATTCGTCGATGGTGCCGTTGTAGACGATAATGTCGGCATCCTTCGCCGTCGCGTAGAAGCGCTCCATTTCGAGCGTTACTGACGAACCTGACGTCGACGCCGTCTGCGCGTCATCGAGCGCGTAGTTGCCGCCTGCAAGCTCGATCATCTGCGCCACGTAGTCGCCCGCCCGCCGCGTGACGGCGGCCCCGTTCGAGTTAATGTAGAAATACGCCACGGTTTTACCTGACGACGCGAGCCTCGACGTTTGCTCGACGCGGGCCTTCTGCTCGTTGAACAGGTGCGCGGCCTCGTCTTCCTTGTCGAACAGGACGCCGAAAAGCTTAATCCACTCGACGCGCCCGAGTGCTTCGGGCTCGCTCGACGACTGTTCGGTGAGCACGACGAGCCCGAGCTTCTGCAGCTTTTCCTTCACATCGGGCGTGTGGTTGATCATGGTGTTCTCGATGGCGAGCGTGCTGCCCGAGGCCGATATTCGCTCGTAGTCGGGCGCGCTGTACTTGCCGCCGTAGGCGATCGCCCCACTTTCGAGTGCGCTTTTGAAGCCCGCGACCGAGCAATCGTCGGCCTTCGTGCCCGACATGAGGATGTTGTCGTTCGCATCGAGCGCGTCGACCAGGCACATCGTCGCCGACGACACGAGGTACACCTTGTTGGCGGGACGCCTTATGACCGCGATGTCGGAGCTCAACCCATCAGGTACCTTTGCATCTTGCGGTACCACGAGGAAGCGCTCCCCGTTCGAAATGCAGATAAGCCGCAGGCCGCCTTCGTACTCGTCGACAGTGAAGTGCTCGGCGTATTCAAGCTGAAGCGCCCCCGTCGGCTCCCAGCCGCAGCCCAAATCGGCGTTGTGGAAGTCGGCCGCGGCGCTTGAAGCCGTTCCCGCAGGGGAGCCGCCGCTTGCATCGTCGCCCGATTTCTCCTTCATGGTGGATGAGTCGAAGTGGAGAGTGTAGTCGATGGTGTGCGGCGTCGACATGGCGACGGTCTCGGCCGACACGGCGATGTCCTCGTCGAGCGTGACGGGTATCTCGAACGTGGAGTTGCCGCCGTCGTTTACGGGCGCGTAGTCCACGCCGTTGACGGTCATTTTGTCGTAGTTCGAACTCGACCAGGTGATGGTCGCGGTGTAGGTGTCGCCATCCTTCACAATTGTGGTTGGTGAGGCGATGCTTGCGCGCCCTGACCCGCCGGAAAGCGAGACGCTCACAGTGTATTCCTGAGAGCCCGTCGTGGCACCGGTCGCGTTCGGGCTCGCACTGCACCCCGCGAAGGGAAGCGCGAGCAGGGCGACGAGAACGCAGGCGACCGCGCGCGCCGCGATGCTGTGGCGCTTCCTGTTTTCCCCCTTGGGAAGAATCGACCGCATGGCGTTACTTCAGTGCGTCGGCGCGCAGATCGACGCCGGCGGATTCGAACACGAGCGTGCGGTCGTACCACTGCTCTTTTCTAATACTCCACGCGGCGCAGGCGGTGTCCTCGTCGAGCGCTTTAACGGGCACGTCGTAGGTGTACTTGCCTTCCGCGTTTTCCACATAGGGGATGAAGTCGGCCTCGCTCGCGGCGGCAGCCTCGTCGCCCGTGCCCATGAAGAGCTTGCCGTAGCCCGTGCCGGAAAGCGTCATCACGCAGTGCATGGAGCCGTTTTCCACGATGAGCTGGGCGTCCACAATCCTGAACATGTTCGAGCTGGAATCTACGGTGATCGGATAGGTGCCGTCGGCCACCTTGTCGGCGGTGATGGGGGCAGCGCTTGCGCCCTCGGGCGCATCGGCCGCCTGTTCGGTCTTTTCCTGGGAATCGGCATCGCTTGCCTTTGCGCTGTCGATTGAATTTCCGCCGCAGCCGGCGAGCGAGAACGCGAAAAGCGCCGCTGACAGGGCGAAGGCGAGGGTTTTCTTCAACATGGAGGGGGTTCCTTTCAATCGCTTCGACCGCCCGCGCCGTGCGGTGGGCGGGCGGGATGCGAATGCAACGGGCATGCGCCGTCGGTCGGGGAAGGCGCATGCCCGTTGCACGGGGACGCGACCGGCGCCCCCGTGCGCGGCGAGTTTACAGCTTGGCGATGGCGTCGTCCACGTGCGAGACGTAGATGTCGTCGACCGCGGCGTTCTGTCCCAGACCCTGGAGCAGGCACGTCACTTCGAAGCCAGCGGCCACGAACTTTGCAGCCCAGCTGTCGGGGTCGGTCTCGTCTGCCATGTCGTTGTTCGCGTGGTCGCCCGCGACCACCATGAACGGCGCGAGCACGGCCTTCTTGTACCCTGCGGCGCTCGCGGCGGCGATAACATCCTCGCAGGTCGGCTCAGCCTCGACGGTGCCGACGAAGAACTGCGTCAAGCCCTCGTTCTTGAACACTTCCTGCATCTTGGCATAGTCGGCGTTGGAATCGGCTTCGGTGCCGTGGCCCATGAGGCACAGCGCCGTCTTGCCGTCGTCGAAGGACGCCATGTTCTCCTTAATGGCTGCGGCCACCTTCTTGTAGTCGTCGTCGGAGGTGAGCAGCGGGTCGCCGAGCGAGATCTTGTCGAACTTGTCGGCGTACTTGTCGAGCTCGTCTTTCACGTCGGTGTATTCCAGGCCAGCCATGAGATGCGTCGGCTGCACGACAATTTCCTTCACGCCGTCTTCCACGCAGCGGTCGAGCGCCTCGGTCATGTTGTCGATCGTGATGCCGTCGCGCTTCTTCAGCTTGTCGATGATGATCTGCGCGGTGAAGGCGCGGCGGATGTCGTAGTCCTGCCAGTACTTCTCGCGGATAGCGTCTTCGATGGCGCCGATGGTGATGTGGCGCGAGTCGTTGTAGCTCGTGCCGAAGCTCGTGACGAGGATGACCGGCTTCACGGCCTTCTCCTTTTCGCTCGATTTCTCGGAACTCGCGGAGGTGCTGGAGCAGCCCGCGAGCGCGAATCCGGCGAGCGCGACGGCTCCGGTTGCTGCGGCGCCCATGAAGCCGCGGCGTGACATCTGGTCGGACATGGTTTTTCCTTTCCTCGGTTTGCCGGTCCCCCGGCGACAGTTGCTTGTCGGCACAAGCGAAAGAAAAGCGCACCCCTCGGGGTTCACAAGGAGCTAACGCCACGGCGATGCCGTGAGGAAAAGGCGAAGCAGTCTGGCTTGGGGCGCGAGGCAGTTCGCCCGCGCGTCCTATACAGTAATGTCCCTTGCCCAGGATTCCCACCTGGTTCCCTCCGCAAGCCAGCGCGGGCTGTGCGGGCGCCGCGCCGGTCATTTCCTTTTATCCGATTGTCATATGCTCGTTGCCGAAACTTTTACTATGATAGTGGGCACTTGTGAACGTGTCAAAGCCAGGGCGGGCGGCATTGCGCCTCCTGCCTGCGTATTTGCGCCGATTGCCGCTGCGGGCGCCGTGTTTTGCCCGCTGTGCGAAGGGCGGCGTAAACGGTTGCGATGAGAAACGGGAAGGGAAGGCTCGGATGATTCATATCGTTGGCGCAGGCTCGGGCGCCGCCGACCTTATCACGCTGCGCGGGGCGCGCCTTCTGCGCGCGGCGGACGTGGTCGTTTGGGCGGGGAGCCTTGTGAACCCCGAGCTGCTCGCCGATTGCAAGGAATCCTGCGTCGTCTACGACAGCGCGCACATGACCTTGGAGGAAGTGCTCGACGTGATGTGTGCGGCGGATGCGCGGGGCGAGGAAGTGGTGCGCCTGCACACGGGTGACCCGTGCCTATACGGCGCCATCCAGGAGCAGATGGACGCACTCGACGCGCGCGGCGTGGACTACGAGGTGGTGCCCGGCGTGTCGAGCTTTTGCGGTGCCGCGGCGGCGCTTCGCCAGGAATACACGCTGCCGGGAATCAGCCAGTCTGTCGTGATCACGCGGCTTTCCGGGCGCACCCCCATGCCCGCGGGCGAGGGCATGCGCACCATGGCGGAAAGCGGCTCGACTATGGTCATCTTCCTGAGCTCGGGTATGCTCGCCGAGCTTTCCGCCGAGCTTTTGGCCGCGGGCCGCAGCTCCGACGAGCCGGCGGCGCTCGTGTACAAGGCGACCTGGCCTGAGGAGCGCGTGGTGCGCTGCACAGTGGGCACGCTCGCCGATGCGGGTGCGCGAGTGGGCATCGACCGCACGGCGCTCGTGGTGGTGGGCCGCGTGCTCGGAGCTCGCGGCGGGCTTGCGCACGACGGCGCGCAAGCGGAGTCGTACGAGCGCAGCAAGCTTTACGACCCTTCGTTTGCCACGGGGTATCGGAAGGCGAGCAGCTAGCGTGGCCTTCGAGCACTACATATATACCGGGACGACCCGCCTGCGCTGCGGCTATACCACGGGGAGCTGCGCCGCGCTCGCGGCGAAGGCGGCC
Organism: uncultured Collinsella sp.; assembly: GCA_959026725.1. Classification (GTDB taxonomy): domain Bacteria; phylum Actinomycetota; class Coriobacteriia; order Coriobacteriales; family Coriobacteriaceae; genus Collinsella. Next base: position 9,245 of record CAUFMG010000016.1, read on the forward strand.
TGCGAGATGCTCTTGTCACGAAAGCCCGTCGGCCACGTGTCGATCGTCACCCCCGGCGGGCTGCCCGTCGAGACGGACGTGGTCGATGCATGCATCGGCGAGGGGTGCGCCCAGTGCGCCGTGCGAAAGGACGCAGGCGACGACGCCGATGTGACCGACGGCGTGCTCGTGTACGCGCGTGTGGAACATGCGGGGTCGGGCACGGGTACTGCGGGCAGCAAGGACGTGCCCGCGCACGAATCGGAAGTTTCCGTCGATGGCGGCGTGGGCGTGGGGCGCGTGACGTTGCCCGGGCTCGAGCAGCCGGTGGGGGCGGCCGCCATCAACGCGACGCCGCGCGCGATGATTACTTCGGCGGTGCGTGAGGTGTGCGCCGCGCACGGCTTTTCTGGAAACATTGCTGTGACGATTTCGGTACCCGAGGGTGTGGCCCTTGCCGAAAAGACCTTCAACCCGCACCTGGGGATAGAGGACGGCATCTCCATCCTGGGAACGACGGGCATCGTCGAGCCGCGCAGCCTCGCTGCCTTGCGCGACAGCATCGAGCTCGAGATTCGGCAGCATGCGGCTATGGGGCGGCGCGGAGTCGTGCTCACGCCCGGCAACTACGGCGGGCAGTTCATCTCGGGGCATTTCCACCTAAACGGTGCGCCGGTGGTCTTCATCTCCAACTTTGTGGGCGATGCGATTGATTGCTGCGTTCGCGAGGGATTCACCAATGTCCTTCTTGTGGGACACATCGGCAAGCTGGTGAAGGTCGCTGGCGGCATCATGGACACCCATTCGCGTACCGCCGACTGCCGCGCGGAGATTCTGGCCGCCCACGCGGCCTTGGCCGGCGCGGGCGCGAAGACCGTGCGTGAGATCATGTCGTCGGTGACGACCACGGCGGCGCTCGAGGTAATCGAGGCCGCCGGCGTGGGGGACGCTGCGCGCGCCTCGCTCGCTGCGGCAATCGAGGACAGGTTGCGCCGCCGCGCGGCGGGCGCATGCGACATCGCCGCGGTCGTGTTCGACGCCGAGCGCCGCGAGATTTTCCGCACGTCGGGCGCCAATGCAGTTATCGGGGAATTGGGGGCGACGTATGAGTAAAGGCGTGCTGTACGGGGTGCACCGCGCAATCGGCTGGCCGGGGACGAAGGTGGTCATGAAGACGCGCCGCTCGCTTGCGGACACGAAGCGCATCCTTCGCGAGGAGGGCGCCTTCGACGGTGCCGAGCTCGTAGAGGATTGTGGGCTTCCGGGCGAGCGCGTGTACCGCTCGCTCGACGATGTGCCCGATCGGGGTAGCTACTTCTCGACGATGGTGGTGCGCTAGATGAGGGTTTCCTGCATAGCGTTTACTGAGAGGGGGTATGCGTTGGCTGAGCGCACCGCACGCGCGCTTTCCGATTGCGCGCAGACAGGTGAAGATGACCCTGACTGGGACGTTTCCGTTTCGCGTGGGTTCGGCGAGGGGAAGGCCGACCTGCGCGCATGGACGGCGCTCGCGTGGGAAGCGTCGGACGCGCTTCTGTTCGTGGGCGCGGCGGGCATCGCCGTGCGGGCGATCGCGCCGCATGTCGCCTCGAAGGCAAGCGATTCCGCGGTTGTGGTGATCGACGAGGCGGGGCGCTTTGCCGTCCCGCTTTTGTCGGGGCATTTGGGCGGTGCGAACGAGCTTGCGCAAACTGTGGCACGCGCGGCAGGGGCCATCCCCGTCATCACCACGGCGACCGACGTCCGCGGCGTGTGGGCGGTGGATACGTGGGCGCGCTGTGAGGGGCTCCCCGTTTCGAATCCCGAGGCTATCAAGCGAGTGTCGGCGCGGCTGCTTTCGGGCGGGCGCGTGGCGCTCTATTCCGACATGCCGATTTCGGGACAGCCGCCTGAGGGGGTTGACATTGCGTCCGACCGCGCTCGGGCCGATATCGTCGTGTCGCCGTTCGCTGGCGCGAATGCAGGTGCGTCCGTTCGCGCGGCGGAGACAACGGGCGAGGTCTTGCCCGCCGGTGAGACGGGGAAGCCGGCGGGCGTGCGGGCGCAGGCGACTGCGCCCGAGCCGCTTCGCCTTGTCATGCCCTGCATCGTTGCGGGCATAGGGTGCCGTCGCGGTGCGTGCGCCGAAGCGATCGGGGAGGCGTTTCTTCTCGCGTGCGGGCAGGCGGGTATCTCGCCTTCGGCCGTGCGCGAGGCGGCGACGATCGACGTGAAGGCGAATGAGGAGGGTCTGCTCGCCTTCTGCCGCGCGCGCAATATCCCGCTTGCGACGTATTCCGCAGAGGAGTTGTCGCAGGTCGAAGGCAGCGTTTCGCCATCTGATTTCGTGTGCGCGACGGTGGGGGTCGACAACGTGTGTGAGCGCGCGGCGCTCGCGGACGGGGGCAAACTTATCTTCCCGAAGCTCGCTCACAGCGGCGTGACCGTCGCGTTTTCAAAGGTAACTATCGATCTTTCGTTTAAGGAGCGGTGATGGGAAAGCTCTTCGTGGTGGGGATCGGCCCGGGCGGTCCCGACGGCATGACGATTGCGGCCCGGCGCGCGCTCGAGGCGGCCGACATCGTTGTGGGGTACACGAAATACGTGGAGCTCGCGCTCGCCGCCGTGCCCGACGCGGCGCATCTCGCGACCCCGATGATGCACGAGGTCGAACGGTGCAGCCTGGCGCTTTCGCGCGCGCAGAGCGGAGAAGCCGTGGCGCTCGTGTGCAGCGGTGACGCGGGCGTGTACGGCATGGCGAGCCCCGTGCTGGAGCTTGCGGAGGACTACCCCGATGTAGACGTGGAAGTTATCGCCGGGGCCACCGCGGCTCAGAGCGGGTCGGCGGTGCTCGGCGCCCCGCTTGCCCACGACTTCGCGGTCGTGTCGCTCTCCGACCTGCTCACGCCATGGGAGGTCATCGAGCGCAGGCTCGCCGCCGTGGCGAGCGCCGACTTCTGCATCTGTTTGTACAACCCGCGCAGCAGAAAGCGCGCCGACAGGCTCTCGCGCGCGGCGAAGATTATGCTCGAATGGAAGGCCCCCGACACGCTCTGCGGCTGGGTACGCAACATCGGGCGCGAGGGGCAGCAGTCGGGCATGTGCAGGCTCTCTGAGCTGGGGGAGATCGACGCCGACATGTTCACCACCGTGTTCGTCGGCAACGCGGACACGAAGCTCGTAGGCGGCCGTATGGTCACGCCGCGCGGGTATCGGGAGATTCCATGCGAAAGGTAACGATCATCGGGGCGGGGCCCGGAAACCCCGACTTGCTCTCGCGCGCGGCGCTCGACGCGATCGACATCGCCGACGTGGTCATCGGTGCTCATCGCGCGCTTGCCGGCATCGACGTGCCGCCCGACGCTGTGAGATGCGAGCTCGTTAAGACGGCGGACATCGTCGCCGCGCTCACCGATGCGGCGTCGTGGCAGCGCGCCGTGGTCGTGATGACGGGCGATGTGGGGCTGTTCAGCGGCGCGCGCCGCCTGGTGGAGGCGCTCTCCGGCGACGCGCGGGTGGACGTGCGCGTCATTCCCGGCATAAGCTCAGCGTCGTATCTCGCCGCGCGCCTCGCGCGTCCATGGCAGGATTGGCGCTTCGCGAGCGCTCACGGCGTGGCGTGCGACATCGTGGCCGAGGCCGAGCGCGCAGGTGAGCTCTTCCTCGCCACGTCGGGCGGGGAAGATCCCTCGCGGCTTTCGGGCGAGCTTGGCCATGCGGGCTTCGGGGACGCGCGCGTGACGGTGGCCGAGCGCCTGTCGTACCCCGACGAGCGCATCACCTGTGCGACCGCAAGTGAAATCGCAGGTCAGACTTTCGACGACTTGAACGTGATGCTTATCGATTTCGCAGGTGGCGCCGGGTCGTCTGCGGGCTCTAGCGCAGCCTCCGAGGCACCGGCCGGCGCGTCTGCGCCCGCGGCGGCTTCTTCCGCGGCGGACTCTGCGGGCGCATCCCGCGCCGCGAGCTCCCGCTGGCCGTACGCTTCCTCGGGCATTCCCGACGAGCTCTTCATCCGCGGCGACGTTCCCATGACCAAGCAGGAGGTGCGCGCCGTCGCGCTCGCGAAGCTTCGCCTTACCGCGACCGACACCGTGTGGGACGTCGGCGCCGGCACGGGGAGCGTGTCGATCGAGGCGGCGCTCGTCGCGCGAGCGGGGTCGGTATGGGCGGTTGAGCGCAACGCGGCCGGCGTGCGGCTCATCCGGGAGAACGTGGCTGCATTCGGGTGCGGCAACGTGCATGCAGTCCCCGGTGTCGCCCCCGAAGCGCTCGCGAAACTGCCCGTCCCCGACGCCGTGTTCGTCGGCGGGAGCGCGGGCGAGCTTCCCTCCATCGTGGAGGCGGCGCTCGAGAAGAACTCGCAGGTTCGTCTGTGCGTGCCATGCGTCACCGTTGAGACGCTCACCGAGGCGTGCGCGCTCCTCTCGGGTTCGCGCTTTAAGGGGTTCGAGGCGTGCCAGGTGTCGGCCGCCCGCGCCGAGGCTGTAGGCTCGCACCATCTTATGAAGGCGCAAAACCCCGTGTTCCTCGTCAGCGCGCGTGGTGCAGGTGGGGAAGGCGGTGCCCGGTGAGCACGTCCATCCCGCGCTTCATGGTCGCTGCGCCCTCGAGCGGGAGCGGCAAGACAGTCGTTACGTGCGCGCTCCTGCGCGCGCTCGCGCGCCGCGGTCTTGCATGCGCGGCCTTCAAATGCGGCCCCGACTACATTGATCCGCTCTTTCATCGCCGCGTCGTGGGCGCGCGCTCGGGCAACTTTGACGGCTTCTTCACCGACGCCCCGACGCTGCGCGCCCTGCTCGCACGCGGCGCCGCGGGCGCGGATGTCGCGGTGCTCGAGGGGGTCATGGGCTTCTACGACGGCATGGCGCCCGGCGTGGCCGACGCGAGCAGCTACCAGGTTGCGCGCGACACGGAAACGCCGGTCGTTTTAGTGGTGAACGGGCGCGGGGCGTCTTTATCGCTCGCCGCCGTAATCCGCGGCATCGCCGAGTTCCTGCCTTGTGCGAACGTGCGTGGCGTCGTGCTGAACAAGACGAGCGCCGCTGCCTGCGCCTACGCGGCGCCTGCGATCGAGAAGCACACGGGCGTCGCGGTTTTGGGTAATATTCCCGCCGACGAGGCGTTCTCGCTCGAAAGCCGGCATCTGGGGCTTGTGATCGCCGACGAGGTCGAGCAGCTCTCCGCGCGCATCGACAAGATGGCCGAGCTGGTGGAAAAGAGTGTCGACGTCGACCGCTTGCTCGAAATAGCGGCGATGGCACCCGATATCTGCGAGGAACCTTACCGGTTGGAGCCGATCGCGGGAGCGCGGCCCATCGTCGCCGTTGCGCGTGACGAGGCGTTCTCGTTCTACTACGAGGAGAACCTGCGCGCGCTCGAGGACCTGGGTTGCGAGCTGGCCTTTTTCAGCCCCCTGTGTGATAGCGAGTTGCCCCGGGGGACAAGCGCCCTCTATCTGGGAGGCGGCTACCCGGAGCTCCATGCGCGGCAGCTCTCCGAGAACGCGCCGATGCGCGAGGCGGTGCGGCGTGCGGTGGAATCCGGCATGCCGACGGTTGCCGAATGCGGTGGGTTTCTGTATCTGCAGCGCGAAATCGCCGATAGCGAGGGGCGGCGCTGGCCTGTTGCGGGCGCCCTTGAGGGCGCAAGCGAGAACGGGGGAAGGCTGTCCCATTTCGGGTACGTGGAGCTCACTTCTCAACGCGACGGGCTCTACGGGCCGCGCGGCACACGCATCCGCGCGCACGAGTTCCACTACTGGCAGTCCACCTGCCCGGGCGGCGACTTCTGGGCGCAGAAGCCCCGGCGCGACAAGGGCTGGCCGTGCATGACGACCACCCCGTCCCTGGTTGCGGGCTTCCCGCATGTGTACTATCCTGCGAACCCCGACGTTGCGCGCGCGTTCGCGTCTGCCGCAGCGTCGTTTGCAGAGAGGAGACGGCATGGCTGAAGCAACCGAAACCGCGTTTGCCTGCATCCGCGAGGAAGTCGAGCGCGCGTTTTCGTCGGCGCCGGGCGCCGTGCTCGAAGCCGCGCTCTCCCGGATCGCGCCCGCAGACGAGTGTGCCCGCGCCGCCGCGTACGCCGCGTGGGACTCCATCGCGCACCCCTTGGGGGGATTGGGCGACTTTGAAGACGCCGTCGCGTGTATCGCCGCAGCTCAGGGGAGCGCCGAGGTGGCCGAGTTTCCCCGTGCGCTCGCGGTATTCTTCTCCGACAACGGGGTCGTTGCCGAAGGCGTGTCGCAAAGCGGGCAAGACGTGACGCGAGCCGTCGCGCGCAACATGTGCGAGGGGGCCACGAGCGCCTGCCGCATGGCGGCGTTCGCGGGTGCCGAGGTCGTGCCCGTCGACGTGGGTATGGCCCGGGGCATAGATGACGCGCGCATGGTGCGCGCGAACGTGCGGCGGGGGAGCGGCAACATCGCGCACGGCTCCGCTATGTCTCGCGATGGGGCCGTGCGCGCGATCGAGGTCGGAATCGCCGTCGCGTGCGGGCTTGCCCGCGCCGGCGTGCGCCTTCTCGCCGCGGGCGAGATGGGCATCGGCAACACGACCACCTCGGCGGCGGTGGCCGCAGTGCTCATCCGGGCGGACGCGCGGAGCCTCGTCGGGCGCGGCGCGGGGCTCTCGGACGCCTCGCTCGCGCGCAAGCGCGACGTGGTCGAGCGCGCTATCGACGCGAACTCGCCCGATCCCGCCGACCCGATCGACGTGCTCTCGAAGGTGGGCGGCTTCGACATCGCGGCGATGTGCGGCTTCTACCTGGGGGCCGCGGCCTCGAAGGCGCCGGCGCTCCTCGACGGGGTCATATCCTGCACGGCGGCCCTGTGCGCGGCGCGCCTGTGCCCCAACGCCTTGGGCTACCTCGTGGGCACCCACGCATCAAGCGAACCCGCAAGCCAGGAGCTCCTTCGCGAGCTCGGCATAAAGGCACCCCTCGACGCAGGCATGCACTTGGGCGAGGGCGCGGGCGCCATGGCGTATCTGCCCCTTCTGGATTCGGCGCTGCGCGTGTACCGGGATGGGAAGACGTTCACGGCGACTGGCATGGCTGCTTACGAGCATTTCGAGGCCGGGAAATGGCGGTGACGTTCGTTATCGGCGCCGGCGCGAGCGGTAAGAGCGCCTACGCCGAGTCCCTGTGCCTTGGGCACGACGGCCCCCGCGTTTACCTGGCAACGATGGAGCCCTTCGGGGAAGAGGGAGCCCGCCGCATCGCGCGCCATCGGGCGCTGCGCGAGGGCAAGGGGTTTTCCACCCTCGAGCGCACGCGTGACGTGGGCGCCGCAGTGCCTGGGCTTCCGCGCGGCTGCACGCTTCTTTTGGAGGACGTGGGCAACCTGGTTGCAAACGAGCTCTTCGCGGAAGGCGGCTTGTCCCCACGTGACCCCGACGCTGTGGCGCGCGAGGTGCTCGGAGGCATTGAACGGCTCGCTCAGGCCGCTGCGTATACGGTGGTGGTCACCGTCGACGTGTTCGCCGATGGGATGCGCTACGATGAGGGGACCGAGGTATGGAGGCGCGCCCTCGCGCGCGTGAACGCGGGCGTGGCGGCGCTGGCCGACCGTGCAGTCGAAGTGGTATGCGGGATTCCCGTGTGGATGAAAGGCGAAGGACCTACAAGGTGAAGATAGCAGAGGCAATCGGCGCGGCGTTCGGAACGTTCTCGCGCATCCCCGTCCCGAAATCGGCCTGGACCGATTTCGGATCAACCCATGCGCTTGCTGCGTTTCCCCTGGTGGGCCTTGCGGAAGGCTTCCTCATGACGTCGTGGGGGTACGTGGCGAACCTGCTCGGCGTGCCCGCGACCATCGTCGCGGCCGTGCTCGTGGCGCTGCCTGTGGCGGTGACGGGAGGCATCCACCTAGACGGGCTCTGCGACACCTCCGATGCGCTTGCAAGTTGGGCCCCACGCGAGCGAAAGCTAGAGATCATGCACGACCCGCGGGCGGGCGCCTTCGGGGTCATCGGTGTTGTTGTGTACCTTATTCTGCAGTTTTCCCTGTTCACCGCGCTGCCGCTTACGGCGGGGACGTTCCTCGCGCTTCTGTGCTCGCTCGTGTTCTCCCGCGCACTTTCGGGGCTCGCCGTTGAATGCTGGCCTGCCGCGCGGGCGGACGGCATGGCCGCGGGACTCTCGCCTGCGAAGAAGCGCGCGGCGATCGTCGTGCCGCTTTGCGCTTTCGCTGTGGCTTCGTCTGCAGGGATGGTCGCGTGCGCTCAGGCCGTCGGCGCCCTTATGGCGGTGGCGGGGCTTTTGGCGCTCGCGTGGTACCGCCATGTTGCCCTGTCCCGCTTCGGCGGGGTGACGGGGGATTTGGCCGGATGGTTTCTGCAATGGGCCGAGCTCGCGATGCTTGCCATGCTGGTGGCGGGGGGCATGCTCCTATGATGCTCGTGGTAGGCGGCGCGCATTCGGGGAAGAGGACCTTCGTGCGCGAAAGGCTCGGGTTCGCGGCGGACGATTTCGTCGACGCGGCGCAGCTTGCGGAGGGCGGCGTGCCCGCGGTTTTTGCCGGCCGCGTCGCGTACCGTGCTGAGGAGCTTGTACGCGCGCTCGACGTTGACCGGGCGCTCGAGCGGCTGATTGGCTTCGACGCAGTGATTCTGTCCTTGGTCGGCTCGGGGGTCGTCCCTATGCATGCGGAAGACGCCCAATGGCGCGAGCGCGCGGGGCGCCTGGGATGCGCGCTCGCTGCGCGCGCCGACGTCGTCGTGCGCATGACGTGCGGGATTCCCCAGGTCATCAAAGGAAACCTTGCCGATGCGCCTCGAGGGACGCTGGGCGCGGGCGCGCCTTTGGAAGTCGTCTTCGTGCGCCATGGTGCCACGGCGGGCACGGAAGACCATCGCTACAGCGGGGCGGGCACCGACGAGCCCCTTTCGAGCGCGGGGGAGCGCGCTTTGCGCGAGCTCGCGTGCGATCGTGACGTGTTCCGTGTTATCACGAGCGGCATGGCCCGCACCGACCAGACGGCACGCATCCTCTTCCCGAATGCGGAGCTTATGGCATGCCCCGGTCTGCGCGAGATGGATTTCGGTGACTTCGAGGGGCGAAGCGCCGCCGAGCTTAAAGAGGATGCGCGCTACCGCGCCTGGGTAGACTCCTGGTGCGAGACGCGGTGCCCGCATGGCGAGGGCAAGAGCGATTTCACCCGCCGCGTCGTCGCGGCGTTTCGGGAGGCGTGCGAATCGGAGCGCGCCCAGGGGAGTGGGCGCGCCGTCTTCGTCGTTCACGCGGGTACCGTGAAAGCGCTGCTTTCCGAGCTTGCTGTCCCGAAAATGGAATACTTCGACGTGCATACCGAGCCGGGCGGCGCATGGGCCGCCACCTGGGATGGGCGCTGCCTTCGCGACGTTCGCCCCGCTTCGGGGGGCGATGCCCGGTGATGACGATTCTTGCCGTCGCCGCCGGGTTCGCGGCCGACCTTGCCTTCGGCGACCCGCGCTGGCTTCCCCATCCCGTCGTCGCCATGGGGCGCGCGATCACGTGGGCCGAAGGCCGCCTGCGGGGCGCATTCCCGCAAACGTCCGCGGGCACGCGCGCCGCAGGGCTTGTGCTCGCCGTGGCGCTTCCGCTTGCGTGTGGGCTTTTGACATGGGGAATCCTGCATCTTTGCGGCATGGTTCACCCCGGCTTGCGCTTCGTGGCCGAGGCATGGGCGAGCTATCAGATTCTCGCGACATGCGAGCTGCGCCGCCAGAGCCTGGCCGTGGCCCGCGCGTTCTCGAAGGGCGGCCTTGTCGCGGCGCGCGAAACCGTCGGGCTCATCGTGGGACGCGACACGTCTGTTCTCGACGAGCAGGGCGTTTTGCGCGCCGCCGTGGAAACGGTGGCGGAGAACGCGAGCGACGGCGTCATCGCGCCGCTTTTCTACCTTATGATCGGGGGTGCGCCCTTGGGCATGGCGTACAAGGCTGTGAACACGCTCGACAGCATGGTGGGCTACAAAAACGCGCGCTACATCGACTTCGGCTGCGCCTCGGCGCGCCTCGACGATGCGGTGAACTGGATTCCCTCGCGCTTATCGGCCCTGCTCATGATCGTCGTGTGCCCGATCGTCGGGCTCGACGCGCGCGGGGCGGCGCGCATCTGGCGCCGCGACAGGCGTCGCCATGCGAGCCCCAACTCGGCGCAGACCGAGTCGGCGTGCGCGGGCGCGCTCGGGCTGCGCCTGGCGGGACCCGCGGTGTATTTCGGCAAGCTCGTTGAGAAACCGACGATAGGCGACGCGTCCCGCGAAATCGAGTGGGGCGACATCGCCCGGGCGACTAGGCTCATGCTCGCCGCGTCCGTATGCGCGCTCGTCGTCTTCGGTGCCGCACGCGCAGCGGTCGTGCTCGCCGTGGGGGCGATGTCATGAGGGAAGACCACGCCGCGTCCCGGGCTGCCGGGGGAATCCTGCGCGCCCGTGCGCATGGGGGTAGCACGCAATCGCTCGGCATCGCTTGCGAAGGGGGCGCCTCCGACCTCATCGACTTCTCGGTGAACGTGAATCCGGCAGGCCCCTCGCCGCGCGCCGTTGCCGCAGCTTGCAAGGCGCTTTCTCGAATCGACGCCTACCCCGATAGGGAAAGCCTCGCCCTCGTTCGCGCCCTAGCGCGTGCCCAGGGCATTCCCGAAGATACTATCGTCTGCGGCGCGGGCGCGTCTGACATCATCTGGCGGCTCGCCGCGGCGGTGCGCCCGAAACGCATCGTCGTGTGCGCGCCGACGTTCTCTGAATATGCGGAGGCGGCATCGTACTACGGCGCATGCGTGCAGGAGTTCCCGCTCTCCGAAGCGGACGACTTCGACGTGCCCGCCTCCTTCGCCCGCGCGATCGAGGGGCCGGGAGACGTGGCGTACCTCTGCAATCCGAACAACCCGACGGGGCGCCTCGTCGACCCCCGCGTAATCGATGCCGCGGCTTGCCGCTGCGAGCAGGTGGGCGCGCTGCTCGTCGTGGACGAGTGCTTCCTCGGATTTGCGCCCGACGCCCGCGAAAGGAGCGTGGCCGCACGCGCCGCGTGTTCGCACCATGTGGCCGTGCTCTCCGCGTTCACCAAGCTCTACGGAATGGCAGGGTTGCGGTTGGGGTATCTGATCAGCGGAAACGCCCAACTCATCGAGGGGATTCGCCGGGCGGGACAGGCGTGGCCCGTCTCCTCGGTCGCCGAGGCCGCAGGCATCGCCGCCCTGGAAGACGTCGAATACGTCTCGCGCACGCGCGATGTACTGGCGGGCGAGCGAGCGTGGCTTTCCCACGAGCTCTCCTCGCTCGGGCTTTCCGTCGTGCCGTCGGATGCGAACTTCCTTTTAGTCCGCACGCCGGCGAAAGACATCCCCGAGCGCCTGTATAAACAGGGGGTTTTGGTCCGCACGTGCGACTCGTTTTCGGTACTGTCCCGTTTCTGGTGCCGCGTCGCGGTGCGCACGCGCAAGGAGAACGCCCGGCTTGCGATGGCGTTCAGCCGCGCGCTTCGGACGGAAGGCGCATCGGGCGAAGGCGAACCCGACGAACGGGGCGGCGCTTCTTGCAGCGACGCTATGGCGGGCGCGGATGGCCGAGGCTCGGCGAAGGAGGTCGATACCCGTGGGTAGGGCGAAGCCCATCATGATTCAGGGCACCATGTCGAACGCGGGGAAGAGCCTGCTTGCGGCGGGGCTGTGCCGTGTGCTTTCGCAGGACGGCCTGCGCGTGGCTCCCTTCAAGAGCCAGAACATGGCGCTCAACAGCGGTGTCACGGCCGATGGGCTCGAGATGGGGCGCGCCCAGATCATGCAGGCCGAGGCGTGCGGCATCGCGCCCGACGTGCGCATGAACCCCATCCTGCTCAAGCCCGAAAGCGACCACCGAAGCCAGCTCATCGTGGCCGGCAAGGCGCAGGGAGCCTTCGCTGCGAGGGACTACTTCGCGCGAAAGAAGGCGTTCATGCCGCAGATTTTGGAGGCGTTCGATTCGCTCGCGGAGGAAAACGACGTCATCGTCATCGAGGGCGCCGGCAGCCCCGTCGAAATCAACCTTGCCGAAAACGACATCGTCAACATGGGGCTCGCGCGCGCCGTGTCCTCCCCCGTGCTGCTCGCGGGCGACATCGACCCAGGCGGGGTGTTTGCCCAGCTCTACGGCACGGTCGCGCTCTTTGCGCCCGAGGATCGCGCTCTTTTGCGGGGGCTTGTGGTGAACAAGTTCCGCGGCGATGTGGAAATCCTGCGCCCGGGTTTGGCCCCGCTCGAGAAGATGTGCGGGGTTCCCGTCGTGGGGGTCGTGCCGTATCTTACGCTCGACCTGGACGACGAGGACTCGCTCGCGCCGCGCCTATCTGCCCGCGAGGCGCGCGGCGTCATCGACGTCGCCGTCGTGCGCCTTCCGCATCTGTCTAACTTCACCGACTTCGACCCGCTTTCGCGCGTGCCCGGCGTGGGCGTGCGCTACGTTTCCTCGTCGACCGATCTGGGCCGACCCGACCTGGTGGTGCTCCCCGGCTCGAAGACCACGCTCGACGACGCGCGCTGGCTTGCGGCTAGCGGCATCGGAGCCTGTGTACGCGCGCTTTCGGGCGCGGGCACGCCGGTGCTCGGCATATGCGGAGGCTACCAGCTTTTGGGAGACGAGCTTTCCGACCCGCACGGCAGGGAAGGCGCTGGCACCGCGCGCGGGGTCGGGCTCATCCCTGCAAGTACGGTGTTCAAGGAGGAAAAGCGCCTCGCCCAGTCGGAGCTGCGAATCACGGGCGCCCAAGGCGCGTTTTCGGTGTGGAACGGCATGACGGCGCGCGGGTACGAGATTCACGACGGCGAAACGACCGTCTCCTGCGCCCCTGCGGGCACGATTGGAGGCAAACCAGAAGGCGCGGCCTGCGGAAACGTGTTCGGAACCTATCTCCACGGCCTGTTCGACGAACCGGGGGTGGCGCTCGCCCTCGCGCGCTCGCTCGCGCGCATGCGCGGCCTGCCCGATAGCGTCGTGGGTGCTGCGGGCGCGGCGTCCGCGGCCGATCACCGTGTGCGCGAGTTCGACCGCCTGGCCGATGTCGTGCGCGGGGCGCTCGACATGGAGTATGTCTACCGCATTATCGAGGAGGGCGTATGATCCACGTGTATCATGGCGACGGCAAAGGCAAGACCACGGCGGCGATGGGCCTCGCCCTTCGCATGCTCGCCGCAGGCCGCCGCGTCGTCGTCGTGCAGTTTCTGAAAGACGGCGAAAGTGGGGAGGCGCGCCTGCTCGCCGAGCATTTCGGCGTGCCCGTTTTCGCGGGGAAGGCGTCGGACAAGTTTACCTGGTCGATGACGTCGGAAGAACTTGCCGCGACGCGCGAGCTGCACGATGGGAACCTCGCTTCCGCGCTCTCCGAGCTCGAGGGCGCGCAGGAGGGGCTGCTCGTGCTCGACGAGGCGCTCGACGCGCTTTCGAAGGGGCTTGTCGACGAGGCGCTCGTGGACCGCGCGCTCGATATGTCCGCGCGCGGCGTCGAAGTGGCGCTCACCGGGCGCGCGCCTTCCCGCAAGATCGTGGAGAAGGCCGACTACATAACCGAGATGCGGTGCGAGAAACACCCCTACGAGCAGGGGATATGTGCAAGGGAAGGAGTGGAGTACTAGATGGATTCCAAGGAGATGGCGCCCGGCGACATCGAGCGGCGCAGCTTCGAGATCATCACCGAAGAGCTCGGCGGCCGCACGTTCCCGCCGCTCGAAGAGCCCGTCGTGAAGCGCGTCATCCACACCACTGCCGACTTCTCGTACGCCGATTCCCTCGTGTTCACCCATGACGCCGCGCACTGTGCGCTCGACGCACTGCGCGCAGGTGCCACGGTGCTCACCGACACGAACATGGCGCTCGCAGGCATAAGCAAGCCCGCGCTCGCGAAGCTCGGCTGCAAGGCCGTATGCTACATGGCCGACCCTGATGTCGCCGCGGCTGCGCGCGCCGCGGGCACGACTCGCGCCGTTGCGAGCATGGACAAAGCTTGCGGCATCGAGGGTCCGCTCATCGTGGCCGTCGGCAACGCTCCCACAGCACTTCTGCGCCTCGCCGAGCTCATGGACGCGGGGAAGATCGCGCCCGCGCTCGTCGTTGGGGTGCCGGTCGGGTTTGTGAACGTGGTCGAGGCGAAAGAGGAGCTACTCGCGCGACGCGTGCCAGCCATCGTCGCGAGGGGTCGCAAGGGCGGCTCGACCGTGGCGGCCGCCATTATGAACGCGCTGCTCTACCAGATCACGCGCCCAGGCGGCCCGAAGTGACAGCGCCCGCATCCGCGCCGGCGCTGCGCATCTTCGCCGGCACCACTGAGGGCCGCCTTCTGTGCGAATGGGCGAGCGGGGCGGGCATCCCCGCCCGTGCCTACGCGGCAACCGAGTACGGAGGCGAGCTTTTGGGCGAGCTTCCGGGCATCGAGGTGCATGCGGGCAGGCTCGACGAGGCCGACATGGAGCGCGAGCTTTCCGGCGCGTGCATCGTCGTCGATGCCACGCACCCCTTCGCTACGCTCGCAAGCGGCAACATCCGGGCCGCTTCGCTCGCCGTGGGTGCACGATGCCTGCGCCTTGCGCGCCCGGCCGAGGCGCTGCCCAAAGGCGTCGTGCCGGTCGCGTCGATCTCCTGCGCGGCGCGCTTTCTCTCCCAGAACCCGGGTCGCGCGCTTCTCACGACGGGGAGCAAGGAGCTTGCTCCCTACACGCGTGTCGCCGATTTCGCGGAGCGCTTCTTCGTGCGTGTGCTCCCGCTGCCCGGTGCTATAACGAAGTGCATCGACGCGGGGTTTTCGCCGTCGCACGTCATCGGCATGCAGGGGCCCTTCACCCGCGAGCTCAACGAGGCGATGCTTCGGCAGGTGGGCGCCCAGTGGCTTGTGACCAAGGACTCGGGAACCGTAGGCGGCACGGCCGAGAAGCTCGCCGCCGCGCGCGACGCGGGAGCGCGCTGCATCGTGGTCACCCGTCCCGCCGAGGGAGGCGGGGCCCTTTCGCTTCGGGAAGTGGAAGACGTGCTTTTACGGGAGTTCGCGCGCTAGGCGCTCGTCGCGCCTGCGCGCCCTCCCGCCCGCGAGGAGGAGCGCCTCGAGCAAGCTCGAACCGTACAAGCCCGTCATCCGCCAATAGCTCGAGGACGACGCCCGGAACTGGCGCAAGCAGCCCTTCAACAAGTTGCGGTGAAATAGTGTTTGTTTTTGCTGCTAGATAGCACATTCAGTCCCTAATTCACCGCAACTTGTTGGTGGTGGCTTACTGGTAGCGTAGGCACTCCACCGGGTCGAGCTTTGCCGCGCGTCGAGCGGGATAGAAGCCAAAGATTACGCCGATGCCGACCGATACGGCGAACGCGATCAACACTGTCGTAATGGAGAAGCTTGGCGTTATCGTCCCGGTAGCTCCAAACTCGCTCATGATACCCGAGCTTGCGGCAAAGAACGTGAGTCCCCATGCCAGCAGATAGCCAATCAGGACACCCAATAGTCCGCCGGTGACGCACAGCGCCGAGGACTCGGCCAAAAACTGCGCGGTGATATCGCGACGACTGGCGCCCAGAGCACGGCGGATGCCGATCTCGCGGATGCGTTCAGATACGTTGGTGAGCATCATATTCATAATGCCGATACCGCCGACAAGCAGCGAGATGCTGGCGACAGCACCCATGATGAGCGAGAATGCGCCCATAAAGGAGTTGAGTGCATCGATAGCGCTTTTCATGGAGGTTGCCGATACACTGTCGTACTCGTCCTCCTCCTCGATGCCCTTCATCGCGCGCACCTTGGACTCGATGGTTTTGCAGAGCTCATCCATGTCCGTGCCCTCGGCGGCAAGTGCCGTCACGCTGGGGAATGAAGGATTCTCGTCGCCAAACAGGCCGGAGATAGTTTCGCGTGGCATATACAGCGTGAGCGAGCCCATGGAGTCGCTGCCGCCATCAATCACGCCTACAATCTGCACCTCGCCGTTGGACACCTTGATGGTTTTCCCCAGCGCATCCTGTTCGTTGCCGTAAAGCTGATCGGCGCCGTTGCGGCTGATGAGCGCCACGCGCGAGCCTGATTGGGACTCGGCCTGGGAATAGGTGCGCCCCGCAACGAGCTTGCTGGCCCCCACGGCGTCGAGCATGTCGCTATCGACACCCTGTGCCATGACGGTATAGCTTTTATCGCCGGTCTTATACTCGGTATACGCGCTGTCGACAATGCCGATCTGCTCTATCTGCGGCACCAGTTTTTGAAGCTTCTCGATGTCCGACTCGGTGAGTTCTTGCGACGAATAGATTTGCACCATGCGTGCCGCATTGAGGCCCAGACTGTTGACCAGGCTGTTTTGGATACCGCCGATGAGCGAAGTCATGGCGATAACCGAGGCGATGCCGATGACAATGCCCAGGATGGTGAGCAGGCTGCGCCCCTTGTTGGCTTCGAGCGAGTGAAGGGCTTCCTGGATGAGATCGCGGGCGCTCATGCCACCACTCCTTTCGGCGGGTTGGTGGAGGCGGAAATCATGGGCAGGCTATCTACGGCGCTGCGCAGGGTCCGCGGTGCATGTGGAATATACGCGCCGTCGTGAATGCGACCGTCGCGGATGGTCATGGCACGGTCGGCCTCGGCGGCGATGCCGGGGTCGTGTGTGATAAGCACGATGGTTTTGCCGCGCTTCTGGAGCTTATGGAAGGTCTCCATCACAAGCGCTCCGGTAGCGGAGTCCAGGTTTCCCGTCGGCTCGTCGGCCAGAATGATAGGCGGGTCATTGACGAGGGCGCGCGCGATTGCGACGCGCTGCATCTGGCCGCCCGAGAGCTCGGATATGCGGTGGTCCCAGTGGTCGACGGGCAGCGTGACGGCCTGCAGCGCGTGCACGGCGCGCATTTCACGCTGGCTACGGGGCACATTGGTGTAGGCCAGCGGCAGCATGACGTTTTCGATAACCGACAGGCGCGGCAGCAGGTTGAAGCTCTGAAAGACAAAGCCAATGCTCAGGGCGCGAACTTCGGTGAGCTCGTCATCATCGAGCTCGGCCACGTTGAGCCCTTGCAGGTAGTAGTCGCCCGCCGTCGGCTTATCCAGACAGCCTAGGATGTTCATGAGCGTTGATTTGCCCGAACCCGAGGGGCCAGTGATAGCGACGAATTCGCCGGGATTTACCGCCAGGCTCACGTTATGCAGAATATGGGCGCAGCCGGCCTCGCTCTCAAAAATGCGGTGCACGTTGCGGATGTCGATGACGGGACGCATTACATGCCCTCGTCGGCAGACGTGCTGCCCGAATCCGCGCTGTAGCCGCCGTCAGCCGTTGCGTCCGCTCCGGTGTCCATGACGAGGGTGTCGCCATCGCGCAGCTTGGTAACCGGCACGTTGGGGTTGATCTCGTTGTCCTGGTCGTCGCGCTTGACCTGTGTCTTGCCGACTACGGCTTCGTTGTCGTTTTGCGTCACGACGGTCACCTTCACGCGATGGGTTTGCTTGCCCTCGTCATCGGTTGCCACGTTGACGTAATAGTGTTCGCCGTCTTCGGTCATGAGCGCCATCGTCGGCACCATCACTACGTCGTCGAGCCGCTCGGTCACCACCGAGACCTCGGCCGTCATGCCCGGCTTCAGGCGCGCGTCGGGCGACTCGATGAGGATATCGACGTTAAAGGTTACACTGCCTCCGCCACCGTTAGCGGCGTCGGAGTTTGCCACCGACGCGATAGCCGTGACGGTGCCCTGGCTCACGATATCGGGAAACGCGGGATACGTGACGTTGGCGCTCTGCCCAACGGCGATCTTGGCGATGTCCTTTTCGCCCACCTGCACGGTTACCTTCATCTTGGACAGGTCGGCGATCTGCATGCACTGCTTGCCGCCGCTCGTATCGCTTTCGCCCATGATCATGCCGCCTGTTACCGTGGCGCCCACCTTGGCGTTGAGCTCCACGATGCTACCCGAGCTCGGGGCCGTGACCGTGCGACTGGCTGCCTTGGCGTTCGCCTGATCGAGGTTTGCCTGGGCCGATGCGAGGCTGCGCTGCGCGGCCGATACGGCGTTCGTGTCGCCGGACGCAGCGGGGGCGCCTGCCGCCGCTGCGGAAGCTCCCTCGACGTCCGTCGTTGGGGTGGCCTGCGCGGCAGCTGCGGCTTTCTGCGCGTTGGCGAGGTCTTCTTGAGCGGCTGCAACTGCACGTTGTGCCTCGGCAACGTTGCGATCGAGCTCGTCGTTTTTAATGGTCATAAGCACGTCGCCCTCGTTGACGGATTGGCCTGCCTGCACGTTGACAGAATCGACCGTGCCGTCGACAGAAGGGGAGACCACTGAGGACGAAATAGGTTTGAGCTGGCCTTTCGCCTCGACCGTTGTGGTAAACGTGCCCTCGGTCGCCATGTCGGTCACAGGATCGCTAGCGCCCTGTGGCTGCGCATTGATAACAAGGGTTGCGACAATGGCAGTGAGCGCGATGGCACCCACGACGCCGGCGGCAATACCGCGACGAATCAGCTTTTTGCGTCGACGTTCGGCACGCTTTGCCTTGAGCTTGGCATATGCCTCTTCATCGGAAATCTCGGCCGTATCGTTCGTGCGTCCGCTCTGCTTGTCGGCATGTACGTTTGTAATCAGAGGAATCGTTTCGGTGGCACCTTCGGGCGTGTTCTCGGTATCATCTGGGCCCGGGGTGATCGTGGGGACATTCGGCATAGCGTCTCCTTTATAGAAAGAACCTCGATAATTATATGCGCCCACCGGTTGGGGCGGGCGCATAGGACGGTTTCTTTCGGAACTGTTAGATTGGTCGCTGCGGTTCCACGTTGTAGGAATGCGCGCGTTGCACTACGAGTGGACAACCACGCACAGGCCGACTTTGATGCAGTCGTGAAGTGCCTTGGCGTCTGCCAGGCGCAGGTTGATGCAGCCGTGGCTGCCGCACCATTTGTACGACTCGGCGTTATCGAAGCTCTTGTCGTTTTGCCAGGTGGCATCATGGAAGCCGATCATGTTGCCCTCAAACGGCATCCAGTAGCTCACCGGACTCTCGTATTTGGGCTTGCCGGTCTCGGGGTCCTTGGCTCCGATCAGGGTGCTGCCGCCGTCGTTGCTGTTGATCTGCCAGACGCCCTCGGGCGTGGCGTCCTCGCCCGGCTTGCCCGAGATAAAGTTGGCCTCCCAAACGATATTTCCGCTCTCGTCATAGTAGCGCGCGTGCTGTTCGGACAAGTCGACGTCGATATACGCCTTCCAGTCGGGCTCTCCCTTTGCGGTAAAGGTGTCGGCCTTCTGGGAGTACTTGATCTCGATTTCGCCGGTCTGCTTGTTGTTAATGGCGTCCTCGACCTGCTTGGCGAGCGAGCTGCTGTCGATGGACCAACCAAAGTCGCCGCCTTCGACGGCGCACTGCTTGCCATCGGCGCGCGTCCACCAGCGAGTGGAGCCCACGGTATTAAAGCCGTTGGCGAGTTCGGCTGCCCAGTTGCTGATCTGCGACGTATCGAGCGTTGGGTTGGCGGGATCGGCAAAGCTGATCCACTGCAATACGGAGCTGCCATCAACCTTGCCGGCATCCTCGCCGTTGAGCTTGAGGGTCACGTTGACGCCCAGAAAGTTGTTGGCGGCATCGCATGCGGCCTGAATCTGATCATCGGTCAGCGTTCCATTGAGCGGCTCATAGGCATCGTTGCCGAGCTTGGAAAGATCTACGGACTCGGCCAGCGAGGCAAGCTCGAGCTCGGCATACTTAATGACATGCTCGCGGTTGAGTTTTTCGTTGGAGCGCGCCTTCTCGACGGTAAACTTGCCGGCCTGCTCGTCATAGGAGCTATTGGCCTCGAACGTGCCCGAACGGCCCTCGTTAAACTCGTTGATGGCGGCGCCCAGATCCTTCTCAAACTTCTTTTGGTCAAAGGTGTCGGAGAGCATGGACAGGTCGACGTCTTGATCAAGATCGACTTCGTTGGAGGTAGCGGTTGTTTTGGTCTTGCCGCTTAAGGATTCCACAAGGCGGACCGGCCAAATAAAGGCTTCGTTGTGGTTGATGATCTCTTTTGCGGCAGCTTCGCCATTGACGATGGGTTCATCGGACTCGGGCTGATAGGTCCAGCTAAAGTCATCGCCTGTCACGGCAAGCTTATAGTGCTTCCATGCCGAATTGACCTTGGTGGCGGCAGACGAAGCGTTGGAGAACGAGACGTCGACGCCGGCGATGGTGGTGTTGGGGTAGGCTACCTGCGAAAATGCTACGACGCCTACGATATAGACAATGACGATTAGGCCCAGGACGACAAAGAGCGTCGTCTTTTTGCCCGACTTATTGTTCTCGGCGGGTTTGCGCGCGGGGCCACGATCGCCTCGAGCGTGCGTGTGGGGCTGCTTGGGCGCATTGCCGTTTGCCTGGCGCTGCTGACGTTGTTGACGCTGCTGTCGCTGTTGGTTCGGGCGTTGGGAAGCGTTTGCTGCACTACGCTGCTGACCGTGGCTCGGCGCGATAGGGCGCGGCGACTGAACGCCGCCGGCGTGCCTGCTCGGCTGCTGCGGATCGGGAATCAGTTGAGTTCGATCGTTTTGCGACATCGTATGCATATCCTTCGATTTTCGCCTTGCGGCTCATCGTGTTTTTACTGGGCTTGCATTATAGCGATTGCCCTGCTGTTTGTGGTACGGAAACGGTGGCATTCAAAAGAGGTGGGACATTTGTCCCACCTTTGAGTCGTTCTTTGTCGCTATCCGCACACACCGCATTTTGCACAGGCCGAAAGTGCGGCCGGAGCCTGCGCGATGCCGCCCTTTGCCGTCTCGCGCAGCGTGGCCGGCAACGCGTGACCCACCGAGAGCATGACATGTGCCATCTGGTCAAACGGCACCAAGCTCTTAATGCCTGCGAGGGCGAGTTGTGCAGAGCTAAAGGCCGCTGCCACGCCGATGGCGTTGCGGTTTTGGCAGGGCACCTCCACGAGGCCACCGACGGGGTCGCAAACGAGACCCAGCAGGTTACTCAGCGCGATGGAACTGGCGTCGAGCGCCTGCTCGGGCGTGCCGCCGAGCATCTGCACCAGCGCGGCGGCTGCCATGGCGGCGGCGCTTCCGACTTCGGCCTGGCAGCCGCCCTCGGCGCCGGCAACGCAGGCGCTTGTGGTGAGGTTGAGGCCGATGGCGGCTGCGCAGTAGAGGGCGTCCATGACCTGCTCGTCGTCGAGCTGCAGGCGATCGGCGAGCGCCAGCACGCAGCCGGGCACAACACCCGCGGAGCCGGCCGTGGGGGCGGCGACGATCACGCCCATGGTAGCGGAGCGCTCGAGAACGGCCATGGCGCGGGCAACGGCGTCGGTCTGGACGGCGCCCATCAGGCTTGCACTCAAATCGTTGCAGCGGGTTGCTTCGACGAGCTTGGCCTCGCCGCCGATAAGCCCGCCGAGCGATCGCTGCGGATTAGCGATGGGGGCTGTGGTCTCCTCGCGCATGACGTCGAGCACGCGGCGCATGGCGGCGACGGCGTGCGCCTCACCGGTCAGGCGCGCCTCTCGCACGGCCATAACGGCGCCAATGCTGAGCCCCAGTTCCTCGCACGCATCGAGCAGCTGCTCGCCGTCGTCGAAGATCTCCTTTGCCGAGACGCCGGGGGAGAGCGACGAGGCAGAACCGGGGAGCTCGATAAAGGTCGCGTAATCGACATTGTCGAGCTTGCGGAGCATGGGGACGACGGTGTCGTCGGGCGCACCGTCGGTCTCAAAGACGGAGTAAGCCTGGCCGCCCACTTCGGTGCGGTAGGTGCGGCAGAAGGCGATGTTCACGTGTGCGTAGGCGAGCAGGTTGGTGAGCGCGGCGAGTACACCGGGGACGTCCTTGTGCGCCACGAATAGAGTTGAGTACATACCCGAGATGTCGACGCCGACGCCGTTAATGCGGCTGATGCGCATCTTGCCGCCGCCCAGGCTCTCACCGCGGACCTGTGCCGTGGCGCCCGTGTCATCGACCATGTCAATGTCGACGGTGTTGGGGTGGATGGACGCGTCGTCGCCCTTGATGTCAAAGTGATATTCGAGGCCCTGCTCGCGTGCGAGGTCGAAGGCCTGCTTGATGTTCTCGTCATCGGTGTCGAGGCCCAGTATGCCCGCGACGAGCGCACGGTCGGTGCCGTGGCCGCGGTAGGTGTGGGCGAAGGAGTTCCACAGGCCAAAGGTGACTTTGGTGATGCGGCCTTCCAGCAGGCTGGCGGCAACTTGGGCGCAGCGCAGGGCGCCGGCGGTGTGCGATGAGCTGGGGCCGACCATGACGGGGCCCAAGATCTCGAATGCCGAGGTCGTAGCTAGTGTTTGCGGCTTGCCTGCCATGGCTGCTCCTTTACGTGGCTCGTCGTCCCGAGGGGCGGGGCATAAGGTCGATCGCGAGTTCCGCACGAGCCGGAGAGCACTTAATGTGCTCTCCGTGCGAGCAGGACTGCCCGAGCAGGCGACCTTATGCCCCGCCCCTCGGGACTAAGGATACATGGTTGGAGCTGCTAGATGGCAAAATTCATTAGCTAGGGACGCAGTGTAGACTCATATCGAAGCATCTTCACCACCGGATTAATAAAAAAGAAGTACCGCTTGGGGGCGGTACTTCTTTTGAAAGCGCGTGCTTGTTTTGACCTTGGTGGTTCCCAATTACAGGCCGCAGGCTGCTTTGAGTTCTTCGACTCGGTCGGTTTTTTCCCAGGTGAAGTCGGCGTCTTCTCGGCCGAAGTGACCGTAGGCTGCTGTTTTCTCGTAGATGGGGCGACGCAGGTCTAGGTCGCGGATGATTGCGCCCGGGCGCAGGTCGAAGGTCTTCTCTACGGCCTCAACGATCTTGTCCTCGGCGACCTTAGCGGTACCGAAGGTGTCGACCATGATTGAAAGGGGCTTGGAAACGCCGATGGCGTAAGCAAGCTCGACTTCGCAGCGGTCGGCCAGGCCGGCGGCGACCACGTTCTTGGCGACCCAGCGCGCGGCATACGCGGCGGAGCGGTCGACCTTGGTGCAGTCCTTGCCGCTAAAGGCACCGCCGCCGTGACGGCCGTAGCCGCCGTAGGTGTCGACGATGATCTTGCGGCCGGTGAGGCCCGTGTCGCCCATGGGGCCGCCCACGACAAAGCGACCGGTGGGGTTCACGTAGATGTCCGCGTTGTCCCACGGCATGTTCTCGGCGGCCATGACCGGGGTGATGACGTGCTCGATGAGGTCGGCCTTGATCTTGCCCATGTCCTCGATCTCGGCAGCATGCTGCGTGGAGATGACGATGGTCGTGACCTCGACGGGCTTGCCGTCTTCGTAGCGCACGGTGACCTGGGTCTTGCCGTCGGGACGCAGATAGGGCAGGGTACCGTCGTGACGCACGGCGGCCAGGCGCTCGGCCAGGCGGCTTGCCAGGTAGTGCGGCATGGGCATGAGGGTCTTGGTCTCGTTGGAGGCATAACCGAACATCATGCCCTGGTCGCCGGCGCCGATCAGGTCGATCGGGTCGGTGGTAGCGCCGATCTGGGTCTCGAAGGACTCGTCGACGCCCTGGGCGATATCGGGCGACTGCTCGTGGATAAGGCTCATAACGCCGCAGGTGTCGCAGTCAAAACCGAACTTGGCACGGTTATAGCCAATGCGGCGGATAACGCCGCGGGCGATTTCCTGTACGTCGACGTAGGCCTGGGTGCGGATCTCGCCGGCGACGATGACGGTGCCGGTGGTCACGAGGGTCTCGCAAGCGCAGCGGACGTTCTCCACGTTGGCAGGCACGCCGTTGGGGGCGATGTAGCCCTGCTCCTGGAGCTCTATTTCTTTGGCGAGGATTGCGTCGAGGACGGCGTCGCTGATCTGGTCAGCGATCTTATCGGGATGACCTTCGGTCACCGACTCCGACGTAAAAACAAAGGACCCGTGTTGGGGTGGGATGGAACGAAGTTCTTCTGACATGATTGTCCTTTCAAAAACGTGTCCCGGCGACCGTTACCATTCCGCTGGGCTCTCTATGCAGAGGGACATCATAGCGCGTAAATCAAACATTCACACCCTTTCCGCACCTACTCATTGGGGACAGACTTAAATGACCAGCCTTCCTAAGTGCCGACAGGTTGCCCAATGACTGGTCATTTAAGTCTGTCCCCAATGAGTAGGTCGGTGCCCTTTGTGCGGAGGTTGCTTTGATGCTTTATACTGGTGCGGTTAGACATCCATCCTGCAATCGAGGAGATTTCCATGGCATCAGACGTTCGCGTCCGCTTTGCACCCTCACCGACGGGCAAGCTGCACATTGGCGGCGCCCGCACCGCTATCTATAACTGGGCTTTCGCCCGTGCTAACGGCGGCACGTTCATCCTGCGCATCGACGACACCGACCCCACCCGCTCCACCGACGAGAACACGCAGATCATCCTGCGCGCCATGCGTTGGCTGGGCCTGGACTGGGACGAGGGTCCCGAGGTGGGCGGCGATTTTGGCCCCTACGCCCAGACCGAGCGCTTGGACCTGTACAAGCAGGCCGCCCAGAAGCTTTGGGATGAGGGCAAGGCCTATCCCTGCTTCTGCACCAAGGAGCAGCTTAACGCCGACCGCAAGGCCGCGCAGGAGCGCAAGGATCCCTTCCAGGGCTATCAGCGCCGTTGCCGCGATCTTGATCCCGAGGAGGCCCGCCGCCGCATCGAGGCCGGCGAGTCCTACGTCCTGCGCATCAAGGTGCCCGAGGACCGCGGCGACGTCGTCATCCACGACGCCGTCCACGGCGAGGTAACCTTCGACGCCAAGGAGCTTGACGACTTTGTCATCTTCCGTTCCGACGACACGCCCACGTACAACTTCGCGACCGTCGTCGATGACGCCATGATGAAGATCACTCACGTCATCCGCGGCGACGATCACCTGTCCAACACCCCGCGTCAAGTCATGGTCTACGAGGCTCTCGGCGCGCCCGTGCCCACGTTCGCCCACATCTCCATGATCCTGGGCGCCGACGGCAAGAAGCTCTCCAAGCGCCACGGCGCCACCTCGGTGGAGGAGTACCGCGACGCCGGCTACCTGTCCGACGCCTTCGTCAACTACTTGGCGCTGCTCGGCTGGTCGCTCGACGGCGAGACCACGATCATCCCGCGCGATGTCCTGGCCAGCAAGTTCTCGCTCGACCGCATCTCCAAGAACCCGGCGACCTTCGACCCCAAGAAGCTCGACTGGGTCAATGCCGAGTACATCAACGGCATGTCCGATGCTCAGTTTGCCGAGGAGATCATGGTCCCCGAGCTGCACGAGGCGGGTCTCATCGAGGGTAACGTCGAGTACGGCGAGGATTGGATCGACGCGCTTGCCGCCATCGTTAAGCCGCGCACCAAGATGCCGGCCGACGCCGTGACCGTCGCCGCTCCCATTTTCGCTACGGCCGAGACGCTCGAGTATGACGAGAAATCCGTCAACAAGGGCCTGGCCAAGGAGGGCATGGGTGCCATTCTTGATGCCGCCAAGGCCGCGCTCGAGGGTGTGAACGAGTGGACGGCTGCCAACATCGACGCCGCGCTTGAGCCGCTGCCCGAGCAGATGGACCTCAAGAAGCGCGTGGTGTTCCAGGCCGTGCGCGTCGCCGTCTGCGGCAACATGGTGAGCCCTCCGCTGGGCGAGACCATGGCGCTCGTCGGCCGCGACGACTGCCTGGCGCGCATCGACCGCGCCCGCACGATGGCACTGTAGCAGCTGCGTAAACGCATGTATCCGAGCCCCGTTCACCCCGAGCGGGGCTCTTGTTTCTGTAGACGTATGGGATAGGAGGTGCTGGGGCTATGGCCGAGCAACTTTCGCTGTTTGGTTCGCCGGAACCGGAGGAAGCTCCGAAGTCCGCGGCTCCTGCCGCCGTCCCGGCGCAGCCCGAGCCCGTACCCGAACCCGTCGTCGCCTATGCGAGCGTAGTCCTCGACATCCCGACGCGTGCGCTGTCCGAGCCATTCGCCTACGGCATCCCCCGGTCCCTTGCTAACGAGGCGCAGATCGGTTCCACTGTCCTAGTTCATTTTGGCAACCGTGCGGCCGCGGGCTATATCGTCGACATTGCGCCTGAGCTGGGCGACCTACGGGGCAACAACGCCATCTGCCCTTCGCGCATTAAGCCCGTCGAAGCTATCCTCAGCAAGCCGCTCTTTACCGCCGAGGCTGCCCGTATCGCGTGCTGGATGAGCCGCGAGTATGTCGCGACACTTTCCGAGTGCCTGCGCCTGTTCTTGCCACCGGGTGGAAGCCCGCGTGTGGTCAAGGGCGACGATGGCGTGTGGACGGTTGAACGTCCCGCCGTCAAGCCTATCCAAAACCGCTGGGTCATGCTCACGCCCGAGGGATTTGACTATACGCCGCCCAAGACCGCCGTTCGCCAGCGTCAGCTCATCGAGGCGCTCCAGTGCGGACCGGTCACGACGCGCGACCTCAACCTTCTCTATAACAGCATGTCGGCGACCATCAAGGCGCTCGAAAAACGCGGCGTCGTGGTGGTGGAGGAGCGCCGCGCCTGGCGTGGCTGCAGTGAGCAGACCACGCTGTCCTCGGCAAGCGGCAAGGCGCCGGTCGCACTTACCAACGGCCAGCAGCAGGCGCTCGCGCAGATTGAGCGCGCTCGCCTGGACGCGCACGGCGACGTGGTGCTCGTTGATGGCGTCACCGGCTCCGGCAAAACCGAGGTTTACCTCTCGGCGATTGAGCGCGTGCTGGCAGCCGGCCGTTCGGCCTGCGTGCTCGTGCCCGAGATCTCGCTGACGGCCCAGACCGTCGGCCGTTTCCGCTCGCGCTTTGGCGAGACGGTCGCCGTGTTCCATTCGCGCCTTTCGGCCGGCGAGCGCCTGGACCAGTGGGATATGGTCGCCAGTGGTGCGGCCCGCGTGGTCGTCGGCGCCCGCTCGGCGCTCTTTTGCCCGCTCAGCGACTTGGGTCTCATCATTATCGACGAGGAGCACGAGACCAGCTACAAGCAGGGCTCCAGTCCGCGCTACCACGCGCGCGAGGTAGCGGCCGAGATGGCGCGCCGCTACCGCTGCCCGCTCGCGCTGGGCTCGGCCACGCCTTCTGCCGAGGCCCTCGATCGTTGCCGCCGTGGCACGTATAACGGTGCCACATGGACGCGCGTTGAGATGCCCGAGCGCCCGGGACACGCCGTGTTGCCCACGGTTCGCATTGCCGACCTGCGCCGCGAGTTCGCGCACGGTAGCCGCTCCATGTTCTCTAAACCTCTGATGGAAGGCCTGGAGCGTGTGGTCGAGCGCCGCGAAAAGGCCGTGTTGCTGCACAACCGGCGTGGCTTTGCGCCCTTCCTGATGTGCCGCGAGTGCGGATGTGTCCCCACGTGCAACCACTGCTCCACCGCGCTCACGTACCACGAGCGCACGCACACGCTGCAGTGTCACACCTGCGGTTCGTCCTGGCGCGTGCAGCCGTATCCCGCGCCCACGAGCCGTTGCCCCAAATGTGGCAGTCGCTACCTGGCAAAAATGGGTATGGGCACTCAGCAGATCGAGGACGCACTGCACCAGATGCTTCCCGAGGACGTCGCCATTATTCGCATGGATGCCGATTCCACGCGCGGCAAGGATGCGCACAAAAAGCTGCTCGAGCAGTTCGATGCCGCCGATTGTGCGGTGCTGCTGGGCACCCAGATGATCGCCAAGGGCCTCGACTTTCCCGAGGTCACGCTCGTGGGCGTGGTCAATGCCGACTTTGCCCTCAAGCTGCCGGACTTCCGCGCAGGGGAGCGCGCCTACGATCTGCTGGAGCAAGTCGCCGGCCGTGCCGGTCGTGGTGATCGCCCCGGCGAGGTCATCATCCAGACCTACCTGCCCGATGATCCGGTCATTCGCGCCGTCGCTGAGCACGACCGTTCGATCTTTACCGACTACGACCTGGACCAGCGCCGCGACGCGCTGTACCCGCCGTTTGTTCGCTTGGTCAACATCTTGGTGTGGTCGGCGAACCGAGACGACGCGCAGGACTACATCGGGCGCATTGCAAAGCTTCTTAAGCGCCGCTGGCATGCCGCCGCGCTCGACTTTTTGCGGGCGGGCAGCGCGGTGCCGCAGGTGCTGGGCCCGGCTTCGTGTGTAATCGAGAGAGCCAAGGACCGTTACCGCTTCCATCTGCTTGTGAAGTCGCCCGTGGGGTACCATGTCTCTGATGATATTGACGCCTGCCTCAAAGAGGTGGGCTCCGTGTGTGGCGTGAGCGTGAGCGTTGACGTCGACGCCTATGATTTGATGTAACAACCCGAAAGGATGGCCATGGAAGCCAACGGAATCGTACTGTCGCCCGACCCTCGTCTGCGCCAGGAGTGCGCCGTCATCGAGGAGATCACCCCGGCGATCGAGGCGCTTGCCGAGAAGATGAAGAAGATGATGTTCGAGAACGGCGGTTGCGGCCTGGCTGCCCCGCAGATCGGCGAGCTCATTCAGCTTGTCACCATCGACTGCGACTACAGCGACAAGAACGACTACGACCCGTACGTGCTCATCAATCCCGTCATTGTTGAGCAGAGCGACCATCTGGTGCCCTTTAGCGAGGGCTGCCTTTCCATTCCTGGCATTAGCTGCGAAATCGAGCGTCCCGACCATGTCGTCGTCGAGGCGTACGACTTGGACGCCAACCTGATTCGCTATGAGGCCACGGGCGACCTGTTCTGCGTGTGCCTGCAGCACGAGATCGATCACCTGCACGGCAATACCATGTTCGAGCGACTCAAGCCCATGCAGAGGATCAAGGCCGTCAAGGAGTACCAGGACGCCCTGGCCCGCGGTGCTCGACCGGGCGAGACGGAGTAGGTTTGTCCGTCCCCGGGGCGCCCGCCTATATCATCTCGTGCTCAAACATTCTCGCTGCGCTGCGAAACTGCGCGCGGGACGATATAGGCGGGCGCCCCGGGGACTACGTTGACGCTGCTTGTCTCGCCCGGGTGCCGTTGGGCCAGGGATGGGCGTCTTCGCTGATAATTGCTTTGTTGGAAGAGCTGCTTTTATTGCGGCTCTTTCTTTGGTTTTGGGTATATTTGTCTTTGTTGATCTGTTCTGGCGGCTGGGTGCGTTTGCGACCTGGAGCGCTTCTTTTGTAGCCGTCTCGGCTCGTTATTGAGAGGAGACTAACTTTTATGCGTATTGTGTTTATGGGTACGCCTGATTTTGCTGTGCCTTCGCTGGTTTCGCTTGTTGCGGCTGGCAACGAGATTGCGCTTGTTGTTACTCGTCCTGATGCTGTTCGTGGGCGTGGTAAGAAGCTGGAGCCGTCTCCTGTTAAGGCCAAGGCGCTTGAGCTGGGGTTGCCGGTTATTGAGGCTAATCGTATGACGCCGGAGGTCGTTGAGGCGCTTCAAGCTGCTCGGGCAGATATTTTCTGCGTGGCTGCCTATGGCTGCATTTTGCCCGATGAGGTGCTGCATATGGCGCCGCTCGGTATCGTAAATATTCATGCGTCCTTGCTGCCTCGTTGGCGTGGGGCTGCTCCTATTCAGCGTGCGATTCTCGCTGGTGATGAGATTGCTGGCGTTTCCATTATGCGCATTGGGCATGGCGTGGATACTGGCGCTTATTGCGCGCAGGCGTCTACGTCGGTTGCCGGTAAGCATGCCGAGGCGCTCACGATGGAGCTTGGTGAGCTTGGTGGCAAGTTGCTTGCCGATACGCTTCCCTCACTTGCCGATGGCTCGGCTGTTTGGACTGAGCAGGATGAGTCGCTCGTTACTCATGCTGCCAAGATTTCCAAGCAGGAGATGCGTCTGGATCCGCAGATGACGGCGCTCGATTGCGTGCGGCATGTGCTCGCTTCGTCCGATACCGCGCCTGCTCGATGCGTGATTGCCGGCAAGACCGTGCGCGTGCTCGATGCTGCGCCGGCCGATGTGTCGCTTGGCGTGGGCGCTGTTGCCGTCAAGAGCAAGCGTGTTTACCTTGGTCTTTCCGATGGCACGGTTGAGTTGCTCGAGGTTAAGCCCGATGGCAAGCGTGCCATGGCCGCTTCTGCTTGGGCTGCTGGGCTGCAAGGCGCCGATCTTATCTGGGGTGTTTTATCATGAGCAAGCTGTCTCCCGCGCGCAAGCTTGCGCTCGATGTGCTGATGGAGGCCGACCGTCGCGGCATGTATGCGCGTGACGTGCTGTCCTCTCGCGCATCGGCCAAGGCTATTGACCAGCGCGATTCCGCTTTTGCCGCCCGCTTGGCGCTAGGTGTGGCCGCCACGCAGGGTATTTTGGACGAGCTGCTCGATCAGTTTCTCGATAAGCCTAAAAAGGTCGCTCCGCGCGTTCGTATGGCACTTCGCATCTCGGCCTTCGAGATGCTCTATCTACATACGCCGGGCCGCATTGCCGTGAGCCAGGGTGTTGAGCTG
Organism: uncultured Collinsella sp.; assembly: GCA_959026725.1. GTDB lineage: Bacteria > Actinomycetota > Coriobacteriia > Coriobacteriales > Coriobacteriaceae > Collinsella. Next base: position 39,473 of record CAUFMG010000016.1, read on the forward strand.
GTGCGCAGCGGTGCTAAGTCTGCCGCGGGCCTGGCTAACGCGGTGCTGCACATAGTTGCGGACAACGTTGAGGACTTTGCCACAGCATCTGACGTGGATGAGTCCGAGCGCCGTTTGGTTCGACTTTCCCGTCTGATGGGCCTGCCGCGCTGGCTGTGCGCTCGTATTGTGGCCTCGTTCGATACGCCCGAGGGCGCGCTCAACTTTGCCGGCAATCTGGCGCCTGCGCCGCTTGCGCTGCACGAGAATGCGTTTGCTACCAAGGCCGACCCGTATATCACGCAGCTCGTTGCGCCCGTCTTCCCGGGCTGTCATGCTCCGGTCGATGCACAGGTCACGGTTGCATCGGGCGTGTTTGAGCGTGCTACCGCGGTTGCCTCGGACCTCAACGCTCAGCTTATCGCTACTGCTGCGACACGTCCCGGTCGTTGCCTGGAGATTGGCGCCGGTCGCGGCACCAAGACCTATGTGATGATGTGCCAGGCCAAGCGCGCTGGGTATGAGCGTCAGCATACCGCGCTCGATCTGCACGATCGCAAGTGCGACCAGAATCTCGCGCGCCTGCATAAGGCGGGCATCTCGGGCGTTCGTACGGTGTCGGGCGATGCCTGCGAGCTCAATGAGGTGCTCACGTCGTTTGATGCCATGCTCGGCGAGCCTGCCCTGTTCGACACGGTGTTTATCGATGCGCCGTGCTCTGGCACCGGCACCATGCGTCGCCACCCCGAGATTCCGTGGCGCCTGACCGAGAATGACGTTACGACTGAGCTGCCCAAGCTGCAGCTGACGATGCTCAAGGAAGCAGCCGCGCGCGTGGCTGCCGGCGGTGAGCTCATCTACGCCACCTGCTCGGTTTTTAACGAAGAGAACGCGCAGGTCGTGGATGCCTTCCTGGCTTCTCCCGAGGGCGCCGGCTTTACCGTGGCGCCGCTCTCCGAAGCTCAGATTCTGCAGCTTCCCGAGTACGACCAGGCCAAGAAGCTCGTTTCCGTCCGCCAAAACAACCGCGGTCTCTTCCAAAGCGTGCCGGTAAACGCCGACTCCTACGACGGCCACTTCTGCGCCCGCCTGGTCCACAAGTAACTGCTAAGTTGCGGTGAAATAGGGATTAAATAGCGGCTTCTACCCGCCAAATAGTCCTTATTTCACCGCAACTCACAAGGAAACCTGGGTAGCTAAATTAACTACCTATAGCGCAAAGAATCAGCCCCGTGATCGGCGTTGATCGCGGGGCCGCGTTGTTTCTAGTGGTTATGCGGGCAGTTGGCGCAGCAGCCGCTTGTGGCGCTGGTGCTGGAGCCGCCGCTTCGCTGGTCGGTGTTGTAGAAACCGCTGCCCTCAAATTTAATGCCGCTGGCCGAGAACGTCTTGGCCGCCGGGGCACCGCAGCTGGGGCACACGACCTCGGGAGTCTCGGACATGGGATGCTCAACCTCAAACACGTTGCCGCAGCTCGAGCACTTGTAATCGTAGCGCGCCATAATACTTCCTTTTCAGCACAAAGCGGGCAGATTACTCTGCCCGCAAAAATTCAAACGTCTGTAACTGTACCCTATATCGGGGGTTTTATCACGCTTCGCCCCAGAATCTATGGTTGTTGCGCAGGAGCTGTGCGGTTTTGTTCTCGGCGGCTGCAATGTCTACCTCGTCAGCCTGCCAGGTCCAGTTGCCCGTGGCCACGCCCGGAACGTTCATGCGCGCGTCGTCGCCAAGCCCCAGGACATCCTGCAGCGGCATCATCACTAGGGGAGCGTCGCTTGCCAGCGCGTCGCCCATCAGCTTGGCCGCCACCTCAACACCGCTCGGTTCATCGCCGCCCGCAAAGGAACGCGTGCACCAGCCGGCAAGCGTCGACGTATCGTGCGTCGAGGTGTACAGGATCTTGCCGGGCGTGGGATGCACGCCGCAACGGACGTCGTAATCGCTAAACTCCAGCACGTCCATGCCGGGGAAGCCGCAGGTCGAAGCCATCGCACGAACACCGGGCGTCAAATAGCCCAGGTCCTCGGCGATAAAGTTGAGCGGACCAAGCTCGTCGTAGGCGGTCTGGAACAGGTCCTTGCCCGGGCCCGCTAGCCAGCGACCGTCGGCGCATGCCTTGCCCGCGGGAATGCTGTAATAGCTGTGGAATCCCAGGAAGTGATCCAGACGCACGCGGTCGTAGAGCGAGAACGCGCGGCGCAGGCGATCCATCCACCAGGTATAGCCGTTCTGCTTCATGTGGTCCCAGCGGAATGTCGGGTTGCCCCACACCTGGCCCTCGGGCGCAAAGTTGTCGGGTGGCGCGCCGGAAATCTCGATTGCTTTGCCGGTATCGGACAGCCAGAAGTTCTCGGGTTCGCTCCACCCGTCTGCCGAATCGTCGGACACGTACATAGGAATATCGCCGATGACCTCGATGCCTTTCTTGTGCGCGTAGTTCATGAGCTCGCACCAGGCCAGGTCAAAGCGGTACTGCATGTACGCCTGCAGCTCTGCCTCGTCGTGGAAACGCTTGTCGTCAATCAGATGCTCGTTGTAGCGCGCGACATCGGCCGGCCAATCGTGACGTGATTCGCCTTCAAAGTACTTCTTGACGGCCATGTAGACGCAGTACTTCTCGAGCCAGTCGGCGTTGCGATGCTTAAACGCCGTGTACAGCGGATCTGCATCCTCGCCGCCACGGGCCTTCCAAGTCTCAAAGTCTGCCGCCAGCTCTTCCTGGCTCTCGGGCAGCAGGTCAATATTGCCCGCAAAGGCCGAAGGCCCAGCGTAAGGAGAGCGGAAGAAGTCCGTCGGATTGACGGGTAGGACCTGCCAGTAGCGCATGCCCATAGCGGTCAGATGATCGATAAAGCGACGCGTGGGCGCACCGATCGTGCCGGGCTTGCCGTCGTCGGTGGGCACCGAGGTGATATGGCACACGACGCCCGCGCCGTGATCGAGCGGCTCCTGCAGGCGCTGCTCGGCGTGGTGATAGATGATCGACGAGCCCAGCGGATACAGATCGAGCGTGACCGTACCGTTGTGGATCTCGCACTCGTGACCGCTAATCACGTCACTCGCGCATTCGCCGAGCGCCGGAATCGTCACGCGGTGCGAATTGCGCAGGCTGCGGTTGATGATAACCGTTGCGGACTCGCCATCCTTGCCCGTGCGGTTGTAGGCGAGCACCTCGTCGTTCAGCGCGAAGGCCCTGATTTCGCCGTCGATCATAAATGGCAGTGCGCGGCGTACGGCGGAGGCGTTCTTGACAATAGCCAGCGTGTCGAAGTCGTGCAGCTGGTCCTTGGTCGGCAGGGTGCGGCGGTTGCCCGGATCGGTCAGGCCCTCCAGGCCGTACTCGTCGCCGTAGTAGATCGAAGGTACGCCGGGGAAGGTCATCTGCATGAGCGTGGCGAGCCAAAAACGGCTCTTGGCCAGTCCCATCGAGTTCTCGTCCAGGCGCCATTTGCTGCGCTCGCACTCGGGCAGCTGCGACTCGTCGGGGCCGCCGCCGAGCACCGAGATGATGCGCGGACGGTCGTGGCTCGAAAGCAGGTTGAGCGCGCAGGACAATGCCTCGCTCGGGTAGTTTTCGCGCAGGGTCTCGATATCCTCGGCTGCCTGGTAGGCGTTCTTGTAGCCCATCAAAAAGCCGATGACCATGTCGCGGAAGGGGTAATCCATAGCAGAGTCCAGCTCGGAACCCTGCAGGTAGCGGCGCAGATGGCCGTAGCTAATCTTGTTGGAGGCGTCTTCCCAGACTTCGCCGAGCAACAGTGCGTCGGGCTTCTCGGCGAGTACGGCCTTCTTGATCTCGGCCAGGAAGTCGTCAGAAAGCTCGTCGGCGACGTCCAGGCGCCAGCCATGAGCGCCGGCGCGCAGCCATTTGCGGATCACGCCGTCCTTGCCCAGGAGCCTCTCGCGCACCAGCTCGGACTTCTCGTTGATGGCTGGCATGTTGCCCACGCCCCACCAGCAGTCATACGAGCCGTCTTCGTGGAAGGTAAACGCATCGCGCCACGGCGAATCCTCGCTCTGCCAGGCACCCACGCCGGGGTAGTTGCCGTAGCGGTTGAAATAGATCGAGTCGTCGCCCGTGTGGTTGAAGACGCCGTCCAGGATGATGGAGATGCCCAGCTTCTCGGCTGCCTGGCACAGCTCGGTAAAGTCCTGCTCGGTGCCCAGGATCGGGTCGATCTTGGTGTAGTCGGCCGTGTCGTAGCGGTGGTTGCTCGCGGCTTCAAAGATGGGGTTGAGGTAGATGGCCGTAAAGCCCAGCTCGGCGATGCGGGGCAGGTCTTCCTGGATGCCCTTGAGCGAGCCGCCGTAGAAGTCCCAGGTCTTGATGGAGCCGTCCTCGGCGCGCTCGTACACAGGCGGCTCGTTCCAGTCCTCGACCATGCGGCGCTGAATGCCTTTACGCGGTTTTTCGACCTCGGCCAGCGTGCGCTCGCGCCAGTGCTCGTCGCGGGCATAGCGATCGGGGAAGATCTGGTAGACCATACCGCGCTCGTACCAGGTAGGACGGTTCTCACGGTGTTTGTAGACGGTGACCTGGAATGACGGCACCTCAGCGTAGTCGTAGGTTACGCCCTCGCCGCCGGTGCGGCCCTGGGGCGCGCCCAGGCGAACCTCGGGCTGGCCCTCGATATTGCATATAAAGCTGTACCACACAAGACACGGTTCAGTGCATTTGAGCTCGCCGGTAAAAATGCCATCGCCTTCGTGCTCCATCGGAATCAGGGTCTCGCCGACTTCATCGACCCAGGTACGCAGGGTGAGTGTTGCCTGTTTGGGATCGGCATCCTCCAAAATAACCGAGAGTGCAACGGTAGTTCCTGTGGTCACAGCGCCAAACGGAGTGCGAAACTGCGGTAGGCGGCTGTTGTGTATCAATCTCATAGTACGGTCCAGTTCAATAGAATCACGGCCTGCGGGCCATGGGCTTTACGCACAAAATATAAGTATATCTGTTGTACACAGGGTGTATAAACAACATCCGTTTACCATCGGCGAACGGTTGTCCTAGAAAATCGTTTACTAACTATCTACAGAGAAGGGGCGCCCGGTTGGAGCGCCCCTTGTTTAGGGTTTTGATTAGGTTTTAGATCGTCTGTGGGCTAGCGGCGCTTGCGGGTGGCCGTTGCCTTGCGGACGGACGTCTTCTTGGACGGGGCCTTTTCCACGGTCGTGGTGGCAGGGGAGACCGGGGTCTCCTTGGCGGGCTCGGGCTTGACCTTTACCTCGGCCTTGGGCTCCTCTTTGGCGGTAGCGGGCTTGGCCTCAACCTTAGCCTCCGCCTTGGGAGCGGCTGTCTTGGTCGTGGTCTTTTTGGCCGTTGTCGTAGAGCGCTTGCGCGTGGTGGTCTTGGCGGCCGGCTTTGCCTCGACAGTTGCCTCGGCCCTGGGCTCGGCGGACGTCTCCTCGACCTTGGCCGCCGGCTTTGCGGCCGCCTTCTTTGCAGCGGCCTTGGCGGTCGTCGACTTGGTTGCCGTAGCCTTCTTGGCGGCAGTGGTCTTGGTCGTGCTCTTGGTCGCGGTCGTCTTCTTGGCTGCAGTCTTGGCCGGAGCCTTAGCGGCCGGCTTGGCCTCGGCAGTCTCGGCCTTTACCTCGGGAGCAGCCTCGACCTCGGCGGCTTTCTTAGCAGCGGCGGTCGTGCGCTTACGTGTCGTCGTTGCCTTGGTGGCAGTCGTCTTTGCTGCGGCGGTCTTGGTGGCAGCGGCCTTGGTTGTCGTAGCCTTCTTGGCCGTTGTCTTGCGCCTCGTGGTCTTCTTGGCGGCAGGCTTCGCAGCCGGCTTAGCCTCAACCTCGGGAGCTGCCTCAACCTTGACCTCAGATTTAGCCTCAACCGGCTTCTCCCTCGCCTTGGGCTCCTCAGCAGCAGTGGGCGCCTCAACAACCGGCTCGGCCTTGGGCTCGGGCTCAGCCACAACCACAGGCTCGTCGACAACCGCCGCCGGCCTCTCAATCTCCGGATGCATAAAGAAGTACAGGTCCAGATACTTGTCGGCCGAGTGCGTCCAGCTAAAGTCCTGGCTCATGGCCTGCGTGACCAGCTGGTTCCAGGCGTCGCGGTTGTCCCAGAACAGGCGTGCCGCGCGGAACACGGCGTCGCCCATCTCGTCGCCGTTAAAGTTGCTAAACGAGAAGCCCGTGCCCTCGCCGGTAAACTCGTTATACGGGATCACCGTGTCCTTCAGGCCACCGGTCTCGCGCACGATGGGCAGGGTGCCGTAGCGCATGGCGATGATCTGCGACAGGCCGCAGGGCTCAAACTTCGAAGGCATCAGGAACATATCGGCGGCGGCATACATACGCTGCGACAGCGCCGGATCGAACTCGATGCGCGCGGCCATGGTGCCGGGGTACTTGTCCTGGAAGTAGCGCAGGCCGTCCTCGTAGTCGCGGTCGCCGGTGCCCAGCACCGCTACCTGCACGCCGCCGGACAGGATGCGGTCGAGCGCGTACATGACCAGGTCCATGCCCTTCTGGCGCGTCAGGCGCGTGACCATCACCATGAGCGGACGGTCGTCGCGAACCTCGAGCCCCAGCTCTTCCTGCAGCTTGGCCTTGCACACTGCCTTGCCGGAACGGTCCTCGACCGTGTAGTTTGCGGCAATGCGCTTGTCGGTCGCCGGGTCAAAGCCCGCCACGTCAATGCCGTTCAAAATGCCCTGCAGCGCATAGGAGCGCTCGCGCAACACACAGTCCAGGCCCTCGCCAAACTCGGGCGTCTGGATCTCGTTGGCATAGGTGGGGCTTACCGTGGTGATGGCATCGGCATAGCGCAGCGCGCCCAGCATGTAGTTGATGCTGCAGGCGTCGCAACGCAGCTGCGAGGCGGCCGCCGGAATGTGCGCCACGCCCAGGATGTCCTCCATCACGGTGTCGCTAAACTGGCCCTGGAACGCCACGTTGTGGATCGAGAACACGGTCTTGACGCGGTCATACAGCGGCAGGCCCTGGTAGAACTCGCGCAAAAACACGGGCGCCAGCGCCGTCTGCCAGTCGTTGCAGTGCAGGATGTCGCACTCAAAGCCGGCGGGCAGGTGCTGCAGGCTCTCGGTGATGGCCTTGGAGAAGAACGCAAAGCGCTCGCCGTCGTCAAAGAAGCCGTACGGATAGTCGCGCGCAAAGTAGCGCTCGTTGTCAACGAACATATAGGTGACGCCGTCGTGCTCGAGCTTCTCAAGCCCGCAGTACTCGTTGCGCCAGCCCAGGCTCACGTAAAAGTCGGCAAAGTGCTCCATCTGCGCCTTGTATTCGTCCTTGATGGTGGCGTACTTGGGCACCATCACGATGACTTCGGCGCCGGCGCACACGAGCGCCGCAGGCAGCGAGCCCGCCACGTCGCCCAGGCCACCGGTCTTAACAAACGGTGCGCACTCGGCCGAGGCAAACACGATCTGCATCTTTTTGCTGGAATCTGCCATATTGTCTCCCATGTTGCAATTCGAGAATAGCCGCCTGGCGCTAACCGGGCGGCTATTCTACCTGTTACGAGCGATGTTGCGGTGCCAAAGCTAGCTCGCGTTGGTGATATCAGAAGTTAACGGGGCCTTGCCCAGCACCAGGATGTTCTCGGGCGTGCCGCGAAGCTCGGTGTTGGTGGGAACCACGTTGTTCTTGTCCAGAATGGCGTTCTCAACGCGGGCGCCGCTCTTGATGATGCAGCTCTGGTTGATGATTGAGTTGGTCACCGAAGCGCCTTCCTCAACCACAACGCCGCGCGACAGGATCGAATTGCGCACGGTGCCCTTGATGATGCAGCCGGCCGAGATGATCGAGTTGCAGGCGTGGCTGCCGGTCGCATAGCGCGAAGGCGGCACGTCGTGAGCCTTGGTCAGAATCGGACGCTCGGGGTCAAAGAGATGGTCGGCCACGGTCTGGTCGAGCAGGTCCATGCTGCGGCGATACAGCGACTTTTCGCTAAACACGCCCACGACCTCGCCCTTGTACTCGTAGCTGCAAACGTCGATGTTGCCAAAGTCGCCCTGGAGTGCCTCGAGCAGGTCCAGATAGTCGGCGGCCTGGTAGTGGTCGATGATCTCGAGCAGCGTCTCGCGGTTGACGATGCAGCAGTCCATAGAGGCGTTGTCGCCGTACACGACGCCGGCGCTCACGCCCGTCAGGCGGCCGTTCTCGTTAATCTCGAGTTTGGTTTCGTCATCGACATTGCGCGTGGCCTTGCAGTACACCACGGTCATCTGGGCACCGGAGTTCTCGTGCGCGTCGATGATGGTGTTGAGGTCCATGTTAAAGATGATGTTGGTGCCCATCATCACAACATAGGGCTTGTCCGAGCGCTGGAACAGCGTCTTGTTGGAGATGATGTCGCGCAGCAGGAAGCGCATGCCGCCCTTGGTGGTGCCATACGCGTTGCCGGGCACCATGAACAGGCCGCCCTTCTTGCGGTCCAGGCCCCAGTCCTTGCCCGAGCCCACGTGGTCGATCAGCGAGCGATAGTTGCCCGGCATGACGACACCGACGGTCTTAATGCCAGCATTCATCATGTTGGACAGTGGGAAGTCGATCAGGCGGTAGCGGCCCAAAAACGGAACGGACGCGATGGGGCGATCCTTGAGCAGCACGCTGCCGTAGGTCGAAGAGTAGTTAGCGGTGATATAACCGATGGCCTTGCGATTGATCATCGGATCATTCCCCCTTCCCGATAACGACGTCATTTCCAACGACGGCCGTATCCTTGGTGGTATCGACAGAGCCGAGCTTCACGCTCTCTTCGACCGTGGAGTTCTCGCCCAAAATAGCGCGGCAGATGTGTGCGCCGCTCTTAACGTGCGCACCCGGCAGCAGCACGGAGTCCTCGACCACGGCGCGCTCCTCGATGATGACATCGGTCGAAAGGATCGAGTGGCGAGCGGTACCGTAGATCTTGCAGCCGTTGGAGACCAGGCAGTCGTCCAGGCGACCATCCGGACCAATGTAGTGCGGCGGACGCGTGGTGATGTTGGACATGATGGGGAAGTGCTTGTCAAACAGATCAAACTCGGGGTTGTTGCCCAGCAGGTCCATCGAGGTCTCGTGGAAGCTGGCGATGGTGCCGACGTCCTTCCAAAAGCCGTGGAACTCGTAGCTGTACAGGCGCTTGCCCTCGCCGAGCAGCTTGGGGATGATGTCCTTGCCAAAGTCGTGGCTCGAACGCTGGTCCAGAGCGTCCTCCTCGAGTGCCTCGATCAGCACGTCGGCCGAGAAGATGTAGATGCCCATGGATGCGAGGTTCGAATCGGGCTTATCGGGCTTCTCGGTGAACTTGGTGATGCGGCCGTCCTCGGGGTCGGTGGTCAGGATGCCAAAGCGGCTGGCCTCCTCCCACGGCACGGGCATGACGCTCACCGTGAGGTCGGCGTTGTTCTCAATGTGCGTCTTGAGCATCTTGCGGTAGTCCATACGATACAGGTGATCGCCCGAAAGAATCAGGACGTACTTGGGGTCGTTGGCCTTGATGTAGTCGAGGTTCTGCGTAATGGCGTCGGCCGTGCCCGCATACCAGGCGCCGCCGGTCTGCGTCTCGTACGGCGGCAGGATCGACACGCCGCCGTCGCGGCTGTCCAGATCCCACGCCTCGCCGGAGCCCACGTAGGCATGCAGCAGGTAGGGGCGATACTGCGTCAGAACACCCACCGTGTCGATGCCCGAGTTGGAGCAGTTGGACAGCGAAAAGTCGATAATGCGGAACTTGCCACCAAAGCTAACCGCCGGCTTAGCGATCTTTTGGGTGAGTGCCCCCAATCGGCTGCCCTGTCCTCCTGCGAGGAGCATCGCGATGCATTCTTTCTTACTCATCGATTTCTCCTTCTGTCATCGATGTTCCTAAACCCATTTGCGACGGGCGCGGCGCAACGTCACGCCCGTCGAGTAATGCCGTGCTGGCATAGGGGAGCCCGCGGCCTTTACGCGTGCCAGATCTCGTCGCGGTACTCGCGAATGGTGCGGTCGCTTGAGAACCAGCCCGAGGAGGCGGTGTTGAGCAGCGCCTTGCGGTTCCAGGTCTCTTGGTCGCCGTAGCTGTTCGTGAGCTTCTCCCAGGCGTCAACATAGCTGCGGAAGTCTGCCATGACCAGGTCGGGGTCGTTGTTGTTCATGAGCTCGTTATAGATGCTCTCAAAGTTGCCCGAAAGGCCCGCAAAGGTATTGTCCTTGAGCTCGTCCATCACACGGCCCAGACGCTCGCGGTCGCCGTTGAGGGTATCCCACGCAAAGTAGCTGTTCGATGCCCAGAGCTGCTCGACCTCGGGAGCGGTCAGGCCAAAGATGGCCTCGTTCTCGCGGCCGGCCAGGTCGGCGATCTCGATGTTAGCGCCGTCGAGGGTACCCAGCGTAATGGCGCCGTTCATCATGAGCTTCATGTTGGACGTGCCCGAGGCCTCCTTGCCGGCCGTGGAGATCTGCTCCGAGATCTCGGCGGCAGGGTAGATGAGCTGGGCGTTGCTCACGCGGAAGTTGGGGATAAAGCAGACCTTCATGACCTCGTTGACGCGCGGGTCGTTGTTGATGACCTCAGCCACCGAGTTGATCAGGCGGATGGTCTCCTTGGCAAAGGTGTAGCTCGAGGCAGCCTTGCCGCTAAAGATGAAGGTCGTCGGCGTCACGTGGAAGTTGGGATCGGCGATGCGACGGTTGTAGATGTCCATCACCTTCATGATGTTCATGAGCTGGCGCTTGTAGGCGTGGAAGCGCTTTACCTGAACATCGAAGACGGTATTGGGGTCGATGACCAGACCGGTCTCGGCCTTAACGTAGGCAGCCAGACGCTCCTTGTTGGCGCGCTTGGAGGCGCCTACGGCCTTCAGGAACTCGGTGTCGTCCTTAAACTCCTTGAGCTTCTCCAGCTCAAAGGCGTCCTTCAGCCAGCCATCGCCAATGGCCTCGGTCACGAGCTTGGCGTAGGTGGGGTTGGCCTCGGCAAAGAAGCGGCGGTGCGAGATGCCGTTGGTCTTGTTGTTGAACTTCTCGGGCGTAAGGGCATAGAAGTCCTTGAGCACGATGTTCTTGATGATGTCGGAGTGGATCTTGGCCACACCGTTGACGCTGTGGCTGCAGATCACGGACAGGTTGGCCATGCGAATCTCGCCGTCCCACAGAATGGCGGTCTGGCGCAGACGCTCCTGCCAGCCCTCCTGCGTAGTGTCGAACGACTCGTGCCAACGACGGCTGATCTCGTCGATGATCTGGTACACGCGGGGGAGGAGCTTGGAGAACGTGCCGATGGGCCACTTCTCCAGAGCCTCGGGAAGGATAGTATGGTTGGTGTAGCTCACGACCTGCGTCACGATATTCCAGGCGTCGTCCCACTCGAGCTTCTTTTCGTCGATGAGGATGCGCATGAGCTCGGGGCCGCACATGGCGGGGTGCGTGTCGTTGGTGTGGATGGCCACAAACTGCGGCAGCAGCTCCCAGTTCTCGCCGTGCTCCTTCTCAAAGGTGTCGAGCAGGCTGTAGATGCCGGCCGAGACAAACAGGTACTCCTGCTTCAGGCGCAGCAGTCGACCGTGCTCGCCGGCGTCGTTGGGGTAGAGGATGGCGCTGATGGCCTCGGCCTCGGCGCGCTCGGCGTCGGCCAGGGCGTAGTCGCCGCGGTTGAAGGCCTCAAGGTCAAAGTGCTCCTCGACCGGCTCGGCGGCCCAGACGCGCAGCTTGTTGACGGTCTCGCCGGCATAGCCCACAGCGGGGATGTCGTAGGGGACGGCCAGGATGTCCTGCGTGTCCACCGTGCGGTAGAACGTGCGGCCGTTCTCCTCATAGCCCTCAACGTGGCCACCAAACTTAATGGTCACGGCCTTGTCCTGACGACGGACCTCCCAGGGATAGCCGTGGGTGAGCCACTCGTCGGTGGCCTCTACCTGGCTGCCGTTGACGATCTCCTGCTTAAAGAGGCCGTAGCGGTAGCGCATACCGTTGCCGTAGCCGGCAATGCCCTCGGCTGCCATGGAATCCAGGAAGCATGCGGCCAGACGGCCCAGGCCACCGTTGCCCAGCGCCGGATCGGGCTCCTGGTTCTCGATGACGGACAGGTCAAAGCCCATGTCGTCGAGCGCCTCGGCGACCATGTCGCGCACGCCAAAGTTGAGCAGGTAGTTGTCGAGCAGGCGGCCGATCAAAAACTCGATCGAGAAGTAGTACACACGCTTCTTGCCCTCGGCGGTAACACGGGCGTCACTCTTGGTGGCAACGGTGCGGGCTTTCTCGGCCACGAGCTTGGCCAGGGCGTTAAAGCGGTCCAGGTCGCTGGCGGCCTCGACGCTCTTGCCGCTGATGCTCATGACGGCATCGCGATAGAGCTCGGTAAACTCCTGCTTGTTGTCGAAGATCTTATTCATACGTTCCTTTCCCCCGGGGATGTTTCTCCCGGAACGGCTATGACTTGTATCCTACGCCCCCGCGGGGCGGGTAATTACAGCTGTAACGGCTTTGTTACGCTTTCTTGGCAGAAGCCTTAGCTGCAGCTGCCTTGGCCTTGGGAGCAGCCTTTTTGGTGGCTGCCTTTTTGGCCGTGGTGGACTTTGCCGAAGCCTTGGCGGCAGACTTGGCAGTCTTTGCCTTGGCCGGAGCCTTCTTGGCAGCCGCGGTCTTGGGTTTCACCGAGGACGTGCGCTTACGCGTCGCCTTCTTGGGCTTCTCGACCACGGGCGGCTTATAGCTGCTGGGGCCGCGGCGCTTAAGCACTACACCTGCCAGGCCGGGCACCTTAATCTCAATGGAGTCCATCTGCCCGTTCCAGGGATAGGGCTCACTCGAGCAGGTGTAGGGCTCCTCGTCGGCGTATCCGCTGCCGCCAAACTCGGGACGGTCGGAATCGAAGATGACCTCCCAGTCACCCTCGCGCGGCACGCCCACACGGAAGCTCTCGTAGCTCGCCGGGTCAAAGTTGATCAGGATCACCAAGTCGTCATCGACGTCCTCGCCCTGACGCACAAAGCTCACGATGGACTGCTTGGAGTTATCCGCGTCGATCCAGGTGAAGCCGTCGTCGGTGTAGCCGCGCTCGTACAGGGCGGGCTCGGCGGTGTACAGGTGGTTGAGCGCCTTGATAAACGCCTGATGATGACGGTGGGTCTCGTACTCCTCGGTCAGGAACCACTGGATAGACTCGTAGTAGCGCCACTCAATAAACTGGCCGATCTCGTTGCCCATAAAGTTGAGCTTGGCACCGGGATGCGTCATCTGGTAGAAAGCCAGCGTGCGCAGACCGGCAAACTGGCGCCACCAGTCGCCCGGCATGCGGCCGATCAGCGAGCACTTGCCGTGTACGACCTCGTCGTGGCTCAGCGGGCAAATGAAGTTCTCGGTAAAGGCGTACATGATGGAGAAGGTCAGCAGCCCGTGGTTGCCGGGACGCCACGGAAAATCGGTCTGCATGTAGTGCAGGGTGTCGTTCATCCAGCCCATGTCCCACTTGTAGTGGAAGCCCAGGCCGCCGTCTTGCGGCGGGTAGGTCACGAGCGGCCACGCGGTGGACTCCTCGGCCATCATCATCACGTCAGGGTAGTGCGCCTCCACGGCGCAGTTGACCTGACGGATAAACGCGCTGGCGTCCAGGTCCTCCTCGGTACCGTACTTGTTGAACTTCTTTTGGCCCGGATCGTCGATGCCAAAGTTGAGGTACAGCATGCTGGACACGCCGTCCATGCGAATGCCGTCAACGTGGAAGTTCTCGAGCCAGTACAGCACGTTGGAGACCAGGAAGGAGCGGACCTCGCCGCGGGCGAAGTCGAACTTGTGCGTGCCCCAGTTGGGGTGGATCTCGTGCTCAAATAGCATGTGGCCGTTAAAGGTAGCAAGGCCGTGGGCGTCGGCGCAAAAACCGCCGGGCACCCAGTCCATGATCACGCCGATGCCTGCCTCGTGGCATGCATCGATAAAGTGCATGAGCTGTTGCGGGTTGCCGTAGCGCGACGTGGCGGCGTAGTAGCCGGTCGTCTGGTAGCCCCAGGAGCCATCGAAAGGATGCTCCATAAGCGGCATGACCTCGATATGCGTATAGCCCATGTCGCGCACGTAGTCCACGAGCTCCACCGACAGGTCGTCGTAGGTGTAGAACTCGCCGCGCTGCGCGGGGAAGGGATCCATGGGTCCGGGGTAGTTGCCGTACTCGTCCGGCTCGCCCTGCGGCGCGTCGCCGTGGCGCTTCCATGAGCCAATATGCACCTCGTAGATGTTAAGCGGCTGCGACATGTGGTTGTGGCCGGCGCGGCGCTTGAGCCATGCGGCGTCGTTCCACTTATAGCCGTCGAGGGTCCACAGCACGCTCGCGGTACCCGGAGGGCACTCGGCCTTAAAGGCATACGGATCGGCCTTGTAGAGCTTCTCACCCTCGTTGGTCTCGATGAGATATTTATATAGCTGGCCCTGCTCGGCGCCAGGAATAAAGCCTTCCCATATAGCGCTCGTGTGCACGGGCACCAGCGGGTTGGCTTGTTCATCCCAGTCGTTAAATTCACCAATGACATGGACACTCTTTACGTCGGGCGCCCAAACGCAAAAGCGCCAGCCGCGCGTACGGTTCTGCGTGTCGGGATGCGCGCCCATCTTTTCCCAGCTGCGCTCCCACATACCAATGCCAAACAGATAGACATCGTCCTTGGAGAGCTCCGGTGCGTGCGGAGCCGGTTTGCGGGTTGCGGGCTTTTTAGCCGTTGGCTTTAGCTTTGTATCGCTCACGTTTGATCCCATCATGACGCGGCAGCGTGTTGCCTTGGTGACTAGATGCGAAAGGTCCAAGGCTGCACGAATCGAAGGGACGGCGAAGTTTCTGTGATTCGTTCCACCTCGCGTGCTCGGTGGAACTTTCGGCAGAAACTACGATAACACCTGTGCGTTAGTTTTATGGACGAAAGCGGATTTACGGAGGCGTTTAATCGGTAAGCGACATGTTTATACCACTGGCAGAATTGCCGTGGTAAAACTCTTGACAGTTTTACCAATTTGGGTTTCAAAATTGTTTGACTGACGTTTGGTAAAACGTTTTTAGCAGGATGTTTACCATTTGATATCGAAAGGTTCGTTTATGTCCCACACCGCCGCTCCCAAGGTTGCTTTTATTTTCGATTGCGACGGCACGCTGGTAAATAGCACCCCCGTTTGGGCCTATGCCCAGCCCGAGTTATTGCACCGCCACGGTGTCGACGTGACGGTCGATGATTTTGCCCAGTTTGAGCACCTGTCGCTGGAGGACGAGTGCCAGGCCTACCACGACACGTGGGGCATTGGCGCGAATGGCGAGGAGCTGTATCGCGAGCTGGGCGAGATTTTGATCGACGGCTACTCCAAGGTGCCGCCGCGCGAGGGCCTGCTTGCATTTTTGGAGCAGGCGAAGGCGGCCGGCATTGCCATGTGCGTTGCCACGTCCACGCCGGCCGAGCTGGTTAAGTCTGCGCTTGCGGGTGCCGGGCTCGATGCCTACATGGAGTTTGTGACCACCACGGGCGAGGCAGGTCGCTCTAAGCAGTTCCCCGACGTATACGAGCTGGCGCTGCGCCGCCTGGAGGAGCGCCATGGGCACAAGTTTGAGCGCGCTTGGGTGTTTGAGGACGCCGTCTTTGGCCTAAAGAGCTCTGGCACCGCCGGCTTTAAGCGTGTAGGTATTTATGACCCGCACGGCCGTATGAAGCGCGACGATGTGCGCGCAAACTGCGATATCTTTATCGACAGCTACGAGGAGCTGGATCTGGCCCGCGTACTTTCGTTTGAGGGATAGGCGAGGGCTGTGGCTTGCAAGGTATTAGTGGTCTGCGGCTCGCCCGTGGTGGCGAGCGCGGATCTGTTGCGTAGGCTAGCGGGGGAGTGCGATTACGTTGTCGCCGTGGACCGCGGACTCGACGCGCTGCTGGGCGCTGGCCTGAGCTGCGACGTATATGTGGGGGATGCCGACACGGTGAGCGATGCGGGGCGCGCACTGGTCGATGCCGCCACCGACTTTGAAGTTGAGCGCCACGACCCGTACAAGGACTATACCGATCTTGCGTTGGCGCTCGATTCCGTCCGCCGTCGCTGGCCGGGTGCCGAAGTGGTTGCGACTTGCGCTACGGGCGGCCGTCCGGATATGGCGCTTTCCGTACTGGGGCTGCTCGCGGGCTACGAGGATGCCCCAGTCTGGATTGACGAGGACGAGACCACGGCCCGCATCCTGCACGGAGGCGAATCCTGGACCATCGAGGGCGCCGAGGGTAAGACGTTTTCCATCATCGCCATTGCCCCCAACACCGAGGTAAGCGAACACGGTTTAGAGTGGGAGTTAGATCACGCTTCGTTAGGCCTACTAGCCGACACGGGCATCAGCAACGTCGTCAGGGGTACGGCCAGGATCAAAGTCCACCAAGGCGTCGCAATCGGTTATTTGCTGCATCAGGGTTTTATCGGGACGGTGGATAAAAATAATCGCTCGTAGAGTGATTATTTTTGCCCCGTCCCAGGAAAACCCGTAAGTAAGAAGATCGGCCCAAAAAAACTTCTTGCATAACTAAGATTCTTCCCCTATAGTATCTCCTCGTCACGGGGGCGTAGCTCAGCTGGGAGAGCGCTTGACTGGCAGTCAAGAGGTCAGGGGTTCGATCCCCCTCGTCTCCACCATCGTGAATGCAAAGGCCTTCGGGATTCCGAAGGCCTTTTTTCATGCCAAAACACCTCGCGCAGAAACCCCTTCCACATCAACAAAAAGTTGCACAATTTATTTCCCATGTCTGTACATAGTTTGTTATACAAACGCGATTATCAGTGTAGATTGCCGTTCCATATGGGCTTCAGGAACGCGCCTAATCACCGTTAGCATCCCATTAACCTGCATCAACGTGAACAACATCCCAAAATAACCCCCTTAAGCACGCTAAATGAACGATATGTTGTCCAACGCAGCCCAAATCAGTTTCGCTAACAGCTTGTGCTAGGATACCTAACGTTACATGAGTTCAACTGTGCTCGCGGCTCCAGCAAGCCAAAAAGCGCAGGGTCGATCAGCATCCGGCCGTAACGGCGGTGCCAGAAACACCACGAGCTCCAATAAAGAAGTCATGCAACGTTATTTATTTGTATTGGGTTATTCCATGATGCAATTTATAGCATGCATGCCAATAAGAAGCAGTTTTACAGCTGTTTGCGTGCGGTCCAGTTTTGTTCCCGCTTGACTGGTTCGCACGCAGCCAGCTGGAGACGCGGTCTTTTTGCGATACACGGCCGCATCTCTAGCAACTGCGCTTATACATACCGTTCACGGTGGGGCAGAGCCACGTGCTTGTCTGACTGGGCTCAGGGTTTGAATATGGAGCGCCTTCGCGCATAAGCGCCCTGGCGAAGCCATACCCAAACCCCGTGAGCCACACGTAAGACAGCAAGGGGGTGGTGCTCGTGTGGTATGTGATCCAGGTCATTAACGGTCGCGAAGACGTAATGCGCGAGCGCATTGAGCGCATGGTGCCGGCTGGTGCCATGCAGGAGCTCTTTTATCCCCAATTTCAAACCGAGATCAAAGTACACGGCGAATGGGTCAATACGACCAAGCCGCTCTTTCCCGGTTATCTTATCTGCGACACGACAGATCCCCGAACCGTACAACAGTATCTGCTGCGCATGGACGACTTTGCCCGGGTGCTTTCCCAGGACGGTCAGTTTGTGCCGCTGGCAAAAGAAGAGGTCCAGCTTATTGGCGGCTTTACGCACAGGGGAGACCGCGTAGTGCCCATGAGCGAGGCCCTAAAAGACGGTGACCAGGTCGTAGTGACGGCAGGGCCGCTGCTGGGCCACGAAGGCCTTATCAAAACCATTAATAGACGCAAGAGCACTGCTTATTTGGAGCTCGATCTGTGCGGCCGACGCGTGACTACGCGCGTTGGCCTCGCGGTGCTTTCAAACGAGCAGCGCGTCATGCGGAACTTTAAAAAGGCGATCGCCTAACTGTAGATGGTCGCTGCACAGAACAGGGAGGCTCCCCGAACCGGGGACAAAGTGTTGGAAGAGAACGTGTCGGATAAAACTCAATATGCAACGGATGCGCCCGCGGGGGCGGCGCTCATTTCTCAGGCCATGGACCGGCGTGAGGGCGCCGCCAGCTACAGGGCCATGCAATCCATCATGGACTGGGACAACTCGCGCCTGGCCTACCGGGCCATAAAGCGCACGTTTGATATCGTTTTCAGCGGTGTTGTACTCGTCCTCATCGCGATCCCCGGTCTGGTGTTGGCCGCCGCCATCCGCCTGGAGAGCGAGGGCAACCCGTTTTACAGCCAGATCCGCGTTGGTCAGACCCGCCCCGACGGCAGCCTGACCACCTTCCGCATGTGGAAGTTCCGCTCCATGTACAGGGATGCCGACGAGCGCCTGGCCGAGCTCAAGGAGCAGAACGAGATCGCCGGTGCCATGTTCAAGATGAGGGAGGACCCCCGCGTAACGAAAATCGGCAAGTTCATCCGCAAACACTCGATCGACGAGTTCCCGCAGTTCGTCAACGTGTTTCTGGGTCAGATGAGCGTCGTTGGGCCTCGTCCGCCGCTGCCGAACGAAGTCGCGGAGTACACCGAGTACGACCTACAGAGGCTAGCAGTGAAGCCAGGTATTACGGGGCTCTGGCAGGTGACAGAGCGAAACTCCACCGGGTTCGACGGCATGGTCCGCCGGGACCTCGAATACATAGCCAAGCGCGGAGTCATCACGGACTTCAAGATCATCCTCCTAACGGTTCTGGAGGTCTTTAACGGGAGCGATGCGTACTAATGCAGCATGTTTTCATCATCGGATCCAAGGGAATTCCGGCAAACTACGGCGGCTACGAGACGTTCGTGGAGAAACTGACCGAGAATCAGGTATCGCCCGACATCAAGTACCACGTGGCGTGCGCTGTGGACTCCGCCGAGGAGGTCGGCGAGTTCGAGCACAACGGAGCGCATTGCTTCAAGGTACTACGCAGGCCCGTCGGAGCCGCTAGGGCGATCTTCTACGACATAGACGCCCTCAAGTGGTGCACCGCCTATATCGAGAATAACCGTGTCGAGCACCCCATCGTCTACGTGCTGGCCTGTCGCATCGGACCGTTTTTCGGAAAGTACGTAAAGAGGATCCACGCCCTTGGTGGCAAGGTCTTCGTGAACCCCGACGGCCACGAGTGGAAGCGCGCCAAGTGGAGCGCGCCCGTCCGCAGGTACTGGAAAGTCTCGGAGCGCGGGATGGTCAAGCACGCCGACCTGATGGTGTGCGACTCCAAGAACATTGAGAAGTACATTCGAGGGGAGTATGCCGACCTGGACCCCGAGACGACCTTCATCGCCTACGGGGCCGACATCAGGCACTCAGCGCTCGCGGACGACGACCCCAAGTTCACTGGATGGCTCTCCGAGAAGGGCCTCGAGCCCTTCGGCTACTACCTGGTCGTGGGACGCTTCGTGCCCGAGAATAACTACGAGACCATGATCCGCGAGTTCATGGCTTCCGACTCCAAGCGGGATTTCGCGCTCGTGACGGGAGTGGACGACTCCTTCCTCGCGGAGCTCGAGCGGAAGACGCACTTCAAGTCCGACCCACGCATCAAGTTCGTCGGGACCGTCTACGACCAGGAGCTCCTGAAGAAGATCCGTGAGCAGGCTTACGGCTACTTCCATGGCCATGAGGTCGGGGGTACCAATCCGAGCCTCCTGGAGGCGCTGGCGTCCACGCGCCTCAACCTCCTTCTCGACGTCGGTTTCAACCGCGAGGTCGCTGAGGACTCGGCCCTGTATTGGAGCAAGGAATCCGGAGACTTGGCTGAACTTATCAATAGCGCCGACGTGATGGATTGGAAGTCGATCGAGGAGCTCGATACGGCATCGACCTCCGTTATCCGCGACCGGTATTCGTGGCGGTCCATCACTGACAGCTACGAAGACCTTTTCCTCGGAAGGAGATAACCAGTGAAAGGCATCATCCTCGCCGGCGGGTCCGGCACCCGCCTGTACCCGCTCACGCTCGTGACCTCCAAGCAGCTGCTGCCGGTCTACGACAAGCCCATGATCTACTACCCGCTGTCCACCCTCATGCTGGCGGGCATCCGGGACATCCTGGTCATCTCCACGCCGACCGACCTGCCCAACTTCGAGCGCCTGCTCGGGGACGGCTCGCGCTACGGCGTGAACCTGTCCTACGCAGAGCAGCCGAGCCCGGACGGCCTGGCCCAGGCATTCACCATCGGCGAGGAGTTCATCGCCGGCGAGCCGTGCGCCCTGGTGCTCGGCGACAACATCTTCTACGGCAACGGCCTGTCCCGCCACCTGACGCGCGCCGTCCAGAACTCCGAGTCGGGCCGCGCCACGGTCTTCGGCTACCACGTGGACGACCCCGAGCGCTTCGGGGTCGTGGAGTTCGACCGCGAGGGCAGGGCCGTCTCCATCGAGGAGAAGCCCGCCGAGCCCAAGAGCTCCTACGCCGTCACCGGCCTGTACTTCTACCCGGGCGACGTCGCCGCCAAAGCGCATAGGGTGGAGCCGTCCGCGCGCGGCGAGCTGGAGATCACCACGCTCAACCAGATGTACCTGGAGGAGGGGACGCTGTCCGTCGTCACCCTCGGCCGCGGCTACGCGTGGCTGGACACCGGCACCATGGAGAGCCTGCACGAGGCCGCGGAGTTCGTCCGCGCCGTGGAGCACTCCCAGGACCTGCCCGTGTCCGTCCCCGAGGAGATCGCCTGGGAGAACGGCTGGATCGACACCGCCGAGCTTGAGGAGGCCGCGAAGGCCTACGGCAAGTCGGTCTACGGCCAGCACCTGAAGAAGGTCGCCGCCGGCGAGATCGTCAACAGCCCGCTCGAGTACTAGGAGAAACCCCTCATGTCCGAGATCTTCGAACCCCACAACATCATCGTCACGGGCGGCTGCGGCTTCATCGGCAGCAACTTCGTGCACTACG
>CAUFMG010000017.1 GCA_959026725.1 uncultured Collinsella sp.
TTGCCGCGCCCCGCAGTGCCCGCTTCCCCCGAGAACAATTATCAGTGCAGGTAGACAGCTTGTCGATTTTCGAAAAAGCCGACTATGGTTGACCCCTGCGGCTTAAACGTAGTAGATAGGCCCTTTTCGTGGCGCAGCACTACTGCACCCCAAATTGGCACCCCGAGCCCTCGTGAGTTGCCAACAAGCTGTTCGCCCAGCGCTTTATCCGCGCGGCATTCGGAAAATAGCACCACCGTAAGAACCCGCGAACAGCGCTATACGTTGCTATATCTCACTATACTTTGCTATATCTTGCTATACTTTGCTATATCTTGCTATATCTTGAGCAAAGGTGGCTCACATGCAAACAAACCCTTTTAAGCCCACAGCAGGTAAAACACCCCCCACGATTATCGGCCGCGAAGATGTACTCGAAGAATTCAGTGAAGGCCTCACCAACGGGCCTGGTGCCCCTGGGCGCCTAATGCGCATAGCCGGCGTCCGTGGAACGGGCAAGACGGTCCTCCTTGACGAGTGCTCACGTTTGGCGCAAAGCCGTGGCTGGACGGTCATAAAAGAGGTCGCAACCGAGGGACTTTGCCAGCGCATTCTCGAACAGCTGCAGCCCAAATTCCAGGCAAAACACGCCAGATTTGAGCCCACCGTAGCTGGCATATCCATCGGCAGCATAGATATTGAGCGAATCGGCCCATCGCTACGCGACGCCATGAGACAGACAATATCCAAGAATGGAAATGGCCTGCTCATCACTCTCGACGAGGTTCAAGACGCAGAGCTCGATGAGGTCCGAACGCTCTCCATTGCGATTCAGCAGGTTATCGGCGAAGACCTTGATATCGCCTTTGTTTTTGCTGGGCTGCCTTCGATGATTGAAAGCATCATCAACGGAAAGACACTTACGTTTTTGCGCCGTGCCCTCCCCTTTGACCTGAAGGCTGTGGCAGTAACCGAAGTGTCGTACTCCCTCGAGGAAACCATTGAAGCGTCTGGCATGGAGTTGCAGCCAGGTATTGCCGGCCAACTTGCCGAGGCAACGCAAGGCTATCCTTTCATGATCCAACTCGTTGGATACTACGCATGGCAGTTAGCGAGACGCGCACATACAGCGATTATTGGAGAAGAAGAAGCCGAGCGCGGCATTGCAACGGCACGCGAACGCTTCTGCGCCATGGTGATTGAGCCCACGCTGCGGCGCATTCCGCCCACGTGCATCGCTTATCTGCTGAGCATGGCGTCTTTGGGGCAAACGAGCTCGACCAGCATGGTTGCCGATGCCCTAAACAAAACGCCTCAACAGGTGAGCTCCGTCCGCAGCCGCCTGTTAAGAGAATCGATTATCGAGGCCCCCTCGTACGGCAAGGTCTCATTTGCCATCCCCTACATGCGCGACTACCTCTACGAGCACAAAGCCGAACTGGAAGTTGAACTGTAGAAACGGCAACTGCCCTGCAAGACGAAAACCGTTTTCATACGGATTTAAAGCAGACGTAAACGGTTTTCGTCTGCTTTACGTTCGGAAATAAGACGCAAATTGCACTTTCGTATGGTTTTACGCCAAACGCAACACGCTTTCGTCCGGCTATGCGTCCCCAATCTAGACGAAAAGAGCCCCGAGCTCGTATTGAACTCGGGGCTCTTTGCGCCACGCATCTATGAGAGGAGAAATTCGATGCGTACGTGCGCTACTCCATGAAGCCGCCCTGGGATGGCGGCAACCTCGTCGTTGCCCGTCTGATGGGTGTGCTCGAGGCATCCGTTCCCCTCTTTATCGACGTAACGGGCAAAAAAGGCTCGTCGAGGAGACCATCCGCACCCACCGTGGCGTGGCCGATGCCATCGCCGCGCGCAACCCCACCGCAGCGCACGACGCGATGTATTTGCACCTGGTGTATAACCGCAACATGATTGCGGAGGGAGCAGAAGCAAAAGGCATTTAGGGCCCGACAATAATCTTTCTTTGGCAAAACGCAGGCGGCGGCTGCCCAACACACAGGGCAGCCGCCGCTTTTTGCAATCGATTGGTGCAAAGGGGTTGACTAGAGTTCGCAGGCAACCTTATAGCCGTCGCCGATGGCGTCGCGAATGTTGCCGCACTTGTTGGCATCGCCCAGCACGTGGGTGGCAACACCAGCAGCGGCAAGGTCGTCGGCGAGCTTGGTGTTGGGACGATAGCCCGTGGCAAGCACCAGCGTATCCGCATCGGCGATGGTATGGACCTCGCCGTCCTTTTCGTAGCTGATGGTGTCCTCGGTGATCTTGGCCACCTTGGCCTCGGTCAGCACGTGGACGCCCTTGGAGAGCATGCGTGTGATGAGCACCGCGCGGCCGGCACCGCCCTCGTTGGCAGCAAGCGTCTTGGTCATCTCGATGACGGTGACATCGCGATTGGCCGGCGACAGGTCGTTGACCAGCGGGGCCAGGTAATCGGCCGTCTCGCAGCCAACGGTACCGCCGCCCACGATGACGATCTTCTTGCCCGGGAAAGCCTTGCCGCCCAGCAGGTCGTCGGCCGTCATAACCTGCTTAAAGCCCTGCATGAAGGCCGGAGCGATGGGCTCGGCGCCATAGGCCAGGACGACCTCGTAGCCGGCGTAGTCGCGCTGAATGTCCTCGGCCGAAAGCTCGGTACCAAAGACGCACTTCACGCCCGCCTCAGCAAGACGGCGATACTGGTACTTGATCACGCGGGTGAGCTCCTGCTTTGCCGGTGGAACGGCTGCGATGCGCATCTCGCCGCCCGGCTCGTCCTGCTTATCCACGAGCACCACGTTGTGGCCACGCTTGGCGGCAATGAACGCCGCCTCCATGCCCGCGGGACCGGCGCCCACAACGAGCACGTTCTTGGCCTCGGCGGCAGGCTCGTAGCCAGCCTCGTCGCGCTCCACGTCCGGGTTGACGGTGCAGGAGATGCGCTTGCCAAACATGATACCGTTCAGGCAGCGCAGGCAACCGATGCAGGGACGGATATCATCGGCGTTGCCGGCAGCGGCCTTGTTGCAGAACTCGGCATCGCACAGATTGGCGCGGCCCATCATGCAGATATCGGCAGCGCCGTCCTCGATCAGCTCCTCGGCGATCCAGGCCTCGTTAATGCGTCCGACGGTGGCGACGGGAATGTTGACGTGCTTTTTGATCTCGCGCGAGCAGGCGGCGTGCGAGGCCTGCTGCGTGCCGGCGGCGGGAATCGCGGAACCGCGCTTGATGGTGGTGCCACCCGACACGTGAATCATGTCGACGCCGGCCTTTTCCAGGCGACGCGAGACGTAGATCATGTCGTTGAGGGTCAGGCCGCCATCGGTGTACTCGTCGCCCGAGATGCGGACGTCGATGATAAAGTCCTTACCGCAGCGCTCGCGAATCTCGGCGATGACCTCGAGCAGGAAGCGCATGCGGGCGTCGAGTGAGCCGCCGTACTCATCGGTACGCTTGTTGTAGAGCGGGGTCAAAAAGCCGCCGAGCATGCCGTGGGCGTGTGCCGCATGGACCTCGACGCCATCGACACCGGCCTTCTGCATACGCACGGCAGCGTCGCCAAACTGATGCGTGAGCTCGTGGATCTCATCGACCGTGATAGGACGCGGTGCCTCGCGGGCATAGGACGGTCCCACGAAGGACGGAGCGAGCAGGCGCGGCGTGCCCGGAATGTTAAAGGCCATGTAGGCGGGGTGGAAGAGCTGCGGCATGATCTTGCAGCCATACTCGTGGACGGCTGCGGCGAGCTTTTCCCAGCCAGGGATAAACGTGTCGTCGTAGCAGCACATGTCACCCGGCAGATAGGTATAGGTGGGCTCAACCGTCACGACCTCGGTGATGATCAGGCCAACGCCGCCCTTGGCACGGGCACGGTAATGATCGACCAGATCGTCGGTCACATAGCCATGATCGGCCAGGTTGGTGGACACCGGCGGCATAAAGACGCGGTTCTTGACCTCGGTCGTACCGACCTTGATCGGGCTAAAGAGCATCGGGTAGGCGGATGACTCCATACAGGCTTCCTTTCGTTTGAGCCGCTCGGCGGCAGTTGCTAACGTACCTATCGTATCAGTATCCGCCGCATTCGCACTCGCTCGCACTCCCCACCTTCAATCCCGACCCTCACAAAAAAGTTGCGGTGGAATACGGAGTAGATAAGACTTTTGACAGGCAAAACAGTCCGTATTCCACCGCAACTGATGGGCGGAGTGGAATTGAGGGCTCAGATAGTCAGTCATGCCCTCATCCGCCACTCCCTCACCTACAGTGCGCCGTCCAGCATAAGGTTCACCTTGAGCACGTTGACCGTGGGCTCGCCGAAGACGCCGAGGAAACGGCCCTTGGTGCACTGGGCGATGATCTCGCGCACCTCGCCTTCGCTCTTGCCCGTGGCCTTCGCCAGGCGCGGGACCTGGTACTCGGCGGCATCGGGGGAGATCTCCGGGTCGAGGCCTGAGCCGGAACACGTCACCAGGTCGACGGGCACAGCGTCCATATCGGCATCGGGGTTGGAGGCGCGAATCTTCTCGACGCGCGCGTCCACAAGCTGCCGGTACTCCTCACTCGCCGGGGACAAATTGGACGGGGTGCCGTAGGCCATGAGCCCACCGTCCTCCCCCTCGACGATAGTCACGTTCTGGATGCGGCCCCACATGTGGTCCTCATCCTCGAAGTTCTGGCCGATCAGCTCGGAGCCCACGATCTTGTCGTCGACCGTAATGAGCGATCCGTTCGCCTGGTACGGGAACGCAACCTGGGCGATGCCGGTCACGACGAGCGTATAGCCCAGGCCGCAGACAACGGTAAACAGCGCGAACACGCCCAGTGCGCGCGATGCAACACCTTTGAACATACAAACCTCCACTTACATAATGCCGCAGAACGCGAGCAGCATGTCGATGAGCTTGATGAATACGAACGGGGCAACGATGCCGCCCAGACCCCACACGAGCAGGTTGTGGGTCAGCAGCTGTCCGGACGGGACCTCGCGGTACTTAACGCCCTTCAGCGCGGCCGGGATCAGCGCGACGATAACGAGCGCGTTATAGATGATGGCCGAAAGAACCGCGGACAGCGGGCTTGCCAGACCAAGGATGTTGAGCGCGCCAAGGCCCGGGTAGATCGGCGAGAACAGGGCCGGGATGATAGCGAAGTACTTCGCCATGTCGTTGGCCACCGAGAAGGTCGTGAGCGAACCGCGGGTCATGAGCAGCTGCTTGCCGATACGCACGACCTCGATGAGCTTGGTGGGGCTGGAGTCGAGGTCGACCATGTTGCCGGCCTCCTTGGCAGCCTGGGTGCCCGTGTTCATGGCCACGGCGACGTCGGCCTGGGCCAGAGCGGGCGCGTCGTTGGTGCCGTCACCGGTCATGGCGACCAGGTGCCCCTCACGCTGGAACTCGCGGATCTTCTCGAGCTTGCCTTCAGGGGTGGCCTCGGCCAGGAAGTCGTCAACGCCGGCCTCGGCGGCGATTGCCGCGGCGGTGAGCGGGTTGTCGCCCGTCACCATGATGGTCTTGATGCCCATCTTGCGCAGGTCGGCGAACTTCTCCTTAACGCCGGACTTGATGATGTCCTTGAGGTACACAACGCCCAGCACGCGGCAGTTCTTGGTCACGACCAGCGGGGTGCCGCCGGCCTTGGCGATGCGCTCGACGGCCTCGTCGCACTCCTGGGAGAACACGCCGCCGGCTGCCTCCACATAGGTGCGCACGGAATCGGCAGCGCCCTTGCGGATCTCATTGCCCTCGTAGTTCACACCGGACATGCGGGTCGCCGCGGTGAACGGGATGAACTCCATACCCTTATCCTCGAGTGTGCGGCCGCGCAGACCGAACTGCTCCTTGGCGAGCACGACGATGGAACGGCCTTCGGGGGTCTCGTCGGCCAGCGAGGAAAGCTGGGCGGCATCGGCCAGCTCCGCGGGATCGATGCCGTCGACCGGGATGAACTCGGCGGCTTGGCGGTTACCCAGGGTGATGGTGCCGGTCTTGTCGAGCATGAGGATGTCGACGTCGCCGGCGGCCTCGATGGCGCGGCCGGACATGGCCAGCACGTTGGCCTCGTTCAGACGGCTCATGCCGGCGATGCCGATGGCGGAAAGAAGGGCGCCGATAGTAGTGGGAGCCAGGCACACGAGCAGCGCCACGAGCGTGGTCACGGCCGTGGGGTTGTCCATGTCGTTAAGACCGACCGAGAAGCAGGAGTAACAATACAGGGCCAGCGTGACCAGGATAAAGACGATGGAGAGGGCCACCAGGAAGATCTCCAGAGCGATCTCGTTAGGGGTCTTCTTGCGCGCGGCACCCTCGACCATCGCGATCATCTTGTCCAGGAAGCTCTGGCCGGGCTCACTGGAGATCTTGACGATGATCCAGTCGGACAGCACCGTGGTACCGCCGGTAACGGCAGAGCGGTCGCCGCCGGCCTCGCGGACCACGGGGGCGGACTCGCCGGTGATGGCGGACTCGTCAACGGAAGCAGCGCCCTCGATGACGTCGCCGTCGCCGGGAATCTGCTCGCCGGCGCGTACGATCACCAGGTCGCCGCGCGTGAGCTCGGTGCCGGGAACGACGGTGAAGTGCTCCTTGTCCTCAACGGACTCGATGCGATGGGCCTCGACATCCTTCTTGGCCGCACGCAGGGAATCGGCCTGGGCCTTACCGCGGCCCTCGGCAAGCGCCTCGGCGAAGTTCGAGAACAGGTCGGTAAGCCACAGGATGACCGCGATGGCGACCACATAGTAGGTGGGCACACCCGCGTCCTGCACACCGAAAATGGAAGCGACGGCCAGGACGGAGGTCAGGACGGCGGAAAGCCACACCAGGAACATGACCGGGTTTTGAATCTGGACGCGAGGATCCAGCTTGGCAAACGAGTCACGGACCGCGCGGCCCATCATGTCTTTTTGCATAGTCATAAATCTGCGCCCTCCTTTACGCAATCATCTGGAAGAACTCGGCAACGGGGCCAAGCGCCAGGGCCGGGAAGAAGCTCAGGGCACCGATCAGCAGAACGATGAACACGAGCAGGAATACGAACATGCCGTTGGTGGTAGACAGGGTACCGGCGCTCTCGGCGACCTTGCCCTTCTTGGCCAGCGAGCCGGCGATAGCCAGCGTACCGATGATGGGCATGAAGCGGGCGAACAGCATCTCGAGGCCGAGCATGACGTTGATCCAGGGAATGTTGCAGTTCATGCCTGCAAACGCCGAGCCGTTGTTGCCGCCGCATGAGGTGAAGGCATACAGCGCCTCGGAGAAGCCGTGCGCACCACCATTGTTGAGCTGGTCGGCAAGACCGGGCACCATGCAGGCGATGGCCGAGCACACCAGAATGGCAAACGGAGTTGCCAAGCACAGGACAACTGCCCAGCGCATCTCGCCCGGCTCGATCTTCTTGCCCAGGAACTCAGGCGTGCGTCCGACCATGAGGCCGGCGATGAACACTGTGAGGATGGCGAAGCCGATCATGCCGTACAGGCCGCAGCCCACGCCGCCGAAGACGACCTCGCCCAGAGCAATCTGGAGCATCTGGACAAAACCGCCCAGCGGGGTGTAGGAGTCGTGCATGGAGTTAACCGAGCCGTTGGAAGCAGCCGTCGTGAAAGCGGACCAGGTAGAAGAGGAGGCGATACCGAAACGGCTCTCCTTGCCCTCCATGTTGCCGCCGGCCTGGCCGTCGGTCATCTCGATATTGACCGCTCCGCCATCGGCCAGCTGCGGGGTGCCCGCATGCTCGTTGACGGCGATGATGCCGGTGAAGATCACCAGCAGGATGAACATGGCGGCAAAGATGGCCTTGCCCTGCTTGGTGTTCTTGACGCCGATACCGAAGGCGAAGCAACAGGCGGCCGGAATCAGCAGCAGGCTGGTCATCTCGATGATGTTGGTGAAGGCACTGGGGTTCTCATACGGATGGGCGGAGTTCACGCCGAAGAAGCCGCCGCCGTTGGTGCCGGACTGCTTGATGGCGACCTGAGGAGCCGCGGGACCCTGGGGCAGGAACTGCTCGGTGACCACGCGCGCGCCCTCGACAACCTTGCCGTCGACCTTGACCGTGTCGCCCTCAATCTGGGCGCCGTCGATGACGCTCCAGCCGCCGTCTGCATTAGGCTGAACAGCGACGGGCTCTACGAGCTCAGCCTTCTGAGCCGGCTGGAAGTTGGAGATGACGCCACCGGCAGCCAGGCAGATGCCGAACACGAGGTTCAGCGGGATGAGCACATACAGGACGGTGCGGGTGAGGTCGACCCAGAAGGAACCCAGACCCTGCTCCTTGACCTGACGGAAGCCGCGGATCAGCGCGAACATGACCGCGATACCGGTGCCAGCGGAAACGAAGTTCTGCACAGTGAGACCCATGAACTGCACAAGGTAGGACAGGGTGGTCTCACCGGAGTAGGACTGCCAGTTGGTGTTGGTTATGAAGGAAGCAGCCGTATTGAACGACAGGTCCCATGACACACCCGGCAGGTGCTGGGGATTGCCTGGCAAGAAGGACTGAAGCGCCTGGAGTGCCACAAGAGTCACGAGGCCGATCCCCGAAAAGACCAGCACGCTCGCCAGATAGCGCCTACACCCCATCTGTTCTGCCGCGTCGATGCGAAGCAGACGATAGACGCCACGCTCCACAGGAGCAATCACAGGCGACAGGAACGTATGCTCACCATCCATGATATGGGCCATGAACCGACCGAGCGGAACGGCCAGGACGACGAGTACGGCAAAGTACAAGATGTACTGAATCGCAGCGTCCATAGTTTACGAATCACTCCTCATCAGAATGTAGATGTAATAGATAAGAAGTCCAATGCAGACGACTCCGATGATGGGAATGAGGATGTCCATTTACCGCCCCTTTCACACGCGGTCCGATGTCTCGGACGCCTGCCCTCGCAAGCGTCTGGGGACAGTAAACGCTTCTAGGGATTAAAGAGGCGTGAGGGCCGGGGCTCACGTCCTTAAGATGCCGTAAAGATGCAGGTAGAAAGCACTATTGCAGCTGCAGTGCGCCTATACTCGACCTCGCGAGCATACAGTGGTGTCTCCACCGCGTATGCACGCATGGACAACGCTTCAGAAAGGCTACGCTATGCAGCGCGACGCATCGGACACTCGCGTCAATCCAGACCTCATCCTCAAGGCAATTGAGAAAGACGGGGTCGCCGATGACACTCGAACCAGCCGGGGACACCTCAAAATTTTCTTTGGCTACGCTGCTGGCACAGGCAAAACCTATGCGATGCTTCAGGCCGCCCACGCCGCCAAGCGGCGAGGTGTCGACGTCGTCGCGGGATACATCGAGCCGCACGAACGTCCGGCAACTGCCCATCTTGCACAAGGGCTTGAGAACGTGCCCTGTAAACTCATCGAGCACAACGGCATTGCGCTCAGCGAGTTCGATCTAGATGCGGCTATCGAACGCACCCCTCAGCTCATCCTTGTCGACGAGCTCGCCCATACGAATGCGCCGGGGTCTCGCCACGACAAACGCTATCAAGACGTCGAGGAACTTCTACATGCGGGCATCGACGTCTATACGACCGTGAACGTTCAGCATATCGAGAGCCTAAACGACATGGTTGCATCCATCACCGGCGTTGTCGTGAGCGAACGAATCCCCGACCGTATCTTCGATGATGCCGACCAGGTCGAGCTCGTCGACATAGAGCCCGAAGACCTACTTGAGCGCCTTCGCGCCGGCCTCGTCTACCGTCCCGCACAAGCCGACCGAGCGCAACAGCATTTTTTTACCGTCGAGAACCTCACCGCACTCCGAGAAATCGCGCTGCGCCGCTGCGCCGATCGCACCGGTCACCTCACAGACGCCGCACGCGTGCTGGGAAACCGTGACTACTACACCAGGGAGCGTATCTTAGTCTGTGTCTCCCCGGCGCCGACCAATCCCCGCATCGTCCGTGCCGCCGCACGCATGGCGAAAGCGTTTCGCAGCGAGCTCGTCGCCCTGTTCGTAGAGAGCCCGCGCACGCAAGCCATGAGCGATGATGAGCGCGCCAAGCTTGCAGCCAATATCGCCCTAGCCGAGCAGCTCGGAGCACATATGGAAACCGTCTATGGCGACGACATCGCGTTTCAGATCTCCGAGTTCGCGCGCCTGTCGGGTATTTCGAAGATCGTCATGGGGCGCACGGGCGAGCGCAGCAGCGTCCGTCAGGCCCTCTTCGGCCGCAAATCTCTCGTAGAACAGCTCATAACATTCGCTCCGAACCTCGACATTTACATCATTCCAGAACAGTCGACTCCGCCCTCCCGCCCCAAAGGACGCCGCCATGCGCTCGCCCTGCAGCCGCCCAGCAGCCGAAACGTGCTTCGCACGCTGGCCCTCTCTCTTGCCGCCACGGCGATCGGCACGGCTTTCCGCCATCTGGGATTTGCCGATTCCAGCATCATATCCCTCTATATCTTCACGGCCCTGCTGACCGCCGTCACCACGACGGGGCGTATCTGCACGATCGTATCGAGCGTGCTCTCTGTAGTGCTTTACAACTTCTGCTTCGTCACGCCTCTGTTTTCGCTCGCCAGCTACGACCGAAGCTATCTGGTCACGTTCGGCATCATGTTCGCCACCGCTATGGTCGCCGGCGAGTTAACTGCGCGCATCGCCGACAACGCCCGTACATCCGCCGAGAACGCATTCAAAACGCGCGTACTCCTCGAAACGAACCAGCTCTTGCAGCAAGCCCATAGCGCGGAGGAGTGCGCCCGCGTCGCCATGAACCAACTCGTCAAACTGCTAAAACTCGACGTGGTCTTCTACCCCGCCGAACACGGCACGCTCGGCAAGGCGCTCTATGAGTCCGCTGGCACCGAAAACCGATCCGCGTCGCTGCTCACCGACTACGAGCGCGCCGTTGCAACCTGGACCTACACCAACAACAAGCGCGCGGGCGCAAGCACGCGGACCCTGCCTGAGGCGCGCTGTCTCTACCTCGCGGTTCGCACCGGCGACAAGGTATTCGGTGTCATCGGCATCGCCCTGGAGGGGCGCGAGATCGAAGCCTTCGAGCATTCGATCGTCCTATCTATCGTAGGTGAATGCGCCTTGGCGCTCGAAAGCGACCGGGCGGCGCAAGAGCGCGAAGAGGCTGCGGTCTTGGCGAAAAACGAGCAGCTGCGCGCCAACCTTTTGCGCTCCATCGGCCACGATTTGAGGACACCCCTCACGGCTATATCCGGATCTGCGGCAATCCTTCGGAAGAGCGACGAGAAGCTCAGCCTCGAACAACGCTGCGATCTTGCCGATGCCATCTACGACGACTCCCTCTGGCTTATCGATACCGTGGAGAACCTCCTCGCCATCACACGCGTCGAGGACGGCACCATTCGCCTCAACTTAACATCCGAGCTCATCGACGAGGTCATCGAGGCCGCCCTCAGCCATGTCGCCCAAGCATCGCATGGACGTGCCGTCACCATCGAGCACACTGACGACATCCTGCTGGTACGCATCGACGTCCATCTCATCATGCAGGTGCTTACGAATCTCATCATGAACGCCTTCAAATACACGCCCGAGGACTCGACTGTCACCATCAGCGCACGTCGCGAGGGCGCGTTCGTCGTGGTGGACGTCGCAGACGATGGGCCGGGTGTGGCAGACTGCGACAAGCCTCATATCTTTGAGCGCTTCTTCACCTCAAGCAATACGCGGCCCGTGGATTCGCGTCGAAGCATCGGCCTTGGCCTGTCGCTCTGCCGCTCCATCGTGGAGGCGCATGGCGGCGTCATCGAAGTTCGCGACAACCACCCCCATGGGGCTGTCTTCCGTTTTACCCTGCCCGCCGAGGAGATTGAGATTCATGAATAATGCCGCTAAGCCACGTATCCTCCTGGTCGAAGATGACCCGACCGTTCAAAACCTCGTTTCGACCGCGCTTGACCTCCACGGCTATGTCGTGAGCAAGGTTTGCAACGGCCAAGCCGCCATCATGGATGCGGTGTCGCACGGCCCCAGCCTCATCATGCTCGACCTCGGCCTTCCCGACATTGACGGTATCGAGGTCATCACGAAGATCCGAAGTTGGTCGGCAGTCCCCATTATCGTCATTTCGGCGCGCACCGAAGATTCCGACAAAATTGCAGCACTTGACGCAGGGGCAGACGACCACCTCACCAAGCCCTTTTCTGTGGATGAGTTGCTCGCGCGCGTCCGCGCGAATTTGAGGCGCTCCTCGATGGCGTCGAGCGAATCGACAGAAGCGAGCACGTTCGACAACGGTCCGCTGCATATCGACTACGCCGCGGGATACGCGACGAAAGACGGACGCGAGCTCTCACTCACCCCAACCGAGTACAAATTGCTCGTCCTTCTGGCGAAAAACGTCGACAAGGTGCTCACCCACACCTTCATCACCCGCGAGATATGGGGCACGAGCTGGGATAGCGATCTGGCGAGCCTGCGCGTGTTCATGCGCACCCTGCGCAAGAAGATCGAGGCAGACCCCTCTCACCCCAAGATGATTCAGACGCACATGGGTGTCGGGTACCGCATGCAGCGTCTCTAGCCCACCCCACAAAAAGTTGCGGTGGAATACGGAGTAGATAAGGCCTTTGACAGCCAAAACAGTCCTTATTTCACCGCAACTGAATTAACGAGACCCCAAAATACTCTTCGACTCGCCGCGCTCTCCCTCAAATGCGCAAAGCGCCCCGCGAACGGATGCTCGCGAGACGCTTAGATGTCTGGGCCTTACTTGATACCGCGGCCCAAGTCTTCGGCGATTTTGTCGACGCCTTTCAGCGCGGCACAGGTCTTTTTGTTGGAGCAATGCCCCGTGCAAACGCCACCCTGAGCGCAGTCGGCGCAGGTACCCTTACGGTAGATGCGCACGCACACGGCGACAAACGCAATACCGATAACAGCCAGTACAACAATATCGATAGGTGCCATAGCAAGCCTCCTCTAGTTAACCACCGCTTACTTTACCCCATTCTCCACCTACCAAAAAGGGACAGGTTTATTTTGGTCGATTTTATCTGCGGAAACGCCACATCTCCCCCACCAAAAAGCCCGAGTGTCGCTGGGACACCCGGGCTTTTGGAAAGGGGCTAATCCTTATTCAGACTTAAGCGGAAACTGCGGCGGAAGCAGTGTTGGTCTCGTCCTCGTCGGTCCAAGCGTGCTTGGGCATGGGACGGAAGATCTGGAAGAGCATCGCAACCAGCAGCACAATGGCCACAACCGTCCAGATACCAAACTGCCCCAACACAAGCAGGTTGTAGAACTGATTGATGAACAGGGCGATCACCCAAGCGAAGAGGCACTCGTAGCCGATAGCAATCGCGGTCCACTTGCCGGAGTCCATCTGGTTGCGGATGGTACCCATGGCGGCGAAGCAGGGGGCGCACAGCAAGTTGAAGGCACCGAATGCCACGCAAGCGCCCATGGTCGGGAACATACCAGCAAATGCGGTCCACAGGCTCGGATCGGTCTCGCCGGCATCGGCAACGGACAGCAGCGAGCCAGCGGTAGCGACGACATTCTCCTTGGCGACGAGGCCCGAGACGGTCAGCGCAGTGGCCTGCCAAGTGCTAAAGCCGAGCGGGGCGAAGATCCAAGCGACCAGGTTGCCGAGCATGGCGAGCACGGAGTAGTCCATGAACTCCTCGGGGATGCCGTCCATCGCAGGCAGGAAGCCAAAGGAACCGTTATAGCTACCAAAGTTGGACAGGAACCAAACCACGACGGTGGAGGCGAAGATGACCGTGCCGGCCTTCTTGATAAAGGCCCAGCAGCGCTCCCACACGTGCAGCGCCCAAGAGCGGATCGCCGGGAAGTGATAAGCCGGGAGCTCCATGACAAACGGGGTCGGGCGGCCGGCGAAGAGCTTGGTCTTCTTGAGCATGAGGCCCGAAGCGATGACGGCAAAGACGCCCAGGAAGTAGAACAGCGGGCTGATCCACGCGGCGGTGGTGGAAGAGTCACCGATGATGGAGCCCATGAGCAGGGCGATGATCGGCAGCTTAGCGCCACAGGGGATGAACGTGGTGGTCATAACCGTCATGCGGCGGTCCTTCTCGTTCTCGATGGTCTTGGTAGCCATGACGCCGGGGACGCCGCAGCCCGAGGACACGAGCATGGGGATGAAGGACTTACCGGACAGACCAAAGCGGCGGAACACGCGGTCCATGATGAAGGCGACGCGAGCCATATAGCCGCAGTCCTCCAGGAAGGACAGCATCACAAAGAGCAGGAACATCTGCGGCACGAAGCCGAAGATGGCACCCAGGCCGCCAACGATACCGTCACAGACGAGCGAATCGACCAGACCGCCATCCTCGGTGCCGCCCGCCACGAGGGCATCGTGCACCATGGTGGTAATACCGGGGACATAGGGGCCATACTGCGCCGGATCGACCGAATCGGCGTCGTCGCCCGCAGCCTCAACAGCTGCGTCGTAGGCGTCGCGGCCCTGGCCGAGCACATACCAACCGTCGGTACCAAAGAGCTGGTCGTTGGTGAAGTCGGTCACCGTGCCGCCCAGGGTGGAAACGGCGATGTAGTACACGCAGAACATGATGACCACAAAGATCGGCAGGCCCAGGATGCGGTTGGTAACCACGCGGTCGATCTTCTCGGAAGTGCTCATCTTGGCAGGGGCCTTGGTAAGGCACTCGTCGATGATGTGCGCGATCACGCCGTAGCGCTCACCGGTGATGATGGACTCAGCGTCGTCGTC
This sequence comes from uncultured Collinsella sp., assembly GCA_959026725.1. Taxonomy (GTDB): domain Bacteria; phylum Actinomycetota; class Coriobacteriia; order Coriobacteriales; family Coriobacteriaceae; genus Collinsella. The sequence continues at coordinate 14,678 of CAUFMG010000017.1, forward strand.
GCAGTCCTGCTCGCACTGAGCGACCAGCTGTTCCACGCGAGCGGCCTTCTCCTTAGTGAGGTTGATGAGCTTGCAGGCGTCCGCGTCGCGCTCAAACAGCTTGACAGCGTAGTAGCGACGCTTGTTGGCGGGAACGCTCGCAGGCAGGTTATTCTCGATGTGGTCCAGAACGTCCTCGATGGAGGAATCGAACTTGTGCTCCGGCACCTGCCCCTTAGAAGCAGCGGACTTCTTGACCTGCTCGAAGAGCTCCTTGATACCCTTGTTCTTAAGAGCCGAGATCATCATGACCGGGCAGCCGAGCTTCCTGGACAGCTTGTCGGTGTCGATCTTGTCACCGTTCTTCTCGACCAAGTCGGCCATGTTGAGGGCAACGACCACGGGCAGGCCGGTCTCGATGACCTGAAGCGCCAGGTACAGGTTACGCTCGAGGTTGGTGGCATCGACCACCTGAACGACGACATCGGGCTCGCCGCTCATGAGGTAGTCGCGCGAGCACTGCTCCTCGGGGCTGTAGGGGGAAAGCGAGTAGATGCCGGGGAGGTCCGTGATGGTAACGTTCTTGTCGCTTAGGAGCTTGGCTTCCTTTTTCTCAACCGTGACGCCGGGCCAGTTGCCAACGTAGCCGTTGGCGCCGGTGATCAGGTTGAAAAGCGTGGTCTTGCCGCAGTTGGGGTTACCCGCCAGCGCGACATGGATCTGAGAATCCGCCATTCAATCCTTCTTCCTTGTGTGCCTGCGCTGCTTTCTCCGCGCAGGCTGGATAATGTGCTTCAAAGTGCAGATAAAGTTAGAAATACCTAACTTTATCTGCAGAAATATACGTCGCGAGCCTTTACTGGACCTCGACGACGGCCGCCTCCTCCTTACGGATGGAAAGCTCGTAGCCGCGCACGTTGATCTCGACCGGATCACCGAGCGGTGCAACCTTCACGACCTTGAACGAAGTGCCCTTGATGAGCCCCAGGTCCATAAGGTGGCGGCGAAGCGCACCCTCACCGTGAAGCTTGACGATGGTGGAGCTCTCGCCCACCTTAACGTCACCCAACGTCTTCATCCTCTTGTCCCCCTTTCGGTTTTTATGAAATGCTGCTGACTAACCGACGGTCATGATGTGCATGGCAACCTTGGAATCGATACCAAAGCGTGCGCCCAGCACGGTGACGATGATATTGGCGCCACTCGAGCTCACCACGTGGATTTCGTTGCCCTCGACAAAGCCGAGGTCCTTGAGGTGGTGCTTCATGTCCTCATTGCCCTTTACACGAGACACGCGCACGGTTTCGCCCGCTTTTACCATCGAAAGCGGCATGGCCGGCATCTGCGGTCCGCAAGACATGAGTGGCTCCTAACGTCAGTTCGTCCTCAACATCGACGCGATAAAAGTTAACCACGCCTATGTTCGCTTTAGTAAACTAACACGTGGTTAACTTTTTGGAAAGGGTCCCCATTCAGATTTCGAAAAAGTTTCCTATACGAAACAAAGGCACCGCAAAGACCGTCTCTTTGCAGTGCCTATTGATACCAATTTATGCAACAGAGGGGACTGCCCCTTTGTCACATTGTTGAGGTTAAAGCGAGAGATTTCTGATCGACGTGACGCAGGAGGCCTCATCCACACCCGAAACGCGGAACACGATGTCCTCGCCACATTCGCCACAGAGTGCCATGAGCCCTATAACGTCGCGGCCATCGACATGACGATTGCCAATCGAAACCGACACGTCACTACGATGCTTGGCGATAATGTCATAAAGCAGCGCAACCGGGCGGGCATGCAATCCCAACGGATCTTTAATCGTCTTCGTAAATTCGACCATGTCCCCTCCCACGACATCGCACATTCGGCCGGCAAACCCAGCCACGTGGTAGCTATTGTAGCGTTAGATGCTTGTTGAAGCCCGCCAGAAGGCTCAACCGGAAAGCGCGTCCCGTTATTTGGCTGGATTCTGGGTCGCAGTTTCCCAAAGGGACCTGTTTGGGAAACTGCGACCCGTTTTGGACGCAAATTCCGGGTCGCAGTTTCCGCGACGCCCAGTCAACCTATGCCCTCGCAACGCTCGCGCATAAAAAACGAGGGAAGGCACGCGTCCTTCCCTCGTTGTGGGCATTATGTAGCCGCTCGCCTACATCAGGCGCAGGCTGACGTCCTTGAGCTGGGCGCCACTAACGGCACTCGGAGCACCCGACATAAGGTCGGAGCCGCTGGCCGTCTTGGGGAACGCCATGACGTCGCGGATGGAGTCGGAACCGGTGAGCAGCATGCACACGCGGTCCAGGCCCAGAGCGAAACCGCCCATCGGGGGCGCACCAAACTTGAGCGCCTCCATGAGGAAGCCAAACTGAGACTCGGCACGCTCCTCGGTAAAGCCCAGGAGCTTGAGCATGGACATCTGCATCTCGGCGTTGTGGATACGCATACCGCCGCCGCCGGCCTCAAAGCCGTCCATGACAAAGTCGTAGGTGCAAGAACCTGCTGCCAACGGGTCGGCCTCGATCTTGGCGATGTCGGTCTCGGTCGGCAGGGTGAAGGGCTGGTGCTCGGCGGCATAGGCCTTGCGGTCCTCATCCCAGTGGAACAGCGGGAAGTTGACGACCCACAGGAAGTCGTGACCCTCACGCTTGATCTCGAGTGCGTTGGCCATGTGGGAACGCATGCCGCCCAGGATCTCGTCAGAGAGCAGGCGCGGACCGGCGGCAAACATCACAAGGTCGCCGGGCTCGACGTCCATGCGCTCGCGCAGAGCCGCCATCTCCTCGTCCGAGAAGAACTTGACGATGGGGCTGTTGATGGAGCCGTCCTCGCGGAAGGCGATCCAGGCCAGGCCCTTGGCGCCAAACGTGGAGGCCACGCCGGCGAGCTTATCGATCTTGGCACGTGCCCAGGCACCGGCGCCCTTGGCGTTGATGGCCTTGACGACAGAGCCCTCCTCATTTGCGGCGGTCGCAAAGACCTTGAACTTGGAGTTGGCAAAGATGTCGGTCAGGTCGACCAGGTGCATGCCATAGCGGGTATCGGGCTTGTCGGAGCCATAGGTGTCCATGGCATCCCAGTAGTTCATGCGACGCAGCGGCGTGGGCATCTCGACACCCATGCGACCGAAGGCATCGGCAAGAACCTCTTCGAGCGCGCTCATGACATCGTTCTGGTCCACGAAGGACATCTCGATATCGACCTGGGTGAACTCGGGCTGACGGTCGGCACGCAGGTCCTCGTCGCGGAAGCACTTGGCAACCTGGTAGTAGCGCTCGACGCCACCGACCATGAGCAGCTGCTTCAGGAGCTGCGGGGACTGCGGCAGGGCGTAGAAGTTGCCCGGCTGAATACGGCTGGGAACGATGAAGTCGCGGGCGCCCTCGGGCGTGGACTTGAACAGGGAGGGCGTCTCGACCTCCATGAACTCACGGTTGTGCAGCGCCTCGCGAATGGCAAAGGTAAAGTCGGAGCGCAGCTTGAGGTTAGCCATCATCTCGGGACGGCGGAGGTCCAGATAGCGATAGCGCAGACGGGTGTCCTCGCTGGTCTCGATACCGTCCTCGATCTGGAACGGCGGGGTGACAGACGTGTTGAGCACCTCGGCGTGGTCGGTCAGGACCTCGATCTCGCCGGTCGCGAGCTTGGCGTTGGTGGTCTCCTCGCCACGGGAGCGCACGACGCCGTGGATCTTGATGGGCCACTCGGGACGCATAGTCTCGGCGATCTTAAAGGCGTCGCCGTCGGAGTGCTCGGGGTCGAAAGTGAGCTGCGTGATGCCCTCGCGGTCACGAAGGTCGCAGAAGATAAGGCCGCCGTGGTCGCGGCGACGACTCACCCAACCGGTGAGGGTGACCTCTTCGCCCACGTTCTCGCGGCGAAGCTCGCCGCAGGTACGGGTGTGCATGGAATGCTCGTCGATGGGACGGGTCTGGCTCATACCAGTGATCCTCCTTTATGGATCTGTGCCGCCCCGTGTCGTTCCGGGCGGCGTCGTACAGATTTGCCCAGCCTGCGTAAACCGCGCAGCCAGACATGGCGTTCTATCTTATCGCACCTGTGTCGATGTGCCGCGGAAAAGTGGCTCCTGCCCAAAGACTTGACGGAGACGAAACAATTGACGCACCGCGGCCGTCGCCAAGGCGCGCCACGTGCGACAATGTGCCCCAATACAACTGCACTCGGAAAGGCCCGCCATGACTGCACGCCTCATCGTTATGGATATCGACTCCACGCTCATCAACCAGGAGGTCATCGACCTGTTGGGCGAGGAGGCCGGCGTAGGCGAGCAAGTGGCGAAGATCACTGAGCGCGCCATGCGCGGCGAACTGGACTTTAAGCAGGCGCTCGAGGAGCGCGTGGGGCTGCTTGCCGGCTTGGACGAGAGTGTGTTCGAGCGTACCTTTGAGCGCGTGACGTTTACTCCTGGCGCGCTGGAGCTTGTGCGCTCAGCGCACAGCAAGGGCTGGAAGGTCGGCGTGGTAAGCGGCGGCTTCCATGAGGTGGCCGACAAGATCGTGGCCGCCGCGGGCATCGATTTTTGCCTGGCTAACCGCCTAGAGGTCGTGGACGGCAAGCTCACCGGTAAGCTGGCGGCAGACATCGTGACCAAGGAATCCAAGCTCATCCGGCTGCTGGATTGGGCAGTCGAGTGCGGTGTCGATATGGCCCACACCGTCGCGATCGGCGACGGGGCAAACGATATCCCTATGATTCAGGCCGCGGGCACGGGCATCGCGTTTTGTGCCAAGCCCAAGACGCGCGAAGCCGCCCCGTTTGCCATCGACGAGCGCAACCTGATGCTCGCCATGGACATCATCCTGCGTGACTAGTCGATCCGTCTAACAATTGAATTAGTCTGTCCTATAGTTTCCGAACAATTTTGTCTAAGCGTTCGGAAACATACCCTTTGAGTGCTAGACTTTGCGCCGTCGAAGGGAACATATATGGATAAGCGAGATCTTGAGCAATTGCTGAGCGATGTTGCCGACGGAGCAGTCACCCCGGCCATCGCCCTCACGCGCATCCAGACGGCGCCGACCGCCGATCTGGGCTTTGCACAGCTCGATCTTTCACGCGGGGTGCGACAGGGAGCCGGCGAGGTTGTCTACGGTGCCGGTAAAACCGCCGAACAGATCGCCGCCATTATCGAGGCGCTGCGCAATGCCGGCCAGGAGCGCATCCTGGTCACGCGCCTGGATGCCGAAAAAGCAGCCCGCACCTCGGAGCTCCTCGGCAACAGTATCGACCTGGGATATGTCCCGGACGCGCAGCTCGCCCTCGTGGGCGGCAAGCCCTCCCCTACCGGCAACGGGCGCATCGTCGTCGCCTGCGCCGGCACGAGCGACCTGCCCGTCGCCGAGGAGGCCGCGTTGACGGCCGAATTCTACGGCAACGAGGTCGACCGCCTCTACGACATAGGCGTCGCCGGCCTGCACCGCTTGCTCGCGCATGCCGAGGAACTTGCCCAGGCGCAGGTGGTCATCGCCATCGCCGGCATGGAAGGCGCGCTGGCGAGCGTTATCGGCGGCCTGGTGAGCTGTCCGGTCATTGCCGTTCCCACCAGCGTGGGCTACGGTGCGAGCTTTGGCGGCGTAGCCGCGCTACTCGCCATGCTCAACTCCTGCGCCAGCGGCGTTTCGGTCGTCAATATCGACAACGGCTTTGGTGCCGCCTACCAGGCAAGTCTTATCAATCATCTGAGCGCCGGCACACCCCGCGCCCGCTAAGGAGCATTCCATGTCCAATCATCAGCACACGCTTATCATCGACGGCACCTCGGGCATCAGCGGCGATATGACCGTCGCAGCCCTGCTCGACCTGGGCGCCAACGAGGAGCACCTGCGCGAACAGCTCGCCACGCTGCCGGTCGGCGGCTTTGAGATTGCCGTTACACGCGCAAACAAGCATGGCATCGACGCCTGCGACTTTGACGTTCAGCTGGCAGAGGAGCTCGAGAACCACGATCACGATATGGCCTGGCTCTACGGCAACGAGGCAGCCGTCGAGCATATGCACGAGCACGAGCACGGGCATGAGCATGAGCATCACCATCATGATCATGGCGGGCACGAACACGAGCACTGCCATGAGCACGACCATGAGGGCCACGCCCATGAGCACGAGGATCATCACCACACCCACCACCATCACCACCGTTCTTTGGCGGATGTCACCGCCATCATCGATGGCTCGCAGCTAAGCGATGGCGCCAAGCGCCGCGCGCTCGCCATCTTTACCGCGCTCGCCGCCGCCGAGGCCAAGGCCCACGGCAAAACGCCCGAGACCGTCATGTTCCACGAGGTAGGCGCCATCGACTCCATCGTCGACATCTGCTCGGTCGCCATCTGTCTCGATGACCTGGGTATCGAGGACATTGTCGTCGAGTCGCTCTCCGAGGGTCACGGCACCATCCACTGTGCCCACGGCCTTATGCCCATCCCGGTGCCCGCCGTCGTCAACCTATGCCAAGCAGGCAATATCGCCCTCACGCCCGCACCGGTCGCCGGCGAGCTCGTGACGCCCACGGGCGCCGCCATCGTCACCGCGCTGCGCACGTCCGAGCACCTGCCGGCACGCTACCGCATCGAAGCCGTCGGCTACGGCGCCGGCAAGCGTCCCTACGAGGGTTGCTCCGGCACGCTCCGTTGCCTGCTTGTTCAAGTGGATGCATAGCCATGGATGCCCGCAAAGAAAAAAGCCGCGCCGCTATTGTCACGGCGTTTTCCGAGCTCCTTCGCGAGGAGGACTACGGCAAGATCACTGTCGGCGACATCATCGCTCGCGCCCACGTAGGCCGCGCGACATTCTACGGCCTCTTTAAGAGCAAAGATGACCTACTGTCCGAGCTCGTGAGCGACATCTGCACCCACGCCCTCGACGACGATGGCACACCGCTCGACGACCCACTCGTGCAGGTCGAGCATATCCTCAACAACCTCTGGGAGCGCCGCCAGGGCGTTCGAGCCCTCGTAGCCGGCGCCGGATCCCGCGTCTTCGCCGACTGCTTACGCAAGACCATCATGTCGCGTGCAGCCGAAACCGTCCCTACCGACCCAAACGGCCCCGCCGCCACCATGGACCGAAGCTTCCTACTACACCACATAGCCTCAAGCTTCGTAGCCACCGTTCAATGGTGGGCCTGGCACAACTTCCAAGCAGATAAGGCCGACGTATCCAAAGACTACCTCTCGGCCATAAAGCCCCTCTTCAGCTAAGTAAGAACATCATCCCAAAGCATCGCCCCAACCCAGGGCGCCACGCATCCCAAAGTGTCACTCGCGCTTCACCGCCCTCAACAGCAACAAGCCCCTCCCATCCAAATCCAAATTCAGATTTATATGTTGGGTTGCTTGCTCGGGTGCAGCAAAGACCCCGCAGCTGGCCGCATGGGGTAACTTCCCAGCGCATTCCGCAGGACGCAAAAAGGCTCGCCGCACGAAGTGCGCAGCGAGCCTTTTTGCATGTCCGAAGACGCGCTGGGAAGTTACCCCATGCGGCCAGCGGACAACTATGTAGCCTCAGACTAGAACATGCCCAAGAAACCGTGCACAAACAGCGCGGCCAGAGCGGCACCGACAAACGGAGCGATGCCAGGAACGAGCAGGCCGTACTTCCAGTTGTTGTCAGCCTTGTTCTTAATCGGCAGCACCTGATAGGCCATGCGAGGACCAAGGTCACGAGCCTGGTTCATGGCGAAGCCGGTGATGCCGCCCATGCCCATGCCAACAGCCCAAACAATCAGACCGACGCAGATGGCGAGCATCAAAACGTTCTCGCCGGCGCGGCTAGCGGCAGCAAGGATGGCGCTGATGAACACAAAGGTGCAGATGGCCTCGCAGAAGAAGTTGCGGGCATAGTTCGTGCCCTCGGTGGTGGGGTTGGTCGAGAAGATGTTGCGCTGGGCAATGGGGTCGACGACGCCCTCGGAAGCCTTGAACTCATCGGCATACATAAGCCAAGCGATTACAGCGCCCACAAAGCCGCCGAGCATATCGGCAATCATGAAGGGGATGCAGCTGCTCCACGGCACCAGGCCTACGATGCACTGGGCAAGCACCATGGCGGGGTTCATGCACACGGCGCCGCCAAAGACAAACAGGCAGACCGAGATGCCAAAAGACCAGGTGGTGATGGCAAACATGTGACCGGAGCCCTGATACTTGGTGCCCTTGAGCACGGTATCGCAGTGTACGCCCACGCCAAAGATGATCATGAGGGCCGTTGCGCCGAATTCGCAGAGGAGTTTGGTAAGCATAAAACCTTATCTTTCTTGTCGGTTATAAACGATTCGTTTAGGCCGCGTACTAGTGCTGAGCGACGACAACGCCCAGGCCATCGGGAATGACGGCCACCTTGGCATCGGCACCCTTCATCTCAAAGGCGAGCTTGAGCGCCTCATCGAGGGTGTTGACCGGCGTCATGTGCATATCCTTGATCATCTGGTGATCGCACAGGTCGGTGACCATGATCACAGGGTGATGCGCCAGGATGCGGGCAAAGATCTGGCTCGTCCACTGGTCGGACAGGGTCTCGTCCTTAGGACGGTCGATGCAGGCACGCTCAAACTCCGCCGGATCGTTGTCGGCGATGTTGTGATAGAAGCCCTCGCCACCGTGACCGTCGGCACAGCCGGCGACGTCGATGATCACACCGCCCTCGGGAAGCGTAGCCTCGGCAGAGCACATGCCCTTCACGGCCTGGTAGATGTTCTGGTCGAGCGGGTAGCCGCCGTTAGTGGTGATGGCAATCTCGCACTCAACGGGCTCAACGCCGGCAAGGCTCTTCACGAACTCACAGCCGGCCTCGTGCGCCTTGTGAATGTCGCCGGCAAAGGAGCCGATGACCTCGTGCTTGCCGTTGAGCACCACGTTAAGCACAAAGGCAAGGTGAGCCATCTCGGCAGCGGCAAACATGTCCTCGCTCACGTGGTTGTGGCACAGGTTGCCGGCACGCGAATGGGAATCGTTCACAAACTGACCGTTGTGGTTGTACATGATGGTCTTGTAGCTGGCGATGCCAGGCAGGACGGACTTGCGGCTACCAGAGAAACCGGCAAAGAAGTGCGGCTCAATAAAGCCCTCGGCAAGCAGCAGATCGCAATCGGCGGCAATCTTGTTGATGATGCACTCGCCACCGGAAGGCAGGGTGCCGATCTTCTTCATCATGCTGTCGTCAGTCGCGACGTGCATGACGATCTCCTCGTTGGCAACGATCTCCTCGCCATACTTGTTGACGAGCTCCTCGTGCGTCGAGGGACGATGCATGCCGGTCGCAACCAGAATACGAACGCGAGCCTCGGGCGCAGCAGCATGAATGTGATGCAGCAGAATAGGCATCGTCACACGCGAAGGAACCGGACGCGTATGGTCAGAACTGATGATAACGATATCCTTCTTGCCAGCACAAAGCTCCTCGAGCGAAGGCGAGCCATAAGGATTAGCAAGCGACTCTTCTACCAGTTCTTGCTGCGTTTTTGTAGTCTCAAACTCGTTTTGATGACCCTCCATCACACCTGCGAAGTTCTTATCCTCGAGCTCTAGATGCAACGTCTTGTGGTCAAACGGTAGTTCACATTCAAACAATGACGAGCGCCCTCTTCCTTTCAACTGACACACTAGATAAACCGTTGGAAGGATACGCCGCTCACCGAAAAACACCACCGTCCACCGACTCATTAACACAACGTTCATATTTGACCCACAACAAAACGGCCGCGACCCCAAACGGGACCGCGGCCGCCTGTCAAAGACACTATAGACAGGATGACTTACGCAGCGCCGAGGCAATCATCTACCCCGAGACGTACGCACGTAAGCCATTTTGCATAAATGCGTTAATTAATTGCATAAAAAGGCGCATGGATTTCTAGCCGTAACAGGGTAGTACCCTCCGGAGCGTGCATTTTTGCGAGTATTCAGCATCGCGGGATAAGATTTTGGTGTCAAAAGTCTTTCAAAAAGTAGATAGTCCTCATGACTCGACCCATCTGGATAGCATGCGGCGAGAAACCAGCCATATATGAATATCACCAAAGCCCAATCGTCGTGCAAAAGCATCAACAGGGGCCGCGAACGTCACCCACAGCCTTATGCACCAATCTTTGGCTGCTGAAAACTCCGTTTTTTGCACGTCGCCCCAAGCACCACCCTCACCCAGCGGCTGATCCGCCAAAGGTCGGACATCGCAGGGCCCGCCATTAGTTTACTTTTAGGCACACTCCGCAGGACGCAAGAAGCCCTCGCCGCACTCCACATTAAGCGCGAAGCGCGCCATTCTTCTCCTCAGCTTTAATCCCCGAAGAACGAGGACGAAGGGACCCGACGGGTTTCCCTCTGAATGCATTCCGCAGCACGAAGCCCCCTTATCCGCAGCTCCAAAGGAGCAGGATAAGGGGGCTTCAAGTGCGAGGACGCATTCAGAGGGAAACCCGTCGGGTCCCGGTGAGAGCCACAGGGCTATCGATTACCCCGTGTTCTGCAAACCTGCCGAGACGCCGGTCACAGTCGAAAGAATCAGGCTCATGTACTCGGCCTTCTTCTCCTCGGCCATCTCGTCCTGGTTCATACGCACCTCGCGAAGGGCGCGGACCTGGGCGATGGACAGAGCGTCGACGTAGGGGTTGCGCACGCGGACGGCGCAGCCGAGCACGCGGCGGCGCTGCAGCGGCCACTCGTCACCGACGATGGCAAGGACCCACTTACGCGTGAGCTGCATCTCGGTAAAGACCTTCTCGGACAGATCCTGGCGATCGCCCAGGTGCAGATACATCTTGGCGATGCGCTGATCGGTTTTAGCGATCGACATCTCGATGTTGTCGATAAAGGTGCGGAAGAACGGCCACTCCTGGTAGGCAGCCTTGAGCTGGTCAAGATCGCCAAGCTGCTCGCAGGCGGTGCCCAGGCCGTACCAAGCGGCAAGGTTAATGCGCGCCTGGCTCCAGCTGAAGATCCACGGAATGGTACGAAGGTCATCGAGCGACTTGGCGCCCAGGCCGCGTTTGGCGGGACGCGAGCCGATCGGCAGCAAGCCGACCTCGGTCAGCGGCGTCACGGTCGAGAACCACGGTGTAAAGTCCTCGGTGTTCAGCAGGTCCAGATAGCGCTCGTGGCTTGCGGCGTTGAGCTTCTCGGCCATATCCCAGAACTTCTGCGTGGTCTCAGTGTTGGTCTTCTCGACACTCGGGGCCGACTGCAAAAGCGTTGCGGCGGCAACGGACTCAACATGACGCTGAGCCAGCGTGCGGTTGCCGTAACGGGCAAAGATGACCTCGCCCTGCTCGGTGAGCTTAAAGAAGCAGTTGACCGAACCCTTGGGCTGCGCCAGCACGGCCTTGTTGGCCGGGCCGCCGCCACGGCCCACGGCACCGCCGCGACCGTGCATGAGCACCAGGTCGATATCGTTCTTCTCGGCCCACTTGGCGATGCGCTCCTGCGCGGAGTGCAGCGCGAGCATGGCCGTGGTAGGACCGGCATCCTTGGAGGAGTCGGAATAGCCCAGCATGACCTCCATGCGGCGGCTGGTCTGGGCAAGGCGCTTCTGCACCACGGGCAGCGTAAGCATCTGGTCGAGCACGTCGACACAGCCCTCGAGGTCCTCGAGCTGCTCGAACAGCGGGATCACGTCGAGCTCGGGGACATCCTCCTCGTGTGCGAAGGACAGGTGGGCCAGCTCAAAGACGTCGGCCACATGCTGGGCGCTCTTGGTAAACGAGATGATGTAGCGGTGCGCCATCTTCTTGCCGTAGCGCTTTTGGATGGAACCGATGGCACGGAAGGTGTCGATGACCTCGCGCGTCATGGGCTGCAGGTCGCCATGGATACCGTTTTCGTGGATATCCTTGAGGGCGCGGGCGTGCACCACGGAGTGCTGACGGAACTCCATCTCGACCATGTGGAAGCCGAAGGACTCGACCTGCCAGATGATGGTCTGGACCGGGCCGTAGGCAGCACGGACGGCACCGCAAGCGGCCAACGAACGCTGGACGACGCGCAGGTCCTCCAGGAACTCATCGGCGCTGTGGTACATGGTGTCGGTGATACGACGCACGGTGGCGTTCAGACGGTCGGCCATGACGAGCATGACGGCGCGATGCGGCTCGTGCTCGGAGATCAGCTCGGCGCGGGCCGTGTACCGAGGGCTCATCTCGACCTGATGGTTCCACAGGTTAATGAGCTCGGCAGAAGGCTTGCTGTAGGTGGCCTCGAGCGTGAGGTTGCGGCCGATGCGGCGGCACTTGTCCTCGAGCTTGAGCACCATGTGCGTAAAGTACTTGGCGGCGACCTCACGGCTCACCTTGGCGGTGACGTTGGGGTTACCGTCGCGGTCGGAACCGATCCAGCTGCCGGGATGGAAGAACGCCGGGCACAGCGGCGGCACGGTACCGGCCTTGTCGCCCAGCACCCAGTCGTCAAAACGACGATAGATAACGGGGATGACATCGAACAGCGTGTTATCAAAGATGTCGATGATGGTATCGGCTTCCTCGACCGGCGTGGGCTTCTTGAGCGCGATGGGGCTCGTACGCACCAGGGCGTCGATCTCCTGCAGCATATGACGCTCGTTCTCCACCAGGTCGGAGCCGCCCAGACGCGGACGCTCCTCCAGCAGGTTGGAGATACGGCGAATCTTGCCCTCGACGGCCTTGCGACGGGCCTCAGTGGGATGCGCGGTAAAGACAGGGTGGAACTCGAGCTTGTCGAGCAGCTCGTTGGCGCCCTCGACGCCCAGCTCATTCACCAGCTGGTGATAGGCGACGGTAAGCTCGTTGGCGGGATCGACCTCGGTATCGGTCGACGCACCGGCCTCGCGCTCGCGCAGCTGCGCCACACGGTAGTTCTCCTCCGACAGGTTTGCCAAGTGGAAGAAGCTCGTAAAGGCGCGGACAATGACCTGCTGCTTATCGAGCGGCAGGCTGTCGATCAGATCGACGACCTCACGAAATGCCACGGCAGTGGGCTCGTCGGCGGTGGGCACGCCCTGCTCGTCGACGGCCTCGTCGGCAGCGCGGGTACCGGGGTTACCGGCATTGGCCACAATCTCGGCCGACAGGATCTTGTCGAACAGGTCCGCGATCTCAGGATCATACTCGCTAAGCACACGACGCTCCAGGCGCAGGAACAACGCCAGATTGTCGCGCAGCTCCTCGGGGATCTCGATCTCGGCGAGACGCTCCCTGGACTCGGCATTCGAGCCGATTCGGTTAACGAGGCGGTTGACCACGGCAGCGACGCGCGCCGCGGCTTCGGGTACAGACTGGTTGCTTAGGTTCTCAGCCACGTTTCCTCCCATTCCTCCTTCTATGCACGTAACATGCGGTATTCATTATAGGCGCTTGCGAAATACTTTCGACACTGATTGCGCTTTACCACACAAAAGTATTTTCTGCATTGCAAGGGTTTTTGCTCTAAATGGTCGTATTTCTCGGTGGACGGCATATGCAAACGAGGGCATTCCGCATAAAAGCGAAACACCCCCGTAACAATCGCTCTCCATGAGCAGGGCACGTTAGCAGGCCCGCAGCTCAAAAAGATGCGCTACAGGCGCTCGCGAACCGCCTCGACCACGTTGGCCAGATCGACCAGTACCTCGTCATGGCTCTCCATGTCGCGCACCTTGACCTTGCCGGCGGCAAGCTCGTCGCCGCCCAGGACCAGGATGAGCTTGGCGCCCACCTTATCGGCCTGCTTAAACTGGGCCTTGAGCGAACGGCCCTGATAGTCGGCCTCGGTCACGATGCCTGCGGCGCGAAGCTCCTGCGTAATGGCAAAGACGTTCTGGCGCAGTTCCTTGCCGGCATTGGCGACATAGACGCACGGGGCCTCATCGGCACCCAGATCGCTGCCAAAGGCCTGCAGGGCCAGCATGGCGCGCTCAAAACCGACGGCAAAGCCGACGCCGGCCGTAGGCTTGCCACCCTCGAGCTCGACCAAGCCGTCATAGCGGCCGCCGCCACCGATGGAGCCGACGCCGGCGCCAGGAGCCTCGACCTCAAAGACGGTACGGGTGTAGTAGTCAAGGCCACGCACCAAGGTGGGATCCTCGACATACTCGATACCCGCCGCATCCAAATAGCGCTTGACCTGCTCGTAGTGCTCGCGGCACTCATCGCACAGGTTGTCACCCATCAGCGGCGCGTCGGCCATGACCTCGCGGCAATGGTCGTTCTTGCAGTCGAAGGCACGCAGCGGGTTAAGCTCGGCGCGCTCGCGGCACTCGTCGCACATCTCGTCGGCGTGATCGAGGATAAACTGCTTGACCTGCTCGCGATAGGCCGGACGGCACTGGGCATCGCCCATCGAGTTAATGAGCAGACGGAGCTTGGAAAGATCGAAGCCCAGGCGCTTGTAGAACTCCATGAGCATGATGATGCACTCGGCGTCTGCCGCCGGATCGGGAGCGCCGAGCCACTCGATGCCCACCTGGTGGAACTGGCGCAGGCGGCCCTTCTGGGGACGCTCGCCGCGGAACATGGCCTCGGCGTAGTACGCCTTAAACGGCGTGGAGCCCTGGGGCACCAGGTTGTTCTCGACGACGGCGCGCACCACGCCGGCCGTGCCCTCGGGGCGAAGTGCCAGGCGCTGCTTGGGCTTGAGTTTGGTGTCGGTGCCCTCGGTAAAGACGCGCTCCAGGTTGGCACCGCTGAACACGCGGAACATTTCCTTGCGCACGACGTCGGTCGACTGGCCGATACCGTGGACAAACACGTCCACCTGCTCGATCGCGGGCGTCTCGATGGGTTTAAAACCAAACGGCTCGAACACGCCGGCCGCAATCTGCTGCATCTTTTGCCAGGCGCGCATCTCGGCGCCGATAAGGTCGCGGGTTCCCTCCGCCTTCTGTGCCTGCATGGGCAAACACCTTTCTTTTGTATCGCGTCATAGGTAATGGTCATTATACGGCACAAAGCAGCAACGCGGCGGCGCGTCTGACCGAACGAGGGTATGGGAACTCGTTCGGCCGGACGCGCCGCCGCTGTTTGTGATCCGCTTTCCTCCGTCCCCTTCTGATCACGTGATCTGTTGGGGACGGAGGAAAGCGAATCATTTCGTGGGCCCGTGGCCGCCTAGGAAACCGAATGACGGTACGAGCATCCATTCGGCTTCCTAGGCGGCCACGGGCAGAACGGGGCGGACAGCAAAGAGCGACGGACGTCTACTCCCCCGCCACGCGTGCGCGCAGCTTGGAGGTGATGGTGCCCGTGACCTTGCCGAGGTCGGCCATGCCAAACTGCTTGGACGCGGCTGGGCAGCGCCGCCACCATGCAGATAGCCGCGAGCACCAGGAAAGCGGAACGCCAGCCCACACTCACGATAAGCGAGCTCACGATCGGCGAGAGAATGGCTCCGCCAAAGCCCGAACCCGAAAGTGCGATGGAAACGGCAAGGAGCACGTAGACCTGCCACAGCTCACCCACAAAGCTCATGCCAGCAAGCACCGCCGAGGTAGCGATAACGGTGAGCGAGCCCAACACGTGGCCATGATCACGAAGCCGGAGGCCACCACGAGCCAGCCGGGGAAGAACTTACGCTGCTGGGGCATACTGCTCCTTATTTAACAAACGAATAGCCGGCGCCGGGCGCCGGTAGTGCCCAAGATTGCCTTGAAAGACAAGGGCATAGGCCTTACGGCCATGCCCGCAGGCTTGAAAGGCAAGGTTGGATGCTACCGGTGGTCGGCGATATAGCCCAAAGCGACGGCGGTATAGGCCGCAGCACCGAGCGGCAGCTCGGCATCGTTAAAACGTGCCTTGGGATGGTGCTGGGCAAAATGCTCGTCCGTGTCGGTTACGGCCGCGCCCACGGTAAAGTACGCACTCGGAATCTCGCTCGAGATAAGCGCGAAGTCCTCACTCGCCATGGCATGGAAAAGCGGCAAGAAAGCCGCCTTGGGCAGCACTGCGCCCACGTAGCCAAGCGACGCCTGAGTCATATCGCTGTCGAGTACAAGCGGCGGAACATCCGAAAGCGTCTCGATGGTCGCCGACGTACGATATGTTGCAGCAACGCCGTTTACGACCTCCGCGATGCGGGTCTTTAGGTGAGCCATGAGCTCAACATCAAAGCCGCGCAGCGTTCCCTCGAGCACGCAGGTGTCAGGGATGACGTTGGCCGCCAAGCCGCCAGCAAACTTACCAACGGTCAGTGCGACCTCCTTGGCCGCCGGCACTTCGCGAGCAATGAGCTCCTGGAGCGCCAGGTGCACATGGACGCCGGCCGTGATGGGGTCGATGCAAATCTCGGGGCTCGAGCCATGGCCGCCCTTGCCCTGAAGCGTGATGCGAAAACCGTACACGCCCGAAAGCGCCGGGCTGCCGTAGAGCACCAGACCAAGCGGCGACTGGCTGTTGACATGCATGGCAAAGGCCGCCTGAGGGCGCGGGTTCTCGAGCAAGCCGTCGGCGATGGCAGCGCGTGCTCCCTCAAAGGTCTCCTCGCCCGGCTGGAACAGCAACTTAACCGTAGCGTTGGCATCAACAAGCTCTGCCTCGCGCGCTTTGAGCATACGAGCCGCACCAAGCAGCGCCGTCGCGTGCATATCGTGACCGCAAGCGTGCATGCAGCCGTTGGTGGATGCAAAGGGCTCGCCGGATTCCTCGGCAACGGGCAGGGCGTCCATGTCGCCACGAAGCATGATGACCGTACCGGCCTGCTCATTCGTGCAAACGCCATTGCCTTGGGCCGCGGCGGCACCGGCGCCGACAAGGCCCACAACGCAGGAACCATCGACGAGCGTAGCAAATGGGATGTCCATCTCGGTCAGGCGCGCTTGGATATACGTAGAGGTCTGCGGGAGGCTATTACCCAGCTCGGGCATCTGATGTAAATCGTGTCGCCACGCAGCGAGCTCGTCTGCAAAAGCCTGAGCTTCTGCAACAAGACCGTCACCGATAGCGGTCTGCGCCGCCGCGGTGGCCTTGGGCGCTGATTGCGGTTGAAGATCGGACAGTGCTGGTGCCATAGATGCCCTCCAGTAACGTTTTTGCAGCAAGCACTTTGATAGCGTAAAGTGCAAGGTACTACTTTAAGGGCGACGCATAAAAAATGCCGCCCCGGGAGGCGGCGCAACAAATTGTTTACAATTGCGGACGCGGCTTTCGACGCAAAAAATCGAAATGCGTCTCGCTCAAGATAATCGAAAGAAAGATGAGCGCGAAGCCGGCGAGCAGGCGCGAGGTGAGCGCCTCCCCCATCAGCAGCACCGAGAACAGCACACCCGAAGGCGACTCCATCGAAAGGAGCAGCGAGCCTGTTGAGGCCGGGACATGCGCCAGGCCAACGTTTTGGATGAGCAGAGCCACACACGTACAGCCCACCGATAGAAACGCCATCACACCGATAAAGCTCGGCGTCCACACGGACAGCGGCGCTTGGGTCTCGAATAACAGCGACGAGATCAGGCTCAGCACGCCGTTGCCCACAAACATCCAAAACGTGATGACGTTGATGTCCATCTTGCGGCCATACTTGGCGGTCACCGCCATCTGGATGGCAAAGAAGACCGCACCGCCCAGTGTGATGACATCGCCGACATTGAACTCGACGCTATCGAGCGCCACCAGACCAATGCCCGCCAGGCACAGCAACGCGGCGCCCAAGTTGTAACGGGTAAGCTTTTCGCCGCTTAGGACGTAGCTCGCAAACGGCACGAGGATGCAATAGGTACCCGTCAAAAATGCGCTCTTGCCCGCCGTGGTCTGTGCCAGGCCAATCGTCTGCAAACCGTACGCGCCCCACATAAGTGCGCCCATACCAAGTCCGACGATAAGGTTGCGGGCATTAAAGTGCGCGATGATGCGTTTGTGGAAGATGGCGAACATAACCAGCGAAGCCGGAAGAAAACGAATATAGAGCAGTTCGAACACCGGAATGGTGTCGAGCGCATCTTTCATGGTGGTAAAGGAATAGCCCCAGATGACCGCCACCGATAGCAGCAAGACCTTCCAGAAGAACGGGGAACGCGCGCCGGCGCCGCGGGAGGTGCCGCCGGCGCCCAGGTCCTCCCGTGCGACAGGGCTATCGGGCATGTTTTCGATTTCGTTGGCAGCGTATTGGGCCATGGAACATCCTCACACTCAATCTGGGCGTGGTGTCCGCACGCGTATGGCTGCGTGCCGCCTCATGGTCAAATAAAAACGGGGCGCACCGGACCCCCGGCACGCCCCGCTACTGTAGCAACAACCAAGCAGCCCACGCAATTCACTACGCTAAAGCGTCTTGTTCCGCCGTTCTACCGAACGGCGGACCGGCCGACGCTGCGCGAGCCGCATTCACACCAATCTGACGTTCAATTTCAAGGGCGCGACCAGAAGGTCAGCGCCCTTTCATTTCACGTCACCTTGGCGCAAATGCGGCTCGCTCGCTGACATTGCCGCAGTATCAGCGTTTACATTGTTGCGCTAGATTAATTTAGTACTCTCCAGCTTTTCGATAATCCAGTCGTTGGCCTTGATGACCGGACGGCGGAAGACGACGCCCAGTGCCAGCGACGGAATCAGATAGCTCGCCAGAATGCCCAGCTCAACCCAGTACTCCATATGGTAGGCGCCAGCCATGGCGGCATGCATGGCGTTAATGCCATGGGTAAACGGCAGGAACGGATAGATCGCCTGGAACACAGGGCCGGTCATCTCGATGGGGAACGTACCGCCCGAACCGCCGACCTGCATGACCAGCAGCACAACGGCCAAAGCCTTGCCGATATCGCCAAACGAAACCGTAAGCGTGTAGACGATATTGGAGAACACGAGACTCGCGACCCAGCCCGCCAGCACAAACTGCAGCGGGTTGTCGCATTGGATGCCAAAGAACAGGATGTCGCCCGCGCACACGAGTGTCGCCTGCAGCAGGGCCAGACCTCCAAAGAACAGGTAGCGGCCCAGGTAGATCTCGTGCAGGCGCACGGGGATGAGCTCGTTGATGAGCTCATCGTCAACCGAGACCTTCATCATGGCTGCCAGCACGATCGAGCCCACCCACAGCGACAGGATCGTATAGAACGGCGCCATGGCCGAACCGTAATTGCGGATCGGATAGACCGGCTTGCGATCGAGCGCGACGGGACCGGAAAGCGACACGGCCAGACCCTCGGGATCATTGCCAATCATCGTCTTGATCGTGGCCAGATCGTCCGACATAAGGGCACCGTCGAGCTCGTCCTTAAAGGCACTGATCTTATCGGACGCTTCACCCAGCTGATCGGAAGCCTTGTTGACCAGCTTTGCAGCCTTGGAGAGGCCCTTTGCCAGCGAACCGGATGCATCGGTTAGACCGGCAACAGCGCTATCAAGATCGCCCGAGATGCCATCAAGCGAGTCCAAAATGCCCGAAACCGTCTTCTTGAGCTCCTTGGCCTTAACCGAGAACGTGGAATCGTAATCGGATTTGGCACCCGCGATGCCGGCCTTGGCATCGGCGATGGCCTGATCGACCTCGGCACGCGAGTTGTTGACCTCGGCCATGCTATCGGAGAGAGACTTCGCGGTGGCCGCCAGATCCTTGGCATTGTTGCGGTACTCAACGGCGATTCTGCCCAGCGACGTCGCGGCGGACTTGAGGCCGTCCTTCAAATTCTCATCGCTCACCTGGTCGGCAAGGCTGCGGAGCTGATCGGCCACCGTATCGATATCCTTGGCGCGCGCATTGAGGGCCGCAGCGGCATCGTTGAGTTGGGACACCGTAAGGTCGACATGCTGGTTTGCGGTGTCGAACGCCTTCGCGAACTCGGCAGACACATTGTCGAACGAACCCGCACTTCCATCGATTGCGGCATCGATGGCATCGTTTGCCGCCTTAAGCGCTTCTTTGGAATCATCGATGCCGCTTTTGGCATGTTCCATGAGCTGCTTTGTCGACTCATCGACCGTACCCGTCTGCTGGAGCATACCGCTCGCCGACGTCAGCGAATCGGACGTGGAGCTCAAAATGCCCGCAAGCGACGTTGCGCTGGCCTGAACGTCCTGCAGGTCCTGGACCGAATCGCCGAGCGTCGAGGACAGGTTGGCGATAAAGTTGCTGACCTGGTCGGTGCTCATGTAATCGAGCAGGCTGGACACCGTCTTAAGACCGATGCTCGTAATGGTCTCGGTAAAAGCTTCGTTAACCTGGCTTTGAACGGCGCTCGAACCCTTCTCGGTCACGATCTGCGCGATGGCGTTGGCTTTCTGGTTCTCATAGAACTCGATATCAGCGTGTTTCACGTCGGTCGAGAAAAGCGTCATCATGTCAGCGCTAAACGTTTTGGGGATAACGACGGCAGCATAGTACGCGCCCGACTTAACGCCCTCGATAGCCTTTTCGCGATTGTTGAGCACAACCCAATCGAAGCTCTCGTTGCCGCGCAGGGTGGCGGTTACGTTTTCGCCCACGTTGACCTCGACGGGAATCAAATCGCTCTCGTAGCCCTCGTCGGTGTTGACCACGGCGATCTTAAGATTGCCGGTGTTGCCGTACGGATCCCAGCTGCCGGCGATGTTAAACCACGCGTACAGACACGGTACGATAATGAGGCCCATCACGACAACCAAGCCGATCACGGAGCGAGACACGTTTTGGACATCGCGCTTAAACAGATGCAGGATGTTCTTCATTTATGCCTCACCTCCTTTGGAGTGCTTGCCAAGCGCGGTGGTATCTCCATCATTTGTGGCTGTGCTGTCGCTGCCCTGAGATTTATGGTGCGAGCCGATATGCGGCAAGCGGCCCGTGGACTGATCGCCGCCCTTGGCACCACGCTCGCTGGCGTTGAGGCCAAACATGTGGCGGGCAGCAGGAATGGCGGCCGTGTGTTCGCGCATCTCGCGACGCAGGTCCTCATCCGAAAGCGCCGAGATGCGCATCTGGGTATTGAGGCTCGCGCGGATATATTCGATATTGATAAGCCAGCCGCAGATGGCAATAACCGAGATGATCCAAATGACAAGCAGGATGATCTTGCCGTTATTGTCGATATCGAGAACCGTCGACAGGACAAAGAGCAGGACCTGAACGCCCACCACGGCGGCAAAACCGCCCTTGATGTAGTACGGGTAGCGATGTTCAAAGGCGACCGCATGATCGAGCAGTTCGCGACGGTACGAATCGGAATCGAGCATGACACGCATGGCCGTGCGCAGCGAGTAGCGCTGGCGCGGCAGGTCGTTGGACTCGCAAATCATCATACCGGTCGTGGAAAGCTGTTTATCAAAGAGCAGGTTAAGGTTGAGCAGCAGCGGACGCAGCTGCAGACCGATAAAGAGCGCCACGATCAAGAACACGCCCAGAATGCACAGGTTAAACAGGTAGTTGAACGAATACATGCCGCCGACCGTCTCGCGCAGCAGATTGATGCCGTAGGTAAAGGGCAGCAGCGGGTGCAGCCACTGGAAGAAGCCTGGCATCATCTCGATGGGGTACATGCCCGACGAACCCGGGATCTGCACGATAACCAGAATGACGCCGATAGCCTTGCCGATATGCTTAAACGTGGTGGACAGCGCATAGATGATATTGACGTAGGTGAACGAGATGGCGATGCCGCCCAGCACGAACAGCAGCGGGCTGACGCACTGCACGCCGATCACCAGATCGCCTACCGTAACGATGATGGCCTGCAACGCGCCCAGGATCACCAGGAGCAACCAGCGGCCAAAGTAGCCCTGACGCGCGGTAAAGCTGCCGATGCCTTCGCGGTCGACCTCGAGCTTGTAGATAGCGATAAGCACGTAGCCGCCCACCCACAGCGCCAGATTGGTATAGAACGGGGCAATGCCCGAACCAAAGCTCTTGACCGGGTAAATTGACTTTGAGGTCAGCTCGACCGGAGATGCCATGAAGTCTGCAACATCATCGACGTCGACGCCCATCAGGCCGGCCAGCTCGCCCATGGACTCGGAGGTCTGTAGCGCCGCGATGTCGTTGGCGGCGGTTGCGAGCTTGTCCTGGACCTTGGCAAGCGAGGCATCGGTCTGGGACAGCGTGGTCTTGGCCTGACCGAGCGTGGCGTTGAGTTGCGAAAGTGTACCGCGCGCACTTGCAATAGTAGGCGTGAGGCCAGACACGATTCCCGTCAGATCACCCGAGACGGCGGCAAACGAATCAAGTGCGCTCGAGACCTTCGGCAGCGCGTTTTGACCCAAGTCCGTCTGAGCCTGGCCAAGGTTGGTCGCACCGGTCTGAATTGCATTATTGATAGCGTCGCTGGCACCCGAGACAGCCGCAGCGTCATTCGCCATGGCGCTCGACTGCGCAGACAGACCGTCCTTGATGCTCTGAAGCTTTTCATTCTGCTCGCGGAGCAAATCGATGATCGATACAATGCGCGCGTCAATTTCCTTGGAACCTGTCGACGTGTCATTGACGAGAATTTCCAAGTGCCCGATAACGGCCTTATTGTGGTCGATCGTCGCTTGGAGAGACTCAAGCGAGTTGTCGATACGGGTAGTCGTAGATGCGACCGTGCCCGTCAGCTTGCCAATCGCAGCGTTTGCGGAGGCTGACGTCTTGGTGAGCGCAAGGCTGCCTTCCGAGAGCGCCTTGGAGAGCGAGGCGACAGAGTTGCCCGCCGTGGCGCGAGCCTCGCCCAGCAGGTCATTGCCCTGGGAGATCGCCTGCGTCAGCGACGGCGCCTGACCCTGCAGACCGGCAAGTGCCGCATCTGCCGAGGCAATGGAACCACTCGTCTTATCGATGGCGGCATTCATGTCGCCAATCGAATCACGCACTTCGCCCAACGTATCGGAAGCCTCTGATACCGAACCGGCCAACGAATCCTGAGTCTGGGTTGCCTTGTCCTTTAAATCGACTCCGGCATCCTTGGCAATACTGGCAACGGTCTCGCCCACCGTGGAGACAAATTCCGAGTTGATCTGCTCCTCGATGGTGTTTGCACCGGTGTCGGTAACCTTGGGCGCAATAGCGCTCTTCTTCTCATTGACGTAGTACGTAAGCTTGGGCTGATGGTAGTTGCCGTCGAGCATCGAAACCAGGTTATCCGAGAAGTTCTTGGGGACTACGATGGCCGCATAGTACTCACCGCTCTCGACGCCCTCTTTGGCATCGGCCGCAGAATCGACGAAGGTCCAGCCCAGCTGATCGTTCTCCTTGAGCTGATCGACGACCTTATCGCCCGCGTTGAGCTCGCCCACCAGGTCGTTTTGGGTTCCCTGATCGTTGTTAGCGATGGCAATCTTGATACCCTGGGTGTTTCCGTACGGATCCCAGTTTGCCACGATGTTGTACCAGGCATACAGCGAGGGAATAACACACACGCCAAGGGTAACCACCAAGGCAACGGGGTTCATAAGCAATCGCTTAATGTCGCGCTTAAAGATCGCAAAGGAGACCTTTGCGTTGGATAGTTTGCTGCCGAGACTCACGCTTGGACCATCCATCCTGTCGTTGAATCGAATCGTACTATCGACAACCATTGTACGTAGGCGCTTTAGTGCCTCGCGGCACAATGGTGCTGAGTTTTGCGGATAGCAATATACTACGAAGATAAGTTAACGTACAGTTGTACAGTATCTTTAATTTCAGCAGGTCACAAAACCACAACCCGCACAAATAAATGATCCCTTGGGGACGGAGGGATCATTCAAAAGGAAACGAGAGTGGAAAATCTCCCACTTCAAGCCCGCATTCGAGCCAAAAGTGGGAGATTATCCACTCTCGTTCTAATCTAGTTACGGTGCCATATCCCCGAACTACATCAAGTTGCAAACAGCCGCGGCGAAAGCTACGGGGTCCTCGGGGAGGATGCCCTCGACCAGCAGAGCCTGGTCATAGAGCAGACCAGAGTACTGCTTGATCTTGTCGGCGTCGCCTGCCTTCTGGGCAGCGACAAGCTTGTCGAAGACCGGGTGCTTGGCGTTGAGCTCGAGCACGCGCTGGCTCTTGGGCATGCCGTCGGGCGCGCCCTCGGGTCCCTTCTGGAGTACCTTCTCCATCTCGAGCGAAAGCGGGCCCTCGGTGGTGATGCAAGCGGGAGCATCGGTCAGGCGCGCGGAGACGGCAACTTTCTCGACCTTGCCACCGAGTGCCTCCTTCATGGCGCTAAAGAGGTCCTCGTTCTCCTTGGTGGCGTCCTCGGCCTCCTTCTTCTCATCCTCGGTCGCCAGGTCAAGATCACCGGTCGCGACGTTCTTGAGCTCCAGATGACGATCCTCGACCTCGGGCTCGGCACCGTCGGCCACAGCCTTCTCGGCAGCCTCGCGGGCAGCATCGTCCTCGTAGATCTTGGGCATATCGGCGGCAACGTACTCACGCATAGCCTGGAACGTGAACTCATCCACATCCTGCGTCAGCAGCAGCACGTCATAGCCGCGGTCGAGCACGCCCTTTACCACGGGCATCTTGGCCAAGCGCTCACGCGAGTCACCGGCGGCGTAGTAGATGGCCTTCTGGTCCTCGGGCATGCCCTTGGCATACTCGGCCAGGGTAATCATCTTCTGTTCCTTGGCAGACCAGAACAGCAACAGGTCGGCGAGCTCATCGGCCTTCATGCCATAGCTCGAGTAGATGCCGTACTTAAGACCGCGGCCAAAGTTCTCAAAGAACTTCTCGTAGGCCTCGCGGTCGTTGTCACGCATATCCTCAAGGTCGGCGGTGATCTTCTTTTCCACGCGCTTGGCGATGGCCTTGAGCTGACGGTTCTGCTGCAGCGTCTCACGCGAGATGTTGAGCGACACGTCAGCAGAATCCACGACACCGCGGACAAAGTTGTAGTAGTCGGGCAGCAGGTCGTCGCACTTCTCCATAATCAGCACGTTGGAGCTGTAGAGCGCCAGGCCCTTCTCGTAGTCCTTGCTGTACAGATCGAACGGCGCGCGGCCCGGCACAAACAGCAGGGCGTCATACTCGAGCGTGCCCTCGGCATGGAAGCTGATGGTGCGCGCAGGATTATCAAAGTCGTGGAACGTGGACTTGTAGAACTCGTCGTAGTCCTTCTGCTCGACATCGGAGCTGCGCTTTTTCCAGATCGGTGTCATTGAGTTGACGGTCTCGAGCTCCTGGTAGTCCTCGTACTCGGGCTTGTAATCGTCGCCGGCGTCCTCGGGCTTGGGTTTCTGGCGGCTCTTGGACACCATCATCTGAATCGGGTAGCGCACATAGTTGCTGTACTGCTGAATCAGGCTCTTGAGGCCCCACTCGGTCAGGAAGCGATCGTAGGTCTCGGCCTCGCCGTCGGCATCGAGCTTCTCGTTCTCGCGCAGCGTCAGGATGACATCGGTACCGTGCTCGGCGCGCTCGCCATCTTCGATGGTGTAGCCCTCAAGACCGTCGGACTCCCAAACGTGGGCGGTATCCTCGCCATAGGCGCGGCTCACGACCTTCACATGGCTGGCGACCATAAAGGCCGAGTAGAAGCCCACGCCAAACTGGCCGATGATGTCGACATCCGAACCCTGCTGCTCGGCGTTCTCGGTCTTAAACTCCTCGGAGCCGGAATGGGCGATGGTGCCCAAGTTGCGCTCGAGCTCCTCGGCGGTCATGCCAATGCCGTTATCCGAGATCGTGATGGTGCGGGCATCCTTGTCGAAAGAGACGCGGATGGCAAGGTCACCTTGGTCGAGCTTAACGCTCGGATCCTGCAGGCTCTTAAAGTTGAGCTTGTCGACGGCGTCGCTCGCGTTAGAGATAAGCTCGCGCAGGAAGATTTCCTTATTGGTGTAGATGGAGTTGATCATGAGGTCGAGCAGTTTTTTGCTCTCGGTCTTAAATTGACGCATGTGCAGTCCTTTCGCGCTACCCCCGTCCGCAAAAACGGCCCGGTTGCCCGAGCCGCATCGCAGACCTGCTATGTTCAGACTTAGATTTTATAACCCATTAGCGCGCATATATACATACGGAATCGAAAAACTGTATGTCCAAACGCTCCGATGCGCCAATTGCCAAGGAGTGCCCCCCCCCCCTGCCGGCAGAAAAGGAACGTCCCTATCTGCCATCTACGCGCTTGGGCATCCAGGCATGGGGTTGGCCCTCGTCTTCGTAATCTACCGGGGCAATTTGCGTGTAGCCCGCCTTTACATAGAGCGGCAGCACGTATTCCTGTGCATGCAGCTTAATAAGCTTTGCGCCGGCATCGCGTGCACACGCATCACTGGCCTCGACGATCGCACTCGCCAATCCGCGACGACGCATAGCCGGCAGCACTGCGACGCGCCCCATAATGTAGGTCTCCCCCGCCGCAACGCCTTCGTCCATGTCGCATGCCGGCAACACCGGGGCCTCTGCGTCAGCCACGCGCTCAAGCTCTTCGGGAAACACGCGCGAGCAACCGGCAAGCTCGCCGTCTACATAGAGCGTCACATGAATGCAGTTCGGATCCTCGTCGATAGCGTCGAACTCATTCTCGTAGCCCTGCTCGTCCATAAAAACGACGCGGCGCACCAACGCCGCGTCATCAAAGCATCCCGTCTTAAGTTGAATATCCATGGCTGCCCCTTCATTCAATGCGAACGTTAGGGACAGATTTTAGCGAAAATGAGCTCCGCGCACGCTAAACTTCGCGCGAGCCTTCGCCAGGCAATCGTAATGACCCACGTTATGGGCATCGCTCGCGATGAAGCTGTACAGGTTCTGATCGAACAGGCGCTGTGCCGGCTTTTTCTCGCGACCAAAGCGACCGCCGGCAATAAAGTCCGCCGAAGCCTGCAGCTTGCAGCCCATATCGACCAGGCGCTCCGCCACGCTTACATCCTTTTGAACCGCACGATAGCGCTCAGGATGAGCGATGATCACCTGGTAGCCACGGCACTGCAAATCGTAAATCGTGTTCTCGTACTCTCTAAACGCATACGCATCGGCATGCGTCGAAAGCTCGAGCAGAAACTCGTTGGTTCCATCGAAATGCAAGTGCTCCGCGGCATCGATACCAAGCTCAACGAGCTTTCGATGGTTGACCTCGAAGCCCATCTGGAGCGGAAAACCGTCAGCGTTATCACGCAGCAGCTCAAAGGCATCCCACATCTTGTCGTAATCAAAATAGGGATCACGGCAGTGAGGAGTGCAAACGATTCTGGTTACACCGGCCCGCTTGGCAGCCTCGAGCATCGCCAAGCTCTCATCGAGATCGGCGGCGCCGTCGTCTACACCCGGCAAGATATGGCAATGAATGTCACGCATAGGTCAGCCTTAATCAACTAAACGTTTGCTCGGTTGGTGAAGATGCCCTTTTTGGAAGTCCCCTGATCGTCGGAGCCCTTCTTCACCTTCTTACCGTCCTTGGTGTAGTAGGAGTAGTAGTACTCGCTGGTCTCGGTCTCGCAGTAGTTCATAACGGTACCAATGAGCTTGACCTTCTCGGACTTCTTAAGCTGACCGATGGCGTTGAGCGCCTCCTCGCGCTTGGTGAAATCCTCACGCACGACAAAAAGCGCACCGTCGGTCAGACTTGCGATCTCGGCAGCATCGATGAAGGTGCCGACCGGGGGAGCATCAAAGATGACGTACTGGAACTTGGCGGACAGTGCCTTTACCAGCTTGGCAAAGCGGTGAGAGACGATGATGTCGGCAGGATTGGGAATATGCGGCTCGGCATCGAGGAAGTAGAAGTTCTTCTGACCCGTCTCGACAATCGCCTGGTCAATAGAAACCTGCTCGGAAAGGACTGCATAGAGTCCGCCGCGGGAGCGGACGCCGAGCATATCGGCAAGGGACCTGCGACGCATATCAGCCTCGACCAGCAGGACGCTCTTGCCGCTGGTGGCGATAGCCTGGGCAAGGTTGATGGAAACCGTAGACTTGCCCTCGTTGGGAATCGAGGACGTAACGGTGATGGTGCGAATGGGGTCGTCCACGCTCGCAAAGCGGATGTTGGCCAGAAGGGTCTTGGCGGCATTCTGTACAACGAGCTTATCGGTGTTCTTTGCCTTAGCCATGCCTATTTACCACCTTTCATAGCCGGAATTCGGCCAACAACGGGAATGCCCAGGAGCTCTTCCGCCTCTTCGGCACCGCGGATGCGGGTATTGAGCATGTCTGCCAAAACGACATAGGCGACTGCGATAAAGATACCGGCGAGGAACGCGACGGCAATATACAGCGTGCGCTTGGGGCCGCTGGGGGCTTCGGGGGTCTTAGCCTCGTCGATAACGTTGATGCTCTGGGCAGCGCCGACGTTCTGAGCGACCGTACTCACCGAGCTAGCTATGGCCTTTGCGACCTCAGCCGTCTCCTTGGCATCGGTGCCGGTAACCGAAAGCGTAATGACACGCGTGGTGGTCTCGGAGGAAACAGACACCTTGTAGTCATCCAGATCGGTGAGGCCCAGTTCCTTGGCGGCGCCGCTCTTAACGCTATCGCTATCCAGCAGCGTGGCGATATCGTTGGAAAGCATCTGGCTCGCCGAGAGATCGTTGTAGCTCATCTGGCCGCTATCGTCGGTCTTGGCGAGAATGTACATGCTCGTCGTCGCGGTATAGGTGTTGTCCATCGCGGCGAAGGACACGATGCCCATGGCGATCGCGCAGACCACCGGAAGGGTGATGACCAGCTTGAGGTGCTTCTTCAGCAGCTGGAACAGTTCGAGAAGGGTCATGCAGCTTGCCTTTCATTTCCCCAGTTCGGATTGACAAAACTGTCCGTATGTTATCGCATCTTTTTACCGAGACCAAACTCTATACATAAGAAACAGGCTCTCCTGTAAAAATGTCGGAAGCAATCGTAAAATTGCACAACAACGCCGCACCCGAAAGTCAAATGCGGCGTCTACATCAATACCTATGTTGTATCGCTATGCGAATGGCTCGTCCTGCTGTATGGGAAACGTCACCGTAATGGTGGTTCCCACGCCCAACTCGCTCGACAGATCGAGCGTGGCGTGATGATACAGGGCCGCATGCTTGACAATGGCAAGCCCCAGACCGGTTCCGCCGCGCGCCTTGGACCTACTCTTGTCCACGCGATAGAACCGCTCAAATACCTTGCCCTGTTCTTCAGGCGCGATACCGATTCCCGTGTCGGCGACCGCAAGGAACGGATGGCCTTCGTCGTTGGTGCCGCACTGCAGCGTAACCGTACCGCCGGGTCGATTGTAGCGGATGGCGTTGCTTGCCAGATTATAGATGAGCTCGTCAATCAAGCGCGACACGCCCTCGATGACCACAGGCTTGGTCTCATGACTTATCGTCACATTCGCCTGACGGGCGACCTGTTCAAGACGCTGCTCGACCGCGTAGATGGCACGCGAGAGCTCAATAGGCTCCGTGGACCCAATGGGCACCGCCTCGCCCTCAGCTGCACGCTCGGCCTCGTCCAAGTTAGACAGCGTAAGGATATCGTTGACAAGCGCTGCCAAGCGGCCCGCCTCACGATAGATGCGACCGCCAAAGTTGCGCAGGTCGCCCTCGCCCTCGACCATGCCGTTTGCGATGAGCTCGGCATAGCCCGAAATCGCCGTAAGCGGCGTCTTGAGCTCATGGGTGATATTCGCCGTGAACTCGCGGCGCATACGGTCGTTGTCCGCCAGCACCGCCATTTGGCGCTTGAGCTCCTGGCGCTGCGACTCAATACGCTCAAGCATGGGGACCATCTCGGCATAGGCGTGCTCATAGCTACGGCGTGGGTGGTCCAAATCCACCTCTTGCAAAGGCGCGATGATGGCACGGGACTCGCGGCGCGCCATAAAAAACGAGAGTACCGCACCCGCTGCTGCGATAAGCAGCATCGGCGCCACCATCGACAGCAAAATCGCCGCAACGCCAGGCTGGGCCTGCGCCAAGCGGACAACCTGGCCGTTATCAAGGGCGACGGCGCGATACAGCATAATCTCGTCGAGCGTAGAGCTTGCGCGCTCCGCGGAACCCGAACCACTCTCAAAGGCCTCGATGACCTCGGGGCGATCGCCATGGTTGGGCAGTGTGGAAGGCGACGCCTCGTTGTCGTAGGCAACCGATCCATCCTTGTTAATCAGCGTGATGCGCAAGTCCTCTCGATCGAGGCTACGCAAGAACGGGATGGGCTCCTGCTGCTCGTCGAGGGCGGCAGCAATGAGCTCGGTTTCTTGCGCCAGGTTGGCACTCGTGGCATCCGCCAAGGTGTTTTGCACAAAGAACGCACCCAGCACCGTAAACGCCACGATAACCGCCATGGCGCAGACAAAGATCGTCACAAAAACGCGGTGCGACAGCGTATGTTTTCCCTGGGGGGCGAAGACCACGGGTTACTCCTCCGATGCGGTGGCCGCGGTGTCGTCACCTTCGGCACCATCACCGGCAGAAGGCTCGGCCAAGCGGTAGCCCACGCCGCGCACGGTCTCGATGGCGCTGGCATGCTCGCCCAGTTTTTGGCGAAGCGTCTGCACGTGCACGTCAACGGTGCGCGAACCGCCGTCGAAGTCCCAGCCCCACACGCTCTGCAGCAACGACTCGCGGGTAAAGACCACGCCGGGCTTGCGCATGAGGTACTCGAGCAGGTCGAACTCGCGCAGGGTGAGCTTAAGCGACTCGCCGGCAACAGTCACCTCACGATGGCTGGGCGAGAGCACGATGTCGCCCACGCTGAGCACATCGCTTGCCTGTTTGACCATGCCGCCGCGACGCAGCAGTGCGCGGCAGCGGCTGGCGAGCTCCATGAGCGAAAACGGCTTAGTCAGGTAATCGTCGGCACCGCCATCGAGCGCCATCACCTTGTCGAGCTCGGTATCCTTGGCGGTAAGCATCATGATGGGCACCGTCGCCGTCAGGCGATCGGCACGCAGTCGACGCATAATCGCCAAGCCATCGGTATCGGGCAGCATGATGTCGAGCAGGACGGCATCGGGTACCCGTCGCGCCACGGCAGCCTTAAACTCACCGTCGCACGAAAAGCCTTCGGCCTCAATCCCCTGCTTGCGCAGCGCATAGACCGTCAAATCCCTGATGTTGTCATCGTCCTCGACGTAATAGATCATGTTGAACCCCTTTGCGGCCGGCATGACCGCATCTTAACCCTAAAGGTACCTTTACTAGATGGTATCAGCCAAAACGCCCCGTCAAATAATCCGCCGTGCGCGGATCGGTCGGATTCTTGAAGAGTTGCGCGGTGGGCGCGTGCTCCACCAGCTCACCCAGCAAAAAGAATGCGACCGAATCGGAGATACGCGCCGCCTGCTGCATATTGTGCGTAACGACCACGAGCGTGCAGGTCTCTTTGAGCTCGCAGGCCAGCTGCTCCACCACCAGCGTCGACACAGGATCGAGTGCCGAGGTCGGCTCGTCCATCAGCAGAATGTCGGGCTGCACGGCAAGTGCGCGGGCGATGCACAGGCGCTGCTGCTGGCCGCCCGAAAGACCCAGACCCGACTCTTTGAGCTTGTCCTTGGCCTCGTCCCACAGGGCGGCGCGTCGCAGGGAGTCTTCGACCAGCTCGTCGAGCAGGACGCGATCGCGCACACCCATACCGCGCGGCCCATAGGCGACGTTGTCGTAGATGCTCATGGGAAACGGGTTGGGGCGCTGGAACACCATGCCCACGCGCTGGCGAAGGCGGCAGATGTCGTAGTCGCCCAGGATATCTTGACCATCGAGCGCAATCTTGCCCTCGATTCGGCAGTCCTTGATGCCGTCGTTCATGCGGTTAAAGCAGCGCAGCAACGTGGACTTTCCGCAGCCCGAAGGCCCGATGAACGAGGTAATCTGCTTGTCGCGGATCTTGATATTCACGTCCTTGAGCGCATGGTGGTCGCCATAGAACAGGTCGAGGCCCTCAACATCGATTCGCGTCGGCGAGGCGGCAAGATCCTCTGCCGTGGGGCGAGTCGCATCCCCAACCTCGCGCTCGTGCGCGGCCTCGGCCTGCGCTTTCATGAGTTCTTCAAGCTCCGTGGGCTCCACAGCCGCAGCAGCCGTCATACCGCATACCTCCACATCGATATCAATTCAGCAGTATCGATAGTAGGAATCGCGGCTCATATGCACGTGAGCGCATTGTCAAGTGTTTGTAAGGGCACGCTGGCTATGCGGCGGGCAGCTCGATGGTGAATATCGTGTGTTCGGGCGTCGATTCACATGCAACGGTACCGCCGTGCGCGCATACGATCTCCTTGGCGATGGCAAGCCCCAGTCCAGCGCCGCCGCGATTGGTCGCACGCGCCGCATCCAGGCGATAGAACTTCTCAAAGATCACCTTGAGCTTAGCCGCAGGGATGGGATCGCCCTGATTGATAAAGCGCACGCGCACGCCACCGCCGTCCCGGCGTCTGGCCTCGATCGTGATGGTCGAGCCCTCATAGCTATAGGCAATAGCGTTTTTCATGATGTTGTTGAACACGCGAGCCATTTTGTCGCCATCCACGAGCACCGTCAGGTCCTCGCGAATATCAACTTGGACTTCCTTATGCTGCTCGTTGAGGATGGGATAGAACTCGTCAGCCACCTGAGCCAGCAGCAACCCCAGATCAACATAGCCGCGCGTGAGCACGATATCGTGGAAGTCAAAGCGCGTGATATCGAAGAACTCTTCGATGAGCGTATCGAGCCGGTGCGCCTTGTCGAGCGCCACGCCCGTAAAGTGCGCACGTTGCTCAACCGGCAGCTCGGGAGCCTCTTGCAGCAGCGAAAGATAGCCCACTACGCTCGCAAGCGGGGTGCGTAGGTCATGTGCCAAGTACGTAACCAGATCGTCCTTGCGATGCGACTCGTCACGCAGAGCTTGCTGCACCTTGCGCTCACGGTCACGCACGCGGTTAAGGGCGCCCTCGACCTCCAAGAAGTCGCCGTCGATGTTGTCCCAGGTGTCGGGGTGATCGATCAGGCGATCTTGAATACGAGCGGCCAGCACACAATCGGCATGCTGCTCGCCCTGTTCGTAGCCCTGGTAGTACAGGGCTCGGCCGCACAAGAACATCACGCACGCGGCAAGCGCCAGCACAAAGCCAAGCATGTTGAATACAAAGCCGGCATCGAACAGCACCGGCCCTTCGATGCCGCCGAGCGCCATGGCGCCAATCGCCAACGTCATGGCCCACGCGGCGCCGCCAATCACCACGCAGCGGCGCACGATCTCAAATCGATCGATCAGCAAAAAGCCAACAAGCAGCACCGCCAAGATTCCGACGATGTTGTCGATGCCAATCAGCAGCAGGCTCAGCAAAAAGAGCAGCACCGTTGCAAGCGCACGGTTGTCGACGACCGACCTCACGTAATCAAAGAGCCGATCGGGTACCTCGAATGCCTGCCTATCGTCTTTTGTCATATCCACTTCCCCACCATCAAAGGCGTTATTCGATTATGTAGCCGACGCCCCAGACGTTTTTGATAAAGCGCGGCTTTTGTGCGTCGTCGCCGATCTTTTCGCGCAGGTGGCGAATGTGCACCATCACCGTATTGTTGGAGCCGGGCATAAAATCCTCGTTCCACACCGCACGGAACAGGTCCTCCACGGCCACCACGCTGCCGCGATGCTCGACCAGATACAGCAAGATTGAATACTCGGTGGGTGTGAGGCGTACCGGTGCACCGTCCACCGTCACGGAACGAGCGTCGCGGTTGATCTCCAAGCCGTCGAGCTGAATGGTCGGCGACTCGGCCGCCTGTGCACGGCTACCGTAACTGGTGTAGCGGCGAAGCTGAGCGTGCACGCGCGCGATGAGCTCCAGCGGGCGGAACGGCTTAACCACGTAATCGTCCGCGCCAAGCGAAAGGCCCTCGATCTTGTCTTGCTGGGCATCGCGCGCCGTCAGCATGATCACGGGATAGGTATGGCTGGAACGGATCGTACGCAGCAGCTCAAAGCCATCGATATCGGGCAGCATGACATCAAGCAGCGCCAGATCGAACTCCTGCTCCAAAATCGCCTTGGCAGCATCGGCCCCGCTATAGGCAATCTGGACATCAAAGCCCTCTTTTGTAAGGTAGATGCCAACCAAGTCGGCGATGGCCTTCTCGTCATCAACTACCAAAATGCGCTCGTTCATGCGTGCTCCTCTCGCGCTCCATTATGCCTGAGGCGACGCACGCCACACACAACAAGCGTGGGTGATTAAGTCGGCCTTAAGCACCCTTGTGCCCGTTCGGGTGCGGATGTGGGCCAAGCGCGCACGCGATGATCGCCGACGCCGGCAAACGATATACTCTAGTTTCAGAAGAGACCATCCCGTCGAAAGCGAAATCTGTGAAGTCCCTCACCTCTTTTGCAAAGCGCTCAGCCCAGCTTGCCGCCGGCTTTGTCTGCGCTATCGCCCTTGCCGCTGGCGCGCCCACCGTCGCCGGCGCCCAAGTGCTCACGACCGACAATGTTTGCGGCAAAACCGCCGATGCGCGCGGCATCACGGCCGAAAACCTGCCCGATATCGATGCGACCAATGCCCTCGTCATGGGCAAAGACGGCACCGTCTACTATGGGCGCGGCGCCGATGAGCAGGTCAAGATTGCCTCGATCACCAAGGTCATGACCGCAATCCTAACCGTCGAGAATTGCAAGATGGACGAGAAGGTCACGGTGAGCAACGCCGCAGTCACCGTGGGCAATTCGACCGCCGGCTTGCTCGAAGGCGACAAGCTTACCGTGGAGCAGGCGCTGCGCGGCCTGATGATTCCCTCGGGCAACGACGCCGCCATCGTGCTCGCCGAATATGTGGGCAAGAAGATCGACCCTAAGACCAAAGACGCCGAGGCCACATTTGTGAAGGCCATGAACGAGCGCGCTAAGAAGCTCGGCTGCACCGGTACGCTTTTTGAAAACCCGCATGGTCTGGACTTTGATGAGTGGGCTGGCGATATGCACTCAACCGCACACGACGTAGCGCTGATGATGCAGGAGGCCATGAAAAACGACACGATCCGCGAGGTCGTAGCGAGCGAGGATTCCTGGATCGAGGCCACGGGCGCCGACGGCACCGACCATTCGCATTCCATGGACACGCATAACTATTTGCTGGGCCAAGATGGCAACATCGGTGGCAAGACCGGCACCACCGACGATGCAGGCTATTGCTTTACGAGTGCCTACAACCGCGATGGCGACGAGATCTACACCGTCGTTTTGAACTCCACTACCACCGACCAGCGCTTTACCGATACCGCAACCCTTGCCAATTGGTACTACGGTCACAAGGTGACGGTCGCGATCGCCAACACGCAGGAAAAGACCGCCAACGGCAACCCGCTCATGGCACGCATTAGCCAGACAGATTGGACGGACAAGACGATCGACGCCACGCTCGCCGGCCCCACGGCGCAAGCGACCGTGTTTTCCCTTGCCGGCGAGGTGACCGAAAAGGTTAGCTACGACGATCTTTCGGGCACGGTGCATGTGGGCGACAAGGTGGGCAGCGTTACGCTCAAGCAGGACGGCACCAAGATCGCCGTTATGGACCTGGTTGCCGACGAGGAAGGCGCAGGGCCGAATCCCATTGAATGGCTCCTTGTGAAGCTCGATCGCTTGGGCCGTCGCAT
This sequence comes from uncultured Collinsella sp., assembly GCA_959026725.1. GTDB lineage: Bacteria > Actinomycetota > Coriobacteriia > Coriobacteriales > Coriobacteriaceae > Collinsella. The sequence continues at coordinate 50,002 of CAUFMG010000017.1, forward strand.
CGACAACCGCCCGCTCACAGCAGAAAGCGAGACCGTCGCCAAGGCGCCCGAGGTGTAGGGCGCAAGAATAATAAGCCCACTGAAAGGAGGCGTCCGAAAGGATGCCTCCTTTTTTGAGGGTTCGAATCCCCAGCCGCCATTCTTGATAATAAAAAGGGCCCCAAATGGGACCCTTCTTCAAATTCGTACTGGCGGAGAGCTGGGGATTCGAACCCCAGATGCCCTTTTGGGGCATACTCGCTTAGCAGGCGAGCACCTTCGGCCTCTCGGTCAGCTCTCCGTAACAGCCGTTCTATAGTAACCAAACAGTCGAAGATGGGCAAGTGGGATTTTCAAATTGCCCAGCAGCCTCTCCTCCTTGCAAGCTTCGCCTACCCCAGCGAGCGGTTGAGGGAGCCGAGCTCGTCGTTACCCATGGTACGCCACATTTGGAAGATGCAACCGCGCGCCAGGAAAAAGAAGCCGTTGTCGACCAGTTGCACAGCGGCATCTGCCAGCTGATTCGTCACGGCGGACACTGGCGGCAGCTCAAGTCCAGCCTTGCGGATGGTCTCGACCGCCTCCTCGAACGTCGGAGGCTCACTGACGCCCATCTCGTTCATAAGGCCCTGCATTTCTTCCAGCGCGCTGCTGCCCGACTCCTCGCCGCGCGGCACTAGACGGTAACAAGCCAGCGCTAGGTCGAGCTGATCGCAATTCCAATAGGCAAACGCCAAGCGATAGAACAGGTAGCCAATTGCAGAACGATCGCTGGCAATACGTAGGCCGTGGCGCGCCACCTCGATAATCTCGTCAAAGCGCTCCAGACGCGCAAGCACGTTGATGAGCGCAAAGTGCGATTGCATGGACGAGCGCGCCAGATCGTAAAGATGGCGCACCTCGGGCAGTGCTCGTTCAAAGTCCTCTTGCTCGGCGTAAAAGCTGCAGATCTCGTGCTGGGCAAAGTACAGCGCATCGGGCGCACGAAGGATTCGCACAGAGTCGTCTTCTTCCAATACCGGTAACACCATGCGCACCAGCTGGTTATCGCAAAACTGCGTTTGAACCGGACCTGTCGCCAAAAGCTCGGCGACAGTGCACTTAGCCTCCAACTCCTCGACAAGACGGGAAAAGCCTTCAAAAGCACCTGTACGGTCTACTTTTGCCTGCTCGCGCAATTCAACAACACGGGCCACGTATGGGTCGTCGTCCTCTTCCATGACCTCCAACTCGTCAGCCGTATCGGCAAGCAGCAGATCGCGCAGCGCCGGCGGCAGTGTGCGATGGTCATCACGCGGACGAGCATGAACCTCCGCAGGCTCAATCGTCTCCGGAGCGGTTGACTCATACGCCTCAAGCACACGCTTGCACGGCATATCGTCCATGTCCATGCTCTCAAGATCCTTGGCGACAGGCACGCAATCGGCCAGATAGGCCGCGCGCCCAAAGAAATACGTTGCGACAACGCGCTCGCCCTGCTCACTGTCGGGAGCAGCAATCTGCACATAGCAGCGCGTGATGCAGGTGCCCGCGGCAAAACACGCTGCCGCAAGCGTGAGTGCCACGCGCGCATCGTGCTCCGCGGCCCAGATCGCACGCGTGTCCTCTTCCAGCTCGCGCCAGGCGTCATCTTGAGCGTCGTATTCACGTTGCGGCATGGCATTCACGACAGAGTGCCCAAACCGAACGAGCATAATCCCCTCGGCAACATTTGCCCGATAGGTATAGTCGAGCCGCGTGACCACGTTGAGCGCCTCGACAATACGCGCGAAGCGGGTACGCACATCCCACTCACCGCCCGGCTGGCAAGCCACCGTACCCGGTTTGCCCCACGGGTTATCGCTCGAGGTCGTATCGAGCAGTCGGGGAACATCGTTGGTCGTCTTGGCGATATGCCACGCATCAAAGAGCGCGCAGCCCTCAAGGCTCGGCGAGGATGCCGCAGGGGCCAATCCGGCCCCGATGCGCTCGAGGATGCCGGAGAGGCGGTTGAGACGGCACTCGATGGCAAGCAGCATGTCAATCTCGCCCTGGTCCAGCAGGCTACGATCAAAATTGAGATAGAACAGCTTCGACCGGTCGATGCGCGCTAGGCTCATTTCGGACTTGGCGGCAATGGTGCGCAGACGGGGCAAGTCGACCTCGCTCATAAGGGCGGCGGCATAACGCTCGATACCGCTCGGATTCTCGGCATGGTCAACGCGGTAGAGCAGCGTCTCGATAGCGTCAGGTAGCGGTGCCGTGTTAAAGCCCAAAAACACCTCGACCGGCTCGGGCAACTTTACGAGCTTGATCTTGTCGACAACGTTTTGCATGTCCGCATCGAGACCGTCGGCGTCCGCCGTGTTCGCAACAGCGCTTTCGGAGTTGGCAAATATCACGTAGCGCAGGAACATCGATGCCATGAACTCGCCGTAAGGAAGGGAGCGGGCCGAATTCCATGTATCGTGATCGGACTGCTCGCGCATGGGGCCTTCGGGAGAGCCGACGGTTCGCGCGCACGTACGCATTGCACCGCTGGCTTCCCTTACCATAATCTCACCAATACTGGAATCCGACTCGTCAAGGACCAGTTCCATGTCGGGATCGTTGGGCAGCGGAGTCTCGCTAACGGGGCGGTCCACCTTGTATACCTCACCCGAAACGCTTACGTAGCCCAAAAGCGACACATGACTTTTGCCAACGAATTCGACGACATAACAAGATTCATGCTGATCCTCGCCAAAGAGTTTCCAGACCACGCCATATGAGCGTCCCGCTGGCTGCTCGGGCATCGCCGGAAAGCGCTTCTTGGGATCGAGAAACCTGAGCTTGTATGTCGGACGCTCTGCCACGAAGTATCACCCTGATCGGTCGTCTAAAGAAAGAGCGCGCCACGGGCTCACCGAGGCGCATACTCGAAATCTTACACGAGTCGATGGGAAATAGTCCCCGTTGACCGAGGTTCGAATCCATGCGACGTCTACCTAAAAGAAAAGCCCCCGTTGCCGGGAGCTTTAATCTCAAATGGTGCGGCGTATAGGATTCCGCGCATCCGCTTCGCGGATACGCACCGGCTTCGCCCGCCTGCCGGCGGACTCGCCCGCGGGCTAAAAACGCTCCGCGTTTTCTTTACGCCCGCGCCTCGACCGAGGTTCGAATCCATGCGGTGTCGGCGTAAAAGAAAAGCCCCCGTTGCCGGAGGCTTTCAATTTCAATTGGTGCGGCGTATAGGATTCGAACCTATGACGTTCTGATTCGTAGTCAGACCCTCTATCCAGCTGAGGTAACGCCGCGACTTGTTGATTATTATGCACATTGACTGAATATAGGTCAAGCAATTTTTCGAAAAAAGTTATCAAATTGAATTTTTACTCATTTGGGGCACTTGGCGCAATCTTCGACGCATCGCGATATAAGAAAAGCCCCCGTCGCCGGGAGCTTTAAAATCAATTGGTGCGGCGTATAGGATTCGAACCTATGACGTTCTGATTCGTAGTCAGACCCTCTATCCAGCTGAGGTAACGCCGCGACTTGTTGATTATTATGCACATTGACTGAATATAGGTCAAGCAATTTTTCGAAAAAAGTTATCAAATTGAATTTTTACTCATTTGGGGCACTTGGCGCAATCTTCGACGCATCGCGATATAAGAAAAGCCCCCGTCGCCGGGAGCTTTAAAATCAATTGGTGCGGCGTATAGGATTCGAACCTATGACGTTCTGATTCGTAGTCAGACCCTCTATCCAGCTGAGGTAACGCCGCAACGCACGGATTATTATGCACGTGAGCCCTCGATGGGTCAAGCAACAATTTGGAAAAATTTTTACGAAGCGATGATTGAGCCACTCGCGCCTCGACCGAGGTTCGAATCCATGGGATGTCTGTCTAAAAGAAAAGCCCCCGTTGCCGAAGGCTTTCAATTTCAATTGGTGCGGCGTATAGGATTCCGCGCATCCGCTTCGCGGATACGCACCGGCTTCGCCCGCCTGCCGGCGGACTCGCCCGCGGGCTAAAAACGCTCCGCGTTTTCTTTACGCCCGCGCCTCGACCGAGGTTCGAATCCATGCGGTGTCGGCGTAAAAGAAAAGCCCCCGTTGCCGGAGGCTTTCAATTTCAATTGGTGCGGCGTATAGGATTCGAACCTATGACGTTCTGATTCGTAGTCAGACCCTCTATCCAGCTGAGGTAACGCCGC
>CAUFMG010000018.1 GCA_959026725.1 uncultured Collinsella sp.
CGGGATTGGTCAATCTCGGCCGACTATATTTGGCTAAATTATTCCGACGCTAACAACGCCCATATGCTTGCGTCCCGTTTGCGCATCTTCGAGTGTTTGATATCGGTTTCTTGTCACATATTCGGGCTCTGGATCATTGATGGGCTCTTGCGAGATGTGGGGGCGGTGGAATCGAATCGGTTGCGGGCTGGACACTTCGTCCTGCTCCGGCATAAGCGTGTTGTCCTGTTTTTGATCGTCCATGATGCCCTTAGTTCGTCATCAATATCGTTTATGCGCCCATTGTAAGCCAGCCGTCTGGTTTTGATGAGATTGCATACATTATTTAAGCCTTAGTTCAAATTCCGTTTATCAGACAAAACCTTAGTCAGCTAGACTTAGATATGCTTATATTACTAGACTCAAAAAACTTTATAGTCGATGTATATATAAGAAGCGGCTGGGCATATATATGAGCGTCAAAAGAAGTCCCAGCCACCTAGAAGATGGCTCGGCAGTCCTTAAAAGGAGTGGTAAACATGGCAAGCATGGTTCCTTATCGTTCGGTTTTTGGCGTTCGTCCTTCTGCTAGCTCGCTGTTCGATTTGTTTGATGACATGACCGACCTGGCGAATAGCTCGATTGCCTCCAAGGCGTTCCCCGTTGACGTTGAGGACAAGGGCGATGGCTACGAGGTCAAGGCGTATCTGACCGGTGTCGCCAAGGATGACATCGACGTCGAGCTCAATGAGGGTCGCCTGTCGATCAGTGTGAACGTCGAGGAGAGCGCCGAAAACGAGGGCAAGAACTTCCTCCAGAAGGAGTTCGGCTCGTACAGCGCGACGCGCGGCGTGTATCTGAAGGACGCTTCGAGCGAGGGCCTTTCGGCTAAGTATGCTGACGGCATCCTGACCGTTACGGTTCCCAAGATTGTCGAGAAGAAGAACGTCACGAAGATCTCCATCGAATAACTTCGTTGGTGTTCTTCGCTATTAAAAGACAACAAAAGGGGCTGGGAAGCGATTCCCGGCCCCTTTTGCTGTTTAGGACAGTCTATTGAATGGTTGCTGGCCGATACTGGCTTGCGGGGCGTATCGAGAGTTTTCGCGATCCTTGGAGAAGGGTGGCGGAGCTGCCGAGCTCGTCATCCAGGGTTGCGGCTAGAGCTTTGGCATAGCTTTTGACGGTAAGGCTCGGACGATTGTCGTCTTGGCTGATATGTATGGCAATGAGCTGTTCGGTGCGATCGGTAACAAGTTCGCGCGCGGCTTCGGCGGCTTGGCCATTGGAGAGGTGTCCCCTTGCAGACAGGATGCGCTCCTGAAGAAAGCGGGGATATTCTCCCTCGCGCAGCATGGTCGCATCGTGGTTGCTTTCGAGCGCGAGGACTCGACAATCTTTGAGGGTGTTCATGGCTTGGCTCGATAGCTCTCCGGTGTCGGTGGCAAAGCCGATGGAATCATCGAGAGCATTGAATCGATAGCCGACTGGATTGATGACATCGTGTGATGTTGAGTAGGTTTGCACGTGGATGCCGGCAATGGAAAGGGTGTCACCGGGATCGAATTCCTCGACAGGCAGATGCGAAAGATTTTCTTTGTTCGAAAGAGTGCCCCTGCTGGCAAAGAGGGGGCCGTGCCAGTGCTTGCACCAGATATCGAGGCCCTTGATGTGATCGCTATGCTCATGAGTAATGAGAAGAGCCGAGACGTTGTCAGCCGAGAGCCCCAGTTCTGCCATGCGCTTTAATGTCTCGCGGCGAGACAGTCCGTCATCGACCATAATGAGCCCCTGCGGGCCCTCGATGAGCGCGCAGTTGCCTTTAGAGCCACTGCCGAGGATATGAAGGTGCAGACGAGACATAAGATTCCAAAGGATACAATGGGTGCGGACGAATAGAGGAGGAAGCAAATGCCTACGGTATCTCAGCATTATGGACACCATGCCGTGCCTGGGGCAGTCGATGAGACCCGGACGAGACAGCAGGCTGCTCCTGTCGTGCTCATGGTATCAGGCGGCGCGGACTCGACGGCACTGCTTCTTATGGCGTGCACATCAAAGCTGGATATCCAAGACGGACGCGGTGTTGCCCCCATCGCGCGCGAGCGACTGCACGTGCTGCATGTGAACCATCATCTGCGCGGCAAGGCGTCCGATGGCGACGAGGCCTTTGTGCGTGAGCTCTGCGCACAATATGGTCTACCGCTGTGTGTTGAGCATGCCTATTTTGATGATGAATCGGGCAATATCGAGGCGGCTGCCCGCGAGGTGCGCTATGCCGCGGCGCGAAGGTATGTTCGCGAGCTCTGCGCCCAGACGGGGGCACCGCGAACGGCGGCTCGTATCTGCACCGCGCACACGTCTTCGGATCGCGCGGAAACGTTTTTGATGAACGCGATTAAGGGTTCGGGGCCCGCTGGTCTATCGAGCATTCCTCGCCGGAGGAATATCGTGGTGCGTCCCTTGCTCGACCTAACTCATGGCGAGCTCGTGGGCTATCTACAGGTACATGGTCAGCCGTGGCGTGAAGACGAGAGCAATGAGGATATCTCGTATCTGCGAAACTACGTGCGCCATCGGGTAATGCCGGTGGTGGCACAGCGTAATGCGAGCGTGTGCAAGACGATTGGCGCCGCCTGTGAGATCTTGGGTGATGAAGATGCGTTTCTATCCCAGCTGTCGGCACGGGCGTTTCGAAGCTGTTTGCGCAAAGAGGCAGCGGGCGCGCTGGTGCTCGATGCCAGGCGCCTTGCTGCGGCCGAGGTGGTAATCGCGCGGCGCATCGTGCGACTGGCGATCAAACGCATCGATCCGGATGCTCGTCCCGAGATGCGACATGTGGAGCGAGTCCTTTCCTGCGTTGCCGAGGGTGCCGGCTCGGTCACGCTTCCGGCGGGGATTGACGCACGCATTGAGTTTGGCATGCTGGCGTTTAAGGCGCCGGTGGCTCGCGAGGGCCTGGTCGCGGACTGGGTTACCGTGCCCGGTCGTTTGCCGTTGGGCGGGGGACGTATGCTGGTCGCAGAGTCGATGGTCGTTGAGCCGGGATGCGACATCGTGCGCCGCGCCCGTGAGCTCGCGGCTGCCGGGGAAGCGACAGCTTTGGTAGACGCGGCTGCCCTGGGTTTTGCCGACAGCGATAGTGAGCGGATCCTGGCGGGCTCGCGTGGCGAGATCCCTGCCGAGGCGCGATTGGCGCGCCTGTGGGTGGACGGTCCCGCACCGGGAGACGTGATGTGCCCGTTAGGGATGAGTGGCCGAAGCAAGAAAGTATCCGACTTGCTAGGTGAGGCTCGCATTCCCGTTTCCGAGCGCGCCGGCGTGCCCATGGTGAGGACGGCCCCGGGGGGTGCCGTGGTGTGGGTCGCCGGAGTTCGCGCGGACGAGCGTTTTAAGTGCACGGCCGCAACGCGCGTGGCATATCTGCTTCGTGTGGTCGATGCGGAATAGCGTCCCACGCCAGCTATTCTGTGCGACGTTGACGGTATTCCCGCGCTGATGGCGTACGGGCTGGAAAATATTCCCCGTGCGCTGCTAGAATGTGAAGTTCGCGTCCATACGGCGGTGTGTGGGCGATAAGCACAAGAAAGGGTTGTCATGGCTTCTCAACATCCGGATATCGAGAAGGTTCTGTTTACGCAGGAGGATATCGACGGTATCGTCTCTCGCCTGGGCGAGGAGATTACGCGCGACTACGCGGGTAAGGATCTGGTGCTGATCGCGGTCCTACGCGGCGCCGTGGTCTTTATGGGCGACCTGATGCGCAAGATCGAGCTGCCGACCAACATCGATTTCATGGCTGTTTCGAGCTATGGCGACGGTGTGAAGTCCTCGGGTATCGTGCGTATCATTAAGGACCTGGATATCGACATCCGCGGTCGCGACGTGCTGATCGTCGAGGACATTCTGGACTCGGGCCTGACGCTCAAGTATCTGATGAAGAACCTCGAGAGCCGCAAGCCCGCTTCTCTGGAGGTCGCCGCCTTCCTGTGGAAGGACGTTGAGGACCGCGTCTCGGCCATCACGCCCAAGTATGTTGGAACCCATTGCCCCGATGCCTTTGTGGTGGGCTACGGCCTCGACTATGCCGAGCGCTATCGTAACCTTCCGTATCTGGGCATTTTGAAACCGGAGGTTTATTCGTAAGATGCCCGACGACCATAACGATAACAATTCCCAGACTCCCCGGGAGCCTAAGATCCCGGGGATGCCCGGAGGCAAGAAGCCCACGCGTACGGGCTGGCTGTATTTTATTTTGGCTTGCGCGCTTCTGGGCTACGCCTTCTTTAACATGGGCTCCGGCTTTGCCAATTCCAGCAATACCGTTAAGCTCGCGACGAGCGAGATGGTGAGCGCCATCAAGCAGGATCGCGTCGAAGATCTGACCTATACGGTTCAAGACGGAAGCGTGACGGGTCATTACTGGAAGACGAAGAAGGACAAGGGCGATACGAGCGAGCTCAAGAGCTTCTCCTCGACCTATGTCGGCTCCGATTCGCTTGCCGAGCTCATGGCGGAGCACCCCGATACCAAGTACATCGTCAACACCAACGATCCCGATTTTTGGGGCGACTTGGCGATGAGTGTGCTTCCGACGATCGCCCTTATCGCCATCATGTTCTACTTTATGCGCCAGATGATGGGCGCCAACAACAGGAACATGCAGTTTGGCAAGACCAACGCCAAGACCAACGAGGCCACACGCCCCAAGGTCAAGTTTGAAGACGTTGCCGGCGTGGACGAGGCAGTCGAGGAGCTCGAGGAGATCCGTGACTTTTTGAGCGATCCGGATCGCTATCGCAAGCTGGGCGCCAAGATCCCGCGTGGCGTGTTGCTGGTTGGCCCTCCGGGCACCGGTAAAACGCTGCTGGCCAAGGCCGTTGCCGGCGAGGCGGGCGTGCCGTTCTTTAGCATCTCGGGTTCCGACTTTGTCGAGATGTTCGTAGGTGTCGGCGCCAGCCGTGTGCGTGACCTCTTTAAGGAGGCCAAGTCCCAGGCCCCGTCGATCATCTTCATCGATGAGATCGATGCCGTGGGACGTCAGCGCGGAGCTGGCTTGGGCGGCGGTCACGACGAGCGCGAGCAGACGCTCAACCAGCTGCTGGTCGAGATGGACGGCTTTGAGGAAAGCGAGTCGGTCATCCTGATCGCCGCCACCAACCGCCCCGACATTCTGGATCCGGCGCTGCTGCGTCCCGGTCGTTTTGACCGTCAGGTTACGGTCGACCGTCCGGATGTGAAGGGCCGCGAGCAGATCTTGCGCGTGCATGCCGAGAACAAGCCGATGGACGAGGACGTTAAGTTTGAGAAGCTCGCCCAGATGACCGTTGGCTTCACTGGTGCCGATCTGGCAAATCTGCTCAACGAGTCTGCGCTGTTGGCTGCCCGCCGCCATCGTTCCGTGATCTCGATGGACGAGGTCGAGGAATCGATGGAGCGCGTGATTGCCGGACCGCAGCGCAAGGGTCGCGTGATGACCGAGGCCGAGCGCACCACGATTGCCTACCACGAGAGCGGTCACGCCCTGGTGGGTCACATCCTGGAGCACTCCGATCCGGTCCACAAGATCTCGATCGTCAGCCGCGGCCAGGCGCTGGGCTACACGCTGCAGCTTCCGCAGGAGGACCACTTCCTCAAGACCAAGAACGAGATGCTCGACGAGCTCGCCGTGTTCTTGGGCGGTCGCGTTGCCGAGGAGCTCATGTGCGATGACATCACGTCGGGCGCGAGCAACGATCTGGAGCGCGCAACCAAGATGGCGCGCGAGATGGTCACGCGCCTGGGCATGAGCGAGGAGCTGGGCACGCAAGTGTTTGGCGAGGCGCAACATCAGGTGTTCCTTGGTCGCGATTACGCCGATCACCAGGATTACTCCGAGGAGACGGCGCGCCGCATTGATATCGAGGTCCAGCGCATTATGCGTGAGGCCCATCGTCGTGCGGTCGAGATTCTGGACGCCCGTCGCGATCAGCTCGATCTGATGGCGAAGGTGCTGCTTGAGCGCGAGACCGTCGAGGGCGACGCCGTGAACGCCCTGCTCGACAACGAGTGGAATGCCTACCTTGAGCGCGAGGGCGATATCCTGGCGGCCAAGGAGGAGCGCAATGCCAAGGCGGCCGGCATGCCGACCAAGAAGCGCGTGCCTCGAATGAGCGAGGAGGAGCTGGCGGCTGATGCCGCGGCCTTTGCGCAGGCGGCCATGCAGGAGGATGCCGAAGCCGCATCCGATGATGCTGACGATGACCATGCCGTCGTCGATGCCGACACCGACGCCGACAAATAGTCTTTGTGGCGAAAGCCTCCGCGGGGAAACCTGCGGAGGCTTTTTCTTTTGAGCGATATGGGGCCGTCTGTTGATTGGGGACAGACTTAAATGAGCGTTTTCACGCATTTAAGTCTGTCCCCAATCAACATTGCTGCGGCACTTTGCTCGGCTAAAGCGTACAATAGCGCCTATGCGAAAGGGGAACAGATGATCAACGAAACTATGTATGCTCGCGGTGCGGAAAGCTCCATCATCCGTGAGATTTTTAGCTATGGCCTTGAGCGCAAGGCGCAGATCGGTGCGGAAAACGTATTCGATTTTTCGCTGGGCAATCCGAGCGTTCCGGCGCCCGCTGCCGTGGCTGAGTCGATTAAGAAGGCCATGGAGCTGCCGAGTGACCAGTTGCACGGCTACACCCCCGCTCCGGGCCTGCCGCAATGTCGAGTAGCCGTCGCCGAATCGCTCAACCGCCGCTTTGGCACGAGCTATGAGGGTAAGGACGTCTTTATGACGGTGGGTGCCGCGGCTTCGCTCACCTGCACGCTCAACGCCGTTACGAACCCGGGTGACGAGGTTATTGTTATCGCCCCGTACTTTCCGGAGTATCGCGTTTGGATTGAGAAGGCCGGCTGTACGTGTGTTGAGGCGCTCGCCGATGAAGACACGTTCCAGCTGAGCGTGGACAACGTGCTCAAGGCGATCACCGACAAGACGGCAGCCGTCATTATCGACTCGCCCAACAACCCGACCGGTGCCGTATATACGCGCGACACGCTGACGCGACTGGCCAATGTTCTGCGCGAGGCCAACGCTCAACGCGATCCCGAGAATCCGATTATGCTCATCTCGGATGAGCCGTACCGCGAGATCGTGTACGGTGCCGAGGTGCCTTGGGTGCCCTCGATCTACGAGCACACCATTGTGTGCTACTCGTATTCCAAGTCGCTGTCGCTGCCGGGTGAGCGCGTGGGGTGGATCTTGGTTCCCAACACCAATCCGCAGGCTGCCCGTCTGATGCCGGCTGTTGCGGGTGCTGCCCGTACGCTGGGTTTTGTATGCGCACCGGCACTCTTCCAGCGCGTGATCATTGATTGCATCGATGAGCCGAGTGACGTTGAGGCCTATGCACGCAACCGCACCGCGCTTACCGATGCTTTGACGGACTACGGCTATACCTATGTTGAGCCGGACGGTGCTTTCTACCTGTGGGTGAAGGCACTCGAGCCCGATGCGAATGCGTTTTGCGAGCGCGCAAAGAAGTATGAGTTGCTTGCGGTTCCCTCGGACAGCTTTGGTATGCCGGGTTGGTTCCGCCTGGGCTATTGCGTGAGCTACGAAACGATTGTCAATTCGCTACCCGCTTGGAAACAGTTGGCGGACGAGTATCGTTAAAAGTAAAGCGCTCTGCCTACAATGTTTTACGTGAAACGGGGTTTGGTGTTAAGCCGGACCCCGTTGTCATGGACGTTGTGTCTTTGGGATGGAGTGGTTTTACGACTATCGAAGGCTATGCGTACAATGAATATAAGCGACGGCCGTGCCAGATAAGGAGACCTGATGCCCTACCTGCTTTCTTGTGACATTCATACCCATACGATGTTCTCTGCGCATGCATATTCGACCATTGAGGAGAATGTGTACTGGGCGGCAGAGCGTGGTCTGCAGGTGCTCGGATCTGCCGACCATTTGAGCTCTATGGTTACGGCTTGCCCCAATGACCTGCGCAGTTACCAGTTCTTTATCAACCAGGATATCTGGCCGCGCATTTGGAGCGGCGTGCTGGTGCTGCGTGGTGCCGAGGCCGATATCGTTTCGCTGGACGGAAGCCTGTTTGGCGAGGACACTCCTGTCACGCTCGATATCGCCGGCGATTCGTACAGCCGTCAGCATTCACTGTTCGATTTGGTTACGCGTAATTTGGATTATTTGGTTGCAAGCGTGCATAATCCGCAGATTGCTGAGGGCGCGACGCTGGCACAGACGACCGAGATGTATATCAATGCCCTGGAGCACCCCAAGGTGTTCATGCTGGGTCACACGGGGCGTTCGGGCGTGCCGTTCGATATCGACGAGGTGCTGTTGGCAGCTAAGGCCAAGCACAAGATTATCGAGATCAACAACCATAGTCTTGAACACGGTGTCGACACTGAGCATTGGGCCGTATGCCGCAGGATTGCCGAGCGCTGCGCCGAGCTGGGCGTGGGCATTGGCGTTTCGACCGATGCGCACATTGGCATGGCAATTGGTAAGCTCGATTACGCTCGCAAGATGCTCGACGAGATTCACTTCCCGTTGGATCTGATCGTGACGCGCGATCGCGAGACGCTGCTGCGCGAGATGGCGGCAGCCGGCGTGTGCGATCTGCGCAATGGGATGTAGCGGAGTTTATAAACCAAGCGAAGGGGGCGGCCCAGGCGGGTCGCCCCCTTTCTTGTCCCAAAAATATACTGAGGTTGGTTAGCGGCGTTCGAGGACCGCTACGGTTTCGGTGTGGTCGGTGTGAGGGAACATGTCGACGGGCGTGATCTTGAGCAGGCGATAGCCTCCGTCGAGAAGCTGATGCAGGTCGCGCTCTTGAGTCACGGGGTTGCAGCTGATATAGGTGATGCGGCGCGGCTTAAGCGCGCAGGCAGCTTCGAGGAACTCGGGGGTAGAGCCGGCGCGCGGCGGATCGATGGAAAGGACATCGACCCGCTCGTTGTTGTCGGCGGCATCTAGGACGTAGTCGGTGGCATCGTCGGCCATAAACCAAGCGCTGCGGGTGAGGCCGTTGAGCTCGGCATTGCGGCGTGCGTCGGCAATGCCCGCCGGGTTGCGCTCCACACCGAGCAGCATGATGCCGATCCCCTTGTTCTGGGCATCTTTAGCTGCGCAAAGACCGATGGTGCCGCTGCCGCAGTAAGCATCCATAAGCACATCGCCCTGGTGCAGATCCATGCCGTCGATAGCGAGCTGATAGAGCAGCTCGGTCTGCTGCGGGTTGGTCTGGTAGAACGCGGTGGGGGAGATATCGAACTCGCAGCCGAGCAGCTGGTCGCGCATGCACTCGGCGCCATATACAATGCGGGTTTCCTCGCCGAGGATGGCGTTGCCGGGACGTCCGTTGATGTTTTGGGCGACGGTGACGATGTGCGGATTGAGTGCGGCGACAGCCTCAAAGAACTCCTGCGCATGCGGCAAGTCGCGCTGAGCGGTCACGAGCGTGACCATGACCTGGTCGGTACGCCAACCGCAGCGGACGACGGCATAGCGAAGCAAACCAAGATGCTTGTCCTCATTAAAGGCGGGAATATGCAGCCGCTCAGCTTCGCGTGCGATGCCGTTGAGAATCTGACGGGCGCCCGGTGCCTCGACGGGGCATTCGGGTACGGCAACGATCTTGTGCGTGCCGCGCTCAAAGAAACCGCAACGGACGGCGCCCTCCTTACCGGGAGCAAAGGGAGTGGCAGCCTTATGACGAAAGCCACGCGGTGCAGGATATTTGCCCGGGTCGCCCAGGGTGACACCCATGCCACGAATAGGATCTACAGCAATGCCCTCACGCTCACAAAGCGAAGCAAAAAGCTCCTCCATAGCAGCCTGCTTGGCGGCGAGCTGCTTCTTATAAGGACGATTGAGCGCCGTGCACCCACCGCAAGCTTTCATGATCGAACAGGGGGACTTGGGGTCCACAGCCTTACGCGCAGACGAAACCCGATCTTTATGCGAGCGCTTGGAGCGAGTCTGAGATGCCTTATCCTCGTTCCGACGAGAGCCGGGACGCTTGGCCTTAGCCGACTTGCTTTTTGCAGCTTTAGAAGACTTGGATTTCGTAGAAGATTTCTCCTCCTTCGACCCCTCAGCCGCCTCCACCAAAGCACGACGAGCCCTACGCTCCGCACGAGATTCTGCCATCGATAACCCCACTACTTTATAAATTTAAAGCTACAAGCATTGTACCGTGCCAGGCCAACAGACGATATGCAAGCGGTTTATTGGTGTCAGTGATAAGTCCAACGACGGTTGCCCGCCGCGCGAGGGGTGCGGGGGTTAAGTTTATCGCGAGTTCCGCACGAACAGGAGGCCACTTAATGTGGCCTCCGTCGTGAGCAGGACTGTAGAGCAGGAAACTTAACCCCCGCACCCCTCGCGCGGCGGGCAAACTCATCTTGTGCTCTATCACGCTAAAGTGTATGATTCTGAACGTTACATGACTCACTTTACCTAACTAAAGTGCCATCAAGGGGGAATACCATGAATACCGATATGTCTCGTCGTCAGTTTGTTGGTCTAGCCGGCTCGCTCGCCACGGTGCTTGGCCTTGGTCTTGTCGGTTGCGGCGGTGGTGCCGGCAAGGGCTCCGCTGCTGGCTCTGCCGCGGCCAAGGATGTGAAGGGTGCTGCGGAGTCCAAGAAGCTCGTGGTGGGCTTCGATAAGTCCTATCCTCCGTACGGCTTTGTGGGCGACGATGGCGAGTACACCGGCTTTGATCTCGATCTGGCCAAGGCTGTTGCCGATAAGCAGGGCTGGGAGGTCAAATACGAGGCCATCGACTGGGACGCCAAGGATACGCTGCTTAACTCAGGCGCCATCAACTGCATCTGGAACGGCTTTACCATGGAGGGCCGTGAGGACGACTACACGTTCTCCGAGCCGTACATGCTCAACGAGCAAGTGCTCGTGGTCAAGAAGGACGCGGGTATCAAGAGCTGGGACGATCTTGCCGGCAAGACCGTGATTACCCAGACTGATTCCGCTGCGCAGGATGTGCTCGAGGGCGACCAGAAGGATCTGGCCGCGACGTTTGCCACGCTCGATACCATCGGTGAGTACAACACGGCGTTTATGCAGCTCGAGAGTGGTGCGGTCGATGCCGTTGCCTGCGACCTCTCGATCGCTCAGTATCAGCTGGCCGCCAAGCCCGATGCCTATACGCAGCTCGACAAGCCGCTGTCCAGCGAGCACTACGCCGTCGGCTTTAAGAAGGGCGACACCAAGTCGGCCGATGCTGTAACCGAGTCACTCAAGGCGCTCTATGAGGACGGTACGGTCAAGGACCTGTGCGATAAGTATTCAAGCTATGGTCTTTCCTTCGCCAACTGGGTGCTCAAATAGCGGCTTTCCCAGGCACCCGATTTTGCCGTTCAAACCGTCGCTTGCGTACATTTAGTACGCGGCGCTCCTCTTTCACGGCAAACTCGGGCACCTGGAAAACCCGCTTTAGCATTGGGTTCGCTGTTCCGTTACTGTGAAAGAGAGCTTGGGTTGTCTATTCAGGTCATGATGCAGATGCTTGGCCAGGGATTCTTGGTTAGCTTGCAGCTGTTTGTGCTGACGCTGTTGGGGTCGATTCCGCTGGGAATCCCCGTGGCGTTTATGCGCATGAGCAAGGTCGCGCCGCTGCGCTGGATTGCGCGCATCTATATTTCGGTGATGCGCGGCACGCCGCTTATGCTGCAGATGTTTGCGATCTACTTTGCCCCGTACTACGTGTTTGGCATCTCGCTCACGCCCGATTCCAAATGGACGGCGTGCGTCGTGGCATTCATCATCAACTACGCCGGCTACTTTGCCGAGATCTATCGCTCGGGCTTGCAGTCGATTCCGCGCGGTCAATATGAGGCCGCCGAGGTGCTGGGCTACTCGCGCATGCAGACGTTTCTGTATATCGTGATGCCGCAGGTCGCCAAGCGCATTTTGCCGGCGATGGGCAACGAGATCATCACACTGGTCAAGGACACGTCGCTGGCGTTCGCCATCGGCGTGGGCGAGATGTTCTCGACGGCCAAGGCGCTGGTCGCCTCGCAGGTGAGCATGGTGCCGTTTGCGATTGCGGCGCTGATTTACTGGGTCTTTAACTTCGTCGTCGAGATGCTGCTGGGCGCTGCCGAAAAGAAGCTGGACTATTATCATGACTAACTCAGTGATGAAAATCGAAAGCGCGCGCAAGGCGTTTGGCGGCAATGAGGTGCTCAAGGATATCTCGCTCGAGGTCAAGCGCGGCGAGGTCGTGGCGATTATCGGGCCTTCGGGCGGCGGTAAGTCCACGCTGCTGCGCTGCGCCACGCTGCTCGAGACGCTCGATGGTGGCTCGCTCTCGTTTGGCGACCTTGCAGTTGCGACGGATGTGGGATCGGGTGCGATATATGCGAAGGGAGACATTCCCAAGCAAGCGCGTTCGCGTTTTGGTCTGGTGTTCCAGAACTACAATCTGTTCCCGCACTATACCGTGATGAAAAACATCACCGATGCGCCGATTCGCGTGCTCAAGCGTCCGCGCGAGCAGGCGGAAGCCCGCGCTCACGAGCTGATTGCACAAATGGGGCTGACGGGAAACGAGAACAAGGTGCCGTGTGAGCTTTCGGGCGGTCAGCAGCAGCGCGTGAGTATTGCCCGCGCCCTAGCGCTCGACCCGGAGATCTTGTTCTTTGACGAGCCGACCTCGGCGCTCGATCCCGAGCTGACGGCCGAGGTGCTGCGTGTCATTAAAGACCTTGCCGCGCAGAATATGACGATGGTGATTGTGACCCACGCAATGCAGTTTGCGCGCGATGTTGCCGACCGCGTGGTCTTTATGGATGGCGGTCGTATTGTCGAGGAGGGTCCGGCCGAGCAGGTTATCGACCATCCGCGCGAGCAGCGCACGCGTGAGTTTTTGAGCCGTATCGAGGGATAGGCTCAGGTATTTGCTCAACTATTAATTGAGGCGAAGCCGCCGCAGGTCTTACGGTCTGTGGCGGCTTTTTGTTTGCATCGGCGGGGTTCAATAATCGCCTCACAAGCTTGTCTCTTCCTCTCGCCGCCTGTATTCATACGTGTGCCGAAAGGTGTGCATGGACGGTCGCCCGTGAGGGTAGGGTGGTGGCATAGGACATTTGGAGGGTGAGTCGGCTCGGCTGCCGACCATGCTGCTCCCGGGATGGCACCGACCGCGAACTCTCCCCGTTGGCGTCGCGCAATGCGCGCGGCCCTGCAAGGAGGTCATCATGGGTGCTCCCAAGACCGGCAATGTAAGGAACGTGGTGCTCGTAGGCCAAGGCGGGGTGGGCAAGACTTCACTCGCCGAGGCCATGCTCCACCTTTCTGGCAAGACCGCCCGCCTGGGCGGCCACGACGGCACCAAGCCCACGCTCGACTATGACCCCGAAGAGGTCAAGCGTGCATTTTCCATCTCGACGACCATTGCACCGATCGACTGGAAGGGCGCGCGCATCAATGTGCTCGATGCCCCGTGTTACCCCGATTTTATCGGCGACGCCTTTGCCGCGATGAGCGTCTGCGAGACGGCCCTGTTTGTGGTCGACGCCGAGGCCGGCCCGCAGCCTACGACGGTTAAGCTCTGGTATGCCGCCGAGGACCTGCGCTTGGCGCGTGCGGTGTTCGTAAACCGCCTGTCGCGCCCCGAGGCCAGCTTTACGACCACAATGGACCTGCTGCAGGAGCGCTTTGGCACGCGCTTGGGCGCCGTGACCCTTCCCTGGGGCGAGGGCGAGGACTTTGACGGCATTATCGACCTGGTGCGCATGAAGGCGCGCCATTGCAACGGCACCGAAGCCGTTGAGTCGGAGATTCCCGAGGAGTATCGTGCCCAGGCCGAGGAGGCCCATGACCACCTGTGCGAGCTGGTGGCCGAGGCTGACGACGAGTTGATGATGAAGTACTTGGAAGGCGAGGAGACGCTGACGCAGGAGGAGCTTGAAGGCCTGCTGTCGAAGGCGATCGCCGAGCGCATCTTTGTGCCGGTCTTTGCGGGCGATTGCATTAAGGAGCAGGGCGTCAACTCGCTGATGGACGACATCGCCACGTACTTCCCGGCGCCGACGGACTACGGTGAGATGCCGCTCATCGACGGCGATTCGCTTAAGATTTCGAGTGACGATGACCGCCCGGTGGCGTTTGTGTTTAAGACCCTGGCCGATCCGCAACAGGGCCGCATCAGCTTTATCAAGGTGCTGACGGGCACGCTTGAGCCGGGCCTTGAGTTGATCAACGCGCGCACTCGCAAGAGCGATCGTCTGGCTCACCTGTATGTGATGTGCGGCCGCGACATGACCGAGGTCGGTCACGCCTATGCCGGCGACATTATCGTGGCGCCCAAGTTGGCGGCAGAGACGGGTGACACGCTCTCCATTACCGGTAAGGTCGAGGCTGCGGCGTTTAAGTTCCCCAACTCGCAGTACCGCATTGCCATCGAGGCCGAGAACCGTGGCGACGAAGAGAAGCTCTATACGTTTATCGAGAAGGCGTGCAAGGCTGATCCGACCATGAGCATCGATCGTGACGAGGAGACGGGCCAGACTATCATCTCCGCCGTTGGTGAGGCGCAGGTTTCGGTGCTGCTCAACCGTTTGGAGGATCGCACCAAGGTCGTGGCCAAGAGCGTGCCGATCCGCATTCCGTATCGCGAGACCATCCGCCGCACGGCGAGCGCCCAGGGTCGCCACAAGAAGCAGACCGGTGGCGCCGGTCAGTACGGCGACTGCTGGCTGCGCGTGGAGCCGCTTATTGGGCCCGACGGCACGAGCGACGGCTACGAGTTTGTGGATGAGGTCGTGGGCGGCCGCATTCCGCGCTCGCTGATCCCCGCCGTGGACAAGGGTGTCCAGGAGACCATGAAGGACGGCATCATTGCCGGCTACCCGCTCACGGGCATTCGCGTGGCTGTGTACGACGGCTCGTATCACAGCGTCGACTCCAACGAGATGGCGTTCCGCGCGGCGGCTCGCATCGGCCTGCGCAAGGCATGCGCCGATGCCGACCCGGTGGTGCTGGAGCCCATCGAGGAAATCACGGTGACTATTCCCGAGAGCTACGCCGGCGCCGTGATGGGTGACATCTCGGCATCGCGCGGTCGCGTGACGGGCATGGAGACCGATGAACGCGGCGACACCGTGGTCATCGCCCAGGCACCTCTCGCCGAGCTGACGGATTACTCGACGCGCCTGCGCTCTATCACGCGCGGCACGGGTGACTTTACCATGAAGCCCGCAGGCTATGAGCAGGTGCCTTATGACGTTCAGGCCAAGCTGGTCGAGCGCTATGAGGAGGGCCGCGCCAAGTAGCGTGTGGCGTTGCCTGCAATGTGGACGCTGACGAAAAGGCCGCCCTGGGTAATCCAGGGCGGCCTTTTTTGATCCCATGGGGACGGAGGAAAACGAATCATTTTTGGGTTACGGGCGGTGCGGTCGGCACTAGTCTCCGGATGCCTGGTTGCGGCCGGTGGCGTAGTCGATCTGCACGTGCGGCTGCAGGTTGTAGCAGTACACGTGGAAGCAGAGGGTCTTGCCGTGGTCCTCGACCGATTGCGCCTCAAGGCGCACGCCGCGGCAGACAAGCTCCTCTTCGTTATACATGGGCGTGACGCGATAGAGCACGTGGTTGCCCGTATCGCGAATATAGTTGAGAATCTGCTCTTCAAACGGCAGCATACCCGTCTCGTTGAGATAACGCGTGCCGGTGAGGAGATTCTTGCGATTGGCGTTCTCGCCGCAGAGTGACCAGGCGATAAGGTGGCAGCGGTTGTAGAGGCTCTGGCCCGGAATAAAGTCGTAGCGCTGCTGGTGCCAACCGGCAGGATGGATACGCGAGATATCGCCGCGCTTGCATTGACCGAGTGACTCGGGGCCCACGCAGGCGAGCGCCTTGCGAGTGCGGCCCAGGCTGTCGAGCTTGGAGAATTTCTTAAAGCAGCCCTCTTCGGTGGCGCGATCGTATTCATCGAGTGTGAATGATGGCGTGCCGAGCGGGTGCATGCTGTCGGCGCGAAGGGCAACGTAGGGGTTGCCGGCGTAGTCGGGAATGCTGCTGAGGTATACGCCGCGGGCGCGGTCAAGATCGGGGTTTTCGACCTCGTCGATGGGGGCGGCGGCGCTGTCCGCGGAAGCGTCGTCATCGGTGTCGGGTGCGGCGGAATCGGAGCCATCGCCAGAGTCCTGGCTGTTTTGAGGGTCCGGGGAGCTCGCCGTTCCCGATTCGAGCCGAGCGACCAGGTCTGCCTCGTCGTCGGTGCGGCTGGGACTCTCGTTTTGTTTTTCGGCCAGAGCCGCCGCCTGCTCATCGCTTTGCGGCGACAGTAACTTGGGCGCTCCGTCGAGCGATCCCGTAAACAGCGCAAACCCGAGCACCACGGCGGTGCCGATGGAAAGTACTTGCTTGTAGGCGGACTTGCGCGACATGGAGGCTCCTGGATGGACGGTTGGGAATCTACCAGTCTAGCAGGAGCCGGCAAGGGCCGTTCTGTCGAACAAATACTTAAGATTTGAGACAAACGCTACTGATTCATTTGTCCCGCGGTCTAGATCGAGGTGGAGTCGAGCCAGTTGAGCTTGCACTCGAGAATGCGCTGCTCGCCGGGTTCGCTGCTTCCGTCAAGTAGGGCGAGCAGCATCTCGGCTGCTTCGCGACCTTCTTGGTCGACGGGCTCGATGATGGTGGAGACGGTCGGTGTGGTGAGATTAGTCCAGTCTTCGCAGTTGAGTCCCAAAAGGCCGATTTGCTGCGGAAGCAGATGGGCCATTGGCTGGAGGGCCTTGTAGACACGGGGAAGTGCCCACTGATTTTGCACGAAGATAAGGGTTCGCTTGGCGGGATTGAACTTGAATTTAAAGTATTCA
This sequence comes from uncultured Collinsella sp., assembly GCA_959026725.1. GTDB lineage: Bacteria > Actinomycetota > Coriobacteriia > Coriobacteriales > Coriobacteriaceae > Collinsella. The sequence continues at coordinate 16,837 of CAUFMG010000018.1, forward strand.
GTGAGCTCGTTGATTGACGGCTTGTTGTGATCGATGGGAATCGCTTTGTAGAGCTGCCCGTTCGCTGCCAGCGCCTCGGCATACCCCTGAAAACGCTCCATGCGGGTGCGCATTTCGGTCATGTTGGCGGCAATGGAAAAGAAATCTTCGTAGCCGGCGTCGAGGAGTGCCTGTGTGGCGTTGTACACGCCGTCGTAAAGGTTGGTTTTGATCCAGCTGGTACCTGGGCTATAGATGGCCGCATCGAAAAAGACGACCGGCTTGCCGGCGCGTCTAATGCGGTCATGCACGGCTTTGAAGTTTGCCGTTGGCTGGATGATAAAGCCATCGACGCCCAGCGAGAGCATCTTGTCGACGTACATGAGCTCGGTCTCGGGGTTAAAGTTGCTCGTGCAAACGACCGTCTGGTAGCCCGCGGGGAGCATGATCTGCTCCATGCCATTGAGAACGAGCCCCGCCCATTTGTTGGTGTTATCCAAGATGATGATGGCAATGACGTGGGTTTGCTTGCCGGTGAGCGTCTGCGCTTGGGCGTTGGGAACGTATCCGAGTTCCTTAATGACGCGCGCGATTTTGTTCTGCGTCTTCTCGCTAAGCTTTTCTCGTTTGTCGTTGAGGTAATACGAGACGCTTGCCGTCGAGGTTCCCGCCTCTCGAGCGACGTCTGCGATCGTAACGCGCTGTTTTGCCACAGCGACTCCTTCCGACAGATGAGCATTTTCCAACATGATGACTTTGAGTCTTGGTGAAGGATACGCTTCGGTGAGCGGCTTTTTCCTTTCATATGAGTATGCAACAAATGCGGCATACGGGTGGGGTCGAAATTTGTGACCGGCATGCGCATCTGCCGTCTACCGAGAAAATCAAATACTTCTTGACTTTTGAAATCGAGGGCAAAATCGCAGGATTCATTTTTGGTTAAACGCATAACTAAATCGCATAACCAACGCTCTGACCTGCGCGTTTACCGAAATAAGCTGGCATTAAGAAAAACGAGCACCTATATTGTTCTTGTCGAAAAGACAGCAAGTCCAAACGGCAGGGGATGCTCCGGAGGCCTCCGCAAACGGTGTCTTGCGCACGCAACTCTATGAAAAGAGGACAGCAATGAAGATCGTAGGCGTTGCCGCCTGTACTGTGGGTATCGCCCACACGTATATGGCCCAGAAGGCGATTCAGGATGAATGCGCCGCCCGTGGCATCGAGTGCAAGGTCGAGGCTCAGGGTGGCCTGGGTATCGAGAATGAGCTCACGCAGGAAGACGTGGACTCCGCCGACCTGGTCCTGGAGTCCGTCGACGTGGGTGTCGAGAACGAGGACCGTTTTGAGCAGAAGATGGCCGAGGGCAAGTTCCTGAAGGTCGGCACCTCTGATGTAATCGCCGATCCGGTAAAGATCATCGACCAGGCCATTGAGATCATCAAGGCGACGGGTGGCGCCGTTGACGCGCCCAAGGCCGAGGCCAAGGCAGAGAAGAAGGCCGTCTCCGCTGCCCCGCAGGCCCCGACACCGGCGTCCAAGCAGTCTATCTTTGCCGATCCTGGCAAGACGCTGCTCAATGCATTCAATACCGGCGTTTCCTATTTTATCCCCATCGTCGTTATCGGCGGCGTGTTTCTTGCCTTCTCGCTGGCATCCGGTACCGCCGGCGCCAACGGCATGGAGGTTACGAACCCGCTGATGGTGAGCCTTAACACCATCGGCATGGCCGGCATCTCCATGATGATCCCGGTGCTTGCGGCATACATCTCCTACTCGATGGCCGGCAAGCCCGCGCTCGCCCCCGGTTTTGTCCTGGGCTACCTGGTCAATAACGCAGTCGTTACCCCTAACGGCAACAGCGTTTCGACCGGCTTCTTGGGCGCCATGATCATGGCGGTCATCTGCGGCTACTTTGTCCGTTGGATGAAGACCTGGAAGGTCAACAACACCATCCAGACCATCATGCCCATCCTGATCATCCCGATTCTGACCTCGCTTGTCCTGGGCATGGCCTATATCTACATCCTGGCCACGCCGCTTGGCTTTGTGATGGACTGGCTCACCGGCGTGCTCGGCAGCCTGCAGGGCGGTTCCGCAGTTGTCCTGGGTCTGGTCATTGGCGTTATGACCGCCTTCGATATGGGTGGCCCCATCAACAAGACCGCCTCGACCTTCACCATGGCCATCATGGCCTCCGGTATCTACGGTCCTAACGGTATGTTCCGCGTCGCCGTCGCCGTTCCCCCGATCGCCTGTGGCCTCGCTGCGCTCATCGCCAAGAACAAGTTCGATGACGCTGACCGCCAGATGGGCATCTCCGCGCTGTTCATGGGCTGCATCGGTATTACCGAGGGCGCTATCCCCTTCGCGGTCAAGGACCTCGGTCACACCCTGCCCGGCATTTGCATCGGCTCTGCCGTGGGTGCGGCACTTGCCGCCTTCCAGGGCATCGACTGCTACGTCCCGCACGGTGGCTTTATCGTCGCCCTTGCCACCAACAACGTCGCGCTGTTCTGCCTGGACATCGTGATTGGCGCCGTGGTCGCCGCTGCAATCCTGATTGCCATGAAGCCCACGCTCGATAAGCAGGCCAAGTAAACCTTTAAGGACTCCGGTTGTGCGGAGGGATGGATTTGACTCCGCACAACCGCCCCTACACAACAAAATCCATCCGTACTGATAGGGCCCACATCTGGGTCCCAGGGAACTTTTGTCAAAAATCCTCTGGAGAAGGAGAACAAAATGTCCAACCTCACCATCCGTCAGGCCGTTCAGGGCATGCTCAAGCTGCAGGATAGCGGCGATCACGCAACCATGGTCGGCATTGGCCCCATGAGCCCCAACCTGATTCAGGCCGTGTTCGAGCTTGCCAAGGACGAGGATTTCCCGCCCATGTTTATCGCCAGCCGCAACCAGGTCGATATGGACGAGATGGGCGCCGGCTACGTCAACGGTTGGGACCAGACGCGCTTTGCCGCCGACATCAAGAAGGTTGCCGACGAGGTGGGTTACACCGGTCCGTACTACCTGTGCCGCGATCACGGCGGTCCGTGGCAGCGCGACGAGGAGCGTAACGCCCACCTGCCCGAGGACGAGGCCATGGAGCTCGCCCGCAAGTCCTTCGTCGCCGACATGGAGGCGGGCTTTGACCTGCTGATGGTCGACCCCACCAAGGACCCCTATCAGATCGGCAAGGTTATTCCGCTCGACGTGGTGCTTCGCCGCACGATCGATCTTATCGACTACCTTGAGCAGTACCGTCGCGAGCATAACCTGCCCGAGGTCGCCTATGAGGTCGGTACCGAGGAGACCAATGGCGGCTTGACCTCTACCGATAAGTACGAGGAGTTCATTTCTCAGCTGCAGCCCGAGCTCGAGAAGCGCGGCTGCCCCATGCCCACCTTTATCGTCGGCCAGACCGGCACCCTTACCCGCTGGACGGAGCAGGTCGGTCACTACAACTTCAAGAACGCCCGCGAGCTTGCCGATATGGCCAAGCGCTATGGCGTGGGCCTGAAGGAGCACAACGCCGACTATCTGGACGACGCGACGCTGCTCGAGCACATCCCGGCACACGTGACCGCCTCCAACGTCGCTCCGCAGTATGGCACCGAGGAGACCCGCGCCTACCTCAAGCTCTGCGCCACCGAGCAGATCCTGGTCGACAACGGTCTGTGCGATGACCCCTCCGACCTGTATCACACGCTGCTGGTCAAGGCTATCAAGACCGAGCGCTGGCGCAAGTGGATGACTGGCGACGACGTCAACCTGCAGGTCGATGACATCCTTGCCGACGATGAGCTCAGCTTGAAGATCCTGGATGTCTCCGGCCACTATGCGTTCAACGATCCCGAGGTCAAGGAGCAGGTCGAGAAGCTCTATCGCAACCTCGCTGCCCAGGACATCGACGGCAAGCGCTTTGTGATCGAGCACATCAAGCGCCCGATCAAGCAGTACGTCGTCGGTCTTAACCTCAAGGGCGTCACGAGCCGCATCGAGAAGGCTCTCGAGGACTAAGTAGCTTTTCCTACACGACGCCGGGCCTGGGGCATGTCCCAGCCGCAGGCCCGGCACATAGGACAAAGGGACATCCCCTTTGTCCTATTTTTTGAGTTTTGGATTCCTTCGAAGGAGTTTGCACCATGAAGTTCTTTATCGATACTGCCAACCTTGACGAGATTGCTGAGGCCAAGAGCTGGGGCTGCCTGGCCGGTGTTACCACCAACCCGTCCCTGTACGCCAAGACCGGCGGCAAGCTTGCCGACTTTGAGCCGCATATGCTCAAGATTGCCGAGCTCTGCGAGGGCCTGCCCGTTTCCGCCGAGTCTACCGCTACCACTGCCGAGGGTATGATCGAGGAGGGCAAGCGCCTTGCCGCCCTCGCCCCCAACATCGTGGTCAAGCTTCCCGTGTGCGAGGCCGGCCTTGCCGCCTGCCGTGCACTGGCCGATGCTGGCGTGCGCGTCAACATGACGCTCGTCTTCTCGCCGACGCAGGCCCTTATGGCCGCCAATGCCGGTGCTCGCTACATCAGCCCGTTTGTCGGTCGTTTCGATGACATCGCCGAGGACGGTATCTCGCAGCTCGACAACGTCGTGACCTGCATTAAGAACTACGACTGGACAGGCAAGAACGTCGACGACACCGTCGAGATCATCACCGCCTCGGTTCGTACGCCCAACCACGTGACCCAGGCCGCGCTACTCGGTGCCGATATTGCGACCGTGCCCATGGCCGCTCTCAAGAAGTGCCTGCATCATCCGCTGACCGACCAGGGCCTCGCCTCTTTTGAGGCTGACTGGCAGAAGGTCGTCGCTCAGGCTTAACGAGTGGATTGCCCCGGCATCGCGTCATCCGGTGCCGGGGTTGTTCTCAAGAGAGGAATTCGTATGACCAACCAGGAGCTGGCGAAGGTCGCCAATGAGGTCAGGAAGGGTGTCGTGACTGCGGTTCACGCGGCCAAGTCGGGACACCCGGGTGGATCGCTCGGTGCTGCCGACATCATGACGTATCTGTACTTTGAGGAAATGAATATCGATCCTGCCGACCCTCACAAGGCCGATCGCGATCGCTTTGTGCTCTCTAAGGGTCACGCGGCGCCGGGCCTGTATTCGGTGTTGGCAAATCGCGGCTATTTTCCCGTCGAAGAGCTCGAGACGCTCCGTCATATTGGCAGCCGACTGCAGGGCCATCCCAACATGAACGACGCCCCTGGCATCGATATGTCCACCGGATCGCTCGGTCAGGGCATCTCTGCTGCAGTTGGAATGGCGCTTGCCGCTAAGCACTGGGGCGACGGCTACCGTGTCTACACGTTGCTGGGCGACGGTGAGTGCGAGGAAGGCCAGGTGTGGGAGGCGGCCATGTTCGCCGGCAACCATGCGCTCGACAATCTTGTTGCCGTCGTCGACCACAACGGCTTGCAGATTGACGGCACGATCGATGAAGTCAACTCGGCCATGCCGCTCGCTGACAAGTTCCGCTCCTTTAAGTGGCATGTGATCGAGCTCGCCGACGGTAACGACATGGCGCAGATTGCCGCCGCCTTTGCCGAGGCCCGCAAAGTGAGCGACTCGCCCGTGGCCATTATCGCCGAGACGGTGAAGGGCAAGGGCGTCTCCTTTATGGAAAACCAGGTGGGCTGGCACGGCAAGGCACCCAACGATGAACAGTTTGAGCAGGCCATGGCCGAGCTCGCAGCAGCAGGGGAGGAGCTCTAATGGCAGACGTCAAGAAAGTCGCCACGCGCGTTAGCTATGGCGAGGCACTTGTCGAGCTGGGCAATGAGCGCGATGACTTTGTGGTTCTCGATGCCGACCTGGCCGTCGCCACGCAGACCGGTAAGTTTAGGGCTGCGCACCCTGAGCGCTTCTACGACGCCGGCATTGCCGAGAGCAACCTGATGGGTCTTGCCGCCGGCATCGCGACCACGGGCCGCGTTGCTTTTGCGAGCACCTTTGCGATGTTTGCCGCCGGTCGCGCCTACGAGCAGGTCCGCAATTCCATCGGCTACCCGCACCTCAACGTCAAGATTGGCGCTACTCATGCCGGCATTTCGGTGGGCGAGGACGGCGCCACGCACCAGTGCTGCGAGGATATCGCACTCATGCGCACGATTCCGGGTATGACGGTGGTCGTTCCCGCCGACGACGTCGAGGCTCGTGCCTGTGTGCGCGCCGCCTATGAGTTTGAGGGCCCGGTTTACATGCGCTTCGGCCGCCTGGCAACACCGGTCATCAACGACTGCGAGGACTATGAGTTCAAGATTGGTCGCGGCGTGGTCGTGCGCGAGGGGTCCGATGTGACCATCATCGCTTGTGGCCTTATGGTCGCCGAGGCGCTTGAGGCTGCCGAGGCGCTCGCTGCCGATGGCATCGATGCCGAGGTCATCAACATGCATACGATCAAGCCGCTCGACGAACGCCTGGTTGTAGCCAGCGCCAAGAAGACCGGTCGCGTGGTCACTGCCGAGGAGCATTCGATTATCGGCGGTCTTGGCGAGGCCGTTGCCTCGGTGCTAGCGGAGCAGTATCCGGTGCCGATGCGTCGCGTCGGCGTGCGCGATGTGTATGGCGAGTCCGGCCCTGCGGTCGATTTGCTGCACAAGTACGGTTTGGACGCCGACGGCATCGAAGCTGCGGTCAGGTCTGTGTTGTAAGGAAGGTTTCCATGGGATTTGTATCTGCCAACCAAGTGACGATAGGGTATACCGCCGCCTCGCGCGAGGATGCCCTGCATTATTTGTCCGATCAGGCCGTCGAGCTCGGCTTTGCTGACGACGCATCTGCCGTAGAGACTGCCTTCATGGCTCGCGAGAACGAGGCCGAGACCGGGCTTGTCGCCGGTTTTGCCGTTCCGCATGCCAAGAGCGATGCGATCCATACGCCGGGTGTGGCCGTGCTCAAGCTGTCCGAGCCTGTTGAGTGGCCGAGCTTTGATGGCGTACCCGTCGATGTGGCGCTCGCGCTGTACGTGCCCGCCGGCGAGGCCGGAACCACGCATCTGCGCCTGCTCTCCAAAGCTGCCGTGATGCTGATGGACGCAGGCTTCCGTGACAAAGTGCGTGCGAGCACCGATCCTGTTGAGATTGCGGAGCTCATCAATAGCGGACTCGAAGACTAGAACAGTCATCCCGTTCAATCAATTGATCCTTCTCCAAGGAAAAGGGCCGAGATGCCATATAGGTGTCGCGGCCCTGTTCGCGTTTCCCCAGATAAAACCTGCCAAAATAAACCTGTCCCTTTTTGGCAGGTTAATCGGGGACTATTTCACCGCAACTTAGGGCACGGTTAGGAAGTGTGCACCTTAAAGAGTGGAGCCCATGATTAGAGAGGTCGCACTCGTCTCTCTAAATGTCTCTCTAAAGAGAAGGTTGGTTAGAGAGATAGCATTAGGCAATCTAGCAGCGAATTCGATACATCTCTCTAAATGTCTCTCTAAAACAAGGCGTTTATCTCTCTAAAGTTAGAGAGATAAATCTATTGTTTTAGAGAGACGGAATGCCAAAATTCGTCCGTCAGCTACCATCTGCCAAAAATGGCAGATAAAGGACTCATCGAGGTAATGGGTTCATCGACGAGCCGCAATCGCCGATATCGGAAGAAGTAGATGCAGCCGGGTCGCCCCTCTAGCGTCTCTCGAAGCTAGAGGGGTGCTAGAGGGGCGATTGTCTTGCGATATTTCCCCAGGTAAAACCTGCCAAAATAAACCTGTCCCTTTTTGGTAGGTCAGTTAACGCAGTCCAGGTTGAGCATATGCGAGCGAGCGGGCTCCGGGTGCGGTAAGGTGACGTGAAACAAGCGGGCGCTGACCTTTTGGTCGCGCCCGTGAAGTTGAACGTCAGATTGCCGTGCCCGGAGCCCGCGCAGCGCCGAGCAGTTACGCCGTTTGTAAAACGGCGTAACCTAAAGGTTCATGTTGCCGTGGATGTAGGGGGTGACCTCGGGGGAGATGTGGTCGCAGCCCAGCTCGCGCAGCGCGGACTCGATAACGGCGGGCAGCGGGGTCTTGCCCTTCTCGTCGACGGCGGCACCGCCGAAGGTGGCAATCTTGGCAACATCTGCGGGTGCGGCCTCGATATGCATGCAGCCGCCGACCAGGCGTGCGCGTACCTGTGCCAGATCAAGATCGTGCAGGTAATCCTCGCAGGCGCGGATTAAATCGACCTTCTCGCGCGTAAGCTCCTCGCCCGTGGGGACGCGGGTGGCAAGACATGCTCCCGCCGGCAGGTTCCAAACGGGATAGCCCCATGCGCGCAGCAGCTCGCGCTCTTCGTCCTTGGTAAAGCCGACCTCCATGAGAGGGGAGCGTACGCCGAGCTCTTCTGCCGCACGCATGCCGGGGCGGTAGTCACCGCGATCGCTTGCATTGCTGCCATCGATGACGGTGGGAAAGCCGAGCGACTTGGCGTGGTTGACGATGGCGGTAAAGCCGGCGTGCTTGCAGTGGTAGCAGCGATTAGCATCGTTGCAGGCTACTTGGGGGAGCTGCAGCTGATCCACCGAAAGATTGAGCACGGGGAGCTTAAAATGCGGCCCCTCATTGGCCTGTCCATCAACGGACTGCTCAAACGAAGTCTGTTCGGGCGTGCCGATGAGCGGCGTGGTGAGATGGATGAGGAGGGTATTGGTAGGCATGATGCGGGCGCACACGGCGGCCAAAAAGCTGCTGTCAACGCCGCCGGAAAACCCGATGGCCACGCGCCCGTATGCCAAAAGCAGCTGTTCGAGCGCCGATAGCTTGTCTTGAAGCTCCTCTGCGGGTGCCGTGGTGTCTAAAATCATGAAACGTTCCTTATCGTTGAGTACTCGATCGAAAACTATAATCCTAATGCGTTACTTGCCATAAGACTTCTATCTGTGTAACGAAAGTGCAATATGGTATATACGTTATATACAAGTTGCCAAATGCGGTAGAGTTGCGGCAATGCGACAGCGAGAGTCGATGGGGGACCGATATGATCAAGGCTGTTATTTTTGACATGGATGGAACGCTGGTCGATACCGAGCGTTTGGGGATTAAGGCCTGGAAGGCAGGCGCCGCTGAGCTGGGGCTCGCGATTGATGAAGCGCTGATCCATCAGTTTATCGGCCGCACGCTGCCCGATGTTATGGACATCCTTGATGAGCATTACGGCAGCCATGAAACCACCGAGGCGATCTATCGTCGCCACAAGGAGATTCGCGACGAGATGGTCAAGACCGAACTGGAACTTAAGGCCGGTGCCGCCGAGTGCCTAGACGAGCTGCTGGCTGCGGGCTATCACGTGGGTCTAGCGACGTCGTCGCGCCTCGTTACGGCCGAGCGCAACCTTAAGATGGTCGGTCTTTTTGGCAAGTTTGAAACGGTAACGTGTGGCGAGGACGTCGTGCACGGCAAGCCCGACCCCGAGATGTATCTGCTCGCCTGCGAGCGCGCGGGCTTTGCTCCCGAGGAATGTGCCGTGGTCGAGGATTCGCGCAACGGCTGCGTCTCGGGCATCACGGCCGGATGCCATGTCTTCGCCGTCCCCGATATCGTGCCGCTGCCGCAGGACGTGGTGGATGGCTGCGAGGCCGTGCTCGATACGCTGTTCGACCTGGCGGCGGCAATCAAGACTGTGCGCTAGAAAATTGCGGCGTTGAAACGAGCGATTGCTCATGTTTGCGCTTAAGCAAAAGGGGTCCGGCAATGGTCGGGCCCCTTTTGCTTAAGCGGCGACTTAGCATACTCGCGGGCGTGCTATAGATACGCACCGAGGTTGATGGCCGTGGCGTCGGTCTGGCTGCTTGCCTGGGTGCTGGCGCGTTCCAGTAGGAACGGACGTACCAGTTCTTGGCGGTTGATATCCTCGGCGGCGACTGCGGTGACGGTACGCGCTGCGGAGCCGACACGGATATGCTTGATCTTTGCCGGGGCCTTGTTCTCGATTTGCTCCATCAGCAGTTGGACACCCTTGCGGCCAATCTCGTAGCCCGGGGGCGCTACCGTAGTGAGCGGGACCGATCCGCTCCAAGCGAGCGGGTTGCCATCGCAGCCTGCTACGCGTACTTGCCCGGGGACAGAGATGCCCTTGTCGACCAGTGCCGAAACGACGCCCGAGGCCAACACATCGGTCAGGCCGACGACAAAATCGGGACGTTCGTCCGCGGGGCGCTCGGCGATTTGGGCACCGATGCCGTAGCCGTCGGCAGCGGTATTCCATTCGCCGGCGTCGATGACTTCGATCTTGATATCGGGGTGCAGGGCGAGCGCCTTATGAATGCCAAGGACGCGCAGGGTGAGTTGCATAAATGCTGCTCGGCCGACGACGACAATATGGTGCGCGCCGCGGGCGATGGCAAGTTCGGCAATGATGCGACCCTGGGCCTCATTGTCGGCCGCTACGTAGTAGCCGGGCTCGGAGCAATGGATGTCCAGATGGACGATCGGCACGGGCATCTTGGTCATGGCGGGGTGCCAGTCGGGGGATGCCATGGGCTGAACCATGACGCCGGACATCTGGGTGCCCATAAAGTAGCGCAGGTAATGATCCTCGAGAATATCGTCGTTATCGGCGTTGGCGATGAGCAAGTCGTAGCCGTGCTTGCGGGCCTCGTTGTGGGCGCCGCTGGCGATTTGGAGCGAAAAGCCGTGATCGAGACGGGGGAGCACCAGGCCAAAGGACTTGGTGGCGCCGCCCGCGAGCTGACGGGCGCTTTGGTTGGGCAGGTAGCCAAGGCGATTGATGGTCTCGTTGATGAGCTTGAGGGTCTCGGGGCGCAGCTTTTCGGGGTGGTTGAGCGCGTTGGAAACCGTGCCCAACGAAACCCCGGCCTCGCGCGCGACGTCGCTGATTTTTACCTTTGCCATAGCGGCCCCTTTGATGCGTTTCAAGTACAAGCCAGATTGTAGCATCCCAAACCTACCAAAAAGGGACAGGTTTATTTTGGCAGGTTTATCTGGGGAAACGCCGTTGCCAGCGCGACCACCACGAAGGGGGCAGGTACCTTTGTGGTGGTTTGGACCGGCTGGACGTGTGTGCATCGAGTGGTATCTAAGTTGAGATACCACCTCTGGTATATCAGCTTGCGTTTGCGTGAGTACAATACTCGAACGTTATGCGTCTCAGCGCCCCCTGTGCGTGGACGTTTTGCAGTCAAGCGGACGAAGGGATTTATCCTATGTGCGGAATTGTCGGCTACACCGGCTCTGATATTGCAAAGAACATCCTGGTCACGGGCCTCAAGCGTATGGAGTATCGCGGCTATGACTCCTCGGGCGTCGCGCTCGAGGTGGGCGAGGGCGCCGCGGCGCACCTCGATGTCATCCGCCGCGTGGGTAAGGTCGCGGGCTTGGAGAGCGAGCTTTCCAATATCGACAGCGACGCTACCTGCGGTATCGGCCACACCCGTTGGGCCACCCACGGCAAGCCCTCCGTCGTTAACGCTCACCCCCACACCAGCTGCGACGGTCGTATCGCCATCGTCCACAACGGCATCATCGAGAACTTCGCCGAGCTGCGCGAAGAGTTGGAGGGTCGCAGCCACCACTTTAAGAGCGAGACCGATACCGAGGTCTTCGCGCATCTGATCGAAGAGGCCTATGCCGAGACGCACGACCTGATGGCCTCCGTGCGCGAGGCTTGCACCCACGTGGTCGGTGCCTATGGTCTGGCCGCCGTGTGCGCTGACGAGCCCGGCGTGATCGCCGTGGCCCGCAAGGATTCCCCGATCGTAGTCGGTGTGGGCGAAACCGGCTCCTATGTTGCTTCCGATGTCATCGCGCTCATCGACGCCACCCGCGATGTCGTGGTGCTCGAGGACGGTCAGTTTGCCAAGCTCACGCCCGCAGGCGTCGAGTACACCGACGAGGCCGGCAACGTTATCGAGCCCAAGGTCACCCACATCGACTGGGACCTGGACATGGCAGAAAAGGGCGGTTATCCCGACTTTATGCTCAAGGAGATTCACGAGCAGCCGCGCGTTGTGCGCGACACGCTGGTTGGTCGTATGACGCCGGCCGGCGAGCTCGACATCGACGAGCTGGGCCTTTCGCTCGAGGAACTCAACGACATCGACCGCGTCTACGTGATCGCTTGCGGCACCAGCTATCACGCTGGCCTCATTGCCAAGAATCTCATTGAGGGCTGGGCTCGCATCCCCACCGAGGTGGAGGCGGCCAGCGAGTTCCGCTATCGCAACCCCATCATCACGCCGACGACGCTCGTCGTGGCCGTGTCCCAGTCGGGCGAGACGGCCGATACCCTTGCCGCCATTCGCGACGCGCGCATCAAGGGTGCCAAGGTCTTCGGCATCACCAACGTGGTGGGCAGCCCCGTGGCGCGTGAGAGCGACGGCGTCATCTACACCAAGGCCAACAAGGAGATCGCGGTCGCCTCGACCAAGAGCTTCATCGGCCAGGTCGTGAGCCTTACGCTTTTGGCCCTGCTGCTGGCGCAGGTCAAGTACCGCTTGACCACCAAGCAGGCGCGCATGCTGTTCCGCGAGCTTTCCGATACGGCCGAGCAGATCCAGTGGATTTTGGATACCCAAACCGAGGCCGTTCATGAGGCCGCCCTGCTGTGCAAGGACGCGCAGTCGGCGCTGTTCGTGGGCCGTGGCATGGGTGCCGCTATTTCCTACGAGGGCGCGCTTAAGCTCAAAGAGGTCAGCTACCTGCACGCCGAGGCCTACGCCGCCGGCGAGATGAAGCACGGCCCCATTGCCTTGATCGACCCGGGCTTCCCTGTCATCGCCGTGGCCACCAAGAGTGCCACCTACGACAAGACCGTGTCGAACCTCATGGAGTGCAAGGCGCGCGGCGCCAAGGTCATCGTCGTTGCTACCGAGGGCGACGAGGAAATCAACAAGATTGCCGACTGCATCATTCGCGTGCCGGCCGTCCGCGACGTGTTCAGCCCCATCACGGCGAGCGTCCCGCTGCAGCTGCTCGCCCGCGAGGTTGCCATCCTGCGCGGCTGCGACGTCGACCAGCCCCGCAACCTGGCAAAGAGCGTTACCGTGGAGTAGTTGGTTCCGCCATTCTGGCGACCAAGGCCCGGCTCCGTTGCAGCGGAGCCGGGCCTTGTTTCATTTGCCCAGATAAAACCTGCCAAAATGAACCTGTCCCTATTTGGCAGGTTAGCGGAGCTTGCTGGTCTCGAAGTACTCGGGGAACTGGTCCAGAACCTCGGTCTGGTTGCGGAACATCATATGCAGGTGCTTGCTGACCAAAAAGCTCGCTTCGATGGGGTCGCGACCGGCGATAGCGCGGCGAATCTGCTTGTGCTCGTTCACGATGTCCTGATTGTCGAGAACCTGCGTGGCAGCGCGCAGCCAGCGGAAGCGCTCCAGGTCGGCATTGGTCTCTTCGAGCCACGACCACACGGTGCTGCGACATGCGATGCTAAAAATCATGTGATGCATGAGGTTGTCGCTCAAAAAGAAGCCGATGCGATCCTCTTCGGCCATGGCCTTTTCCTGCAGCACGATGGCGCGGTCGAGCTGCTCGATGCCAGCCGACGTGGCGCGCGCGCAGCACTCCACGATCACCTGCTTTTCCAGATGCTCGCGGATGTAACAGGCACTCTCGGCAAGGGTGAGGTTGATGGGCGAGACGTAGGTACCGCTCTGGGGCACGGTGCGCACCAGGCCTTCCTGCGCCAAACGAACCAAAGCCTCGCGCACAGGGGTGCGCCCCATATCTAGGTCGTCGCAAAGTTGCTTGACGCCCAGCTTTTCGCCCGGCTTGTAATCCAGGTAGACGATTTTGCGTCGAATGGTGTGGTAGGACTGGTCCTGTAGGCTCGTTTCCTGCTCGCCGACGTGCATCGATTCTTCCATAGCGCCTCGCAACTGTTCTATCAAACTCATATGTCAGTTGTTAATTATGCCGCGAGTCAGCTCTCCGCGGTGGGTAATTCGGCTGTTGCCTGAGAACTATCGCGGCATCTTAGTCTGTGTTTGCGCAAGGCTGTGCTCAATGTTGCCGTATCATAAGCCGTCGCAAACGTGAAATAGAAAGAAGGAATCCCATATGCAACTGGCAAATATCGTACGCGAGCGCTGGAAAGGCGTCTTGTTCTGCCTGATCATCGCCATTCCCGCGACGTTGCTCGGCAAACAGATTGAGGTGGTCGGCGGGCCGGTATTTGCCATCCTTTTTGGCATGGTCCTGGCGCTCGTCTTTCCCAAGAATCGTCGCGAACAGCTCACCGCCGGCGTTACCTATACGTCCAAAAAAGTCTTGCAGTACGCGGTTATCCTGCTTGGCTTTGGCATGAACCTCTCCCAGATTCTGTCCAAGGGCGCCCAGTCGCTACCGATTATCGTGGCAACGATCTCGACATCGCTTGTCATCGCCTTTGTGCTCTGCCGCGTTATGAACGTGCCGGGCAAGATCGCGACGCTTGTAGGTGTGGGTTCGTCGATTTGCGGCGGTTCGGCCATTGCTGCGACCGCGCCCGTCATCGATGCCGACGATCGCGAGATTGCCCAGGCTATTTCGGTCATCTTCCTGTTTAACGTTATCGCGGCGCTCGTGTTTCCAACGCTCGGCGGCATGCTCGGGCTGACCAACGAGGGCTTTGGCCTGTTTGCCGGTACCGCCATCAACGACACCTCGTCCGTAACGGCTGCGGCGAGCGCTTGGGACAGCATGCATCCCGGCGCCAATGTGCTCGAGAGCGCCACAGTGGTCAAGCTCACCAGGACGCTGGCCATTATTCCCATCACGTTGGTCCTCGCATGCTGGCAGATGCATCTGGCACGCAAGGCCGGTGGCGACGCTAAGAGCACGTTCTCGCTTAAACGCGCGTTTCCCATGTTCGTGCTGTTCTTTGTGCTGGCGAGCGTGATCACCACGGTGCTTCAGCTTCCCGCGTCCTTTACGGCGCCCATCAAGGAGCTGTCGAAATTCTTTATTGTGATGGCCATGGCGGCTATTGGCTTTAATACCGATATCGTCGAGCTGGTCAAAAAGGGCGGCAAGCCCATCGCATTGGGCTTTTGCTGCTGGATTGGCATTGCGTGCATGAGTTTGGGAATGCAACACGTACTGGGAATCTGGTAGAGAAGTAGCTTGTTTGCGTGCTGGTTGCTGGTGAGCGCATTCTCACGGTGGAGCGATAGGAGCTCTTGCGGGTATGGCTTGTCCGCAGGTTTATAAGTCCCGAAGAGCTCTTATCGCCCCGCCAGGATGGCGATGCGGGGCAACACCTATACTCGCAGGACGGCGCTTTCTGCCCTATAGTGTTTGGTGAGCAATATCGTTCAATTTTGAAACACTCGGTCGTACGACCGTCGGCGGTTGCACGTCGCCGCGGACAGGGGCAAATCATGGATAGCGATGCCAAGCTGAACATCTTGACCGATGCCCTAGCTGCTGCCGGGGCCTCGGCATTGGCAATCGATGCGCGTGGGGACGTCGCGATCTCGACCATGAATGACGCGGCGCTTGAGCGGGATGCGGCAGCTTTTGTCGCTGAGCGTCTCGACCGTATAGGAGACGGCGCGCGTCTGGTTATGGGGCGTGCGGGTACGCGCCTGAGCCTGACCGTTCGCCCCACCGACAAAGAGGGCGGGAGGCTTTGGGTCGTTGTGGTCCGCGAGGTGCGCGCCGCCGCCGCGCATGCGGGCATCGAGTGGTTCAATGCCGATGAAGTCGAGGCTCGCTACGAGTCGAGTACGTACGGCATCGTTGAGGGGGCGGCCTCGGTGGCTGCGCCGGTTGCAGAGAGTTACGCGCGCGGTGTGCCTCTTATGCTCGAGGGCGAGCTGGGAGCGGGTCAGGTCGAGATCGCCAAGCGCCTCTATCTGGACGGTCCTTTTGCCGATCAGCCCTTTGTTTCCGTTGCGCTCGATGAGCTCACCGAGCGCGGTTGGCGCCATGTACTCAAAAGCGTCGAATCGCCGTTGTTCCAAATGGGGCCGACCCTTTGCATTGAGGGCTGGAACGCGGTTGGCCCCCAGCGCCTCCGCGAGCTGGTCTCCACGATGACCGACACCGCGTTGGCGACGCGCTGCCATGTGGTGCTGACGGCGAATGACATGCCGGGCGGCGGCGAAAGTGATCAAGCCGCCTTTGTGACCGAGCGCTTCGCCTGTGCGGTGAGCGTCGCGCCGGCAATCGCCGAGCAGGGAGCCGCGTCGACGAAGGTCGCGCGCTATTTGGAATATCTCGCTGATGCATTTGGGACGGCAGCGCCCACGCTGTCTGCCGCGGCGACGAAGACGCTCGATGCTTACCGCTGGCCGCGCAACTATCTGCAGCTCCGCGAGGTCTCGGAACGACTGTATATATTGGTGGGGACGGGCACGGTGGACCGCGCTGTGGCGGAGGAAGTGCTCGCCCAAGAGGACGTGATTAAGACCGCAACCTTTGGCGCCCCGACGCTTGAAAGTGACCTGTATATCCTGCGACCGCTGGCCGATACCGAGCGAGATATCGCGCATCTGGTTGTAGACCATCTCCACGGCAACCGAACCCGTGCGGCGGAGGTGCTGGGCATAAGCCGTACAACGCTGTGGCGCTTGCTGAAGGACGATGACCGTTGAGCGAGGCGCCCGTGACCGCACGCGACGCGTGTGCTACAGTCCAAAGCGTTATTGTTTCGATTTGGTTACGGCGTGCGAGGGCATATGGCTGAGACTTCAAAACCGAGCCGCAGAAGGCGGAGTGCCGCGCCGGTCAACCGACGCACGACATCGGTGACGTGGGGCAAACACGCCTCGGGGTTTGATGGCTCGTTCAAGCGCACTAAATACGGCTATCCTTCGGCAAGCGCCCGCTTGGCAATGCAGGCAGAGTCCTCGCTGTGGGGCCGCAAACGCGTGGTGGGCTCAAAGCTCAAGCACGACGGAACGCTCGGCTACATCAGCCGCGGGGCGGCTCGCCGCAGCGGGCTCAATCCCGCCGGCTGGCATCGCTACGTGCCGATCGTGGCCGCCGTTGCAGTGATCGTCATCGCGCTCGCTGCGCTCGGATATGCCGGCGGTGGCGCCAACTTGGACGCAATGTTTAAATCGCCCGAGCTCGCGCATGCAGGTACAGAAGTTGTCGAGGGCGCTCAGACCCAGACGGGCGTCGCGCCCCAGCGCGGTATCGTTGCGGCGGCCTCCACCATCGCCGATGCGCAAAAGGACGAAGACAAGCAAGGCGACGACGCCGAAACGACCCAGACAAGCGAAGCGACGACAACTCAAATATCAACATAGCTTGCCGGCAGAAGGGGACGTTCCTTTTCTGCCGGCAGTTTGGGACACTCCTGCGCTACCTAACGTACACCACGTTGTTGCGGCGCGGCTTTGCCTCGGGGAGTGCGTCCTCGGCGTAGCCCAGAATGCAGTTGCCCACACCGCGCAGGCTTCCGTCGGCAGGCAGACCCCACTTGGCCAGCAGTTTCAGTCCCTCGGGTGAGTCAAAGACCTCGTGCGCGCGGTGGATCCAACACGAATCGACGCCCAGCGCATAGGCTGCGTTGAGCAGGTTGCCCATGGCGAGCGAGCCGTCTTCCAGGTGCGTGGGCACGCTGCGGTCGACGAGCACCACCACAACGGTCTTGGCGCCGTAGAAGGGATCTCCCTCGCTGCCCATAACTTGTGCGTTGAGCTGCGAGAGGCGCTCGACGGTTGCGGGGTCGGTAACGGCGACAAATGTCACCGGCTGACGCCCCATGCCGCTCGGCGCGTACTGGCCTGCCTCGATAATGCGTGCGAGCTTTTCGGCTTCGACGGGGCGATCACTATAGTTACGGCAACTGCGGCGGTGGATGAGTGCCTCGATGGTCTCCATGGGTCCTCCTGACGTTGGTTTCGATGCCTCGTTCTTACCCGTCGTGCCGTAGCCGTAATCGCGCAGTCGGCCCCAAACAATGCAAGCTACCAAGTGGAAAAGTTGGTTTGCATAAAACTTCAGCCAGAATGTGACAAACCGGTGGGATGGTTAAACGTTTTATCCCGTCTACCCTGCGGTTTTTTACCACTTGCCTAAATGATGCGCGCATAAGCTCTGATAAAGGTTTTACTAAAGGAGCACCAACGTTTATCAACGCGCCATGGTGGCGCCGGGCCAGGAGGTAACATCATGTTCCAGGCTGGAGATGTCGTCGAGACCGACTTCGAAGGATTTCTGAAGCTGCTGCGTTCCAAGACGCGCGCTTTCGTGTCGATCAATGATCACGAGTACTACATCACGCACACCGATGGCTATTGGCGTGTTCAGGATTGCGAGGCCCTCAACGATAAGGGCCACTTTACTGACTGCTCCGAGCTGGTCAACACGGTCTGCGAGGTCGTCGAACTGCCGTGGATCTGCGGTAAGAGCCTGCACGACAGCTTCTCGGGCGCCACGGTCTACGAGGCCGTCGCTGCCTAACAGCCAACAATCGATATTCTCTCGCAACCGCCGGCGCCGCCCCCGCGCCGGCGGTCTTTTTTGTCGATATGCTTATGTAGAGCCGACCATAGACAACGAGCTTATTGACGATAGTCAAAACTCGGACTATCGAATGGTGGGAGAGATGAATAGTGCAGTTAGCCCGGTCGATTTCGACCGGATGCTCAACGGGCTTGATCGTATCTATTCGGAGTTCGCGCGCACTTGCGGTCTTTCGGACTGCGCCTACTGGATGCTCGTCGACACGAGTGCAGCGGGCGGAAGCGTTGCCGTGAGTCGGCTGACGAGTGAATGGTTCTACAGCAAACAGACCATCAATTCGGCGATTAAGACGCTTAGGGCGCGAGGGCTTGCGACGTTGGAGTTTGCCGAAGGCAGTCCTAAGAATAAAGTTGTGCGACTGACCGAAGAAGGCGTGCGGTTTGCCAAGCACTACGCGTTGCCGGCGCAAAAAGCCGAGCAACAGGCATTCGAGGCGCTCGAGCCGTGGGAACAGCGCGAGATCATGCGCTTGGTCGGTAAGTTCTCCCACGTTCTGAACGAAGAGTGCGAGGCATTTAAACGGCAAGTGGTCGCCGAGAACGAGGCTGACGATAAGGGCGAGGGGGACACATGCGACTCTTAATGAGGTTTATGAGGCCGTACCGCGGTCTGATTGCGGTGACGCTGTTTGCGGTGCTGATAGATAACGTCGGTACGCTGTTGGTTCCCACGATGCTGGCGAATATGGTCAACACCGGTATTACCACGGGCGATGTCGACTATATTTTACGCAACGGCCTGTACATGCTTATCGCGACCGGCATGGCCAGCGGCGGCACGGTGCTGGGCTGCTATCTTTCGGCGCGCCTGGCCGCCAACGTGGCCTGCGATATCCGCAATGCCGTGTACGACAAGTCGCTCGAGCTGTCCGCCAGCGACTTTGAGCGCTTTGGCACGGGTTCGATGATCACACGCTCGCTCAACGACATCAACGTGATTCAGCAAGCTGTCCTTCAGACGATTCAGTTGGTGCTGCCGGTGCCGTTCTTGGCCGTGGCAGGCATCATTTTTGCTTGGTTCATCGATCCCGCCATGGGCACGCTGCTGGGCGTGGTGGTTGCGATCGTGCTGGTGGCGGCGGTCTTTACGGTGGCTAACGCCGCGCCGATCTTTATGCGCCTGCAGAGCTTTATCGACCGCATGAACGTGGTGCTGCGCGAGAACATCGTGGGCGTGCGCGTCATCCGCGCATTTAACAAGGAGCGCCACGAGGAGCGGCGCCTGGACGAGGTGTTTAGCGATTACGCGGCCAACGCCATCAAGGTCAACCACCTGTTTGTGGGTCTCGACAGCTCCAGCTTCTTTTTGATGAACATCGCCGAGGTGGCGGTGCTGTGGGTGGGCGGCAACCGCGTGGGCGTCCACGCCATGCAAATCGGCAGCATCTCGGCCGTGCTGGAGTACGCGATCTTGATCCTGTTCTTTGTGATGATGGCGCAGATGGTGATTCTGACGCTTCCGCGCGCCGCGGCGTGCCTCAACCGCGCGCAACAGGTGCTCGAAATCGAGCCGAGCATCGTGGACGGCAAGGCAACGCTGGGCGACGGGGCGCCTGAGTCCGCAGATGGTGCCGACGCGGTTGCCGTGTTCGACCATATGTCGTTCCGTTTTGACGATGCCGACGAGGACACCCTGTGCGACCTGAGCTTTGCCTGTCGCCGTGGCCAGACCACGGCGATTGTAGGCTCAACGGGCTCGGGCAAGTCAACGGTGGCCAAGCTCTTGTTGCGTTTCCACGATGCCACGAAGGGCGCCATTCGCCTGAATGGCATCGATCTGCGCGACCTTTCGCAAGGTGAGATTCGCGGGCATATCGCTTACGTGCCGCAGAAGGCGTGGCTGTTCTCGGGTACGGTGGCGAGCAACCTGCGCTTTGGCAACGAGGGCGCGACCGAGGCTGACATGCTCCATGCGCTGGAGGTTGCCCAGAGCACCTTTGTGCTCGATCAGCCCCAGGGGCTCGATACTCCGGTATCCCAGGGCGGCACGAACTTCTCGGGCGGTCAGCGCCAGCGCCTGGCGATCGCCCGCGCACTCATGAAGCATGCCGATCTATATATCTTCGATGACAGTTTTTCGGCCCTGGACTTTAAGACCGATGCCGCCCTGCGCCATGCGCTGCAGGACGAGACGCGCGATGCCGCGGTGCTCATCATCGCGCAACGTATCTCGACTATTTTGCATGCCGATCAGATCGTGGTGCTCAAAGACGGCGAGATCGTGGGCCTAGGCACGCACGACGAGCTCATGGAAACCTGCGAGGTGTACCGCGCTATCGCGGAATCGCAGATGAAGGGAGGTGAGTAGCATGACCGAGGAGCTCAAGAAGCAGGCCATCGCCGAGGATGCCGCGGTTGCAGAGACAGTTGAGGAGACGGGCGCCACACCCGGCCTGGACGAAGCCGCCAAGGCGGCGGAGCGCGAGGCTCGCCGCCAGGCACTCTACGAGGAAAACGAGCGCGCCGAGGACGAGCGCGCCCGCGCCGAGGCGGAACGCATGCGCGACGTTGACGACGAGGACGAGGACGAGACGCCCCGCGACACCTGGGCGACGGTGCGCCGCCTGTGGAGCGAAGCCGCCGGCGACCATTGGCGCTTCTATATCGTGTTCGCGAGCATCGTGTTCTATGTCATCTTTAACACCGCGGCGCCGGCTTACAGCGCCCGCGTGATCGATGAGCTGTGGGGGCACATGAAGCTGGCGTTTGCCAACAACACTACCTTCAGCATTACCTGGGAGAATTGCGGCAGGACCATCTTCATCTACTTTATGATCTGGACCGCCGCCGCCTCGTTCTACGCACTCCAGAGCTTTTTGATGTCGAGCGTTGCCGAGCGCCTCAACCTGCGCCTACGCAACCGCATCGCACAAAAGCTCAACCGTCTGCCGCTTGCCTACTTTGACGCGCATCGTCCCGGCGAGGTCGTCAGCCGTGCGACCAACGACTTGGACAAGATGTCCGAGAGCATGCAGCGCGGCTTGCTGCAGCTTCTGGTGTCGATCGGTACCGTGGTGGGCGCCGTGAGCGTGATGTTCGTGTTTAGCGTGCCGCTCACGCTTGTCTTTTTGTTCTTTACGGCACTTTCGCTGCTGGTGACGAAGGTCGTGTCGCGCCGCACACACGATGTGACGGGCGAGCGCCAGGAGTGGGTGTCCAAGATTACGAGCGCGGTCGAGGAAGGCTACTCGGGCCGTCTGGTGATCCGTGCGTTTAACCGCGAGCGCCAGAGCTCTGCCGAGGTACACGAGGCTTCGAAGGAGCTGGCGCGCGTGAGCACCAAGGCGGACTTTATGATTAACGCCGTCGGTCCCGCGGTGCGCTTTATCGGCCGCTTGGCGCAGATCGTGATTGCGCTTGTGGGCTGCAGCATGTTGGTTGCCGGGCATATGACCGTCGGCGTGTTCCAGGCGTTCTTCCAGTTTATCTACGAGGCGTCCGAGCCCATGACGCAGCTGTCGTTTACCTTTAACTCGCTGCAGAGCGCGCTGGCGAGCGCAGAACGCGTGTTCGACCTGCTCGACGAGTCCGAGATGGAGGCCGATCCGTTGCCGGCGGTCGCCGCCAAGCTGCCGGGCAAGGTGGAGGGCCGCGTCGCTTTTGAGCACGTGCGCTTTGGCTATGCGCCCGACAAGCCGCTTATGCGAGACGTGTCGTTTACCGCCGAACCGGGCCAAAAGATCGCGGTGGTGGGAACCACGGGCGCGGGCAAGACCACGCTCATCAATCTGCTCATGCGCTTCTACGAGATCGACGGTGGCCGCATTACCCTCGACGGTGTGGACACGAGCCGCATGGACCGCGGCGAGCTGCGCCAGCAGTTTGGCATGGTGTTGCAGGACGCCTGGCTGTTCGATGGCACCATTGCCGAGAACATCGCCTATGGCTGTCCCGAGGCGACGCGCGAGGAGATTGTCGCGGCCGCGCGTGCCGCTCAGGTCGACTTCTTTGTGCGCACTATGCCGCAGGGCTACGACACGCGTGTGGCTAACGATGCCGAGAGCATCAGCCAGGGCCAACGTCAGCTGCTGACCATCGCGCGCGTGCTGCTCAACAACCCGGCGATCCTCATCCTGGACGAGGCGACGTCGAGTGTGGACACGCGCACCGAGCTCGCCATCGGCCGCGCCATGGACGCGCTCATGCGTGGGCGCACGAGCTTTGTGATCGCGCACCGTCTGTCGACGATCGTCGATGCCGATCTCATCCTGGTCATGGATCACGGCAATATCATCGAGCAGGGTACGCACAAGGAGCTGCTGGCTGCCGAGGGCGCTTATGCCGACCTCTACCTAAGCCAGTTCGCATAAGGTGACAAGGGGACAGTCCCGCATGTCACATCGAAAAGAAGGCACGCCGGGGGCGGATTCCCTGGCGCGCCTTCTTGCGTTGATACTGTTTTGAGCCGTCCGCAGCCCTAGCGCTCGTCCATGAGCTTGGCGACGAGGGCCTTGAGCTCGGCCACCTCTCGCTCGAGTTCCTTGACGCGGCGGGCGTTCTCGGTGATGCCCTGACGGTTGAGGGCGCTCTGCTCGGCGGCATCGTCGGGCATGTACTCGCGATGCTGCTTGGCGTCGAAGCTCTCCTCGAACACGCGGCAGCCGTTGCGCTTGATGATGCGCCCGGGCACGCCCACGACGGTGCAGTTGTCGGGCACGTCCTTGACGACGACCGAGTTGCCGCCGATCTTGACGTTGTTGCCAATGCGGATGTTGCCAAGCACCTTGGCGCCCGTGCCCACCGTGACATTGTTGCCCAAGGTGGGGTGGCGCTTGCCGGTCTCGTTGCCGGTGCCGCCGAGCGTGACGCCCTGGTAGAGCACACAGTTGTCGCCCACGATGGCAGTCTCGCCGATGACGACGCCCATGGCGTGGTCGATAAAGAAGTGCTTGCCGATCTGCGCGGCGGGATGAATCTCGACGCCGGTGATGTGGCGGGTGATTTGCGAGAGCACACGGGCGAGAGATCGATGGCCGTGTTCCCACAGCCAGTGCTCGGGCACATGATTCCACTTGGCGTGCAGGCCGGGGTAGGAAAGGAAGATGACCAGACCGTTTTGCGCGGCGGGGTCTTGCGCCTGGACGGTCTTGATGTCCTCTCGAATGGTGTTGATAAAGCTCACCGGCCGCCCTCCCTTAGCACCGTGACAATGCGATTCAATAAAGTATAGCGATTCGCTAGGGATTAGGAAGGACAATCTTGGCGGCATTGCGCTACAAGTGTCAGTTATGCAAACTTGCTGGTAATGAAGTAAGACTTTTGAGGGGTTTGGCCCGTGCTCGCGCCGCAACCGTATACTGGTCAACTTGGACGTGTCCGCGCCCACAACTGAGAGGTTTTACTTCATGGGTTTCATCAATTTTATCGCCGAGCTGCTTAAGGACCCGCGCACCGCGATCGCCAGCTGGATCGCCGCCGGCCCGCTTATGGCCTACGGCTGCGTGTTCCTAATCATCTTTATCGAGACGGGCGTGGTGTTCTTCCCGTTCCTTCCCGGCGACTCGCTGCTGTTTGCCTCGGGCTTCTTTGCCCACAACGGCGGCTTTAACATCGTGGCGCTTCTGGCCACCGCATGGGCCGCAGCCATCCTGGGCGATCAGTGCAACTTTATGATCGGCCACTTCTTTGGCCGCAAGATCATCGCCTCGGGCAAGGTAAAGGCCATGACGCCCGAGCGCATCAAAAAGTCCGAGGATTTCCTGGATAAGTGGGGCCATCTGGCCATCTTCCTCGGTCGCTTCTTCCCGTTCATCCGCACCTTTGTGCCTTTTATCGCCGGCATGGGCGGCATGCACTGGCGCAACTTTGTCATCTTTAACGTGCTGGGTGGAATTACCTGGTCAACGGTCTTTACGCTGCTGGGTTACTTCTTTGGTGGCATTCCGTTTGTGCAGGAGCACTTTGAGCTGCTGATTATCGGCATCGTCGCCGTGTCGATCATCCCGACCGTGGTCGGCCTGGTTAAGGCTAAGCTCGGTAAAAAGAACGCCTAGTCCGAGTTTGTTTTCGGACGTTAATTCCAAGGCCCGTCATCGGATTCGATGGCGGGCCTTTTGTGTTGAAGGCAAGTGAAAATACTTTACTTAGTTAAAGAAAAACGTTTTATCCAAGGCGTGCGGGGAGTACAATCACCTGCATGCGAATCGACGCGCCATCGGCTTTGATGCTGCCCGCGTGTCCTGCCCGGCCCTACGCTCCGGGCGTGCGACGTTGCGACGCGGCCGGCTTCGGTCCTTGCGTGCGGGTTCGCGAGTATGCAACCGTGTATGTAAGGAGCGACATATGACTGTCGAGAAGAAGGATATCGATTGGGGTAGCCTCGGCTTTGGCTACATGAAGACCGATTACAGCTACGAGGCCCATTGGAAGGATGGCGAGTGGGATGAGGGCGGCCTGACCACCGACCACACCCTGCACGTCTCCGAGTGCGGCGGCATCTTCCACTACTGCCAGGAGGTCTTTGAGGGCCTGAAGGCCTACACCGCCGAGGACGGCAGCATCGTCTGCTTCCGTCCCGACATGAACGCCGAGCGTATGTATAACTCCGCGCAGCGCCTCGAGATGCCCCCGTTCCCCAAGGACAAGTTTGTCGAGGCCGTCAAGCAGGTCGTCTCTGCCAACGCCGCATGGGTTCCGCCCTTTGGCTCCGGCGCAACCCTGTATGTGCGTCCGTTTATGATCGGCTCCGGTGACGTAATCGGCGTGGCTCCCGCTCCTGAGTACACGTTCCGCATTCTCGTGACCCCGGTCGGTCCGTACTTTAAGGGTGGCCTCAAGCCTGTCAAGCTGCGCGTTTCCGAGTACGACCGCGCCGCACCGCACGGCACCGGCAACATCAAGGCTGGCCTCAACTACGCCATGTCCCTTAAGCCCACGATGGAGGCTCACCGCGAGGGCTATGCCGAGAACCTGTATCTCGACTCCGAGTCCCGCACCTATGTCGAGGAGACCGGTGGCGCCAACGTCCTGTTCGTGAAGGAGGACGGCACGCTTGTCGTCCCGCAGTCGCACACCGACTCCATCCTGCCCTCCATCACCCGCCGTTCGCTCGTTCAGGTTGCTCAGGACCTGGGCATGACCGTCGACCAGCGTCCTGTCGAGTGGGCCGAGGTCAAGGCCGGCACCTTTGTTGAGTGCGGTTTGTGCGGCACCGCTGCCGTTATCTCCCCGGTCGGCGAGATCGACAACAAGGTCTACGGTGCCGACGAGACTGTGACCTTCCCGGCTGGCTACACCGAGATCGGTCCTGTGATGAAGAAGCTCCGCGAGACCCTGACGGGCATCCAGTCTGGTGCTGTTGAGGATAAGCACAACTGGGTTTACACCGTCGCGTAAGCTGTCTTAGCTGTCCGGCCCGAGGGCGACCTTCCTTTCCGGCGCGTCCTCGGACATGAAAGAACCCCCGCTGCGCACTACGTGCGGCGGGGGTTCTTTCGTCCTGCGGAGTGCGCCGGAAAGGAAGGTCGCCCTCGGGCCTGCGTTACCTCGGCGCTGCCGTTACGGGCAATATAGATCTGAATTAAAGATGGTGCGCGGCCTATTGACCGCGCTTTTGTTTTGGTTCGCGCCATGTGGGGGGTGGTGGCGACGTGCATTTTTGCGAGTATTCTGCAATCGAAGACCCCTGCATACCGGCCTCGGGCGAAAAATCGGGATTTCTCGATGTTTTCTACGAATGATGGGCGGGGTTATGGGCTGACAGCGTTTGATTTGTAGGGACATTCGCGGTCTTTGGCATTTATCGTGGCGCCCGAAACTCTTGGTTATGCTGAATACTCCCAAAAATGCACGGTGCTTAGAGGGGGACCTTCGCGACAAAGGAAACCGCCCCGTCGAAGTATGCATTCGACGGGGCGGTTTATGCATATACCCGATTAAGGATACGCTGCGGATCTGTTAGAACTTGACGGTCGGTGCCTGGCGGGCAGCCTCGGCGGCCTCGAAGCCCTGGCGCTCCTTAAACTGGAAGATGCCGGCAAAGATGACGGCCGGGAAGGTCTGGATGGCGTTGTTGTAGCTAAGCACGCAGTCGTTGTAGCTCTGGCGTGCGTAGCTCACCTTGTTCTCGGTGTCTTCGAGCGTGGCTTGGAGCTGCGTAAAGTTGGTGTTCGCCTTAAGATCGGGGTAAGCCTCGGCCACGGCGAAGAGCTGGCGCAGGGCGCCGGTCAGCACGTTGTCGGCTTCCATCTTGGCTTCGGGCGTGGTGGCGCTCACGGCGGCGTTGCGCGCGTTGACCACGGCTGCAAGCGTGTCCTGCTCGTGTTTGGCGTAGCCCTTGACGGTCTCGACCAGGTTAGGGATCAGGTCGTTGCGGCGCTGCAGCTGCGTGTCGATGTTCTGCCAGGCGTTATCAATGCGATTGCGCTTGGTGACCATGTTGTTGTAGATGCCGGCGATGGCGCAGACAATCACAATGACAACAACGATACCGATGATGACGGGAATCATGGTGTCTCCGTTTCGAATGGCCGCGGCGTCTTCCGCCGGCTGCCGTTGGTGTAACGCTACTAGTATACCCGCAACCTTTGGCGATACCGAACTTTCCGGTAAGCGTTATGTTTCCACCAAGGTAAGGCCATTCGCCAGGGGGCGGGCGATACAGGTGTAAGATATGCGACAGATTAGTGAGCGTTGTCTTCTCCTTGAGGAGGGCGATATATATGGACCTTCGCATCAAGAAAACCTATCGGGCCCTGTTCGAGGCCTTTACCGAGCTGCTCGAAGAGCATCGGTTTGAGGACGTGACGGTTGCCATGCTGTGCGACCGCGCTATGATTCGTCGGACGACGTTCTACAAGCACTTCCGCGACAAGAACGATTACTTTGCCTTCTATATCGATGAACTCATGTCGGGCCTGCCGCAAAAGCGGGCCGATGCGGATGGCGCGGAGGGCGCCGAGGACGTGCGCGCGCTTCGCCACGAAGTGTTCGCCGATGCCATGGAACTGATTCTGGCGCATGAGCAGCTCATGGATAACATTTTGGCGAGCAGCATGTCGGGCATGCTGACCAGTATGATTTGCGACCGCATCGCGCGCTCCATACGCGGGCGCGTGATGAGTGCGCTTGACGAGGACGCGCTCGCGCCCGTATCGCTCGAGACAACGTCTGAGTTTGTCGCCGGCGGCATTATTCGGCTCTTTACCATGTGGTGGGAATCGGGCCACGTACTAGAGCGTCGACCCGAGATGGCTGACGTGGTCGATGCGCTGTTCGAGCGAACCATGACGCCGGTGCATCACTAGAAGTGGCGGAGAGAGGGGGATTCGAACCCCCGGAACGCTCTCGCGCTCAACGGTTTTCAAGACCGCCGCATTCAACCGCTCTGCCATCTCTCCGTGAGTCGTAATGATAGCATCGTTTTAGGTTTGCAACAGGGAAGGCGAACGATGACGAGCACCGGAATCGATGAGAAGTTCATGCGCGAGGCGCTGGCGGAGGCGCGCACCGCCGCTGCGGTGGGCGAGGTACCAATTGGTGCCGTGGTAGTGCGCGCGGGTGAGATCGTCGCGCGGGCGCATAATCGCCGCGAGCTCGACCAGGACCCTTCGGCGCATGCCGAGTTTGCGGCCCTATGCGCCGCCGCGCGGTCGCTCGGTCGTTGGCGCCTTTCCGATTGCACGGTCTACGTGACGCTCGAGCCCTGCTGCATGTGCGCGGGGCTTATGGTTAACGCGCGCGTGGGGCGCTGCGTGTACGGCGCGTCCGATGCTAAAGCGGGCGCTCTGGGGTCGCTGTATGACCTCAACGCCGATTTGCGCCTGAATCATCGGTTTAATGTGACCGCCGGCGTGCTGGCGGACGAGTGTCGTGAGGTGTTGAGCAGCTATTTTAGTGGGCTGCGTGGCACCGATGGTGCTGGCTGCGGTTGTGGGGCCGATCTTGAAGCACATGCCGCCCACGCCGAGGCGCTTGCGGGTGTTGGGGATCTCGCTGACGGGACGCTCGACTTTGGCCCCGTGCAGCGGCGGCCCCGTCGTGTGCTGTTGGCGATTGATTCCTTTAAGGGCAGCGTTTCGAGTGCACAGGCGGAGGCGGCGGTTGCCGAAGGCGTGCGCCGCGCGTGGCCCGATGCCCAGGTAAGCGCGCTGCCGCTGGCGGATGGCGGCGAGGGAACGCTCGATGCCATTGCCGCGTGCGGCGGTGAGGTCGTGGCATGTGAAGTCGCAGGCCCCTTGGGCGACCGCGTGTCTGCCCGGATGCTGGTGGACGGCGAGCACGAGTCGGCTGTTATTGAGATGGCCGAGGCGGCGGGTATTGGGTATTCGCCCTGCACGGAATCGGCGGCGCTTGCGGCTTCGACCTATGGCGTGGGCGAGCTCATACTTCGCGCGGTTCGCGCGGGTGCAAAGACGATCTATATTGGCTTGGGTGGCAGCGCCACCAACGACGGTGGCGCCGGCATGCTGCAGGCGCTGGGCGCCCACCTTGTCGATGACCGTGGCAGCAATATCGCCCCCGGTCTCGCGGGCCTTGAACGCGTGGCGAGTGTCGATTTGGCACCGGCGATTCGGGCACTGAATGGCACGCATGTCGTGGTGCTTTCCGATGTCGAGAATCCGCTCGTGGGGCGTCGAGGCGCACTGGCGGTGTTTGGTGGGCAGAAGGGTTTGCCGGCGGGTGATGCTGAGGTACTGCGCGGGTACGACAGCTGGATGGTCGGCTACGGTCGCCTGCTCGATGCGGCGATTACCGGGGTGCAGGCTCAGAGGTTGTTGCGCGTGCCCGAGGGCGTGCGGACATTTGGCTCGGTGCTCGGTGTGCCCGGTGCCGGCGCCGCCGGCGGCCTGGGCGCCGCGCTGCTAGCGCTCGGTGCGGAGCTGCGCTCGGGCGTGGAGACGGTGCTTGATCTGATTGGGTTTGAGGAGCGCGTGCGCGATGCCGACCTGGTCATAACGGGCGAGGGCAATATGGACGAGCAATCCGCTGCCGGCAAGGCGCCGGTGGGCGTGGCCCGTCGTGCGAAGCGATATGGCAAGCCGGTGGTCGCCGTCGTTGGCGGTCGCGCTGACAACCTGGATGCGGTGTACGGGCAGGGCGTCGACTTGGTTTTGCCGGTCTGCCGCAGGCCCATGCCTCTTGACCAAGCGCTCGACCCCCAGGAAGCCACAACCAACCTCATCTGCGCCGGTGAAGCAGCCGCCCAAGCCTACGACCTTGGCCGTATCTAAAACCCATCCCCTCGATAAGTTGCGGTGAAATACGGAGTGTTTTTGCCTTTAAGGTGCCAATTCAGTCCGTATTCCACCGCAACTTCGAGAATGTCCATTCGAGGTTGGCTGCCTTGGGTCTTGGGTCGGACCGTTTGCCACGAAATGCGACCATCTACTACGTTAAACCGGCCACCCTCGACCATTCCGGAATTTGCAAAAACAAAACCGACGCTCCTATAAGTTGTCAATAGGCAGTTTGCGGGAGCGCTCCCTTCA
>CAUFMG010000019.1 GCA_959026725.1 uncultured Collinsella sp.
ACTTCATTAAGCAACGGCTCTGCCCAGCTCTCTACAACTTGGGCTGCCGTCGGCACCATTTTACCCTCCTGACGAGGAATTCGTCCATATTTCAAAAACCAAATTGCGTTTGCTATCGAAGCCTTGATTATCAACTTCATCCGAACACCTCCCACATTCATCCGCACATGTGCGGATGAATGTGGGAACCCGATACCCTGAGGGCCGGACCGGCCGGCACCGGGAGATCGGAGGACGGCCGGTCCGGAAAGAGGAAGAAGGGTTCCGCGGAGGCGGCCCCGAGGGCCTACGGCAGGCTCACCAGGCACGAGCGGGACACGGTCCAGAGGATGCTGGAGCGCAGGGTGGATTGGCAACACCTATTTGGACGATTCCGGGAGGGACAGCCCCGCCTCCCTGAACTCGACCGGAGACATGTAGCCCAGCGTCGAGTGGATCCTGAAGTTGTTGTACCAGTGCACGTAGTCCGAGAGCTTGGCCCGGAGCTCGCGCGTCGTGCCGAACGTCTCGCGGTGGACGAGCTCGGCCTTCAGTATCCTGTTGGTCGACTCGTCGACGGCGTTGTCGTAGGGGCAGCCCTTGGCCGACAGCGACCTCTCAATGCCGAAGGCCTCGAGCATCAGGTCGATCTCGGCGTTGTCGAACTCGCTGCCGCGGTCCGTGTGGAAGACCTCGATGTCCGAGATGGGGAAGGAGAGCGTCGCGAACGCCGACTTGACCAGCCGGGCGTCCTTCCTGGGCCCGGCAGAGTGGCCGACGATCTCCCTGTTGTAGAGGTCGACGAGCAGGCAGACATAGTTCCACGAGGCCCCGACGCGCACGTAGGTCAGGTCGCTGCATATATGGGTGCGCGGCGCCCTGCCGCCGAAGCCGCGCGCGACGACGTTGGGCACGTCGGCCTCGTTGACCGCCCCGGGGTGCACCTTGAACCTCTTCCTGCCGTATGCGCTGACCAGGCCGTTCTCCCTCATGATGCCGACAAACCCGGAAATGCTCCAACGGAGCGCCGAACGAGCGTAACAATATAAAGCCGTGCAACACGTGTTGGACGACCGGAACATCCCAAACAAAGGCCTGTAGGTCCCACCTTCAAGCCCAATAGCAAAATGTGCATCAGCGGATTTGCAGCGATACAAGTCTCAACCGTCACCATCACACCGCAGCGCGCCTAGTCCCACTCATCCTACTGTAAATGTCCCAGAACGAGAAAACGACCAGCTTAACATGCCAACCTTTATATCCGCACGCGCGTAATTCAACTCATAAGGACCGGCTATCCCTTACCTGTGACACAATCTCAAACGCACAGAACAGAATCATCAGTCCAATCATCGTATAAGAGGCAGCCGAACCTTCAAGCACTATTCCACAAAGAACAATCTCCGCGCAGCCAATAAGAACTGTTATCAGGCGCTCTGCCTTTTTGCTCTCGCCGCTCGCATAAAAAGGCGGCAAAGTGCACAAGATCACATATAGCCCGGGAAGGGAATACAGGATCGATAGTCCAAGTCCCCCATCAACCGCAGTGCTTTGCGTAAGAATCAACTGAACCCAAACGGCAATTATCACTGAGCAGGTTGTCGATAAAAGAAGACTAGAAATATAGCACGCAACAAAGTCCCGTCGCATTCGAGCAGAGAAATCCGCGAACTCTCTTCGCCGCGTGGAAACAATAAGGTACACAGAAATTGCAATAGAACCAATCAGAGAAAACAGCGGAACAACCAGCAATTCAAGCTTATTACCCCATCGATCAACCACACCCCCACTCCAATGAGCGGGAATTGTATCAGGGAGGACTGACCAAGCCGCCCATAGAATCAGAAATGGAAGAATAGAGAGGATGAAAGATGATAACACTGCAGTAGTTTTTTTTGAGGCTCTCATCGATTCCGCATCTCCTTGCGCGCCCACATTCCACTCCGCCTTAAATCAAGTATACGTTTTGGAACGGGATGTCACTCCGAACGCCTTACCCTCTTAGTGTGAATGCCGCTGCGGCATTGTTGACTCATCCTTAGTAATCGCGTCTATCCTCTGCAGCATCAGCCAAAGCAATCCGAGAGGAGCCGCACATGCATGCAGCGGAAATTCCTTTCGGGGGGGGGGGTATCTCCCAGATTTACCCGCCGCCCGAAGGGGCAGTCGACAGTCGAGTACGTACTGATCATCGCGATCATCGTCCTGGTGGTGCTGATCGCGGGACCGTGGGTCTCGTCGGCGATCACAAACCAGTTCAACACGGTGGCGGGGACGCTCGGCAACGGAATCTCAAAGGGGAGCTGGGAGTCGGGCGGCACGGGCGGCGGCAACGGGTCGTTGACCGACGCCGACATCGTGGACCCCGTTCACGGGATAGCGTTCGCCGTGTACTCGGAGGACGACCACAGCCTCATGTTCTACAAGCGCCGCGGGGTCCCCAGAGTCGGTGACATGCTCAACAGCCGCCGCGTGACGGCGGTGTATACGGGGTTCGAAAATGGATACGCCACCGCGACCGTGGGAAACGACGGCAAGACGACTGCCCCCTGGTGGCCTAACAGAAATAATATCGTGGCCGTAAAGGCCATTGACGATGGCATAGAAATCCACTCGTTGGCATTTTGCTTTCAGTACATGGAGAACTGCAAGAGCTTTGATCTGGCAAAGTTCGACATGTCGAACTGCACAAATCTGCAGCACGCATTCGCGTATTGCGGCAATGCGACTTCCTTCAGTATTTCAAGCTGGGATACGTCCTCGGTCGTCGAATTCGACTCGGCGCTCAAAAACCTTTACAAGGTCGAGGAGATTGACATCTCCGGATGGTCGACGCGGAAAGCCGGCGATTTACGTCTCCTTTTTTCCACCGACAGTTCGCTGAAAAGCGTGAAATTTGGACCAGGGTGGAAGACCTCAGATGTTATGGATATGCTCGGCATGTTTAGCTATTGCAAAAATCTAAACCTCGACTGTTCCGATTGGAATGTCCCAACCTATGCCAATCATAGTGACTTCAATCACTGCGCCCCCGGCGTTATCCTCCCGAAGGCGTGGCAGTAGGTCTGAAGAAACAAAACGGCAAGCAGTTTATGTGGCGCGGGCACCCGTGCCGCCGTTGCCTCAGCGGCACGTTACGGGCTAGTCGGTTCGATTTAACGTACGCTCTGCATGCAATATCAATCCCCATGCGAAGGGAGTGTCGCATATGCATGCAGCGGCAATTAACCTTCGGGGGGGGGGTGGGTATCTCCTAGGAATACCCGCCTCCGAGGCCAAGGAGCCATCGAGTACGTTCTGGTCATCGCGATTATCGTCCTGGTTGTGATGATAGCCGGCCCTTGGGTCTCGTCGGCAATCAGGAACCAGTTCAACACGGTGGCGGGAGTATTGGTAAACGGGACAGCAGGTGGGACTTGGGAACCGAGCGGTTCCGGCAGCGGTAACGGCGCGGGTTCCGCGACCGTCCAGGCGGCGCTCGCCAAGGACGCGAAGGACACGCGAAGGACTGGACCCTCGGTGAGCAGAAGGCAGTTGCCGAGGACATCGCCGCCAAGGGCGAGGCGTCGCCCGCCTACGCCAAGGCGAAGGCCGCGATGGATGCCGGCACCGAGTTCTCGATGAAGCTCACCGATGGCAAGACGCTGACTTACCGCATTATCGGCATCAATCATGATGACCCTGCAGGCGGATCCGGCAAGGCGGGCCTCACGTTCCTCACCACCACGACGGGCATTTGGTCCCCCATGAACGCGATTGACACCAACGCCGGCGGTTGGGAGAAGTCTGAACTCCGTCAGAAAATGAACTCCGGCAAGATCTGGAATCTGATGCCCTCCGATTTCCAGTCCAAGGTGAAGGCCGTCAAAAAGCTATCGAACAATGTCGGGGGCGGTGATGAGAACAAGAACGCCGCCGTGACGGCTACCTCGGACAAGCTGTTCCTGCTCAGCTACTCTGAGATCGCCCCCCACCTCCTATTGGGCATCCTATCCCTGGACTTCCTCCGAGGGCACCCAGTACGAGGCCTTCAAAGGCAAGGTGACGGAGAACTATAATCCCAACTCTGCCATTGCCATTGGCAGCGGTTGGTGGGAGCGTTCGGTGTTTCCGAACGCCTCGAAGGGCTTCCTCCATGTCGACAGCAGCGGCAATCCGTCGGACAGCAACTCCGCGCCGGGCTGGTTTTGCGTCTCCCCCGCCTGGTGCTTCTAGCTTGTCTAGCGCAAAGCCCGCGTTACCCCGCGCGTGCTTTCTTTTGGCGACCGAACGAACGGCTTCAGGTTCATGGCACGGGTAGTCGGATTGAAGAGAAATGGGGTCATACAGCGGCTCTCAGAGCGCCTGCCGCACTCCCCCGCCATTACCTCTGCTGCGTCCTCGTATAGAGTCCATCCTGCTTGGTGTTTCGAGTTCGGGGCGTATACGGTGGGTGGATAATGGATTCACTTCGATGACGGCGTTTACGGGAGCGACCATGGCGATGCGCGAGATCGCGGTCAAGTTCGATGAGGGCGAAATGGCCTTGATTCAGGGCCATGCGGACGCTACGGGCATGACCTTTTCCGAGTTCGTGAGAAGGGCCGCGTTCGAGAAGGCTGAGGACATGGCGGACATCGAGGCCTACAACGAGGCTTTGGACGGGGA
Organism: uncultured Collinsella sp.; assembly: GCA_959026725.1. Lineage (GTDB taxonomy): Bacteria > Actinomycetota > Coriobacteriia > Coriobacteriales > Coriobacteriaceae > Collinsella. Next base: position 4,627 of record CAUFMG010000019.1, read on the forward strand.
CGGCGGCACTCGCTACCCGATGGAAGAGGTCGTGCGCATGGCGGTGGAGGCTGAGTGATTGTCCACACGCGTTGTCTGTCTCGGCTCTAAAGGCTTCTCTTGGGCGGGGTTCGGCTTATAGCCGGGTCCCGCTTTTTTGCGGCTTTCAGTTGTCTTTCTGAAGGTATGAAATGGCTGCCTCGATATGAATACGGTCGGCATTCGAAGCGGACGTTATAGCCGCGCTAATAGCGCATGACTTTCTCCCCTGCCGTCATCGTTGCCGCAGCGGCAAGACCGTTGCAAATACTTGGAATAGCCCTACGCTCGGCTCGTATTGCAAACCCCGAGTGAAGGGAGCCGTATATGCATGCAGCGGCAATTAACCTTCGGGGGGGGGGTCGCTCCTGAAACGACCCGCTTCCGAGGGCAATCAATTATCGAGTACGTCCTGATCATTGCCGTCATCGGCCTGGTCATCGTGTTCGCGGGACCCGGCGTGGCCGGAGCCATCCGAAACCAGTTCAACCTGGTCGGCAACACGGTGAACAATGGGACGGTCGGCGGCGTCGAGGGAGGCGCGTCCGGTGGCGGCTCCGCTGGCGCCGATTCCGCGGCCGTCCAGGTGGCCATCGCCAAGGACGCGAAGGACTGGACCCTCGACGAGCAGGAGGCGGTTGCCAAAGACATTGCCAAGAACGGTACATCGTCTATCGCCTACGCCAAGGCCAAGGCCGCCATGGATGCCGGCACCAAGTTCTCGATGAAGCTGACCAATGGCAAGACGCTCGAGTACCGTATCATCGGCATCAACCACGACGACTTGGCCGATGGTAGCGGCATGGCAGGCTTGACGTTCGAGGCGACCAACTCTGCCTTGGGTAGCCAGAGAATGAACGCTACGGACACCAATGCCGGTGGTTGGGATAAGTCCGAGCTCCGTACCCGCCTCAACAGCGGTGACCTCTGGTTGCTCCTGCCCAGCGAGCTCCAGTCAAAGGTGAAACCCGTCACAAAGACAACCGATAACGTTGGCGGTAACGGGGGCGGTGCCCCCTCGGCGACGACCGACAAGGTTTTTCTGCTCTCGGCAACCGAAGTATACGGGGATATGCAATCTGACGGCATCCAGTACGAGTGCTACAAATCCAAGGGCGTGACGGGGTCGAACTATTCCGGTGCATCAGGCTATAGCCACTGGACTCGTTCCGTGAGACCGCGCAGCTCCACATCCTTTCGCTATGTTCAAAGCGGCGGTATTTGCTACAGCTACAGCGCGACGGACTCGTTTTATGTCCTCCCCGCTTTCTGCTTCTGATCTCTTTCATCGCAAAGCCCCCGCAATCCTGCGAGGGCTTTTCTTTTGGCGATTACTCAAACAATTCGAGGTTCATTGTACAGGTAATCGGGTTGAGGAGAAATGGGGTCATACAGCGGCTCTCAGAGCGCCTGTCGCACTTCCCCGCCATTACCTTTGCGGCATCCTCGTATGGAGTCCATCCTGGTTGGCGTTTTGTTGTAACCGCTCACTTGTCCACAGATCAAGTGAACTGCTGGAATAAATACAGCGACACACTAGTTCGTTACAGTCGCCATATCTGCGTAAATCGCCGCGATAAATACAGCCTGTACTCGTCTGTATACCAGCTACGCGTATGTAGATTCATGTCGCGTTAATAAATCGGCTCAAGCGCGTGCAAAACGCGCAAGTAACCGCAAAAAGCGATTATCGCGCAGGTAGATTTTTGGCACCCTGTTGCTTAATCAAAATTAAGCAATTGCTTAAAACAAAAAAGGTCAGGCACTAGGTGCCTGACCTGCAAACTTCTGGTCGGGACGACTGGATTCGAACCAGCGACCCCTTGACCCCCAGTCAAGTGCGCTACCAAGCTGCGCCACGTCCCGAAGCTTTTGTTTGTTGCTCTGCTCTCGCTCGCAACAGGGAGTATATTAACCCGAAACTTTAGCCTTGTGCAAGAACTTTTTTACAAATTTTGAAGCAAGTCCAGAATTGTATCTGCGAGCTGGGGTTTTGTTAGCACGGGAAGTTCTTGCGTACCCGTTGTGCTCACAATCCAGGCCTTGTTGGTGTCGGTCCCAAAGCCCGAATCGGCGCGCGAGACATCGTTGGCGATAATTACATCGCAGCCCTTGCGGGTCAATTTACGCTCGGCGTACTCGACGACGTTATCGGTCTCGGCGGCAAAGCCGATCACGCGGCGATCGCCCTTTTGGCGAGAGAGCTCGGCCAGGATGTCAACGGTCTCGACGAGCTCGATTCGATCCAGGCGCTCGTTAGCCTTTTTGAGCTTATGGTCCGCAGGGGCCGCCGGGGTATAGTCGGCGACGGCAGCGGCGCAAATGGCCGCGTCGGCCGTCTGGAAGGCGCTCAGCGCGGCCTGGAGCATTTCTGCGGCGGTCTGCACGCGCGCGCACTCCACACCGCGGGGAACGTCGAGCGATGTTGGGCCCAGCACGAGCGTGACCGCGGCGCCACGGCGAGCCGCCTCCCCCGCTAGGGCGATGCCCATCTTGCCCGAAGAGCGGTTGCCAATGAAGCGCACCGGGTCGATCGGTTCGTGCGTGGGGCCGGCGGTAATCACGATGCGCCTACCTGCTAGGTCCTGAGGCACGGGGTTGAGCACCTCACAGACAGTCTCGACGATGTCCTCAGGCTCGCTCATGCGTCCCGTGTCCACGTCGCCACAGGCAAGGTAGCCGCTGCCCGGGCCCACCACATGCACGCCGCGGTCGCGCAGCGTGGTCATATTGGCCTGCGTCGCCGGTGCCTTCCACATGCCGTTGTTCATAGCGGGTGCGATCACGATGGGTCGCGGCGTCGCCAGCAGCGTGGTGGAGATAAGGTCATCGGCGATGCCGTTGGCCATCTTGGCGATGATATTGGCCGTCGCGGGCGCCACGAGCATCAGATCGGGCTCCTGTGCCAGCGAAATGTGGTGGATGGGGTCGGAGGGATCGTCGAATAGGCCCACGGCAACGGGCTCGTTGGTGAGCGCACGGAAGGTGAGCGGGCCCACAAACTCGGTGGCATGCTCGCTCATAACGACCTTGACGCGCGCACCGCGCTTTTGCAGCAGGCGCACGATATTGCACGACTTATAGGCGGCGATCCCGCCGGTAATGCCCAGCAGGATCGTTTTTCCCTCAAGTTGCATTGAATTGTTGGATGCCGCCGTCATTGCTAGGCTTCCTTGCTCGGGAGTACCAGGAGGCGGTGGCAGTACGGGCAGTGCATAATCTCGCTACCGTCGTGGTTGAGGTCGCTCATGGACGATGCCTGCAGCGCGGTGTGGCAGACCGTGGGGATGTTGCCCTGGATGGTCTCGACGGCCAGGCCACGGAACTGCTTGAGCAGACGCTCGTAGTCGGTGAGAACGTCGGCCGACAGCGTGGCAGCAAGCGCGGTGCGCTCCTTCGTGGCGGCGTCAATCTGAGCCTGCAGGTCGGCAGCCTTGGCACGGGCGGCCTTGGTGTCGGCCTTTACGCCCTCCTCGAACTTGGCGATGATGGCCTGTGCGCGAGCCTCGCGGTCGAGCGCCTCCTTATGGGCGATGACGACGTCCTTGCGGGTGTGCTCAATCTTGTCCAGACGCTTGGCCAGGGTGGCGAGCTCATTCTCCAGGTCCTGAACCTCGCGGTAGTCGGAGCCGTCGACGTGACGCTTTTTGGCAGCCTCGATGGCGTTGTTGGTCTGAATCTCGGTGGTGTTGAGATCGTCGAGCTCAATGTCTAGATCCTTGCGCTGGGCGTAGAGCTTGGTCATCTCGGACTTGAGCTTCACATAGGTCTTACGCTTGGAAGCGAGCTCCTTGAGCTCCGGCATATTGGCAAGTTCGCTCTTGTTGCGGGCGAGCTCCAAATCGATCTGTTGCAGCTTGAGTAGCGTAGCGCCGGCGCTCATAAGTTCTCTCCTTTTGTCACAGTCCACCATTGGCAAGGGTTCAGTATTTTAATCGTATGACGGGGGTCGACCCCGGCGTCAACTGCAGAGTTCATCAATATATCAACGAACGGCTCCTCGGAGCGGTCGTGGCCGAGCAAGATCACCGGCAGCCCGCGTAAGGCAAGGTCTTGCGCCACGTGGTATCCTGCCTCGCCCGTCACGACAACGTCCGCGCCCGCGGCGATGGCGAGCTCTCCAAAGTCGCCCAGGGAGCCGCCCAAAATGGCGACGGTGCGGCACGGGCGATCGGCTTCGCCCCACACACGCGGGTCGCTGCCGAAGGCCGTGGCAGCACGGGTGGCAAGATGGCGCAGCGTGCACGGGTCGTTGAGCGTTGCAAGCGCGCCCAGGCCGGTTGCCTCGGGGTCGTCCACGTGCTCCAGTGAGCTCACGGGTGCGGCACCCAGCAGCTCACTCAGGCAGGTGCGCGCTTCGTGCGAGCGGTCCAGATTGGTGTGGAGCGATATGATGCTCACGCCGCAACGCGCTGCCTCGTAGAGTGCCGCGCTGCATTGGGGGCGTGTGGAATCCGACGGACAAAACGCCTCGGGCGCCTTGATATAGATGGGATGATGCGTCAGCAGCACGTTGGCGCCGGCCTCCAAGGCGCGGCGAACATTAGCCTCGGTCGCATCGAGTGCGCAGGCAACACCGGTAATCTCCGCGGCAGGGTCGCCGACGGAGAGTCCTACATGGTCCCAACTCTCGGCATCAGCCTTGGGATAGCGTGCCAGCAGCGCGCGCTCAAGCTCGGCGACGATCATGCGGCGCCTACGATCGAGACCAGCGTCTGGGCAAACTCGTCCAGATCGCCCGGATTCACACGGTCATCGAAGGAGATGCGCAGTGCACCCAGGGCCTGCTCGCGGCCAATACCCATGGCGCTGAGAACATGGCTCGGGTCCATGCTGCCGCTCGAGCAGGCAGAACCGGCCGATACCTCAAAGCCGGCGGCGTCTAGCTTGATGATGAGCTCCTCGGAGTCCATGCCGTCGACGTAGATGGAAACCATGCCCGGCAGACGATCGGCCTGTGCGTAGTCGCCCATGGTGGCATGAATACGCGGATGAGCTGTAAGCGTGGCGTAAAGCTTGTCGGATAAGGCCTGCAGCGTTGTGCGCTCCTTGGCAACATTCGGCAACAGCGCGGAGGCGGCAGCGGCAAAAGCCAGCTGTGTACGCAGGTCCTGCGTGCCGGCACGACGACCGGCCTCCTGTCCGCCGCCAAAGATGCGGGGGCGCAGCGGCGTGCGGTTCTTAAGGTAGAGCGCGCCGGATGCCACGGGGCCGCCGATCTTGTGCGCGGCAACGGTCATAGCATCGACGCCCAGCTCGGTGACATCGAGCGGAATATGCAGATACCCCTGGATGGCATCGGTGTGGAACAGGGCGCCGGCGGCATGTGCAGCAGCGGCAAGCTCGCGGATGGGCTGCACCACGCCGGTCTCGTTGTTGGCGACCATAATGCTTACGAGCGCCACGTCGTCGCCTAGTAGCTCGACAAGCGTGGCAGGCTCAATGTAGCCCATGCGGCAGGGCTGCACCAGGTCGACGCTAAAGCCTGCGGCACGCAGCAGCGGCAGGTTATCCAGAATCGAATCGTGCTCGATGGCAGATACGATCACGCGGTTGCGCTTACGGTCGCGCTGACGTGCACCCTCGGCAAGACCGAGTAGCGCCAGCTGGTTGGCTTCGGTGCCGCCGTTGGTCAGAACAATCTCAGACGGGCGAACGCGCGCGCCAAAGCTGCGGGCGATCTCGCGACGTGCAACCTCCAGACGCGCGGCAGCCTTGCGGCCGAGCGAGTGCAGCGAGTTGGGGTTGACGCCCGCTAGCTCACTATCGTCGTACTCACGCTGCGCAAGGCGCGCCTCGGCGCGCATGGGCGTCGAGGCGGCGTAGTCAAGATTCACGGGTATGCGGTTTTGACCTGCGGTCATAAGGGTTTATGCCTCCTGTGCAGCCTCGTTGCCCAGCTTCTGCAGCAGCGCAACCTCGGCGGCGGGATCTTCGGACTTAAATACGGCAGAACCGGCCACCAGGACATTTGCGCCGGCCTTGACGACCTCGGCAATGTTCTTGGAAGAGATGCCGCCGTCGACCTCGATGAGGGGCGACACGCCGTGGCGCTCGCACATGGCTTTGAGCTCGTGGAGCTTATGCAGAGTGCCAGGGATAAAGCTCTGGCCGCCAAAGCCCGGGTTCACGCTCATGAGCAGTACCATATCGACGACGTCGATGATGCTCTCGAGCACGCACACGGGGGTGGCGGGGTTGAGCACCACGCCGGCCTTAACGCCGCGCTGCTGCAGATGGGTGAGCGTGCGGTGCAGGTGCGTGGAAGCCTCGTAGTGCACGGTGATCATGTCGGCACCGGCGTCGGCATACCAATCGACTGTCTCGTCGGGGTTCGACACCATCAGGTGCGCGTCGACCGGTACATCGGTGGAGCGCTTGACGGCCTTAAGGATGTCGACGCCAAAGGTGAGGTTGCCGGTAAAGTGACCGTCCATAACGTCGAAGTGCACGTAGTCGGCACCGGCGATCTTGTCGAGGTCGCCCTTGAGGTTGGCCATGTCGGCCGAAAGGACGGACGGAGCGATTTTGATGGAACCCATGGTAGTAGCCTTTCTGCGCTAGTCAGTGAGTCCGTAGAACTCTTGAGAGGGGACGCGGTCGGTAAGAATCTCGAGTGCCCTATCCAAAGTAACACCGTTGTAGAGCGTTTGCTCCACGGCAAAGGTGAGCGGAATGTCTACGCCCAGTGAACGGGCAAGTTCGCTGACACTGCGGGCCGCGACGGCGCCCTCGACTACCATATGCGTGCGCGTCTGGTACTCGTCGAGCGAAACGCCGTGGGCAAACTCGTAGCCAAAGGTGCGGTTGCGCGAATGCTCCGAGGTACAGGTGGCAATGAGGTCTCCCATGCCGGCAAGTCCCATGCAGGTCATAGCTTGACCGCCGCGGGCGTGCACCAGACGGCTGATCTCGGCTAGGCCGCGCGTCATGATGAGGGCGAGCGTGTTGTCGCCCGCGCCGGTGCCGGCGGAGATGCCGCACACGATGGCGATGACATTTTTCATGGCGCCGCAGACCTCGACACCGGTCATGTCTTGCGACAGATAGATGCGGAAGGCCGTGGACAGGAGCAGGTCCTTAAAGGCCTCCCCTATCTGCGGATCTTCGCTGGCGATGACGGCGGCAGAAAGTCCGCCGCGGCAAATCTCCTCGGCATGGTTGGGGCCCGAGAGGGCCGCCACGCGCGCCTCGTTGCCGATCTCGCTGGCGATGACCTCGCTCATGAGCAGGCCGGACTCGGGCTCAATGCCCTTGGTGAGGCAGAGTACCGGGGTATCGGAGGCGATAAAGGGCGCGGCCTGGTGGCACATGCTGCGAAGGTGCGTCGAAGGAACGGCAAAGATGATGGCCTCGGCGCCGTCGAGCGCCTGCACGAGCTCGGTCGTGGCGACGACGTTGCCGGGCAGCACGTAGTCCACAAGGTAGCGGGGGTTGCGGTGTTCGCCATTGATGCCGGCGGCCGTCTGCTCGCTATGGGCCCACATGGTCACGCGCTCGGCTCGCGCGGCGGCAAGGCCGGCGACGGCGGTTCCCCAGGAGCCAGAGCCAATCAGCGCAACATTCATGACTCTCTCCTACTTATCGTCGGGCTCGGTGACGCGCTTGGTAAACGAGAGCTTGGACTCCTTACCGGTCATGAGCTTTTTGATGTTCGCACGATGGGCCCACACCACGGTGATGCCGATCATCGCCATGCAAAACTTAAGTCCTAGGCTGCTGTACGGAAAGACCGCACAAGCGGCAATGGGAAGACCGATGGCCGCGGCAAGCGAGCCCACCGACACGAACTTGGTGATGGCGACGGCCACGATAAACATGCCGAGCAGCGACAGACCAATGGGCCAGTACCAGGCGAGGATAACGCCCAGACCCACGGCGATACCCTTGCCTCCATGGAAGTTGAGGTAGGGCGAGAAGATATGGCCCCACACCGCTGCCAGGCAAATGACGCCGAGCATCCAGTCGCCGGCGGCACCGGGAGCCATAATGCTCACGGGGAAGCCATAGCCCACGCTCGCAATGAGCGGACGCGCGATAAGGACGCAGATGGCGCCCTTAAGGCAGTCGAGCAGCAGCGTGAGTGCGGCCACCTTGGGGCCGGCCACGCGCAGTGCGTTGGTGGTGCCGATGTTGCCGGAGCCCGCCTTGCGAATGTCGGTGTGGTTGAACACGCGGCCCAGGATAAGGCCAAACGGAATCGCCCCGATAAAGAACGAGGCCACGGCGCAGATGGCGGTCAGCAGAATCGGATTATGCATCCTTTTGCTCCTTCTTCCTAAAGAAGAGTCGAATGGGCGTGCCGGAAAAATCGAAGGTCGAGCGCATGCGGTTCTCGACGTAGCGCTGGTAGGTGTCGTTGACCAGGTCGCTGTGGTTGACGAAGAACGTGAACGTCGGCGGGTTGACGCCCGTCTGGGTCACGTAGTGCATGCGCAGGCGGCGCTTGCCGTCCACCACGGTATGACCGAACTCGCGCAGGTCGGTAAGGAACGTGTTGAGGCGCGAGGTGCTGATCTTCTGCGAGCGCGTCTTTTCGGCGGCGTCTACCATTGCCCAGATCTTCTCGATGCTGCGGCCGGTAAGGGCAGAGATGCGCAGGTACTGGGCCCAGGGAGCCATGACGCCCAGACGGCGGTCGATGGTCTCCATGCAGGCCTCGCGCTTGCGGTCGTCGTCGAGCAGGTCCCACTTGTTGAGCAGCACCACGATGGCGCAGCCGCGCTCGATGGCAAGGCCCATGACCTTCTGGTCCTGCTCGGTGACGCCCACGGAGGCGTCGACGACGAGCAGCGCCACGTCGGCGCGGTCGATGGCGCGCAGGCCGCGAACCATAGAGTAGTACTCGATGTTCTCGTACACGGTGCTCTTCTTGCGAATGCCCGCGGTGTCGACCATGCGATAGTGCTTGCCGTTGCGCTCGACGACCGTGTCGATGGCGTCGCGCGTGGTGCCGGCAATGTTGGACACGATGGAGCGGTCGGCGCCGAGGATGCGGTTGAACAGCGAGGACTTACCGGCGTTGGGGCGGCCGATGATGGCAACGTTGAGCGCATCGGGGAACTCGTCGGCGACCTCGTCCTCTTCCTCGGGAAGCAGGGCCACGATGTCGTCGAGCAGGTCGCCCGTGCCGTGGCCGTGCAGGGCCGAGAGCGGCGTGGGCTCGCCGATACCGAGCGAATAGAACTCCCAGATGCTGTCGTTCTCGCGATCGGGGTTGTCGAGCTTGTTCACCAGCAGAAAGACCGGCTTGTCGCAGCGCTTGAGCATGCGGGCGACCGACTCGTCCTCCTCGGTGACGCCGGTGCGGCCATCGACCACAAACAGGATGACGGCGGCTTCCTCGGCGGCGGCGAGCGCCTGGTCGCGGATGGACGTGGCAAAGACGTCGTCGCTCTTGAGCGGCTCGATGCCGCCCGTGTCGACGATGGTGAACTCGCGGCCGTTCCAATCGGCCGTGTGATACGAGCGGTCACGCGTGACGCCGCGGGACTCGTGGACGATGGCGTCCGAGGTCTGGGCCAGGCGGTTAACGAGCGTGGACTTGCCCACGTTGGGGCGTCCGACGACGGCGACGATAGGTTTCATCTGCTCTCCTTTAATGGGTGGGGTCAGTGGAATTAGTAGAGTCGGCAGGCGCAATGCCAAGGATGTGCTCCAGGGTATCGAGCAGCTCATGCGGCATGGTCGACACCACATGAACCTCGGCGTCGCGACTGGTAAGGCTTGCGAGTAAATCGTCACGATGATACTCGTCAAGCGTCATGCCGTCAGCGTTGAACATGAGCTTAGGCACAAAGAGCATAACACCCGACAGGTCTTGCGGCAGCTGCTCCAGGATGTCGCTCGCGACGATGAGGCCAGTCACGTCCACGTTACCGCCAAAGTAGCGGTTCTTGATGGCCGTGACGGTGCCGGAAAGGCCCTGCGGAGACTCCACGAAGCGGGCCACGGTATCGCGTGCGCTGGCGCCCGAAAGACATACTAGGCGCTGGTTGCGGGCGGTCATAGCCTTGCGAACGCGGGCAAGGCGCTCAGCGTCGGCGGCAAGGACATCGTCTGTCTCGTCCAGATACGAGCGGATCATGCCGATGCCGTCGTAGTACTGCGGGTAACCGTCGTAAAAGTCCGCCTCGGGCGGCTCGATGCCGGCGTCCAGATAGAACTCGTCGCTCATCTGGAACGTGTGGCGGCCAAAGCGCTCGTACGCGCGGTCCTGGAACGGTCGGATCATGGCAATGGTTTCGCGCGCGAGCTCGGGCTTGTCGCTGTAGGACCAGCTGAAGCGGTTCTGATGCTTGGTAAAACCGAGCGGCACAATGCCCAGGCTCGTGATTTGCTCGTGTTCCTCGCAAAAGCGCAGGGTCTTTTCCAGCTCCTCGCCGTCGTTCATACCGGGGCACAACACGATCTGCGCGTGAATCTCGATGCCGGCGGCCATGATGGCCTCGAGCACGTCCATGCCGCGCTGGGCGTTGCGGCCCATCATGCGACGGCGGACGTCGGGGCTCACGGCATGGACCGACACGTTCATGGGGCTCATGTTGCGTTGGATGACGTTTTGCACGTCCTCGTCAGAGAGGTTCGTGAGCGTGACAAAGTTGCCCTGCAAAAAGCTCAGGCGGTAGTCGTCGTCGCGAATATAGAGCGTGGAGCGGCCGCCCTTGGGCAGCATCGTCATAAAGCAGAACACGCAGGCGTTTACGCAGGTACGCATGCCGTCGAAGATGGGGCCGTCGAACTCAAGGCCCCAATCCTCGCCGGGAAAACGGTCGAGTTCCACAGGGGTTACGCTGTTGTCGCGCGGGTCGAAAACCTCGAGATCGACGGTGTCGTCATCGGCTTCCCAGAGCCACACGATCATGTCGGTGAGTGCCTCACCGTTGACCGTGAGCACGCGCATTCCCGGCTCGATACCCACATCCCACGCGGGCGACTCGGGACGCACGCTCTTAACGAGCGCGCCCTCACCCGGCTCGGGGTCGCGGCTGCGCCCGTAATCGGCCACCTCGGCGGCGTATGCGGGTACGGTCTGGTCCATGATTAGCGACAAAGCTCCTTGATGCGCGCAACGGCGCGTTCGATGTGTTCTTGCGGGGTGGAGGCTCCGGCGGTGATGCCGATGTGGCGCGCGTTAGCAAACCATGCGGCCTGGATTTCGGAAGCTTCCTCGATGTGATGCGTATGCTCGCAGGCGTCTGCGCAAATCTGAGCCAGGCGGCGGGTGTTGCCCGAGTTCTTGCCGCCCACGACGACCATGCAATCACAGCGTTTGGCAAGTGTGGCTGCTGCCTGTTGACGCTCGCTCGTGGCGGCGCAGATGGTGTTGATCACGCGCAGTTCCTGCACGCGCGGGGTGATGGAGGCCACAACCTCGGCCAGATTCTGCGCGGTTTGGGTGGTCTGCACGACCAGGCCCACCTTGCCTTTGAGCGGTAGCGCGTCGGCGTCGGCAGCGCAACTCACGACTTGCGCGTCATCACCGGCGTGCCCCAGGATGCCCTCAACCTCGGGATGGCCCGGCTCGCCCACGACGATCACGCGGTAGCCCTCGCGTACCAGGCGCTCGGCGGCCACGTGGACCTTCTTGACGTAGGGGCAGGTGGCATCGACCACGTCGAGGCCACGCTCGCGAGCGGCGTCGATGACCTGCGGCACCACACCGTGGGCGCGGATGATCACGGTGCCCGACGTGGCGTCGTCCAAGGTGTCTGCCAGACCGACGCCTGCCTCGGCGAGCTCGCGTACCACGATGGGATTATGGATAAGCGGACCAAGCGTGTGGACCTGAGTGCTCTCCCCTGCCTGAGGCGCGGCGGCCAGCGCCATGTCGAGCGCGCGCTGTACGCCGTAGCAGGTGCCGGCGTGGGCGGCGATCTCGATGGTGGGGACGACCTCCTCAGCGGCGGCCGCGGCAGTGTTCATGACTTCCTCACTCATGGCTAGAACCTACCCGGATGCTCGGCGCACAGATCGTCGCGCATGGCGTAGACGCGGTTCATGGCCTCTGACTCAAACCATGCCAGGCGCTCCTTACGCTTGAGCTCGGCCGGAGCGTCGGATAGCGAGATGGCCTTGCCGGCGCGGATCCAGCACTTTTTGGGGCGCATGAGCTTTTTGCCCTTAGGCGTAATGTCGGACCAGCCACAAATGGCGAGTGGGTTGACGGGCGCCTTGCCCATCTGGGCGATGAGCGCAAAGCCGCCATGGACCTCGGGCTTAATCTCGCGCGAGCGGATGCGCGTACCCTCGGGGAAGATCAGGACATCCTCACCGCGCTGCAGTGCATGCTGGGCGGCGCGCAGACACTTCATGTCGGCGGTGCCGCGCTCGACGGGAATGCCGCCCACGCGGCTAAAGGCCCAGCGCACAATCTTGCTCTTAGCGAACTCGGACTTAAAGATGGGGCGGATGCGGCGGCCGCCAAAGAACAGCGCCGTCTCCACGGCCAAGAGCTCGGCCATCGAGGTGTGGTTGCAGATAACAACGCTGCCGCGTCCTTCCTGGCGCTCAAACAGCAGGTCGACGTCCTCGACCTTCCAGCGCCACATGAGCTTGGAGAAGGCCCATAGAATAGCCATGACCACCACGACGACGGCGCGGATGAGCGCAGGGAACTCGGCGTAGGGGGCGTTGTAGTAATCCTCGGGCGTCTGCTTAAACAGGCGCATGAGTTACCTCCTTTGGTTGATGAGGTCCTCGATAATGCGTACGACCTCGTCGATGGTGTGGGCGGTGGAGTCGACGTGCACGGCGTCCTCGGCGGGCACGAGCGGTGCGACCTCGCGGCTGCTGTCGAGTTTATCGCGCTGCTTGAGGGCGTCGAGGGTTTCGTCGACCTCGGCCTCGAGCTGCTCGGCAGTAAGCGGCTGGGCGTCGTTTTGGTGGCGCTGCAGCACGCGGCGGCGGGCGCGCTCACGCGGGTCGGCGGTCAGGAACACCTTGACCTGCGCGTTGGGAAATACGACGGTGCCGATGTCGCGACCCTCGGCCACGATATCGCGGTCCTCGGCGGCACGGCGCTGATGGATGAGCATGGCGGCGCGTACGCCCGGGTAGGCCGAGACCTTGGAGACGTTGGCGTCCACCTGCGGGGTGCGGATGGCAGCCGAGGCATCCTGGCCGTCGATGGTCAGGCGCGTGTCCTCGCCGGTGCCGTTGGTAAAGCGGATCTCGATCTGTTTGGCGAGGGCATCAATGGCAGCCTCGTCGTCCAGGTCGATGCCGCGGTCGAGCGCGGCGAAGGTGACGGCGCGATACATGGCGCCCGTGTCGAGCTTGTTAAAGCCCAGCTGGCGGGCGATCTCCTTGGCGATGGTGGACTTGCCGGAACCGGCGGGGCCGTCGATGGCGACGATCATGCAATGCTTCCTTTCGATGGGTGACGTGCTGGTATGGTTCGCGGGCGTTGGGGCGCGGCGGGTTGCCTAGCCGGTGTAGCGCTCGCGGTAGGTGTTGCGCTTAGGTGCGGAGCCGTGGCTGCCGTGGTGACGCGTGCGGCTGGCGGTCGTGTCTTGGGGCTTGCCGCCGTTGCGCTTGGAGCTCGCCTGCTTGGGCGGGATGCCGCCGGCCTTAAGGATCTGCACCTCGCGGTCGGTGAGTTCGCGCCACGAGCCCTTGGCCACATCCTTGAGCTCAAGGCCGGCAAAGTTGCAGCGGTGCAGGCGGATCACCGGATGGTGAATCTTGCTCAACATGCGCTTGACCTGGTTTTTACGACCCTCGCGGATGATGACCTCCACGGCGGTGGTACCAGGCTTGACGCCCTGGGGAGCTACGGCCTCGGCCTCGCGTGCGGTGATGACGCGGCAGATTGCCGGCTGACACAGGCCGTCGTCGAGCTCGATGCCACGGCGTAGCGGGTCTAGATCGCGGTCGGACAGCTCGCCGTCAACGAGTGCCTGGTAGGTCTTGTAGACGTGCTTGCTGGGGTGCAGCAGGTCCTGAGACAGGTCGCCGTCGGTGGTAAAGAGCAAAAGGCCCGTGGTGTCGCGATCCAGGCGGCCCACCGGGAAGAGCCCCGGAAAGCGGTCGCGGGGGACCAGGTCGGCCACGCAAGGGCGCTCCTGCGGATCGCTCATGGTGGTGAGGTAGCCGGTCGGCTTGTAGAGCATCAGGTACACGGCGCCCTGGTTGAGCTTGACGGGCATGCCGTCGACCTCGATATGGTCGCGGTCGACGTCTACCTTGGTACCCAGCTCGGTCGCGACCTCGCCGTTGACGGTCACGCGGCCGGCGGTCATCAGATCCTCCGAGCCACGTCGGCTCGCCACGCCTGCGCGCGCCAAAAAGCGCTGCAGGCGCATGGTGTGCGGGTAGACGGGCTGGGCGTCGGTTGCGGGTACTGCGTTGCCCACGGCGCGCGTCTCCTCTGCTTCGTTAGTCCTCGTCATGCAAATCCTCCGAGGTATCGCCAACGACCAGGGTCTCCAAGTCCTCGGCTGCCTCAACATCTTCAACATCGGTATCGAGCAGTTCGCGCTCTTCGTCTAAGTCCTCGGCCTGCTCCTCGAGCGTGGACTGAATACTGCGGCCGCTCAGGCGCTCGCGGATATACTGGCGCGACTGCTCGTCGGGGGCAAACTGCTCCAGATCGGGCAGGTCGCGGGTGGAACGCAGACCGAACTTTTCCAAGAAGGCGTTGGTCGTGCCGTAGATGATGGCTTGACCGCGCTGGGGGTCGCGGCCGAGCTCACGCACCAGGCCCTTGTCGACGAGTGACGCAATGACGCCGTCGGAATTGACGCCACGGATGCCCTTGACCACCTCGCGCGTCACAGGCTGGTGGTATGCGATGACGGCCAGGGTTTCGAGCGCCGCTTGCGACAGCTTTTGCGTGTCCCAGCTCAGCACGTAGGCCTCGACCACGTCGTGGTAGGCGGGGTGAGTAAACAGGCGCCAGCCGCCGGCGACCTCGCGCAGCTGAAAGCCGCGGTTGGCCTCCTCATACTCAACCTTGAGCTCGGCGAGCAGCGACGCGCATTCGCCCGGGGCGATATCCAACGCACCTGCCAGCGCGGGTGCGCTCACGGGGTCGCTCGACACCAGCAGCAGCGCCTCGAGGGCGCCTTTGAGGCTGTTTGCCTCCAGCGTGGAAAGGGTTGACATGGTTGCGGCTCCTATTCGGTGAGCTCGGGGCCCTCGCCGGGCACATAGGCCTCGGCGCCCTCGACGCGGTTGATGCGGATGGTTCCAAAGATCTCGTCCTGGCTCAGCGTGAGCGAGCCGCGCTTGGCGAGCTCAAGCATAGCTAGGAAGGTGACGACGAGCTGCTCGGTGGTGGCATCGCCGTCCAGTAGCTCGCGGAAGGTGCAGGTTTGGTGCGTCATGGTAAAGCGGTCGACTGAGGCCACGGTCAAGTCGAGCGGTACGCGATGCGGCGCCACGTGCTCGGCCTCGAGCAGGAAGGTCTGTCGCTTGCCATCCAGGTCGGCGCAGATGACGGCCAGGCCGCGCAGGGTAATGCCGGCCAGATAGTCTGGCATGAGGCCCAAGAACTCGGGGTCGGGACCGGCCACACGCGGGTGCATGCGGCTTTCGGCCTGCATGCGAGCACCGAGAGCTGCCGCCGCGCCTTTAAACTGCTTGTAGGCAATCAGGCGCTGGATTAGGACCTCGCGCAGGGCGTCGCCGTCGAGCGCGCTGAGCTCCTCGAGGTCTTCGTCGAACTCGTCATCGTCGTCATCGACTTTGCGCGGGGCCTCCTGCGGCACCAGAGAGGCGGCCTTGATGTCCAAAAGGGTTGCCGCGACCAGCAAAAAGTCGCTCGCCACGTCCAGGTCCAGCGCCTCGATGCGTTCGGCCTCGGCAAGGTACTGCTCGGCCACCTCGCTGATGGAGATGGCGCCGATATCTACTTTTTGGCGGGTTACCAGCTGCAGCAGCAGGTCGAACGGTCCGCTGTAGACCTGCGTCGACACGCGATACGACATCTTCGACCTCCTTTGACGGCGCCTTCGCGGCGCGGTTTGGGTGCATGTTGCGACCGTTTTGCACGGTCGACCTGTAAGTTTACCTTAGATGCCGGCGATTGCGAAGTTGAGCAGCTGCTCAGCAAGCGGATACACGGTAACGTCGAAATAGCGGCCGATCACGTCGATGCCGGTCCACATGGGCAGCAGATACAAAACCAGGATGAGGATGGGCATAGCGTATTGCTGCAGGCGGTAGTAGTTGGCGAGCGCCTTGCCCTTGAGGAAGGGCACGATGATCGACGAGCCGTCGAGCGGTGGGATCGGGATGAGGTTAAAGAACGCGAGCGATAAGTTGACCACGATAAAGGTGGCGCCGAAGTTCATGATCTGTGACGCCAGGGCAAATGACATGCTGGTGTAGAGGCTGCCATAGGTCAGGCGCATGAGGGCGGCGGCAAGACAGGCGAGCGCGATGTTCGATGCGGGGCCGGCCACGCTCACCAGGACCTCGTCGCGCTTGGGGTGCTTGAGGTTGTTGAGGTAGACGGGAACGGGCTTGGCGAAGGCGAACACCGGGCCTCCGGCGGCGAGCATCAGCAGCGGCAGGAGGATGGTGCCAAACGGGTCGACATGGTTGAGCGGGTTGAGCGAGACGCGTCCGCGCGAACGGGCCGTCATATCGCCGAGTGCCCAGGCCGCGGCGGCGTGCGCGCTCTCGTGGATCACGATGCCCAAGATGACGGCGACCGCGCTGGCGAGCAGGTTCATGAAGTAGCTGCTGGACATAACGATCCCCTAGCGGACGCGGCGCGAGGCGCGCGTGAGCAGGTAATCGGCCACAAATAGAATCACGGCCACGATGGCGTAATCCAGGCGGAACACGCCGCCAAAGGGAGAAGTGATGACGCCGTAGCCGGCGATGGCGCTCGGCAGTGCGCGCGAAAGCTCGACGACAAAGCCCACAATCTGCAACTTGGCGGTGAGGCCGCTAAAGCACAGCAGCACGGTCATCGCGCTCATAAAGATGCCGCAGATGCGACAGGCAATGGCGATGATGCTCATCGCCACGGCAGCGGCCTTACGAGAGTTCACGCGCGGTCTCCTCTTCGATCTGGGTGGAAAGCTCCAGCCATTCATCCTCGAGCTTGGGTAGCTCTTGCTTAAGGCCGTTATATTCCCCCAGCGCGGCGTTGAACTTATCCTGATCGGCATAAAGCTCTTCGCTTGCCATCAATTCCATAAGCTCGTCATAGCGGGCACGCTTTTTGTCGAGCTCCGTCTCGATCTTCTTAAGCTGGTTGCGCACGCCTTTGAGCTTTTTATTGAGCGCTGCGCGGGCTTGGGCCTCAGCGCGCTTTTGCTCCTTGGTCTTTTTGCCCTCGGCAGGCTTGGGGGCAGCTGCGGGGGTGTCGGCCTGGGCGGCGCAGGCTTTGGTGGACTTGGCCGTGGCCGGTGCACTCTCCCCTGCCGCCTCGGCGGCGGCGCGGGCTGCGAGGTCCTCGCGCTTGTAGAGGTAGTAGTCGTAGTCGCCGTCGTAGACCGTGACCTTGCCATCGCGGATGTCTATGACGCGGTTGGCAACGGCGCGTACCAGGTGCTCGTCGTGGCTGATCAGCACGATGGTGCCGGGGAAGTTTTGCAGGGCGTTCTCGAGCATGTCTACCGAGTCGATGTCCAGGTGGTTGGTGGGCTCGTCCAGGCACAGGAGCGCCTCGGGGGCCACGAGCATCTTGGCCAGGGCCAGGCGCGCCTTTTCGCCACCGGAGAGGACGCGAACCTGCTTCTCGATGGAATCGTTGTCGCTAAACAGGAAGGCGCCCAGCAGGCTGCGCTGCTGCGGCACGGTCCACTTGGGCGTGACGGTGTCGATCTCTTGCAGGACGGTATTGGACTCGGTCATGCCCTCGAGCGCGTGCTGGGCGTAATAGGCCACACCCACGTTGGTGCCCAGGTCGCGCGTGCCGGTAGTGGGCGGCTCCAGGCCGGCGAGAATCTTCATGAGCGTGGACTTGCCGGCGCCGTTGGGGCCGACGAGTGCCACGTGCTCGCCGCGGTAGAGCTTGAGGTCGATGTCGCTGTAGATGTGCTTGTTGCCGTAGGACTTGGACACGCCCTCCAGGCCGACGACCATGTCGCCGGAGCGCGGCGGGTCAGGGAACTTAAAGTCGATGTGCTTGTGGCCCTCGGGCAGGATGACAAGTTCCTTTTTAATCTGCTCGATCTTGCGGATGCGCTCCTGCGCCTGGGCGGCCTTGGTGGGCTTATAGCGGAATTTGTCAACGAAGACCTGCATGTGGGCGATGTCGCGCTCCTGGGCGGCTCGCTTGGCGCGCATCTGTTCCAGGTTGTCCTCGCGCTGCTTGAGGTAGCTGCTGTAGTTGCCGGTGTAGGTGGTCACGCGACGGTTTTCGAGAGCGGCGACGTGGTCGACGCAGGCGTCCATGAAGGCACGGTCGTGACTGACGATGAGGACGGCGCCGTCGTAGTTGGCGATAAAGCCGCGCAGCCACTGGACGCTTTCGAGGTCCAGGTGGTTAGTAGGCTCGTCCAGAAGCAGCAGGTCGGGGTGGCGCAGGAAGAGCTTGGCAAGCGCGATGCGCATCTGCCAGCCGCCCGAGAACTCGGAGCACGGGCGCTCAAAGTCGGTGACCTTAAAGCCCAGGCCGGATAGGATCTTACGGGCGTTGCTCTCGAGCTCGTAGCCGCCCAGGTGCTCAAAGCGGTCCTGGACCTGGCCATACTCGTTAAGGAGTGCGTCGACGTCCTTCCCCTGTTCGGAGAGCTCGGTGATCTGGGCCTGCAGCTCGTTGGCGCGCTCGCCCATGCGGCGGATTTCCTTGGCAGCGGCCATGACCTCGGCGAGAATGGTGGTGTCCTTTTGCTCCAGGTTGGTTTCCTGCTCTAGGTAGCCCACCTGGCAGTCCTTGGCGTACTGGACCTGGCCGGCGTCTGGGCTGTCGATGCCCATGATGATTTTGAGCATGGTGGTTTTGCCGGCGCCGTTGGGTCCCACGAGCGCGAAGCGCTCGCCGGGGTTGATCTGGAAGGACGCGCCGCTAAAGAGGACGCGTGCGCCGAAGCTTTTTTCGATCTTGTCGACCAGGAGGATCATGGTGCCGCCTTTGACCTTGTGTGCCAATATGAAAAAAGGCCCCAACTTGCGTTGGAGCCTCATTCAATGCTCGGGTGGAGACGAGGGGGATCGAACCCCTGACCTCTTGACTGCCAGTCAAGCGCTCTCCCAGCTGAGCTACGCCCCCGTGCGAAGAAATACTATACGGGAACTCGGACCACGATGCAAGGACAATTTTGGAAAAACTTTCCGCCGCGGCGTCCCGGCAGCCGACCCGGGGCGCCCTGAAGCTGGCAGGACGGCCTTCTATCGACCGATATGTAAGCTATATAAAAGAAAGAATAAAAGAAAGAAGGCCAGACATAGTGCCTGGCCTTCTGGAAATTCTGGTGGGCCCTCCGGGATTCGAACCCAGAACCCAGGGATTATGAGTCCCCTGCGCTAACCGTTGCGCCAAGAGCCCTTGTAGTTAGTGGCTGTGATAGTAATGTCGGCTATCCATTTGCATTAGTTTTGCACCACGAGGAGAAATACTACCATGCACGCGACGGTCGTTCAACGCACGATCTTGTCGACAAGGAGGATCATGGTGCCGCCTTTGACCTTGTGTGCCTATATGAAAAAAGGCCCCAACTTGCGTTGGAGCCTCATTCAATGCTCGGGTGGAGACGAGGGGGATCGAACCCCTGACCTCTTGACTGCCAGTCAAGCGCTCTCCCAGCTGAGCTACGCCCCCGTACGAAGAAGTACTATACGGGAACTCGGACGGCGATGCAAGGACAATTTTTGAAAAACTTTTCGCGACGTCCCGGTGGCCGAACGGGAAGGCGGCGGCATGTGCCCGCGGGGAGCTTTACGGCCAGGACGACGGCCAGCGGGTAAGTACCGGAAGTAAACCAAACGCTGACCAAAAAAACGGAAGATAACGTCAGTAAATGAAGCGCGCACGTGAAGCGCGTTCAAAAAACGGCGTCTCGGACAACATGGATTCGATTGTGATGTCAGTTTTGATGCCATCTTTGGTGTCAAAAAGAAAAAGGCCAGAGGTTTAAGACCTCTGACCTGCGCTTTTGATGGTGGGCGATACAAGATTCGAACTTGTGACCCCATCCGTGTGAAGGATATGCTCTACCCCTGAGCCAATCGCCCGTCGCCTTTCGGCAAAAGAGATACTAACATAGCCGCGCGTGGTTTACCAAGAACTTTTTGCCCTCGATTTTAAATTCGTGGTCGCAAGCAAAGCCAACGTAGGCAGACCACCCAGCAAACCTGCAGCTAATCCCCCATTTATCGCTTAATCCACGAAGTCTCGGGGCGGCAGATGAGTCGCGCGTTGTTGTAAGCCATGTCGAGCGTGAGGCAGGTGCGCGCGGCGTAGAAGCCGTCTTCGCGCTGGATGGTCAGCGCCAGTTCGGGTTTGTCGCCAGTTAGGCACAGCGGCAGCAACAGCTGGATTCGGCCGCCGTAAAACTGCGGCACCGCGAGCGTGTAGTTGGCGGCGGCGCGGCGCGCAGCCTCGACGACGGCGTCCTCGAAGGCGCGACGCAGCAGCAGCGAGTTGCCCTCCCCCATCAGGCTGGCGGGAATTCGCGTGAGGTTCTCCTCGTCGCCCAGAATATGATCGATGTTGGAACGGATGGGCAGTCGGTAGTCAAAGACCAGCTCGGATGGGTCCTCGGCAAAGTGCACGCGGCACGGCAGGTACTCAAACGAGACCAGCATGGGGTCGCTTTCCTTAAAGAAGCCCTTCAAAAACCAACGCTGGCGCGCGTCGGGCTTGGTGTTGGGCTCAAACAGGCCGTAGATGGTCTCGTAGCGTCGCGTGTACAGACCGGTGTTGAACAGGCAGCGGTCGTCGTCGAACACCAGCGGCAGGTTGGACGGCGCGGTCTGGTCCACGTCGCGCTCGGTCAGAAACACCGCGCGACTAAACGAGAACGACAGGTAGTTTTTGAGGATGCGGTTGCCGTGGCCCCAGTCCTCGGGATCGGCGAGGTCGACCAGACGGTCATAGCAAGGTTCGGGGCAAAACGCGAAGTCGTATACATTGCTGCACAGGGTGCTGGGGATCTCCATGTGGCGTCCAATCCATTAAAAAGCCGGCGTGCGAATGCTTTGATTCTATACGTGCGACGCGCCATCGGGACGCACAACGCAATTGTGCCGAAACTCGTCGGCGAGTTCGTCGGTCGTGCGAGTGCCAGAAACGAGGTCCTGGATCCACGCGTGGTACTGGTTGTCTTTGGGCTCGGGGCTGTCGGACAGTACGACCGGAGTGCCGGTGAACCTTAGGACGGACAACGCAAAGACAAGGCTGGTGCGTTTGTTGCCGTCCTCAAAGATGTGGTCCTTGACCATGTGATCGGCCACATAAGTGACCTGGTCAAAGATGTCTGCGAAGCGATCAGCCGGCGATTGGCCGAATATCGTACAGAATGCACCTGCAAGCACGGACTCGACGCGTCCAAGCTCAAGCGCGGCACGGTCGCCCGTGGCGTCGGTTGTATAGCAGCGCCCGACCGTCATCAGCGTGCTGTGTAGGCGCATCACGCCCGCTGCCATGGCCTCTAGCGAACCGGTATCGTCGAGCACGAGCGGCGCGAACGGATGCGCCCGGCGCGGTGCGACAGCCCTCATGAGTTCTCCAAGAGCCTGAGCGCGTTGGGCATGTTCGAAATGGTCAGCCGAATAGCTTCGTCGATTGACGTGGTGCCGCCGAGCAAAATCGGTGATGCTGAATTTGCCACGTGCGCAGTTGAATGATCTTCTTGAGCGACGCAATCAGCGCCGTCATCTTGTTGAACATAGCTCCAAGGCATGTCTGACTCCTCTATAGCTTTACAGACGAAATAGCCTGCGAGTCGTACTCCAGAGCAATCGGTTGCCAGACGAGGTCTTCGATGGTGCAGTTTAGGGTGTCTGCAAGCGCCAATGCCGAGGAAACCGAGGCGCGGCGTAGGTCGAGCTGGTTCTGCTCGTAGAGTTGTATGGCACGGAGTTTGACTCCCGATTGGGCGGCCAGCTGCTTTTGGGTCAGGCCGGCTGCCTTTCGTGCTGCCTTGAGGCCCTTTTTGCCTGCCTGGGCTTTGTTCCATTTATCAATGACTATCTGGGCGAATTTATCTTCAGAGGCCTCGTGGAGCGGATGGTACGAGCCGATGATCCAATCGAGCGGAGCGACTTCGAGTAGCTTATTAAAGCCCAAGCTGCTCATCCATTGCGTATAGGCCATAACCCACCCCGCCCAATACTGAGGCGAACGGTCGAACGGATAGGTCTCCCTACATCTGACGGGGGTCAGTCCCGCATGGGCGATAATATCGCGCGCGAGCTCGTCGCCCGCCATGCCGCAGACGACGCGAGGCATACCGCGCTCAAACTGTTTCATCTCAAGAGCGTTCGACAGGATCGCCGTCAACTCGGCTGGAGTCAGCCCTTGGTCACAGAGAGCAAAATCGACCGCCTCGCCCAGCGTTCTCATTGCATCCTCGAGATACATCTCACTGTAGGCGTGGGTCATCGCCCGTCATCCCCTCTCGAATGATATCGACGATACGTATTCCCTCAAACGGGTTTTCGGCAAGGAGCTCCCGATACTGCGCCCTTGCCGCTTCATCTCGTTCCTTGGCCAATGGACCATACAGAGCTTGCTGCGCACGTTCAAATCCAGCAAAACGAATGCTCTTAAACGCACGCTCGCTTTTGAGCACAATCTGCTCCCCCAGGTTACCGAGCCTCATAGATCGTCCAAGCTGATCGACGGTGATCGTATTGTTTACAAAAGCTCTGGCATAGCTAAAGTACGAGTCGTCCGCACGCCACCCCCTTATTACGTCGCAAGTGCTCGTCTGAGGTAGAAAGTGATCATGGAGATATTCGCACGCCCCCGCGGCAATGGCGGTATCTTTGCGAAAAGAACGATGCTCAACGAGCAACGCTATCCAATGCAGGACGCAATATTGCGGCGATAGCAAGTCGAGAACTTTGAGATCGGCTATATCGAGTTCATAGCGATTCGCAAAGCCATCGGCATCGCGCGAGCATGCCCATTCCCTTGCAAGGTCGAGGCTCTCTGTGCAATAGAATCCCTGTCCATAGTCGTTATGGATTTTCCCCAGGCCAAGCTGGGGAGTCTCAATGATTTTCTGAGAACCATGCCACAGTTCCACGCGAGTCTCCTAACAGGTATCGCTCTAGCGATAGTATAACATACTATCGCTAGAGCGATACCTGTATTCAAATAGCAAGAGGGTGTCTGGAACCGAGTTTGAGTTCAATACTGGCTTCTAAGGCTCGCCGAGTCCGGAAGTATGCGACAAAATTCAGACTTGCTGATCACGCCGGAGCACACTAACGCCTCGTCCTGCTTACAGAGCTTCATAGACACGCACCTCATCTTGCTCGATGCTTTTGCGGAATGCCGGGCGCATGTGCTCTGGTGGGTTGGTGACGATATCAACCTTTCGCCCAAGTTCCCTCTCGAGCTCATGGGAGAGTTCGTACAGCGTGCCGAACGTCATGGCGTTGCCGCAGACTAGGCGCAAGTCAATATCGCTATCGGGCGTTTGCTCGCCTCGGGCAAACGAACCAAATATATATGCTTCGCTGACGTCGTATTGAGCCAGCACGCGGGAGGCGACGGTGGATATGTCGGAAGGCGAAATCATGGGATATTTTCCGTTCAACAGTAGAACGTCAGGGGGCCAGTGCCGAAACCGCCGGTCCGGCTTTTTGCCGTTCTGCAAGCTCGAAGATAAACGGAGCGTTTGATCTAACAAATTCTGTCAAGAAATTGAGGTCATCAGCAGTAAATCCTTCGACGTTGAACCATTTGACCGCAGGCAAGAAGCATTCTGCATGGTCAAAGCCAAGGTCAACCGGACGCTCGACGGCTACGCGAACGGTCCCGTCATCTCTTGTCTCTGAGTAGGCAAGCTGAGTACCGTCATCTAGCTGAACATAGCTCCAAAGCATGTTTGCCTCCTTAGTGTCTACATCCGAGTATAAAGAACAGATTAGATGCAGCGTGATGCGAATTGAATTATTCCCATAAGACCTGAACTGCTGATTATTTGTATTACTGAGATTTGAACCACCTCACACTTCAGTGTCTTTTTGGCATGGAAAACCGTCATTGTGCGATGGTTGAACTTTATGTCATGGATCGTACTCAGATTCAAGCGCCCGCATGCTTAACTGCTTGCAAGCGCTTGAATCCTATAGATTACCCAAATGCTGCTCAACAGCCTCCATGCCAGCCTCCACATATTTCAGAAGGCCTTGTATATCGTTGCAGTTCTTGGGCAAGCGATCTTTTTCAATACCAGTAATTTTGGCAAATAATTCGATTGTCAGATCGAGTGCGAAGTCGATTAGTTTTTGAATTTCGCCGTTAGTTAAAGGAAGTCGCCTAACAAGCTCATCATAATTCAGTGCTTCCATGTCGCTATGGGCGAAAACCTTATTCCGCTGATCGCGAAGCATGTCAGTTAGTTTACGGAGACTGTTGAGTCGTTTTTTCCATAAATTGGAAAGGTCATGAGTGGTTATACACACAGTAACCATTCTGTAATGATTTCCGAACAGCTTTTCATCTGAGCGTTGTGACTCAACTTCTTTGGGGTAGAAACGCTCCTCGTCCTTTGCCAATGGATGAACGATTGGATTAAGCCTGTCAAAGTTTGGTCGATCTTTAAATAAGGAGATTGCAATCGCGTCGATTTCAGTAGAATGAGACTTGACGTCTTCTATCAAGTTCCCAATACTGACGTCGCTTTTGGCATCAAATAACCGTGCGCAATTCATGAAACAGGATTCGGTTAATGCAAGTTGTGTAAAGCTGAAGAAGCAGCCAGCGCAAATTACTTCATTCTTATAGTCGGAAGATGCTTTAGACAGTTCGCGAAGGATTGCTAGTTCCGTGTTGGCATAAAATGCCTCGTTGTATAGATAGCTGCAACGCTCAAGCAGCTCAAGAAGGCCGGCGTTTAATTCTTTCTTGGCAGCGTCAACTGTATGATCCGATTCGTGGTACATGTTAGATAAATCCTGAGCAATTGTCGTAATAAATTAATCTACTAATGCGTCGTTAAGAATATAGCCTTCTACATAGTCTATCGAAATGGGTGCTTCAGCACCGACATGCGGCAGCCATGAGCACTGTCCCAAGCAGCAAAAGCGCCAAAGAAGCGGCTATCCAGTTGTTGTCGCCGGTCTTGGGGAGTACCGCAGTGGTCGCGGTGGCAGCCTTGGGCTTGGCCGTCTTGGCGACCGTGGTCTTGGTTACTGTCGTTGTTGTCTTGGTTGCCGCGGCAGCGGGCTTCGGCGCGGGATTTGCCGTGGGCCCCGTGGTGGGCTCTCCGGCAGCGGGGTTAGCATCAGTGGGAGACTTATCCACGCTATCGCCAGGCACAACGACCCCGTCGGTCTCCCCCGCCGGGGGCATGGCGACATTGGGCTCAACCACCACATGCGGTGCCACGACCCCTGCAGCATCCACCACGCCACCAGCACCAAAGGCCCCGCCAGCAGGCGCCACAAGCCGTGCGGCCACGAGCGACCCGCCCGCGCACGCAACGCCGCCGTCGGCACCGGCCGCATCAAGCCATGAGGCGTCGACGGAAAGCCGACAGCCGGCCGCACCATCGCCAAGACCCGCATCCTGCAGATATACGCCGTGGGCGCGCACACCCGCTCCGGACCCGGCGCCCGAGGCAACGACGCGCCCGCCGCCGCGCACGGCCATGTCGCCTGCGATCACGCCGGCAACCGCCTCGTCAGTAATATCGGCCCCGTCCGCCCGCGCATCGACAGAGGAGCCGTCTACCACCAACGCCTGCGACACGTGGATCCCGCACTGCGAGCCCGTCGCCGTAAGGGTCCCGGTGCCGCGAAGCGTCAGGTTGCCCCACACCTCCATGCCGCACAGCGTGATGTCCGCATCGGGCGCATGCGACTCCGTCACGGAGTTCTGCCCGGCAAGCGTCAGCACCAGGTCGCCTTCGGCGCCGACGGCCTCGCCCGCGTAGCCGTTAAGCTCAAGGTGGTCGGCATCGGTCCAGGCCCAGCCGGGGCCCGACACGCCCGGCTCGTAGTACGTTGCGCCCGCGATGATGAGGCTCTCCGCGCCCGCGGCATAAGAAGGCCCGCCCAGCAAAACGCATAGGCAGGCCATGGCGGTAAACATCTTGCAGTCCCTTTTAATGAGAAGGCAAATCGCTATAACCGAGTTTGTCCGAACATCGCGTAAGGCATGAGTCAGGTCGAAGGTGTTCATCGAGACGACAGGGACAGAGATGCCTTAATAGGTCGTCTCGATCTGGGCGAACCCCTCGTACCTAGGATCGACGCACCTCGATAGAGAACGCGGGGGCGCAGTTTGCCGCATTCCGCTCACCGACAGTGTTGGGCCATCGCTTTAAGGAACCTGTCGATGAAAAGGAAGAGTCTGGTAGCGTATGGCCACACGCAGGATCTACCGGCGAGCACATTGCGCAACCTTTTGCAGAGCAAACCGCTGCCAGGGCCTGGTTTGGAGACGATATTCCAGCCTAGGATGGGAGGCAATCATCATTGCGCAGCTAAATCTCCAACAATGTTGAACAAATAGGATGTCATTTGCTTGAAATCCGGATAGCTTTGGTGGTGTCGATATTAAGGGAGCTATCGGAACAGCTCATCATGGCTGCCGGTGCGTTCAAAGAAAGCTACCTCTTCGTTTGATGACCATATGACAAGCCAGTCGCCAGAGTTTGCTACGTGACATTCGTTTCGCCCTGCCCAGTTGCCGCTTAGCCGGTGCATATTATGACGTCGTTTTAATATGTCCATTGACTCGGGTGTATTCTGTAGCACCAGGTCAATTAGCTTTTGAAGCTCGGATAGATCCCATTTACGGCGCTTTGCTTTTTTCTTTAAATCGCGGGAGAAGGCTGCAGAGAACTCTGCGGTTAACGTGCTCATTGTGCCATCGCCGCAGCGATAAGATCGGCGCCATTGTCAAAACGTCCTTTTTTGCCAGATGCAAGAAACGCGTCCCCCTCGCGAATGGCCTCAAGGCTTTCGGCATTGGGCTCCTCAGGGGCAAAAGTCAACGGGATGCGATGGGTGTTGACCATTTGCTTGAAGAATGCGCGCGTCACGGACGACAAATCAAGTCCATAGTAATCAGCCACTTCTGCTGCCTCGCGTTTGAGGTCATCGTCAACCCTAATGGTTAATGTTGAGCTTGCCATTTTTGGACCCTCCAATCATGTGAGTGCAACCTTAGTATAACGCACATACAATAGTAGATTATGTAATTACAATCAATTAACTAAGCCTTTTAGTGGTACGGCACCTCATACATTGCATGCAGTAAAAAGGCAACGCTCCCTTTCGGAAAGCGTTGCCTTTAAAGCTTCTACAGGGCCTTTGTATTGCAGCTAGGCATGCCGCACGCCCCAACAGCGATATGCGGCACCTAGATGCCCCAGTCCCAACAGGAGTAGCGTAAAGGACGCGGCAATCCAGTTGCTGTCGCCGGTCTTGGGGAGTACCGCAGTGGTCGCGGTGGCAGCCTTGGGCTTGGCCGTCTTGGCGACCGTGGTCTTGGTTACTGTCGTTGTTGTCTTGGTTGCCGCGGCAGCGGGCTTCGGCGCGGGATTTGCCGTGGGCCCCGTGGTGGGCTCTCCGGCAGCGGGGTTAGCATCAGTGGGAGACTTATCCACGCTATCGCCAGGCACAACGACCCCGTCGGTCTCCCCCGCCGGTGGCGTGGCGACCCCGGGCTCAACCACCACATGCGGTGCCACCGCACCGGAGGCATCCGCCACGCCGCTAGCACTAAAGGCTCCGCCGGCAGGCGCCACAAGCCGTGCGGCCACGAGCGACCCGCCCGTGCACGCAACGCCGCCGTCGGTACCGGCCGCATCAAGCCACGAGGTATCGACGGAAAGCCGACAGCCGGCCGCACCATCGCCAAGGCCCGCATCTTGCAGATACACGCCGTAGGCGCGCACGCCCGCTCCGGACCCGGCACCCGCGGCAACGACGCGCCCGCCGCCGCGCACGGCCATGTCGCCTGCGATCACGCCGGCGACCGCCTCGTCCGTAATATCGGCCCCGTTCGCCCGGGCATCGACGGTGCAGCCGTCCACCGCGAGCGCCTGCGAAACGTGGACCCCGCACTGTGAGCCCGTCGCCGTCAGGGTCCCGGTGCCGCGAAGCGTCAGGTTGCCCCACACCTCCATGCCGCACAGCGTGATGTCCGCATCGGGCGCATGCGACTCCGTCACGGAGTTCTGCCCGGCAAGCGTCAGCACCAGGTCGCCTTCGGCGCCGACGGCCTCGCCCGCGTAGCCGTTAAGCTCAAGGTGGTCGGCATCGGTCCAGGCCCAGCCGGGGCCCGACACGCCCGGCTCGTAGTACGTTGCGCCCGCGATGATGAGGCTCTCCGCGCCCGCGGCATAAGAAGGCCCGCCCAGCAAAACGCATAGGCAGTCCATGACAACAATCGCAATGTAATGACGGCTGGTGTGGGACTTGGCAGCAAACATACCTGCTCCGATCTTCGCAGGAGCCAATAGAATGTGCACCAGAAAATGCCCTGGTAGCAGCAGTTATTAGTTTAGCGAGATCAAACCGCAAGCAAAGAAATTGTCCCTGAACAGTGCCAATAATTAGGTGTAAATCGTTTTGCCAATCGGTGAATGGAGATTATGTCTAACGTAATCTCGTAGGCCACTAAGAGCACGCCCTTGCTTTCACCTGATTCATGGCAAATTGGATGGATTTGAACAGTCTTTCCGGGCTCCGGTTTAACAAAGTCTGCAAGCATGTCTCTCCGGTAAGGCCGCTATTCCTATCATTCGTCACTGCACGTGGAAAGTCTTTAC
The DNA here is from genome assembly GCA_959026725.1 of uncultured Collinsella sp. Lineage (GTDB taxonomy): Bacteria > Actinomycetota > Coriobacteriia > Coriobacteriales > Coriobacteriaceae > Collinsella. The sequence continues at coordinate 33,507 of CAUFMG010000019.1, forward strand.
TGAAGCGCGTTTTTGACGGCGTAGTAATCCCATTTTAGCTCGCCGTCTTCCCAGCGTTTCATAGCGACGTGTTTTCCCTTGCATCGAACTGACAAAGGGCATTTCGACTTCAAGACGCTTGCGGAGTTGTACAGCACAACGATGTCGATGCCTGCCTGAACGGCTTTATCGCATTCGTATTTAATGAAGCTACGATAGTCGACGCTATGCAAACGAGCGCAGCTCGAAGTCCATGAATTATAGCTTCCACAGTGCTGACAGCTTCCTTTTGTTACGGAGTCGGTCGAGTCTCCAACGATGAGTACGAATCGTTTAGATCCATCCATTCTCTTTTTCAGAGAACTCTTTATGCTGCATGGCAAACTGGAGTCGCGCGACTGTTGCAGGTCGTGAGCGTCCGGGAACGAAAGCTCCCAATAATTGCTGTCGTTCCATTTATGTAGCTGCTCGACCGCATCTCGATCACCGTCCCAGTCGGCGGCGATGTAGGTTCTTGTCCTATAAACCATCTTTCTCTCCAATCCTATTGTTCCAGGCTTCTGCATAACCGTTAACCTCGAATAACCTCATGCGTGCAGCGGTCTTCTTCGTTAACACGACAACAACGCCTTCCTTAAAATGATGCTTCGAAGCTCTCAGGGTACACAGAATGCAGCGAAGGAGGTCGTCCTCCGAGGGTTTTCCACTATCGAACCTGGTTATTCCAGACCCTAACAACGGAAGTACAATTCGCCTGCCTGCATACATCCGATCGAGCTCGTCCCACATATTAAGCAAACATTCCTCATACTGGCCACGACGAAGATAAGCACGGTGCATTTCATCCATATGGGTGAAGGCGAGCAGGGCAAACCCATCGTATTCTTTGACGGCGCCGAGGGGATAACAAATTCGACCATTCCTAGCCTTATAGGGTTTCAACAAACTCAGTTGCTTTTCTTCAATCGTCCGCTTCAGAGTATTCCAGTCGGCATACCTTTCGACAAAAATGCCATTAAGGGAATTTTTTGAAATTACCCTGTCGTCAACCTTAATGTCGAAATATTCATTGAACGGAATGACCTTAACGCCCTCAGTACAAAAAAGGTCGTCGACAACAATGTCGACGTCCATTCCGTTAATAACCAAATGGACTCCGTTTTTATTGTGATGGTATGTGACGATCGCTGCGAAGAAGGCTAGTAAGACAAATAGGATGACGAGCACAAAGAGCCTAGACAGACATCCCGAATCTTTCGGAAGCAGGTCGATGAGAGACACGCCCGCAACTCCCATAATCGTCGAAATTGCACCAATGATTGCAAACGACCATTTAAAAGACTTTTTTACAAGCGACCATGTAACTATATGAATAATTTGTTTTAGCAAGCGAACTCTTCCACAGACGAAATTAAATGTTGATCCCATCTTAGCCTTTTCGCATTCATCTAGTTTGCCAATTTTCCTCATGTAGCCTGCTCATTTTTGTACCCTAAGAAGTAACAAATTGGTTTTAATACGATGGGATGCATCAGCAGCTGCTCATAGGCCCCTCCCATATTGCCGATAATCACTATTACTAAGTACTTCTAGAGCAATCTGAGAGTACGATCTAACCTTTTGAACTTTGGAATAGAAGTGCATCATCTTCCCCACTATGAAGTCGCAGGGGCAACACATGGGGACTTCCGGCTTCACGTTACCGTCTATTTAAGAAAGCTCAATCGCGCTCTCTGTAACCTCAATGCCCGGCGCGTATTTCTGCACCAACGCATCCAAAATTAATCGGTTCCCCGGTGTCATCTTTGGGGAAGCGACGATCTTCATCGAAGAAAATGCTTCGTCTGAGATAATCAAATCGTAAAAAGAAGGAATTTCGGGATCGCATTTATCAAGTATGACCTCAGTGGCCCTCTTAACTGCTTCAACATCACCCTTGATTACAGAGGTGATGCCCACAGGAACTGCCGTCAAAACATATCGCCATTCGTTTTGGTATGACCAGGCAGTAGCTTTGTGGATCCCGGGCGCACTTAAATCAGCTTCGACCCAACCGTTCCCGCAGCTTCGTATCACTTCTGGAAATAGAAGCGACTTATCCTTCGTATACTGGACTTCATGAAGCATTTCAACGCTTCGGGCCATTTCTTAAAAATGATATTTTTTATCCCAAAAGTCTTCGAGCGGCAATTGAAGTCCATCAAACTTGCCACCAGGAGGATTCAAAACTGCGTCACTAGATAGCTTACTTAGGCTCTCGGTAGACACAGAGTAGCGCTTAAACGGATGGCTCTTCATCTGGATTCTTACTCCACATTCAGCTCCAGCATACTCGCGCCACATGGGGATGCTCTCCTCATCAGAAGATGTCCAACAACTGACGAACTTCATTTTTCCAAGATTTTGAGAGTCTGCTGAACGCTGTTCTTGTGGGTCATCAACTTTATCTAACCGACTGAACCTCATAGTCCGATTATGCAGAATCAAGGCCAGCGTATCTAGGCTTGCATAATGATAGAGAACGGCGGGTGTTTCCATGTTTGGCTCCTAGCTATAACAATGAGTCCATATCACAGTTCATAAAAATTTATAGACGCGATCTTCGACGCGCCAATGCCAATTAAGGCGGTAAACCTTAATTCTTGCCTTGCGAGCGCAAACACGGAGATGGCCAGAGATGACCGTCGCTGGCATATCGCTTTCACACCCCTAGCACGATGATTGACGCACATATGCACCACGATTTACGCCGTGCATGCACATCAGCGTTAAGCCCAATCGTCACCACAGCCCTCTTCCAATGAAATGGAATATGACACTACGAATTACCATAATTTCCCGAGCCATCAAAATGCAATCGCGAACCATTTCAAGCAAATAGGTGTTGCCTTGAGAATCGTTGGTCCCATCCTCACGCAAAGTGCGAATGACTTGTGTCGCGCAATCGAAATCTGTCCGATTATGACTAAATGCATTGCGCAGAACCGGATTCCAACACTGCTTGATAAGGCCAGTAAATGAGCCCGTACCGACAGCGTTGAATCGCTTTGCCTTAGGGGCTGCAGAAAGTTTGTCGAACGACTTTGCACCTAGGTCTACGCCTTTGGGCATGACATCGAACGCCCCGTTACATTCGATGTTGTCGAGCCCGATAAACAGAACAAGCAGGCTGCCAATAAGCTCATATTCCCGACAATAAAGCTTCTCAATATCACTAGGAGTGCAGCAGAACGTACCGTACTTTTCCAAGTCATAGGCGTCTCCCGCCATAAGAAAAGTAAAACCGTTGAGGAGAACCGGATAAGATTCGGCTACGGAATCCAGAACTTCGTTGATTTCAGCAAGCAGCGACTTGGCAGTCATATCGGTTTTAAGGTAGTAACCTGCTAGGCCGGAAAGCGCCTCTGCCTCTAGACCAGAAACGAGTTTTTCACATTCAACAGCGCGCTCATGCGCGTCACTTCCTGCAATCATGGGGAGACCGAGCCAAGACATTCTCGCGATTCGACTCAGCAAGGGATAGTGTCGATTGTCCTCGTCGAGCAGTTTGCGCTCGAATTCCGAAAGAACCTTATCCGCATAATCGTCATGCCCATCGCAATACAGTTGAAGAGCGGTCCTCAGGGTAGGCCAGTCTTCGCGGTAATAATGGAGACAATAAACCATATCGCTCACGTACTCGCTGAGTTCATCAAACGGAATCAGCCCAGAGGCTCTGATAAAGGGCTTGTCATGCAAGCACAATGTTCCACAGATATTTTATATGACGGAAGCTCACCAGATAACTCCACAATAATTCGGGCGCAATCTAAATTTCCACCCATGGAGGCAACCGTGCCAGGGTCGAGATTAAAATCAATCAAAGCGCAGCTCGGGTCAAGGTGAACCGCTCCGTCGATGCGGTTCCGGCACTGCGGACACAAGTATCTAACCGGATAGTCATTAACAAATCCAGCCTGAACGCGCACACGATGCACGCATCCACATACTCCGCAAGTGACAAAGAAGTTCTTAACCACAAACACCTCTATTCAACCTCGCTGATTACGCGAATCAGAATTAACCAACCGATGCTAAATCTGATACAAAGGCTATAGAAAAGAATTACAAAATCCCCTCGTATCTCCCGCGAACATCCTCGAAATCGTGCTGTCATCCTTATTCTATAAAAAATGCCCAAAGCGACGCCTTGATAGCCCCTCGCAAATCGCCGAATCGGCAAATCCGCGATAGCGGCAAGATAATTCATCGGGCGAAAATCAAAAACCGGATAAACCTCGACTAGGGCGACCACAAGATTACGGCGAACGCCTCACTCGAAGTCCTTGTTCCTCAATCTCGATACGTAACGATCGAGCTCGTAAAGGGCGTCGATGTAGAGCTGGGCTACATCTCGAACACCCCCCAATGTCAAAGCAAAACCCTTGGAAATGGAGTCCGCCGTCCTCGTTCGAATCTTCCGAGTACGTTACCAGGACGACATCACCGTCCCGAACGCTTTCGGTCTAAACGATACCCTCTATGTATAGGCGATAGAGCTTCGCCTTAGGAAAGCCATCCATGATTGACTTGGTACGGACATCCACACAAATCCGTCCGCCGTCGAATCCGTACTTAGGGTGTTTGTTCGTTCTTTCCGGGTGCGCGACCACGAAAGAGCGGATAGCCTCAAGGAAGTCCAGGCAAAGCTCAAGCCTTGCCGGATCTGAGAACTCAAATCCCTTCGAGACATCGTCACGCAGGCAGTTCTTGACCTGCCAATAAGAGCGCTTAATCCAATCGGCGAGAACAATCAGGTATACGACATCCTTTGGCTTGCCGCTGAACCCGCCTTCGATTGTCGCGTTGAAATCCTGAATGCTGTATTCATTTTTCAGTATCAATTCCCACATCAACTTACGGCGAGCCTTGTCTTTCGCGAGTCACTTTTTACCTATGCCAAGGCCCCTTTTATCAAGTTGGGGGTGCGGATGATTTCTTGGACCGCGCCTAGGCGTATCCAAGCTTCCTGCGGTACTCCATTGGGCTCACCCACCCGAGGGACTTATTGATCCGCTCCTCACGATAGTACACAAGGTAGGCCTCGAGCCTCCCCATGAACTCCTCGGCCGTCACAACCTCCCAGTCCCTGTAGCGGAAGTGAGGTTGTATGCCTGCGGGTCGAACCCGTCGCCCTCCTCCGCGGCCATCTCCCGGAGCGCCGCGTCTATAATCTCCTGTAGGTCATCGTGTCTCTCGTTCACCTCAATGGTCCTCCTAACGCCGGCGTGTTGGCACCACCAGCGTAGTGGCGGCGGGGAGGCACGGTGGCCATTATTCGGCGATCGTAATTGGTCAAAATTATTTGACCAATAGCGGCTAAAATCGCCCGGCGCTAACAGCGCTTCGTTCGGCAAAAGACATCTACCCGAATGTCCGCCCCTGTTTTTATTGCTGCAATTAGCGCTGCTGTCCATCTTTAGCAGTCATGGTTCTTTGATTTGAAACTTGGGCTAGAACGTGAGGGAGCTGGGATCTCTATTCCCAGCTCCCTCACTATCCGCAGCCCTTGCTCTGCGATTTGTTTGCTGGAGGTGGTATCTCTGACGTCCGGCTTTAGGCCCAGTGCTTAGTCTTCCAATCTAAGCAAAACTTGCCGTTCTACTTCGGGAAAGGCGCTTGGCTTAATCATTCTTGCAGAGCTAATTCGACCTAGCTTAGATTAAGCAGCCGACATATCGCCCGCGCGGCTTTGCGGCCGCTTCATCTATATTCTAGTGTCTAGTTTGTTTGGAATAGTCGAAATCCCCTCTTTGGTGATAGCAACGCCTCAATCAGCCGCAAAATAATAATTCATAGAAGTTTATACGCTGCTTAGTCGTCAGTCTTCTTCTGTTCCTCATGCGTTTCCTTGTTTTTCAGCAATGCTAGATAACGCTCGAGTTCAGAAAGAGAGCCGCGGTATTTTTCAAATCGACGAGAATCATAAAAATAGATAACGAACTGATTATTGTCATCTAAAAAGCCCACTCTTAAATCAAGGGGCTCATGGAAGTACTGGCTTCCAGCGTTTTGCGATTCATCAAAAATCGGGTACTGCAACTTTTCAATCACAATGGCAGGCTGTCTGTAGTTTGGCAGCGTACGATTTCGCATACCAGCCTTCCAAGAAACAACATCCCCTGCCGATAGCGATTCGTTAGAAATATACGCCTCATAGGATTTTTTTAGCTCTTGTATAGCGGAGTCATCGTCTTTGGACACATTCAAAGAGTCGATAAACTTCTTCATATCGTCAGATTCCAAATTATGTGTCAGCAGGTTCCTTAATGCTGTGTCCTGAATCGCATTTTCATTCATATTTACCCCACTAAAATACTCTTGTTGCTGATTTGCTTATTAGCTAAATCGCTATCGTCTTTATATGTGTTTACATTGCTTACTGTAGTACCGGATTTTTCGCATGCCTCGCAAAGTTCGATTCTGCATTTAGCAATGGAGCAGATTTTGGCGTATTCAGCGATGGTGATCTGTACGTCATTTGTTAGATCGAGCTGTTTTGCTGCGCGTAAAAAAACAGAGGTGCTTGCATAAAGTGTTTCGATAATCCGCTTCGATAGTTCGTTTCCAGGCATGTTTAAGCACTTGGAAAGCGTACTGATTAGAGCGGTTTTGAACTCGTTGTCTAATAATGGCAAATACCACTTGACGGATTCACTAGAGTTGGTAAGACCCTTGTTCAGCAACGAAACAGAATCACGGATAATACCAACCGTTTTAACGACATCTGAATCGGAAGAGATATCACAATCCTCGCTGGAAAGATAGCAGTCTTTTGAATGTGGAAGAGCCTTTCCATTTGACCAGAGTTTAGGCGCCGGATGCATAACCTTATAGGCCGCAAACACTGACAACAGCGCACACAGGCTCGACAGTAATGAAATTAAGAACTCTAGGGCGCTCACTCTTCATCGCCATTCTCGCTACGGCCGAGACTCAATGCATCTCGTATTATCATTTCCAAATCATCAGCAGTAATTATGTACCCATCATCGCTTGTTTCATTTTCCCTATATTCATCAGGCCCAGAGCCCGCGTTACTGCTAGTGAAAGACATGGCTGCTAAATAAGCTGAAACGGCTAATGCAACCGATGAATTAATATAAGGAGACAAGCTTGTCTGTACATCAAAGAAGTGCGACTCAAACAGCATCTGATTGACCGCCAGACCACAAGACAACAAAAGCGAAAGCATGAGGAGGATAATTCCAACGCCCCATTTAATACCTGAATGAATTTTTGAACAATTGCCATGAATCAACTCAACACAGAGAAGTGACGCAGAAGAAAAACTAAAGGCCGCTTTACTCAGATCGCTCATAAAATACTCGTAGAAAGACTGTAATCCAGAAATTGCAAGTAATATACCGCAGGCAATAGTGGGAAGTAGAATTCCGACAAGATTCCAGATGAAGGCAATGCTAAATTCAAAAATAAACTGGTGGCTTTGCCGAAAGCCGTTCACTTTATTAATAATACTGCTAATCAACTTGTTCAATCAGAATTGTCACCAGAATTCAGTTATTCATCTAGGCAGATTTATTCCAAATAAGGTAAAACTTACCGAATTTAAATAATCTATAGAGCGATCTCCGGACGAGCGTCGATTCATCATTTACCTTTCTTATAGCCACAACGCCACCCTGTCAGTTCAAAAAAATTGCGACTAGCGTCACGAACAACGCGCCGGCTGCCGAGTAGATCCACGTGGAACGACATATACAAACCTCGCACGCAACGGCGGGCTCTCGCACCGCTTGCAGCTGCCCGTCGCATGCCATTAGCAACCGCCCTTGCGAACAACCTTGAACACCTTGCGCTTGACCGCTCTGAGCTTGCCACGGAAGCGCTGCTTGAGAGACGGTTTGAAGTCGTACTTAGACACCAACCCCTCAATACCCATCCCTGAAGCAAGATCTGCCATAAACTCATCGCGCTTCTCATACGGGGCAACCGATTTGACCAGACTAGGATTGCCAGCGAGAACCTGTTCGATGGTCGCAACGTCACAGTCAACGGAGGCCATAATACCTTTAAAAGCCGTGAAGCCCTTCTCGGTATTACAAATAACCGCAGAGACGCCCTTTGAGTAGTCAACTTCGGGATGGATACCTTGGAATCCCCAGAAATCGCCCAGGGTGATATCGGAGCCGCAGCCCCTTTTGGCCGGACACATGAAACACGAGGATCTCAGCGAAGCGTTGGCCAAAAACGCCTTCATATACCAGTCTCGATTGAAAATGGTGGACTCGCAAGAAGAAGATGGGTCTTTCTCCGCTATGTACTTATACATAGCGGAGTAAGACAGCCATCCGGCTGTCTTACTCCGCATATTAACGTCGCAGACGCTTGAACCGTGGAGCGAGTTCTTGTAGTCAATCCAATCAGACCAGAGGCGCGGTGCTGGAACGCCATGGCAGATGACGTCGACAGTCAAGAGCAGATTGCTCTCCCCCATCTTTCCCAGATAGCGCTTGAGGCCCGCGATCTGACATGCCGTGCCGGCGAAGAGGACACGGCGACCCGAGCGGATTGCATCGCGAATCCCAACGTAGACCCCCCTGCCGATGCGGCTCTGGACGTACTTGGATCGCATGACGCAATCGAGAGAGGCAGCATCCTCGACCAGCACATGCTCGACGCGGCGACAACCGTCGGCCCAGGCGGCTCCGCAGACGACACCACCATCCGCAATCACACTTTCGGCCAGGAGGCCAAAGATGCCGCCGCTGGAGGAAGCCTCCAACAGCTCACTGGACTTGCCCTTGGCCCAGTGGATCCCAAGAGCTTCGTCGCACTTACCCCCGCCAAGCGCGGGACACACCGATTCGCACGCATGGCACCCCACGCAGGCGCCTGCATCGATAACGGGATGTAGGAAGCCAAACTTATCCTCCTGCATGGAGATGCACGACTTGGGGCACTTCGCGGCACATGCGCCACAGCCACAACAGGCATCGCCGAGCTTGGATATCTTCATCTCGTCATAAGACACAACGAACTCCTAACGAAGGAACGGCAGGCGAGCAGCGAGCATGTTCTTCTCGTCGGCATCGAGTACGAACGCCCACATGGCAGCCATGAACAGGACGGTGTAGACAGCACCCCAGCAAAGGAACAACGCCCATCCAGTGACGGGCATAAAGGCTGATCCCAGCAGGCATGATGCGAGGACGCAAGCGGAGACCAGCAGCACAGGCAGGTTGCGGCGCCAGTAGAAAACCATATCGAGCCCAATCCTCTTCTGGTAATACCAGTTCATAAAGAGGCCGTTACCCAACGAAATGCTCAGAATGTAGGCGATGGCCGGAGCCCAGTAACCCAGAATAGGTGACATAGCCCAAGTGAACACAACGTTGATGCCTGCCATGCAGAGATAAACAACGGAGCGAGCCTTGTGCTTGTTCTTGGCGCGCTGAATCTCGATTCCTGTGTTCTGACACAGGGGGATTCCCAGCGGCAGCGCCATGGCGCAGATAAGCCAGTACGCGTCCATAAAGCCCTCGCCCGCCCACTTGGCAATGAAGAAGCGCCCGAGAAGGACGAATCCACAGTACACCCAGCAGAATAGGAACATCTGGTAGCGTCCCACGCGCGTCATGAGTCGGGTAAGTTTAGTGTTGTCATCGCTTGTGGCCACGATGCGATTGATCATTGGAACAAAGACATTCGACATCACTGTTGATAGGGAAACGAAGACGCTACGAACTTGAATTGAAATTGCAAACACTGATACGGTAACGGCACTCGTAAGAGCACCAAGTAACATATTTGGAACACTCTGGTTAACCAGTTCACAAATCTGGTTACCAAATATCCACGCGCTGAACGCGGCAATCGAGAGGAAGAGAGACCCGTCAAAGTGGAAAACATCAAATCTCATGCCAAGCTTTAAGACTGCGAACCTGGCGTTCAGAACCAACAGTGTCAATGCAACTGCAAGCTGCGCCGTCGCAACGCCTACCGCCCCCATCCCAAGATTGAGCAGCACGAAAGCCACGCCAGGAGTCGCCAAAGATGTGAACATCTGCCTCGACTGTTGAAACTTGAACTGTTCATGGGCAAGAATGTACGCATCAAAGACGGTTGAAAACAGGGTCACGGCGACGTTGAACGACATTATCACCATGAGCTTACCCGCGAGTCCCACCTGGTTGTCCGTGAAACTATCTGAGAAAAATGTCCCAACATTAGCAGAAAAGAGTAGGCCCAGCGCAAGGGCCACGACACAGACCGCAATGTAAAGCATGAGATACATGCCGTTGAGCCTGCGAATGTCGCCCTCGCTACCCTTCGCCCGTTCCTGCGTATAAAAGCGGATGTAGGCCTCGGAAAAGCCGAAGGTAAGAAGTGTAAGCGAGAATACGAACGAGTTGGACGTCTGGTATACGCCGTAGTCAGCCTGGCCCACGAATGCCAGCAGCATGGGCGTATAGACGAGGTTGACCAGGTTCTTGACTATGATGTTTGCATAGCCGAGTATCGCACCGGTCTTACGTTGGCTAACCATGATAGACAATTTCTTTTCTCGATTTGCTGAACAGGGATCGATTAAGGAACGAATCGAATTTTGCGCGCTCAATTCGAAGCTTATCCTCAACATCAAAGGATTTTGGCTCCCCGCTTTCGAGGTAATTCCAATTTGCTTCACGCCAATTACCTAGGCCAAGCTTCTCAGCCAAGGTATCGAACCGATCGCTCATGTCGAATTGCGAACCTGCGCGTTCGAACATCAGAAGCGGCTTACGATATAGGAGCGTAAAGATGCTTCCGTGGTAAGAATCAGTGGCAACAAGCGAGGAGTTCCTTATGAAGTAGATGAACTCAGAAGGTCCACAGGCAAAGAACCGAGGATCCCCCAGAAGATCTACGACCTCCAATCCCGCTCGTTTGCAATATTCGTCGAACATCGCAACCTTGGGAGAATCACTGCCGAGAAAGTACTTCAGGGCATAGCGCCTAGGAAGTAAAGCCGCAGGCGCTTCGGCGAGTTTATCCCATTCTGCAGCGTCAAGCATAAGGGTTGGATCGATCAAAACCTCCGCGTCCAACCCAGCGCATTCCTTAATCAATCTTGCGGCGTTCTTCTCCCTAACCGATATGAAATCAAACGCAGCGAGTCTTTGGCTTAACAGTGATAAGGAACTAATTTACTTATCAACTGTTAGCTGACGGTTTCCGGGGTGCATACGGACAAATCCCGTCTGATTTCTAACAGGAAGTCAGACGGGATTTTCGCTTTATATTACGAATTATGGAGGACATACCATGAAAACCTTAATATCTTGTGCCTACAATATGGATAATTGCTGTGTGGAAGTGAAATTCAGCGACGGCAGTATGATTGCGATTGACACTATCGCCGTTGAGAACGAGATTGCTGACAATATGTATCAGCGGTCAGAGCTGGATTATTTGATCTACAACGCTCCTTTGGAGTATGCAGACCTTATCTTGAACGGCGATCCCGAAACCTATTTGAAAACTGTAACAGAATACAAGCCTTGGGATAGCTGACAACACGCTGCCCGCAGGAGAAAATCCTGCGGGCGTTTTTCTGTTTATATTATTTCCCTCCGTTGGATCTCAATTTAGGAAAGAAGATGACAATCTTGAAGCCCTTTCCCCACTGGGAAGCTGCTTCCAGATGAAGATTTAGATCGTCGGCCATCTTCTTAACCAGGTAAAGTCCCATACCGGTAGCCTTCTTTCTGCTGTCAGTAGAATCCCCGGTAAAGCCCTTTTGAAAAATGTACGGCAGATTATATTTTTTTACGCCAATGCCGTTATCTTCAACAGAAAGGATATCTGCGGTCTCCGAATGTATCACGGAAATTGTAAGCATGGGACTATCGCTGCTATATTTGATGGCATTGCTAACGATTTGTCCCAACATAAACTGAAGTCCTCTACGGTCTGTATAGACTGTTTCAGATTGCAGTTTGTTGAGAATGACAAACTGCTTCTCTTCAAGAAGTGGGGCATAGTCCTCCAGAACTTCACCCAAGCAGTCATTCAAATTGACATCCTCAAATCGGTAATCCTTTGTACTGCTCTTCAACCGGGCATAGTACAGCATCTGCGTGACATCCTCCTGAAGCTGACTGCGGACATAATCCAGCTTTGCTTGCAGGGAAGGAGAGATTTCATCGTTCCGGTTATCCAAGAGCATGGTCAGCAACGATAGGGGCGTTTTCGCTTCATGTGCCCAGCCCTCCACGTATTCTTCATAGTCCCGTAGGGCATCCGCCATATTGTTACTCTCGTTTTTGTATTCCCGTAAAACCGAAGCCAAAAATCGGACAGATTCTCCTTCTTTCTGACTAATGGCACTGAGCAGCCGTTCTTCATTGCAGATGGTAGGATCACTGAGGAAATCTCGGAACAGTTCCATGTGGGTGTTCTCCCTCTTGTTTAGTACAAACAGAATCGCTGAAAACAAAAGGATGCTCGTCAGAACTACTAACCCGATCAAGGTTTGAAATACCTGAATGTCAGAAATCCAAAGAATGACAGCGCAAAATCAATCCACGCCCAGCAGCAACAGAAGCCAGGGGTAGTACCGTTCTATCATGTGCCAAAGCTGCTTCATAGAGACACCTCCGCTTCCAAACGGTAGCCCATTCCTCGAACTGCAACGATTCGCTGCTTCATTTCAAGGGCGGACATCGTTTTTTTCAGCCGGGTTAGGTTAACCTGCAAGGCATTTTCATCTATGTATTCCGTGGTTCCCCATAGTGCCATGCAAAGCTGCTCCGTCGTGACCAGAGCATCGCCGCCGGACAAAAGAGCGACCAACAGTTTTCCCTGATTTTTTGGAAGCACCACAGAGGTATTATGAATATAAAGCGTGTAGGTCTGCTGGTCTAACAGGAAATCTG
>CAUFMG010000020.1 GCA_959026725.1 uncultured Collinsella sp.
AGCACTTAATGTGCTTTCCGTCTTGCGCAGGACTGTAGAGCAGCAAACTTAACCCGGCCCGGCCCCCGATGGCCCCAGACCGGCGGGATGGACCAGTTCAGATGGGGCTTTGATGCATGGGTGGTCTGTTGTTGTGCAAATGGGTATCATACTGTGGTTACTGCATCGACTCTGCGATGCATTGTTGTACGTTCCCGGCGGCCGGTTTGCCAGAAGCGCCCCGTCGGTTGTTTCAGACCCGTTTCGAAGAAAGGAAACAACACTCACCTATGGCAGCTAAAAAATCATCTCCCTTGAAGATCATCCCGCTCGGCGGCCTTGATGGCATCGGCAAGAACATGACGGTCTTCGAGTGCGGCGACGACATGGTGCTCGTCGACGCTGGCCTTATGTTCCCCGACGATTCGCAGCCTGGTATCGATCTGGTACTCCCGGATTACACCTATGTTCTGGAGAACGAGGAAAAGCTCCGCGGCATCGTCGTCACTCACGGCCACGAGGACCACACCGGTTCGCTACCGTATCTGCTGCAGGACCTCAACAACAAGGTGCCCATCTTCTCGAGCAAGCTGACGCTTGGCTTTATCGAGGGTAAGCTCTCCGAGTTTCGTATTCGTGCACCCAAGTTCCGTGAGGTCAAGGGCGGTAGCCACGTCAATCTGGGTGGCATTTCGCTCGACTTCTTCTCGATGACGCACTCAATCCCGGGCGCTCTGGGCGTGTTCATCCGCACCAACCAGGGCACCGTTATGCACACCGGCGACTTTAAGCTCGACCAGACGCCCATCGACGGTGTCACGCCCGACTATGCCGCTATCAGCCGCTTTGCCAAGCAGGGCATCGACCTGCTGCTGTCCGACTCCACCAACGCCACGGTCCCCGGTTTTACCAAGTCCGAGGCCGAGGTTGGCCCCAATCTGCTGCATGCCATCAAGAATGCTCCGGGCCGCGTGTTCGTCGCGTCGTTCTCGAGCCACATCCATCGTCTGCAGCAGATCTGCGACGCCGCCCGCAAGTGTGGCCGCAAGGTCGTCGTGACCGGTCGTTCCATGCTCACCAACACCCGCGTGGCGCGCGAGCTCGGTTACCTCAACATCGATGACGCCGATATCATCGATGCCTTCGATATCGACAACCTGCCTGACGACAAGATCGTCGTCATGTGCACCGGTTCGCAGGGCGAGCCCCTGTCGGCCCTTTCGCGCATGGCCAACGGCGAACACAAGACGCTCTCCATCCACGAGGGCGATACCGTCATCCTCTCGGCAACGCCGGTCCCCGGTAACGAGAAGGCCGTCCAGCAGGTCGTCAACAGCCTGGCCAAGCTCGGTTGCGACGTGTGGGATAAGAACCGCGCTCTTGTCCACGTCTCGGGCCACGGTAGCCAGGAGGAGCTCAAGCTCCTGATGGCCATGGCCAAGCCCACGTACTTTATGCCGGTTCACGGTGAAGCCGTGCATCTGCGCGCCCATGCCCAGCTGGCTCGCAAGATGGGCATCAAGGACGATCATATCTTTATCCTCGATAACGGCGACACGCTCGAGATGCGCGGCGGTATCGTCAAACGCGGTACGCCCGTCGAGTCCGGCGTCGTCTACGTCGACGGCCTGCGTATCGGCGATACCGACCCCATCGTCCTGCGCGATCGTCAGAAGCTCGCCAACGACGGTATGGTTACCGCTGTTGCCATCGTCTCGCTTAAGCATAAGAAAATCGAGGCCATCGAGTTCTCGGGCCGCGGCGTCTCGTTTGCCATCGACGACCAGTTCTCCGAGGATGCCTCCGCGTCCATCATGAAGACGATCGAGAAGGGCAAGTTCAGCTTTACGAGCAGCGGTTCCGATGCTATTCGTAAGGCCGTGCGTGATTCGCTTTCTAACTTTATCTGGAGCCGTACGCGCACCCGTCCGATGATCATCCCGGTCGTCATGGAGGTTTAGTTTGGCGCGCGGATCTGCACAAAACGCCAAAGGTAATAAGGCCAATAACCAACCGGCATCTGCTAAGGGTGCCGGTTCCCATCTGCGTGCCAATAAGGGCCACGAGGCGGACTTCGACGATTTTGAGCCCTTGGTGGAGCCCTCGGCCAACCGCGATATCGCCGGCGTGGTCATCGCCGTTTTGGCGATTGCGTCCTTCATTGCCGTGATTTCGCCGGCGACTGCACCCGTTACGGCTGCGGTTGCCGGTTTCTACCACCTGGGCTTTGGTCTGGGCGCCTACGTGCTGCCGATCGTCATTTTGCTGTTTGCCGCCACGCTCTTTTTAGGCGAGGACTCGCCGCTCAACATTCGCTCGGTCGCGGGCGGAGCCGTGGTCTTTATCGCCGTTGTCTCCATTCTTTCGCTGGTGGTGCCGGGTACGAGCGACTCGTGTGACCTTATGTTCACGCCGCAAAATCTGTCCGCCTCGGGTGGCTACATCGGTGCGTTTATTGCGAGTGCGCTGCAGAATGCCCTGGGTAAGCCTATCGCGATGGTGGTCCTGTTGGGCCTTGTCGTCGTGGGCTTGGTCATCATCGGCTTTTCGGTTGGCGGCGTTTTGCGCTCTGCTCGCGACCGCGCGGCCGATTTTGCCGAGCGCCGTCGTGCCGATGTCAACGGCAGCCCGTGGGGTGACGACGAAGCCCTGTCGGTGCCCGGCGTTGCCCGTCCGCACCTGAGCATTCTTCGTCAAAAGGGCTCTGATGCTGCCGTGACCACGGTCATGGGTAACGATGTAGACCCGGTTTTGGACGATGACGACGAGGACGAGGATCCGTTTGTCGACGTATCCGATGCCGTGGAGGCCGAGCGCGCTAAGACGACGCTGATGCCGCGCCGTCATGTCAAGAAGGGCAAGGCCACACCCAAGTTGAATACAAGCGAGCCCGACCCGTCTTGGTCCGATAGCGAGATTGAGCTCACCGAGGGCGATGACGAGGACGACGAGGCTCCGATTGAGACCGCAAAGACAACTTTGCTGCCGCGTCGCCATGCAAAGCGCGACCAGGTAACCGGTCAGCTTTCGATGGAAGACGACCCCGATAAGATCGACGAGTCCGAGCCGCCGTTTGCCGTGAATCCTGTTTCGGCAGCACCTCAGATTCCCGACTTCTTGAAGCATTCCAAGGTTGCCGATGTGCCTGCCTCGAGTGCTGTCGAATCGGCTGCGGCTAGCGATGGGGGAGCGGATGGCGGCACCGCAGATAACGAGGGCGAAGAAGAGGACGGCCTCAAGCTTCCGCCGCTCGAAATCCTGCATGCCAACCCGCAGTCGGCATCCTCCGCGTCTTCTGACAAGGAACTTGAGCAGACTGCCGAGTCGCTTCAGTCCACGTTGCTTGAGTTTGGCCGCAGTGCCCGCGTGGTCGGCTGGATCGCCGGCCCCACGGTGACGACCTTTAAGCTGCAACCTGGCGAGGGCGAGCGCGTGAGCAAGATTTCGAGCCTCGAGGACGATATCGCGCTTTCGCTCGCTGCTCAGTCGGTGCGCATCTTTGCCCCAATCCCCGGCACCTCGCTCGTGGGCATCGAGATTCCCAATCGCAAGCGCCAAAACGTCAATTTGGGCGACGTGCTGCCCTATGTGAAGGGCGGCCCGCTCGAGCTGGCCATCGGCCGCGATGCCGAGGGCACGCCGGTTGTCGCCGACCTCGCCAAGATGCCCCACCTGCTTATTGCCGGTACGACCGGTTCTGGTAAGTCGGTGATGATCAATTCCATCATTACGACCCTGCTCATGCGCGCCCTTCCCGAGGATGTTCGCCTGATCATGGTCGACCCCAAGCGCGTCGAGCTTGCGGGCTATAACGGTCTGCCGCATCTTTACGTGCCTGTAGTGACCGAGCCCAAGCAGGCCGCGAGCGCTCTGCAATGGGCCGTGTCCGAGATGGAGCGTCGCCTGAAGGTCTTCGAGCGTCTTAACGTGCGTAAGATCTCGACCTACAACGAAAAGCAGGCTGCCGGCGAGTTTGAGCATTACGACAACCCGCCGCAAAAGATGCCCTACCTGGTCATCATCATTGACGAGCTCTCGGACCTGATGATGGTCGCCGGTAAGGATGTCGAGGCCTCGATCGTGCGTATTGCACAGCTGGGCCGTGCCGCCGGTATTCATCTTATCGTGGCCACGCAGCGCCCCAGCTCCAACGTGGTGACGGGCCTCATCAAGGCCAATATCACCAACCGCATCGCCTTTAACGTCGCCACGGGCATCGACTCGCGCGTCATCATCGACCAGATGGGTGCCGAAAAGCTCACCGGTTTGGGCGACATGCTGTTCTCCAAGGTCGACTGGGGCAAGCCCCGCCGTATCCAGGGTTGCTTTGTCTCGGATGACGAAATCAACGAGATTGTCGAGTTCGTCAAGTCGCAAAGCGAGCCCGACTACCACGAGGAGATTCTGTCGGCCGTGGCTCCTGCCTCGATGTCCATGGCGGGTGGTGGCGGTATAGTCCGCACCGGAGTCGCCGAGCCGCAAGACGATGACCCGCTCATCTGGGAAGCCGCCCATATTGTGGTGGAATCGCAGCTTGGCTCCACATCTGGCCTGCAACGTCGTCTGAAGGTTGGCTATGCGCGTGCCGGGCGTATTATGGACATGCTGGAAGAAAAGGGTGTCGTCGGTCCGCCCGACGGTTCAAAGCCGCGCGAGGTCCTGCTGGACGAGGAGGGTCTTGCCGCGCTGGAATCTGTCGACGCCGAGATGGCACGTGAAGATCGTGAGTTTGGAGGATTCTGATGGCTGCACGCTTTGGTGACATGCTGCTCGAGCAGCGTCGCCGAATGGGTCTTTCCATTCAGCAGGTCGCCAACACCATCAAAATCAGGCCGCAGATCATCGAGTTTTTCGAAACCGGTAACTTTGCTTCGATGCCGCCGCGCGGCTATGCGCAGGGCATGATTTCGAGCTATGCTCGCTTTTTGGGCCTCAATCCGCGCGAGGTCGTCAATGCCTACTTTGACGACCTGATGGCATACGAACGCGAGACGTCGCAGCAGGGCGGTCGTTTTCAGGACGCCGCCGGCTACGTTAATTCGCGTTCCTCGGTCGATAACGGGCGCTTTCTGATGGTTCAGGGCGGTCGTTCGACCCGCTATGGACAGCGTCCTCAGCAGGCCGGTTATATTACCGAGACGGGTTCGGGCGAGGAGATTCGCTCACAGCGTGACCGGTTCCGCAGTACGCCGATGCCCGAGGACCGTGCACTTCCCGCTGCTCGCGGCGTGGCGCGTGACCCTCGTGACGGCTACGGCGACGGCGGCTATTCCGATCGCGGTTACCGTGGTGTCTCCACCGGACGCTCTCGCGGTGGCTATGCGGATGCCGATGCCACGCAGGTGACGCCGCGTCTTCGCTCTCAATCACAGCCGTATGGCCAGCGCTCTTCGGCTTCGCGTTCGGGCCAGCGTGGCTATCAAGGCCGAGGTGAGCTTGCGCCCCGCTCGGGTCAGCGCAGCCTTCAGGGCCAGGGCGGCTATCGCGGCCGTTCCGATAGCAATCGCGGTCGTATGCCTCAGGGAGGCGGCCGCAGCAGTTCCGGTCGTGGACGCGGCGGATCACGTACTCCTCAAAACAACGGGCTCGATCCGCGTATCGTCTACGCCGGCATCGGTGCCGTTGTGCTGCTGTTGATTGTGCTCATCGTGGTGCTTCTGCGTGGCTGCGCATCTTCGGCGCCCGAGAACACGCCCGAGACGCCCACTGCTACCAAGATGACGACCAAGAAGTCTTCTAAGAAGACCGAAACGGTCGACGAGGACGATGACACCGATGAGGCGACGGATGAGTCGACTGATTCGGACGCTACCAAGACGACGGCCAAGAAGGAAGAGAACGAGGTCACGAAGGTCAAAGTCTCCGTTGCCAAGGGAAAGACCGCGTGGATTGAGGTCAAGGTTGACGGCAAGTCGGTCTATGGCGCCCAGGCGACTGGCCCCTTTGAGCAGGAGTACACGCCCGAGTCTTCGATCGAGATCACCACGTCCAAGCCTTCCGATGTCACCGTTACCAAGAACGGTGAAAAGGTTCGTTACGATACCAAGACCTCGGGCGTGGCGCGTGTGACGATCACCGTTCCCAAGAAGGAGACGTCTGATTCCGAGAATGGTGAAAGTTCTGATGGTACCGACACCACCGATGGTACCGATACCACCGACGGTACCGATGCCCAGTCCACGGATGGCGCCGATACCGCAACTGACGGTCAGACACCCACCGATTCTACCGACAATTCGTACGATAGCTACTAGGCCGCTCGTACGCGAAAGGAAACATCATGGCTAAAGATTCCAGCTTCGACGTCGTGTCCGAGGTCAACATGCAAGAGGTCGATAACGCCTTTCAGCAGACCACGCGCGAGATTTCCCAGCGCTATGACCTTAAGGATTCCGGCGCCACGATCGAGCTTTCGAAGGGCGACAAGCTCTTTACGATCAACGCCCCGGCCGACTTTGTCTCCAAGCAGATTGTCGACGTGCTGAGCTCCAAGCTCATCAAGCGCGGCATCGACCTCAAGGCCGTCTCGTGGGATGCTCCGCAGGCGGCATCGGGCGGCACCGTGCGCGTGCTCGGCCATATCGTCGAGGGTATCGACCAAGCGACCGCCAAGAAGATCAACAAGGACATCAAGGACCAAAAGCTCAAGGTCAAGGTGACCATCGAGGCCGACAAACTGCGTGTTTCCTCTGCTTCGAAGGACGCGTTGCAGTCCGTGATCCAGTTCCTGCGCGACCAGGACTACGGCCAGCCGCTGCAGTTCACCAACTACCGCTAATATCAATCGAAAGGACCGCTCTCCAACATGGATACACCGTTGGGCTCCGTGCTCTACATCACCCTCGGGTGCGCTAAGAACGAGGTTGACACTGACCGCATGCGTTCTCTTTTGACCGCCGCGGGCTACGAGGAGGCATTCGACCCGCAGGATGCCGATATTGCCATCGTCAATACTTGCTCGTTCCTCGCCTCCGCAACGTCCGAGAGCATCGAGACCACGCTCGAACTCGCCAACGAGGTTCAGGACGGCGTTCGTTCTTGCCCCATCGTCATGTGCGGCTGCGTACCGTCGCGCTATGGCGTTGACCTACCTGACGAGCTGCCCGAGGTCGCTGCCTTTGTGAAGGCCGACGAGGAGGACGGCATCGTGGCGGTCATCGATGGCGTGCTGGGTGTCGAGCGCGAGATTGCAGCCTATATCCCGCAGGTCAAACGTACCGTCGAGGGTGCTGTCGCCTACGTCAAGATTTCCGATGGCTGCAACCGCTTCTGCAGCTTCTGCATGATTCCCTACATCCGCGGCCGCTATCATTCGCGCAATGCCGAGAGCATCATCTCCGAGGTGCGCGACCTGGTTGCCGGCGGTGTGCGCGAGATCGTGCTGATCGGCCAGGACACGGGCATCTGGGGTACCGACTTTGCCGACGAGGACGTTGCCGATGGCTCGCCGCGCAATCTGGCGCAGCTGCTGCGTGCCGTCGCCGAGGCCGTGCGCCCGCACAACGTCTGGGTCCGCGTGCTCTATCTGCAGCCCGAGGGCATGACTGACGAACTCATCGAGACGATTCGCGATACGCCCGAGGTGCTGCCCTATATCGATATCCCCGTGCAGCACTGCGACGCGCGCATCCTCAAGGCTATGCGCCGTTCCGGTTCGCGCCAGGAGCTCGAGGACCTGTTCCGCGATCTGCGTGAGCGTATCCCCGGCATCGTGATCCGTTCCACGGCTATGGTCGGCTTCCCGACCGAGACCGACGACGAGTTCCGCGACCTTATCGACTTTATGGACACCGTCGGCTTTGACTACACGAGCGTCTTTGCCTACTCGCAGGAGGAGGGCAGCCTGGCCGCTAAGATGGAGGGTCAGGTCGATGAGGAGGTTAAGCTCGAGCGCGCCCAGGAGGCCATGGACCTGGCCGAGTCGCTCGGTTTTGCCGCCACCGCCGCACATGTGGGCGAGCGCGCCCAGGTAATCGTCGACGGTATCGAAGAGACCGAGGATGGCGCCGAGTTGATCGGCCATGCCTGGTTCCAGGCGCCCGATTCCGATGGTGCGGTGCATCTGGACGCCAGCGAGGCGTCCGTGGGCGATATTCTGACCGTCGAGTTTACCGATAGCTTCTGCTATGAGCTTATCGGTCATGTTGTGGAGTAGGAGAGCGTCGTGGCTAACGAGAGCAATAAGGAACTGACGAGTGTCTGGACGCCCGCCAACATCGTGACGTGCGTTCGCATCGTCTTTATCCCGGTGTTCATGATCGTGTCGGCGCTTTCTCACACGAGTGTTGCCGGTACGGATTGGAGCACCTTCGACGGCCCGCTCGCCGCCGCTGCCTTCATTCTGTATGTAATCCTGTCGTGTACCGATAAGGTCGACGGTTATCTGGCGCGTTCGCGCAACGAGATCACCGACTTCGGTAAATTCTTGGACCCCATCGCCGATAAGCTGCTCGTGTTCTCGGCCCTGCTGCTGTTCTTGGATTTTGGCGCGGTGACCGTGTGGTCGGTGTTCATTATCCTGTTTCGTGAGCTGCTGGTGAGCGCCCTTCGCATGGTCGCGAGTGCGGCCGGTGTGGTCGTTGCGGCCGATAAGCTCGGCAAGTACAAGACGGCAACCACGATGGTCTCCATCTGCGGTTACCTGTGCGTTTTTGCTATGGCCGGCTTGCACCTTGGCCCGTTGGCGCTGACGCTCGGCATCTACTCGGTGTCGCGCTTCCTGTATGCCGTTGCCGTTGTCTTGACCGTTATCTCGGGCGCCCAGTACTTCTGGAACTGCCGCAAGATCGTCTTTTCGGTCTAGGTCCTGGTGGGTATGACGGACTCTTTTGAGCAGATTTCCGCACATAACGAGGAGCTGGCGCGCGATATTGTCGAGCACGCGAGCGCTCGGGGCGTGACGGTTTCGACGGCTGAGTCGCTGACGGCGGGTATGATCGCATCGACGATTGCCGATATCCCGGGCGCCTCGGCGGTGCTGCGTGGCGGTGCGGTGACCTATTGCGATGAGATTAAGCATCGCGTTCTTGGTGTTGAGCAGGAGACGCTCGACCGCTATACCGCGGTGTCGCATCAGACCGCGCGCGAGATGGCGGTGGGTTCGCTGGAGCTGTACCAGAGCGATATTGCAGTGAGCGCAACGGGTTATGCCGGCCCCGGCGGTGGCACTGAGGACGATCCGGCGGGCACTTTCTATATTGGCTGGTCGCATCGTTCCGCCGATGGGGGCGTGCCGGTCGTGGACTCTGTGCGCTGCCACTATGAGGGTGACCGTTCGTGTGTTCGTGCCCATGCGGTCACGGAGGCATTGGGTCGCATTGCCCTTGTGCTCAACTCTATGGAATAGACGTGTTTTTAAGGGGCCTCCGAGCCCCTTAATTGTGGAGATAGGGACCTTAGGCTCATTTGGCGTTTGTGCTGGTTGTAGATGTATTTTTGCCTGCCTTGTTCATATTTGGTCCTTTGTGGTCAAGCATTTGGTCAGTGTTTGGTCGGCGTTTGGTTGGGTTTTGGAAAGACCGCCTGCATATGATTGGCCTGAACGGTTGACCACGAACAGCCGTTCGTTTATTATCGATGCAGTTTGTTAAGAGGAGGGCTATTCATGGCCAAGAATTCAGGTCCCGTACGTACCGTTCATGCTCGCACGACGGGTAAAGAGCGCGATGAGATGATCGCCACCACCAAGGCCGAGATCGAGAAGAAATTCGGCCAGGGTTCCATCATGAGGTACGGCGACGGTGGTCCCGAGCTCGAGGTCGAGGCCATTCCCACGGGCGCCCTGGCCCTCGATGCCGCGCTGGGTATCGGCGGCGTGCCGCGCGGCCGTATCGTCGAGATTTACGGTCCTGAGTCCTCCGGTAAGACGACGCTTTCGCTCGAGATCCTGGCCGAGGCCCAGGCAATGGGTGGCGTTGTGGCATTTATCGATGCCGAGCACGCGCTTGATCCCACGTATGCCGCGCGCATCGGCGTGGATATCGACGAGGTGCTCATTTCCCAGCCCGATACGGGCGAGCAGGCGCTCGAGATTGTTGACATGCTCGTGCGTTCCGGCGCCATCGATGCCATCGTCGTCGACTCCGTCGCCGCGCTGACCCCGCGTGCCGAGATCGAGGGAGAAATCGGCGATACTACGGTCGGTCTTCAGGCTCGCCTGATGAGTCAGGCGCTCCGCAAGCTCGCCGGCTCGCTGTCCAAGTCCAACACGACGTGCATCTTCATTAACCAGCTGCGTGAGAAGATCGGCGTCATGTTCGGCAACCCCGAGACTACGACGGGCGGCCGCGCCCTTAAGTTCTTCTCTTCGGTGCGTATCGACATTCGCCGCATCGACAGCATTAAGCTTAAGGACGAGGTTATCGGTAACCGCGTGCGCGCCAAGGTCGTTAAGAACAAGGTGGCAGCTCCGTTCCGTTCTGCTGAGTTCGACATCATGTACGGTACGGGCATCTCTAAGGAGGGCTCGATTCTGGACATGGCTGTCGAGTGCGGCATCTGCAAGAAGATGGGCTCCTGGTTTGCCTATGGCGAGGACAAGCTCGGCAACGGTCGCGAGGCCGCTAAGGCGTTCCTGCGCGAACATCCCGATTGCGCCGACGAGATTGAGCATAAGGTCCGCCTTGCCTGCGGGCTTGAGTTTGATGACGATGCTCCGTCCGAGGTGGAGCTGACCGATCAGCCTGCGCCTGAGGAGTTTGATGAGCTTTATGCCATCGATGGCTCTGCCATGCTCGATGATGACGACGAGTAACGGATTCTCGTATGTCGTATACGGTGACCGAGGCCACGGTCGTCTTTCCCGATAAGAAGGCGGCCTCCTCGTTCTCGAACGGGTGTGCGTCCAAAAAGCCTTGCGCACATATCGATTGTGAGCTTGAGGAGGGTTTTGAGCGGTACATTTGGATTCCCGTGCGGGTCGCGCGCCTGTATGTCAAAAACCGCCCCGATCTTCCCTGTGATTGGGACAACTTTCGTGAGGCGGTGCAGTTCATCGAGCGTAAATGTGCACTTACCATGGTGACCGAGATGTTATCGCGCCGCGACCATGCGACGGGTGAGGTCCGTGATAAGCTGGCTTGCTACGGCTTTCACCAGCCCGCGATCGATTTCGCCGTCGAGCGCGCCACCGAGTATCGCTTTTTAGACGAGAACCGCTTTTGCTCGTACTTTATCGAGGAACGCAAGCGGCGTGGTTGGGGACAGCGTAAAATCGAGACCGAGCTCAAGCGCCGTCATGTCGAGCTCGATGACATCCCCGGTTATCCCGAGGATTATTTTGCCGTCGAAGACGATTTGGCGCGTGCGTCAGCCCTGCTCGCCAAGCGGCGTGTTCCAGAGACGCGCGGATTCGAAAAACTGGTTCGGTTTTTGATGGGCAAGGGCTTTTCGTATCACATTGCCGCCGATGCCGTTAAGGCACGTCTCGATGCCGAATGCGAGGAATGTGCGCTTTAGGCGTATGCGTTTTGTGGCCCTGCCGTTCACCGCGTTTTAGCCGCCGTACTGGGGCCATTTATTTGACAGTTGTTGTGGTTCAACGTACGATAAACACTGTCATTTGCTTTGTGATATGTGCTCATCTGTGATGAGTTTGTTTATATGTTTATCTGTATCCGACCCGCATAAGCTGCGCCCATATTACTCAAATGTCGCGAGCCGTTCGTAAGGACGGTTCGCTTTGTTGTGTAACGAATCCATAAAAAGGAGTGAGCATGCCTATCATCGCAGCGCTCGTTGGCATCGTTTTGGGTGCTATCGCCGCCATTGCCTACATGCGCACCGCCAAGCAGGGTAGTCTTCACGAGGCCGACGAAAAGATCCAGTCGGCACACGCACAGGCTGAGTCCCTGATCGGTGATGCAAAGCGTCAGGCCGAGACCCTCAAAAAAGAGGCTCTGCTCGAGGCTAAAGAGGAGATCATCAAAAACAAGCAGGCCGCCGAGGCCGAGGACAAGCAGCGTAAGAACGAGATTCGTACGCTCGAGAACCGCGTGATGCAGCGCGAGGAATCCCTCGATCGCCGTAACGACGCTCTCGACAAGCGCGAGCATCAGCTGTCCAGCCAGGCCGGTCAGGTCGAGAAGCGCTCCCGAGAGCTCGAGGAGCTCTGCGCAAAGCAGACCTCCGAGCTCGAGCGTATCGCCGACCTTACCCGCGAGGACGCCCACAAGGAGCTCCTCGATAAGGTTCGCGGCGAGGTTACCCACGAGGCCGCCACGATCATTCGCGAGTCCGAGCAGCAGGTTCGCGCCGAGTGCCACAAGACCGCCCAGGAGATTTTGTCCCTGGCGATTCAGCGCTGCGCTGCCGACCACACTGCCGAGGTCACCGTTACCTCCGTGCACATTCCCTCTGATGACCTCAAGGGCCGTATCATCGGTCGCGAGGGTCGCAACATCCGGACCTTCGAGCAGGTTTCCGGCGTCAACCTCGTGATCGACGACACGCCCGAGACCGTCGTTCTTTCGAGCTTCGACCCGGTCCGTCGTGAGACCGCCCGTGTCGCCCTCGAGAACCTCATCGCCGACGGCCGCATTCACCCTGCCCGCATCGAGGAGATGTATCACAAGGCTGCCGACCTGGTTCAGCAGCGCGTGCGCGAGGCTGGCGAGCAGGCTGCCTTCGATACCGGCATCCACGATCTGCACCCTGAGATCGTCAAGACCCTTGGTGCCCTGCGCTACCGTACCTCGTTTGGTCAGAACGTGCTTCAGCACTCCCTCGAGGTCTCTGATCTGTGCGGCGTGATGGCTTCCGAGCTTGGCCTGGACGTTGTGACCGCCAAGCGCGCCGGCCTGCTGCACGACCTGGGCAAGGCAATCGACCACGACGTCGAGGGCCCGCATGCCGTCATCGGCGCCGAGCTTGCCCGCCGTTATGGCGAGAAGCCCGTTATCGTCCACGCTATCGAGGCTCACCATGCCGATGTCGACCCCAACACGGTGCTCGATGTCCTGGTGCAGGCCGCCGATGCTGTCTCCGCCTCTCGCCCCGGTGCCCGTCGCGAGTCTGCCGAGAACTACATCAAGCGCCTTGAGAAGCTCGAGGAGATCGCCAACTCCCATGACGGCGTCGAGCGTACCTATGCCATGCAGGCTGGTCGCGAGGTCCACGTCATGGTTCAGCCGGACAAGATCTCCGATGCCCAGTCCACGGTTCTGGCTCACGATATCGCCCATCAGATCGAGGAAGAGATGGAGTATCCCGGTCAGGTGCGCGTCGTCGTGATTCGCGAGAGCCGCGCTGTCGATATCGCTAAATAACATGAGCGACGCGAACGAGCTCATCTCATTTATCGCGTCGATGTCGGGGGAGGGCAACCTTCGCGTCGAGGAGAACCTTGGCGAGGGGTATGTCCGCCTCCGCGTTTCGGAGGCCGAGCGGCGCCAGGCAAAGCACGACATTCAGCATGTCGAGGATATCGTCATCGAAATGCTCCGTAATGCTCGCGATGCCGGCGCCGACAAGGTCTATCTCGCCACGACCAAGGAAGATGGCGTCCGGACGCTTGTCTTTCTGGATAACGGCTCGGGTGTTCCGCAGGATATGCAAGAGCGAATCTTCGATGCTCGCGTTACCTCAAAGCTCGAGAGCATGAAGATGGACCGTTGGGGCGTTCACGGTCGTGGCATGGCATTGTTTTCGATCAAGCAGAACACCGACGAGGCCCGTGTGGTCACGTCCGGCGTCGATCTTGGTTCAGCCTTTAAGGTGAGCGTTGCAGCCGACCGCCTCAGTGAGCGTGCCGATCAGTCCAGCTGGCCCCAGGCCGTCAAGGATGAGGACGGACGTTATGTCTGTGCTCGCGGTCCGCATAATATTATTCGCGCTGCTTGTGAGTTTGCGCTCGAGGAGTTGCGTGGTTGCGATGTCTATCTTGGTTCTCCGTCTGAGATTGCCGCGACCCTTTATGCTCAGGCGTCAAGTCGGCTCGATACGTCTCGTCTCCTGTTCATTGACGACGAGAGCGAGCTTCCGGTTGTCGATCGTTTAGGCCTTGCCTCCGATGCCGAGGACTTTATCCGTATCTGCTCGGGTTTGGGCCTTGAGATGTCCGAACGCACGGCACATCGCATTTTGGCAGGGCAGATTAAGCCCGTTCGCGGTGTGACCGCGCGTCTGCTGCGCGAACGTGATTCGTCCTCGCATGCGCCGGCTCCTGTCGATCTCGCGAAGGATCGTCGCGGGCTACGTATTGCCAAGGATGACATGGCACAGTTTTCGCGTGCTGTGGAGCGCGTCTTTAATGACCTTGCCGCCCGGTACTATCTCAACCTTTGCGGCGACCCTAAGATTCGCGTTTCGCGTGATCGAATCACCGTGACCTTCGATCTTGCCAAAGAGGAATAGTGCCTTTACCGAGTCCACTCGGTACGATACAGTTATTGCAGTTAAAACGTACTTTTAAACGCAGGAGTTTCTTCATGGATTGCCTGAAGGTATCAAGCAAATCATCGCCCGCGTCCGTTGCCGGCGCCATCGCCGGCATGGTCAAGGATGGTGTACCCGTCAACATCCAGTGTGTCGGCGCCGGTGCGGTCAACCAGGCCATTAAGGCCGTGGCTATCGCGCGCGGTTTTTTGATTCCAACCGGTTTTGATATTTCCTGCGCGCCCGTGTTCTCCGACATCCTCATTAACGGGGAGTCGCGCACGGCCATCCGCCTTTCTATCTACGTTCACCAGATCAATCGAGCTGCTATGGATAACGTCGTCATGGATGATGTTAAGCCTGTGGCATAGCTTCTGCTTGCCTCGATTCGCTCCCCATCGTTAGGACTTATACACATGGACCAGCGTTCCGTACGCGATATTCTTGCCGGTAAAACCTACTTTATCCGCACATTTGGCTGCCAGATGAATCAGCACGACTCCGAGCGTGTGAGTGGCCTGCTTGATTCGTATGGCTGCCTCATGGCGCTCGATCCCGAGCATGCCGATATCGTTGTGTTTATGACGTGCTGTGTGCGCGAGGCTGCCGATACGCGCCTGTACGGTCAGTGCAATTCCTGCAAAAGCCTGCCGCCTTCGCCTTCGGGCAAGCGCGTGGTTGCCGTTGGTGGTTGCATCGCGCAACGCGATGGCGAGGGTCTGCTCACCAACGTCGATAACGTCAATGTCATCTTTGGCACGCATTCCATCGCACATGTGGCCGAGCTCATTGCCGAGGCGTTCCTGGACGGCAAGCGTCATATCCGCACCAATGAGCATGAGGATACGGATGCCATGAGTATGCCGTGGCACCGTGAGACGCAGTATCACGCCTGGGTGCCCATCATGACGGGCTGCAATAACTTCTGCACCTACTGCATCGTGCCGTACGTGCGCGGTCGCGAAAAGAGTCGCCCCTTCGAGGAGATTGTCGACGAGGTGACCGGCTTGGTGCGCCAGGGCGTGCGTGAGATTACGCTGCTGGGCCAAAACGTTAACTCATATGGCCGCGATTTGTTTGGTAAGCCGCGCTTTGCCGACTTGCTGCGCGCCGTGGGCGATACGGGCGTGGAGCGCATCTTCTTTACGTCTTCGCATCCCAAGGACCTGCTGCCCGAGACCATCGACGCCATGGCCGAGACGCCTGCCGTTATGCCGCAGCTGCACCTGGCCGCCCAGTCAGGTTCGACGCGGATCCTCAAAGAGATGAATCGCCGTTATACACGCGAGGACTATCTGGGCCTGGTCGATCGCATTCGCAACCGCATGCCCGACATCGCGCTCTCGACCGACATTATCGTTGGCTTCCCGGGCGAGACTGAAGAAGACTTTGAGCAGACGCTCTCACTTGCCGAGACGGTCCGCTATGCTCAGGCCTATACCTTCATCTATTCCAAGCGCGCCGGTACCCCGGCCGCCGAGATTGATGATCCTACGCCGCATGAGGTTATTCTCGAGCGTTTCAACCGCCTGGTTAAGGTTATCGAGACCACTGCACACGAGTATAACCAGGGTGAGCTTCATACTGTGGTGCCGGCGCTCATTGAGGGAACGAGCAAAAAGAATGACGCGGTGCTACTGGGCAAGAGTCCCAAGGATCAGACCGTGCATGCGCCTATCCCAGAGGGTTACAGCATCGACCAGCTTGTTGGCAAGATCGTTGATGTTGACGTTGACGTTGCCAAGACCTGGTATTTGTCTGGCTCCGTTGTGGGCGAGCCGCGCTAATGGTTGCTCCTGGGGCAGGTCTTTCCGCCGTTGCGATCGTCGGTCCGACGGCGGTTGGTAAGAGCGATGTTGCCGATCGTTTGGCAGCTCGTCTTTCGTCCGAAGTGCTGTCGTGCGATGCGATGCAAATCTATCGCGGCATGGATATCGGTACCGCAAAGATGGCGCCCGATGAGTGTACGGCGCCGCTGCGTCTCGTCGACATTGTAGAGCCGGGTGTGGCATATTCTGCTGCGCTTTATCAGGCTGATGCTCGCGCGCATGTTGAGCGCTTGCTTGGCGAGGGCCGCCTGCCGGTGTTTTGCGGGGGTACGGGGCTGTATCTCAAGGCCGCCCTCGATGAGATGGACTTTCCCTCGGGTGAACTTGAGGACGATCGCCGTGCGGGCTATCAGGAGCTTGCCGAGCGTATTGGCGAGGAGGGACTGCATGCCCTGCTTGCCGAGCGCGACCCCGAGTCCGCTGCGGTCATCCACCCCCATAATGTTCGCCGCGTGATTCGCGCTCTCGAAATGCACGATGATGGAGTGTCCTACGCGCAGCAAAAGTCGCAGTTTAGTGTTCCGCGCGAGCATTATCACGCTCTGTGGTTTGGTCTGACGCGTAATCGCGAGATGCTCTACGAGCGCATTAACCTGCGCGTCGACCTGATGTTTGAGCAGGGCCTTGTCGATGAGGTTCGCGGTCTTATGGACCAGGGGCTGGCAGATGCCCTGACTTCGATGCAGGCGATTGGCTATAAAGAGATTATCGATGCCTTTAACGGCGTGATTTCTATGGATGAGGCTCGCGAACTCATCAAGATGCGTTCGCGTCGCTATGCCAAGCGTCAGCTTTCGTGGTTTAAACGCGATGACCGTATCGTGTGGTTCGATATGGACGAGTTTACGATCGATGAGGTCGTTGAGGACATCCTGCATCGTATTGAGGCTGTCTAATGGCTCGTTTTCCTCTTGTTTCCACGGCACCCGAGCCCGAGCGTGCCATTTTGGTTGGTGTTGAATGGCGCGACAATGCATGGCCGCTCGATCGATCGCTTGACGAGCTGGAGCGCCTTGCCCATACGGCTGGTGCCCGGTGCGTGGCGCGCTTGTCTCAGCGTTTGGTAAAGCCGTATCCTAAATCGTTTATCGGTTCCGGTAAGGTTGAAGAGCTGTGCGGCCTGGTGCATCGCATGGATGCCGATGTTGTTATCTTTGACGACGACCTGACGCCCTCGCAGCAATCCTATTTGGAGAAAGCCGTGGGCGAGCCGGTAAAGATTATCGATCGTACAGCACTGATCCTGGATATCTTTGGCCTGCATGCTCAGACGCGTGAGGGACGCCTACAGGTACAGCTGGCGCAGCTTCAATATCTGTTGCCTCGTCTGCGCGGTATGTGGAGCCATCTTGCCAAGGAGCAGACGCGCGGCGGCATCGGTTCACGCTTTGGTCAGGGCGAAAGTCAGCTCGAGGTCGACCGTCGCCTCATTCGTAATAAGATCGCTGCGCTTCGTCGTGACCTCAAGCAGGTTGAACAGCGTCGCGATGTCCAGTCCAAGAGCCGCATTGAGTCACCGGCGTTTCGCGTCGCGTTAGCCGGTTATACCAATGCCGGTAAATCGACGTTGCTCAATCGCCTGACCGGCTCTACGGTACTTTCGCAGGACAAGCTGTTTGCTACGCTCGACCCGACGACGCGTTCGTATCGCCTGCCCGGCGGTCGCGGCATGACGATTACCGATACCGTTGGCTTTATTCAAAAGCTACCGCATGGTCTCGTTGATGCCTTTAAGTCCACGCTGTCTGAGGTTCTTGGTGTCGATCTGATTCTTAAAGTTGTGGATGCCTCTGACGAGGACTACGAGCGCCAGCTCGAGGCAGTCGATCGCGTTCTTGATGAGATCGGTGCCGGCGAGCGTTTGACGCTTACGGTGTTCAATAAAATCGATCTTCTCGATAGCGTTGATCGATTGAGTTTCCGTCGTCGCTATCCCGAGGCCGTGCTGTTCTCGGCCCAGACGGGCGAGGGACTCGACGATCTCGTCGACCGTATTGCTCGTGAGGCGGCTGCCACCGATGTGTTGCTCTCCGCTGATATCCCGTATCGCGAGGGCGCCCTCATCTCGCTGGTGCATGAACAGGGAACCCTTTTGCACGAGGAATATCTTGAGGGCGGCGTTCGTATTGTTGCGAAGCTGCCGGCTCGTATCGCGCCGCGGCTCAAGCGTTATCGCACCGAGTAGACGAGCTCCAAAAAGCCCAGAATAATGGGCTGATGCAGTAGATAAAAGGGGAGTGCGTGACGTCCAAGGCTGGCGAGCGCCGGGATGGGATTGGCGTAGGCCCAGCTTGGGACGGTCTTATCGATTCCCTGCGCTATGTGTGCGGCGAACTATCCTGCAAGATACATAAAGAAAAACGGGATAATGGGGTAGTAATCACCTGAAACAAACCCAGGGCTCGGAAATCCCAGCCACGCCAGGTAGGGGACAGGATAGATCGTTTTGGGGATACTCCAGGTGAGGGCGAACAACACAAGGCATAGGGACATGCCCCATCTCGCCGATATCTTCTTAAGGACGGGATCGGTCAACGCCACGATGCCGGTACATGCGGCCATGCAGCAGATGATGCCAAAATTAACCGAATCGTCGACTGAGACAAGTGTTGTTGCCAACCAGACGACGAGTGCTGCTAAGGCGTATTTGGCGGCACGTTTGATATTGTTGCGTGAGAGCGTGCACATCCAACCCGCGATAAACAAGAATACCCAGCTGATGCTGGCACGCCAGATGTCTTGAAAGGCGGTCTGTGTAAACCAGGGCATATCCCAACCGTACAGGTAGGCGAGATCGTAGCAAGCGTGAAAACCTGCCATTGAAATCATCGTAAACCCGCGGACGGTGTCAAAGATGGTGATGCGTTTTTGCATTACGAGAACCGGCGCATCAAGCCGACGACTTTGCCCAGGATAACGGGATTCGTTGCATAGATAGGCTCCATGGTGTCATTCTCAGGCTGCAGGCGTACGCGTCCCTGCTCCTTGTAGAACGTCTTGACGGTCGCTGAACCATCAATCATGGCCACGACAATTTCGCCGTTCATGGCACTCTTTTGTTCACGGACGATGATGTAATCGCCATTGAAGATGCCGACATTGATCATTGAGCTCCCATGTACCTCAAGGATAAAGGAACCCTGATCAGTGGCGATTTCGGTCGGGATAGTAAAAGTGTCTTCGATATTCTGCTCGGCCAGAATGGGAATCCCAGCCGCGACGCGACCAACGAGCGGTAGCGAGACCGTTCCGCGAGGTGCGGTGGGCTCGTCAGATTTAGAAATTGAGACCGAGGAGCCGTCCTCGTTAAAGAGTTCCAGGGCGCGCGGTTTGGTGGCATCGCGCTTGAGTAGCCCACGCGCCTCCAGGGCAGAGAGATGGGCGTGCACGGTGCTGGGGGAGGAAAGACCCACGGCAGAAGCCATCTCGCGCACGCTGGGCGGATAACCCTTCTCCTGCTGATATTCCTTGATGAAGTCGTAAATTTGCTGCTGACGCTTGGTAATTTTGCGAGCCATCAGGGCATCCTCTCTACCCATGTCAAACAAATGTTCGAATTTTGCTTGACAGGAACAACTGTTCGAAGATAATAATAACCGAACATTCGTTCTCGCGCTAGACATTTTTGTCCGCGCGGCTTGATAAAACTGTTCTCAGCAAAACACGCGAGAGGAGAACATGATGAACGCAACGAATATGGTCCAGGGAAACCTCGCCCTTAAGCTCGAGACGCCTGCCGCGCCCGCTTTTACTGTTGTCAAGGGAGGACGTTCCGGTTATCAGCCTTTGCCCGTAAAGTCTGCTCGCACTCAGTATGCTGTTGCCGCGCCGACTCCCGCTGCCCTGAAGGTCTCGACGATTGTTGCCGTCGCCGTTGCGCTCACGCTCTTTTTTGTCCTCGCTACGTCGGTCTTTAGCGCTCGTCACGCCGCGTATGCCGAGTCCGTTTCCAACGTTACCTACGAGACCATTCGCGTTCAGCCTGGTGATTCTCTTTGGTCGCTTGCCGAGGAATATCCAATCGAAGGCCTTTCCACGCAAGAGACTTCCGACATGATCCGTAACGTCAACCATCTGGAGCATGGTTCGCTCGCCGCCGGTGCGCATCTTAAGGTTCCTACTCGTTCGTAATCATTATCACGCTGCGCATGGTACCCTTGTTATCGTTTAAGAGGAGGTACCATGCGCTGTCCCAAATGCGGCAAGGCACATACCCGCGTCGTTGATTCCCGTATGCAGGAGTCAAATAACACCATTAAGCGCCGTCGCGAATGTTGCTCGTGTAATTACCGCTTTACAACGTTCGAGCGATGCGAAGACCCAATCGAGGTCATTAAGTCGGACGGAACTAAGCAGCGGTTCGATCGCAATAAGCTGCTCGTCGGCTTGATGCGCGCCACCATCAAGCGTGATATCGACACTAAGAAGCTCAATGAGATTATCGACGATATCGAGGTCGAGCTGCGTTCTCGTACGCTGACGGCCGTCACGTCCCATGAGTTGGGTGACATGGTGCTCAAGCGCTTGGCCAAGATCGACAAGGTGGCGTACATCCGCTTTGCCTCGGTCTACCGCGATTTCAAAGACGTCGATGAGTTTCTGCAAGAGCTTGACAAGCTAAGGTGATTCCATGTCCAACATTACCGTCAACATAAAGCGTCTCGACCCCACCGTCGAGCTTCCCAAATACGCGCATCCCACCGATGCCGGTTTGGATCTGCGCTCCAACGAGGACTGCGTCCTGAGGCCCTTCGAACGCCGTCTGGTCTCTACTGGGTTGGCCATCGCCCTGCCCGATGGCTACGCCGGCTTCGTCCAGCCCCGAAGCGGTTTGGCCATCAAGCAGGGCCTGTCTATAGTCAATACGCCGGGCCTCATCGACGCCCACTACCGAGGAGAACTCAAGGTTATCCTCATCAACCTGGATCCCTCCAACAACATCCAAATCAACAAAGGCGACCGCATAGCCCAACTCGTCATCCAAGAAGTCCCCATGGTCAACCTCGTAGAAGTAGAAGAACTAGACGAAACCGACCGAGGTAAAGGAGGCTTCGGCTCCAGCGGCGTCGCCTAGGGCGCTCGTATCCCTCCCGCCCGGGGCTTACCTATATCATTCCATGCTCAAACATTCTCGCGTCGCTTTGCTCGCTGCGAAACTGCGCGTGGAACGATATGTGTGAGAGGCGGGCGGGCGGTTACTCGCTTGAAAACAAAAGTCTTTCTAGTAAGCCGATGCGATAAAGGGACATCTTCATTGTCGCATCGGCTTTCTATATCTATATTTTCTGGTTTCGCCTTTGCAGGTTCTATTGGAAGGGAATCTGGTGTAACTGCTAGCACGTAAACGTAGCTGCTCAGCGGGAGCCGCCCATATATCGTTCCACGCGCAGTTTCGCAGCGCAGCGAGAATGTTTGAGCATGGAATGATATATGGGCGGCTCCCGCTGAGCAGCGGACTTTCGTCTACCTGATATGAGCAGGTTTTCCGCCCCAGTAGAAGCGGCAGAAGGCTCGTTTGCGCTTTTGGGGTTTGCCTACGAGCTCCATGGTTGCGATGGCGATGTCCTCCGCTGCGCGTGGGCGGCGCAGCACTTCGCCATTGATGAGCAGTGCCTTGAGCGACTCGGGATGATCGTGGAGATGGCGTAACGTCACGATGAGTTCTCGTGCGGTGGTGACATGCATACTGGCGCCCATGCCGGTGAGCATCGTTGTGTTGGCCTTTTCCTGACCGTATGATTTGCCCAGCAGGATCATCGGCAGATGTGCGCATAGGCACTCGGTGACGGTGAGCCCGCCCGACTTGAGGATTGCCAGGTCGCAGCCGTGCATGAGGGCCGCCATGTCGTCCACGTAGTCCAGAACCGTGACGTTGTCGAGCTTCATGGCGTCGAAGAGCGTCTTGAGTCGGGCGGCGTATTCCTTATCCTTGCCCGGTAAAAAGACAAAGTGCATGTCTTCAAAGCTGCGTAAGAAGGGGAGCGTGTGGTCCATCGCGGCACGGAAACGCACGTATGGTTGGGGCAAACTGGCGCCGGCCATCACCAATACGACGGTTTTGTCTATGGGGAGATTGAACTTGCTCAGCTCATCCTCGCGTTTGTAATCGGTATCGAAACCGGCTCGGATGGGGATGCCCGTTATGCGGATCTTTGACTCGGGAACTTTGCGCGGGCGCAGCGTTTCGGCCATAAACTCGTTGGCGACGCAGAACAGGTCGGTGTCCTTGTGGGGCCAAAAGCCTTCTACTTCATAGTCTGTTGGTACGCAGATGACCGGATAATCGATACCCGTGATGACGCGGGCGCCCACGGCAACATTGGCTGCTGTGATGTGCGTTGCGACCACGGCTATAGGCCTGCGGCGACGAATATATTCGTTGAAGGCGGGGAACATAATTCGCGACCATGCCGTGCCGCCACCCCAGAGAAGATGTCCCGTAAGCGTATATCGCCAGGTCAGGTCGTAAATGGGGCGTGTGGCTCCCGTAAAAGAAGCCGCGGTCTTATTGCCGTCGAATTTAATACGTCCAAAATCAAGGATATCGAGCACTTCAATTTCAATATCCTCAGGGATTCCCTTGGTGCCGCGGATAAGGTCAAATGCTTGCGCAATCGCGTTGGCGGCGGCTTTGTGGCCCGATCCAACCGATGCGTGCACAATGGTTACCAGGGGTTTTTGTGCAGGTGAAACGGTCATTTGCTCCGGTTGGGGAGTGGCTTGCATGGGCAGGGGAGCGCTATTGCTCGTCTGCGTTTGATCCATCGATAACTCCCCTTCAGCTTTATTACGCTATTTGTCATTGTAGTGCATGAGTGTCACGTTCACGTAAATTTGGGTATGAGCGCAAAGAACGACAACGTTTCGACGAGAGGACTCTTCATGATTACCGATCAGACAATCGATGTTGCGATTATCGGCGGCGGCCCCGCGGGCTATGCTGCCGCCATTTATGCGGCGCGCGCCAACCTTACGACGACTGTCCTTGAGCAGGGTATGTCTGGCGGACAGATTGCTACATCCAACGAGATTGAGAATTATCCTGGTATTCCACTGCTGAGCGGCGCCGAACTTGGTGAGCGGTTCCAACAGCATGCTGAAGGCCTGGGGGCCCAGGTTAAATGGAGTATGGTGACAGGCGTCGATTACGATGCCGATGCGGCTCAATTTACCATCCATCATGATATGGGCGACACAGCGGCCAAGAGCGTCATTGCGTGCATGGGCGCCACGCCGCGTCCTGCGGGTTTTATTGGCGAGGACACGTATCGCGGTCGTGGCGTTTCGTATTGCGCGACGTGTGACGGCATGTTCTTCCGTGGCAAACAGGTCTTTGTAATCGGTGGTGGCAATTCGGCATGCGAAGAGGCACTGTTCCTGTCAGATATTGCCAGCAGTGTGACCATCGTGCTGCGCCGCGACCAGTTCCGTGCGCCTGATGGTGTTGTTCAGAAAGTACTCAAAAAGGACAATATTACAGTTAGGTACCAAACTAGTATTGTGGAGCTTTCTGGTGAAGCGATGCCCACGACAATTACGTTCAAAGACAATGCAAGCGGTAAGACGCATGCCGAGACCTTTGAGCCTGGCTCGTTTGGCATTTTTGTCTTTACCGGCACGCAACCCCATACCGAGCTTGTTGAGCATCTGGTCGATCTGGCGCCTGATGGCGGCATTCTGACTGATGAATCCATGGCGACCCGCACGCCAGGTCTATTTGCTGCTGGCGACATCCGTTCCAAGCGCTTACGTCAGGTTGTTACCGCCGTTTCTGACGGAGCCATAGCAGCAACGAGCGCATACGCGTTTCTCCGCGGATAAGTACGATAATATATCTTATGTAAGGTTGTTATCTTTTAACAAAGTGGTTGGACGGTGTATCAATGTGCTGTCCAACCACTTTTACTTGGCGACTATGTGGTATGCAAAACTAGATAACGTAGAATACAATATAGAAAATGAACGGAGGACCTTTATGAATCACGTTAAACACGTTATTCCGATGTCTGATTCGTCGGTTAGCATTAAGCCTGAAGATATTCAGCCCACTGTGCTGCCCGATGCATTTATTCAGTCCGATATCGTACGCAAACTCAATACGCTGAGTCTGCCGCGCTATGACCAGTTGCCTAGTGTGACGCTCTACCGCGACCAGGTCATTGAGTATGTTGCACTGTGGATGGAGCCGCTGTCCATTTGCGTTGAGCAGCCCGTCATTACGCCATCGATGATCAATAACTACGTAAAGGTTGGCCTGGTGCCTGCTCCGGTCAAAAAGCAATATGGCCGCGAGCAGATTGCCCGCCTGATCGCTATCTGCATCTTTAAACAGGTGCTACCTATTGCTGCGGTGCAGGCACTCTTTAACATTCAGCGTTTGAGCTACGATGCCCCGACGGCCTTTGATTATGTGGTTGATCAGCTCGAGGCATCGATTCGTTCGGCGTTTTCAGTCGAGCAGACGCCGGTTCCCGATACGGCGCATCAGGTAACGCGTGAGTCGCTGCTTGTGCGCAGTGCGGTTTCATCCTTTGTTTCGAAGGCTTACTTGATGAGCTATCTCAAGTTCAACGGGTTTAATAGCTAGCCGACGTATAAAACGGGCGGGACAAAGAGCCATCTGTCGCTTTGTCCCGCCCGTATTTTGCTTGGTTGGACTTTATTTGCCCGAAGCTACGCCCATGCCGTAGCCGATGATGAGGCCGTGCATCTCGGCGTAATAGGAATCCAGGCCGTTGCAGGGCATGATGATGGTCTTGGAGCCGGGCCAATGTTCGACTATGCGATCAGTAAGCGCCTGGGCTCCAGCTTCGTTCTCAACGTGATCGATGATGACCTCACCGCCCGTAAAGCCCTCGGCTTCCATAGTGTCGATGATCTTGTTGAGCATCTTCTTTTCGCCACGCGTGTGCCCGACGAGTTCGATTTTACCGGCCTCACTCGCCGTGCCCAAAATGCGGATATTGAGCTTGTTGGCAATGACGCCGGCTGCCTTAGGGATACGTCCGGCTTTGGCGAGGTTTTCGTAATTGCACAAACTGAAGAGGATTTTGCTGTTCTGTTCAAGGCTATTGAAGTATGCGCAAGCATCCTCGAATGAGACATTCGGATTGCTTGCAAGATAGCGGTCGAACAGCAAGAAAATGAGGTCCATTTTGCCGCCAGCTGCGCGTGAATTGACTAGATGAATCTGTCGGTCGGGCTCCTCGGCAAGAACCATATCGCGAGCCGTGGCTGCCGCGTTGTAGCTGCCCGACACGCCCTCAGAGATCGGCATGCAGATGGTCTTGTCTGCCAATTTGAAGAGCTCGGCCCACTCCCCTACGCTGGGACAAGCGCTCGAAGAAGCGTTCGTCTCCGCCTGAACAGCGCAGTTGAGCTCATGAACATCGAGCGAAAGGTCATCGACGAATTCATGCTCCCCCACTCGAATTTTGAGGGGCGCAAATGCAAAGGTGGTATGGGGCGCGATCGGTTGCCAATCGCGGAGGTTGCAGCTTGAATCGGAGATAAGTGCCCAGCTCATAGAGGGTCCTTTCTAATCGTTCCCATTCAATTATAGCCATCTTGCAGACCGATTGGGCCGCTATCTAGTATTCAAAACTAGATAGCGGACTGCACTAAAGGCAAAAGAATGGACCTCATGACTCAAAGCCACGAGGTCCATATCCGTTTGCTTTATCTGAATACTTAGTAGCGCACGAAAATGTAGTTGTTGTTCATGCCGGCGGCAACGGAGCTGATGATAACACCCGTGTTGTAGTCAGAAGCATGAATCATCTGACCACCACCGATGTAAATGCCGGTGTGGTACGAGTTGACCACAACGTCACCGGGCTGCGGATCGGACACACGCGTCCAGCCCATAAAGGTACCCGTGGTGCCCAGGCGGCAATAACGACCAGTGAGGCAATAGCTAACAAAACCAGAGCAGTCGAAGCTGTTCGGGCCAATTCCGCCCCAGGAATAAGCGCAACCAAGCTTACTGTATGCACGAGAGACAACAGAACCGCCG
The DNA here is from genome assembly GCA_959026725.1 of uncultured Collinsella sp. Lineage (GTDB taxonomy): Bacteria > Actinomycetota > Coriobacteriia > Coriobacteriales > Coriobacteriaceae > Collinsella. Next base: position 26,197 of record CAUFMG010000020.1, read on the forward strand.
TCGACGGACTGGCTCGGGGCAGAAGGCGTCGGAGCCGGAGCAGGTGCGGGGGGCTGCGGCGTCGGAGCAGGTGCCGGCGTAGGAGCCGGAGTGTTGCCGCCCTGGTTGTTGTTATTGCTGGTCTGGCCACCATTGTTGGTGTTCTCGGTCGTGCCGGCAGTCTCGTTGCTCACCGTGGCCTTCTCGGCGGTGCTGGCGTTGATGCCAGCCTGCAGCGCGGCGTTGGCCTCGGCCTCGGCGGCAAGCTCGGCCTGCAGCTGTGAATCCAGGGAGTTTACGACGTTCTGGGCTTCAGCCTGCTGGGCGTTAAGCTCGTCGACCTTCTTTTGCGTGGCGGCGACGTTCTTTTCCTGCTCGGCCTGCTTATCGGTGAGCTGCTGCTTAAGCTCCTTGACCTCTTGAATGGTCTGAGCTTGCTTATCGGAAACTTTGCCGTAGTAGAACAGACGGTTGAGCATATCGCTCAGGTCATCGACGCCCGTCAGAACCTGAAGCAGGCTCAGACCGCCGGTTTTGTACTCGCCGGCGACATAGGTCGAGAGCTTGGCCTGACCATCGGCGATTTCCTGCTGCTTTTGCGTGATCTCGCCGGCAGTCTGATCGAGCGCCTGCGTCTGCGTGGCGAGCTCATCGTAAATCTGCTGAGTTTGGGTACCGATCTGCTCGAGCTTAGTACGAGCAGCGGCAAGGTCGGATGCGGTATCGGCGTAGGCAGGAGCCGCGAGGCCCAAGCCCAAAACACAAGCGAGGGTTGCCGTAGCAGCGCAGCGTGCCATGTTTTTGTGCGTGTTTGCTGTGCGCATGTAGCTTCCTTTCCAGTAACTAAGGGTAACGGCTAGTCCACCGTCACCAGGCTAAAGAGCTCCACATCGTCATCAGACGGCGTGAGCTTCTCGCGCGGGTTGAGAAACGCAAGCTCAAGGATACAACCGTAACCGATAAGCTTTGCGCCCATATCTCGCACCAGTTTACCTGTTGCCTCGACGGTTCCGCCCGTCGCGACCAAGTCGTCCAGAATCAACACGGTATCTTTAGAGCTGATAGCGTCGGCATGGATCTCAATGGAATCCGTTCCGTACTCGAGCTCGTAGCTCTGGCTCACAGTCTTGCGCGGTAGCTTGCCCGGTTTACGTGCGGGAACAAAGCCGGCGCCAAGGGCTACAGCTACCGGTACGCCAACCATAAAGCCGCGAGCCTCGGGACCCACGACCTTGGTGATTCCCATGCCGGCAAAGTGCTCGGCGAGGGCATCGGTCATGGCTTTGAGCGCCTCGGGATTGCCAAAGAGCGGCGTGATGTCTTTAAAGATGACTCCGGGCTCGGGATAGTCGGGGATGTCGACGATTTGAGATTCGAAGTCGTACATTGCATGACCTTTCAATGGGTTCCCGAAATTTCAGCAGCGGTTATTTGCCCGCGGTGGCGGTGCCGGATTGCGAAGGGGGGACGACCTTGAGCGGCTTGACGAGAGAATCCTCGTGCGAAGCCGGCGCGGCTATCTCTTCGTTTTTGGCCTTGGTGGACTCGGAGCGAGTGATTTCCTCATCGAGTGCATCGATGTCGGCGTCCTCGACCACGGCGTTGAGCGACTCAAAAACGCGGTTCTTGAGCAGCGCAGTGTGCACACCTTCCGTCAGGTCGTGAAGCTTCTTAAACGCACGCTCGAGCTTGGCGTCGCGCTCGTCATCGGAGGTATCCATTCCGAGCATGCTCACGAGCACCTGCTCAAACATCGAGGACTCGCGGTTGGCGGAAGACACGTACTGACGCAGGTTGCGCGGCTCGATATGGAAGCGTGACAGCTCGGAGCAGTAGCGGATAATCGGAAAATCGCGACCATCGACGAGCTCACGATTCTGCGGACTCTTGATGATGCGAATGAGGTCGTTCTCAGCGAGCGAGCGGATAAACGAAATCTCGACGCCCAGCATATCGGGAATGGTCTCGATGGGATGCAGCTTTTGCTTAGTCTCCTTGGGCTCCGTCTTGAGCGGAACATCGGACAGCAAGCCCACCTCGTAGGCGAGCGTTGACAGGTCCGTGGCGTTTTCCAAGCGCTGCTTAATCACGTTGAGCGGCATGTAGCGAGTCTTCTGCAAGTGCAGAATGACCTCTAGGCGATCAACGTCCTCCTTGGAGTACTGACGGTATCCCTTAGGCGTACGATGAGGGGTAATGAGCCCCTCATCCTCTAGAAATCTAATTTTTGAGTTCGAAAGATCGGGGTATGCGCCTCGAAGTAGGTTGACGACTTGGCCGATACTCAGATAGTTGCGTTCGGCCATGCCCTACTCACCGGTTTCGATGCGCTCCGGCGTGCTCTCGTGGTAGATGAGCGTAAACGTACCGATCTGGACGGAAGAACCGTCGTGCAGCGGGGCCGCGTTGACTATGGCACCGTCGACCCAGGTGCCATTGAGCGAGCCCAGGTCCTCGATGCGAGCGCCGAGGCCCTCGCGGATAATGCGCGCGTGGCTGCGCGAAACAGTCATATCGTTGAGGAAGATGCCGTTCGCGGGATCGCGACCGATGGTGGTCACGTCGTCCTCGAGCTCAAAAGCGGCACCCGTCTGCGGACCCTTGACGATGGACAGAACGGGGGCGGTGATGCGCACGTTGTCCATGAGGTCGGGAACGGTGACGTCGCTTGAAGGCACGCGGAATACGCAGGTAGCGTCAGCAGTCTTATCATTCTGAGGCATATTGTTAACCATGTTGTCCATGACAACCCCTAACTTATCGCGGACGTGCCGCAAATTATGAACCGTACGTAATCATACCCCAACGTATCAGTCTTCGATTTCAGGGTTCAGAAAGTCGATGTCCTCATCCTCGGGATGCGTGAGAGCCTGTTTAATGGCCGCTCCGCCCTTAATGGAGTAGATGACAGCCGTGAGCATGGAGAAGATCACGCCGCCGTACACAAAGAAGATGCCGAGGGGCACCGAGCTTCCGTTGAGGCCCGGGAAGGCCGTAAGGGTTGAAGGTAAAAGTTGCAGGCCGTCAACAACGGGGAACCCGAGCAGCATGAGCGAGAATCCGGTCATGAGCAGCGCTGTGGCAATCTTTCCGGGGAAGACGACATCGATGGGGCGACGGTGATAATGACGCACGATAAGCGTGCCGATGCCCAGATAGATGTCACGGCCAATAATGAGCACGCAGACCCAGATGGGCAGCTCTCCGCGAACCACCAGTCCCAGTACACCGGTGAACAGCAGCGCGCGATCACAAATTGGATCCATGACCTTGCCAAGCCACGAGACCGTCTTGGTCATGCGGGCGATCTGGCCGTCCATCCAGTCGGTGGAGGCGGCAACGGCGTAGATAACGATGGCGATGACGCGGTTGTTATCCGTCACAAACAGGTACAGAAATACCAGGGTGAGGATCAGGCGCGTAAAGGTGATGAAATTGGAGATCGTAAAGATCTTATTCGACGGGTAATCGGAAGTGCCGATAAGCTCCTTTTTGATCTTCTTTTTGATGCCCACAGGACTCCCCCGCTGGTTAACGACAAAACTTTCGATACTATACCCGTTCCGGCGATGTCTATCCAGCGCAGCCATAGAGAGTCCAGACATGTGGAGGGTGTTGTTGGCGGGGCGGGAACTCACATTTATGTACATCAGCCTCCAAACATGTCGAAAAATGTCGGTTTTGGAGGGTGATGTACACGTTTTTGTTGCGCGTGTGCATCATCTCATATGTTGCCAACGCTAACGGTGAACCTGAGCGCCCGGGCACATTCTTTGTTGGCTGAAACCGGCATAGCAACTAGCGGAAGGCATCATCGAAGGAGTGTGCTGGAAAGCACCCGTCTCCTTAACTGTTAGAAATGCAAGTTAATAATCTATGTGGCCAATGTGATGCCGTTGAACCCGCGTATCGATACCGCTCAGCCATTCGCCTCGCCCCCGTCGCACGCATCTTCATCCGGTCTGTTACTTTTAATCTAACAATTCTTTGAGGAACGTAGGTGCTTCCAAATGTACTGTCGACTTCTTCTCAAACTAATCCTAAGAGACAGGGCCGTATGGATCTCTACGCTCGTTCTCGCCGCAGCCTTCTCCATCCCCATTGCGTTCAATTCACCCATCTACGGGCCCTTCTTTATGAAGCAGGGCATGCAGGGCTTTGTCGACGCATTCAATACGCGCGCACCCCAAGCCAGCGGCACAGACCTATCGCCAGAGCAGCAAGTCGACGCGGAGCTTGCAAGATACGCGAACGCCGCCCTCGCCGCCCAAACCGACGCCGCCTTTCTCGATTCTGCCGAGAGCTACTACGCGCTCATGGGCGAAGGCTTCCAATCCGGGTCCATCGTGGGAGACCAAGAGACCAATGACGCAGCGCTCGCATATTGCCGTGCCCTGAGCAGCTCCGGCATCACGGATATCCCGGCCTCCGCAAACGACCTGCCATTCCTTTCCTTCCTGCCTTACGCCATTGCCACGGCGCCGTCTTTCCTTCCCTTCATCCCCTTCCTTCTCTCGTCGATACTCCTGCTCGGCGCCACAAGGCCCGGGACCCTGGCGGCGAAGGCGCCCGCGCCCAAATTCCGGCGCCTTATCCAGATCGTGTTTTCGATAATCGCCGCGGGGACCGCGATGCTCCTCGCCGGCCTCGCACCCGGGGGCATTTACGCCTCGGTCCTAAACGGCTTCGGGCAAATTGGGTACCCGATCGCCTTCTTCCATGACGGCGCGCTTGCCACCACGACCGCGGGAGACGTCTTCACGACCCTGCTTCTCGCGCTGCTTGCGGGCGGAACCTTGATATCCGTTTTCTCCGCCGTCCTATCGACCGCAACGAGGCGCGTCCTCGCGGGCCCCCTTACCTCCGCGCTGCTTGTCGCGGCCCCGGCATTCCCGTTACTGTCCGATTCGGCACTGGAGCATAACGCCGCGCTCAATCTCCTGCCGCTGGCCATATTCTCGCCTATCGAGGCAACGGGTTACGTAGGATGCTTCCCGACAGAATTCATTGGCTCCGGTTCGGGCGGCGCATCGATGCTTGCCGTGGCCCTGGCATACGTCGCGGTCCTTTTTGCGGTCGGCGCCGTTGCGGCACGTTCGCCCAAACAGGCTGGACCCGCTAAAAAGCACCATGGGCTCGAGCTTCTGGACGCGAGCGTGGGATACGGAAGCACGACGATACTTTCAATCGGGTCGCTTTTCCTGAGCCCGGGAACGGCGGCGGGCCTCGTTGCTCCCAACGGCTCGGGGAAAACCACCCTTCTTGAAGCGCTGTCGGGCCAATTTCCCACCCGCATCCGCTCGGGAAGCCTGGCGGCAGACGGAATCTGCCAACGTCGATCAGCCGAATTCGCAGAACTCGTCTACCTGAGCTCTTCGGGCGGCGCGGATCTCTATCCCACGCTATCGGCCATCGAGCACCTTGCTTTCGTTAGGGAGGCGTGGAAATCGGCCGCCGACATCGACTCGCTCTGCGACTCCCTCGGAATCTCCCCATATCTCGACAAGCCGACCCGTAAACTCTCGACAGGAATGAAGCAGCAGGTAAAGCTTGCCATGGCGATAGCGACCGATTGCCCGTACCTCATCCTCGATGAACCGCTGAACGGCCTCGATCCGGGAAAGCGGAAAACCTCCTGCGACGCGATGCGCAGCGAGGTGGCGCGGGGACGAAGCGTGCTCATTTCAAGCCATCTGCTCGACGACCTGGCAGACCTCACCAACTCGTTCTACTTCATCGAGGCCGGCACGCTCGTGGAAAAGATCAAGTCGTCCTCGCAGACGCTCAAGCAGGAATACCTCGATACATACGAGGGTGGTGAATGACATGATAGGCAAGAGCTATGCAAAGATAGCGATTGTTGGCTTTGTACTTTGTCTTGCAATGGTGCTATGTGCATCATTTGCGAGGTATAGGTCCGAGCAGTCGTTCATCGATGGCGCTGAAAACGGTTTTGGCATAGACGGGATGTATGTCAACGATGGCGCGACCAGGCCGTCTATGGCGATTCTTGCAGGCGAAGACATGGAATGGCAAATCTGTAATGACGATGGCTCTTGTCTGAGTGGTCGTTTGGCCGCAACGAGCGACCCGAATTCGTTCGATCTTCTCGACAATGATGGATCGGATTGCGGTTCAGTTCACCTGTCGTATGCATCACGAGACGGGATGGACGGCATTCTCTACGTCTCCCACGAGACTGGCGATTTCAAGATGCGCAGGACTAACCGAGTGCCGGCTTTTATCGAGGAGTGAGAACTCCCGGCGGTCTGCCGATCAGGCCGCCGGGGTATCGAACCCCGCATTCATCCGTACACACACGGATGAATGCGGGAAGTGTCCGGATGAAGTTGATAATCAAGGAAACAATGCCGTTCTGCCTGGGACGGCTTTGGACTGGACTTTAACTACAACATCGTGATCGACACTTATCAGCTCGCGCGACGCGCATGGCCAGATCTCGGACGCTGGTGCATGGAGGACCTTCGAGATTTACTGTACATCCAAAACGACGACGCACACCGCGTGCTCGCCGACTGCGAAGACGAGTTGGCTGTCTACAATGCGATCAGAAACGGCGTGAAGTCCGGAGAGCTTTCTGTCGAACCGCCGCGCCGTCGCGCGAGCCGACCGGGCAACCCGGGCAATCTGGTCCTGGCTCTCCCGGTCGTATTCCTACGATATCGCCCCTAGATCACCAATGTGTCAGATAAAGAATGAGGCAATGGCTGTGATCACGCCTACGGCGGACGCAACGACTGCGCCTTTTTTCCTCTCCTTTAGTCCGACGAATAGGGTTGCCGTAAAGTAAAGGGCGGAAATGCAGTCTATGGCAAGCAAAACGAGTTCCTTGGGCGGTTTCAGCAAAAGGTCGCTAGCAAAGAGTAATGCAAGCAGGGCAAAGCCGATTGTGACCAAGTATCTCGATTGATTTTGCGACAGCATGGCAACTGCCTTTCAGAACATGCAAGTGAAAAGTCGGTACGATGTCATTGCGGTTGCAAACAAGCCGCCGTCAGGACCGGTTGTCACGAGACCGGCGATAACGCATTTTCTCGGTTTCCAGCTCATGACAGACCCCTCTCTCATGGTGCAACGCATACATTATGAGATATGCACATTATCTCGCTAATCAATTTCAATATCCATCATCCAACTAAAGAATACTGACTCACTGGTTCAGCGACGATGCGTTTTTACCCTCGCGTTCCCACTCGCCGCGTCGGCGGTCGGAAGGGTCTCCGTCTCGCAATCAGCGACCTTGTAACCGTATCTGTCGAGCCAGGCGGCAAGCACGTCCCAATCGACGCGCTTGCCGCCTGGCGCGTGCTGCATCACGAGGCCTCCGGCGACCATGAGCGCGTGGATATGCCCTCCTTGCAGGCCAGCGATGATCCCGCCGGTGCATACGATGCCAGGTCGCTGTGCCGGCATGGCGCAAACGTATTGGCCTTTGTGCCCCTTTTGGCAACTTTAGCATGGCTGTAGGTTAAACCAACCCACAGCCATGAGCACGTTAACGTAGTACTATGCTAATTACACGGATAAGGCAGGGGTATTTTTCTTTGGCGAATAAATTTGTATTTTATGGCAAGGGGAGTGGCGTTAAGGTTTTCATCGCTATATCAGTTGCCGTGTTCGCATTCTCTGCGCTATTTCTAAAAGTGGAGCGTTGCCAAAAAGATAGCGGAGGTGACTATTCACATTTGTGGTTCGTGAGCGGATTGGTGTTGAACGTTGACAGCTCTGGCGATTTTACCATGTCGGTCGAAAGCGAAGATCCATATAACGACGGGTCTGATCGTCTGACCATTCTGGTTGATTCAGAACATACGCGCTATGTAAGCGATAGCCCCGTGAGCGTTGGGTCTAAAGTCAAGGTAGGCTATTTTCTCGATTCCCGAAAGAAAAATACGATTCGCTGCTCTTCTGTGGATGTGTTGGAATAATTTTTGAGTAACTATCAGTAAAAAGCTGCGAGCAAAGGCCGCTCCACGTGGGGCGGCCTTTTTGGTGGATAGACGTTGCGGAGGATGATTGATTGACGTTTTTACTCCGCATGGAAATCGAGTGAGGATTCTGTCCCGCGAGGGGCGTGTTTTGAGGCTCTTGGCGGTACGTAATTCTCGTTCGGCGTCTTGACGGGACAAAACCCTCGGTTGACTTTTTGAAGCGTCCCTAGAATCAGCTGTTACGATAAAAACGGGGGGGGGTAACTCCGCGGACACGGCCTAGCGCGCTGCCATCCAGTGCCGATTCTGCCATACTCGCAATTCGGCGAGGATGAGGAGTAT
>CAUFMG010000021.1 GCA_959026725.1 uncultured Collinsella sp.
GGATTGGTCAAAATAGTTTGACTATTAGCGGCTAAAATCGCCCGACGCTAACATCGGGTCTTTCCGAATAACTTTGCAGTGAACTTGTTTAACGCTGCAGCTCCTTCGTTTATCTCAATCTGTAACATCTGGCTGGCAAAAACGCCTCCACCTGTTACAGATCGAGATTATTCGACGCGCGCTCTGTAACTCGTCTCGATCTGTAACAGTAAGACGGCGATTTGGCCTCCATATGTTACAGATTGAGACGAAAGAAATTGTGAGTCAAAAGGCCGCCGCGAGGGAAAGCAGCTCCCCTCGCGACGGTTGGCGTTTGCCCAGATAAAACCTGCCAAAATAAACCTGTCCCTTTTTGGTAGGTTATCGCTTCCAGAAGTGGAGGATCAACGTCGTGCGGTTTTGCTGCTCGGTTTTGACTAGGATGTTGTGGATGTGGGTCTTGACGGTGCCCACGGCAAGGAATAGCTCGTCAGCAATCTCTTGGTTCGACTTGCCCAGCACAACCAGACGCAAAATCTCGGCCTCGCGGTTGGAGAGCCTGTAGGCGTTGCGATAGAAGGGCATTTGCTCTTCGATGTGTCGATCAAGATCGCTGACGTTCTTTTCCTCGGGCGCCTCCTGCATGCGGATTGAAAGCACGTGGTAGGAGTAGATGATCAGCAGAATTGCAAAGTAGCACGCAAAGACGTTCTCGCTAAAGTTGCGCTCGGATAGGTACAGCTGCAGCCAGGAGGGTGCCAGACTCATGGGGACGACCAAGATGTTGTAGAAGTCCTCGGCAACGATGCACCCGACCAGAATGGCGCCGATAATGAGGTGCTTTCGTTGATTGTTGACGCGCGCCTTAAGCTCGACCTGCGTGCTTTTATGCGCCGTCCAAAAGATATAGAGCCCCACAAATACAAGGAATACCTGACGCATCGTGTAGTAGAGCCATTGACGCATGGGGCCGTAGGGGACAGCGACAATGATCAGCAGCTCGCTCAGGAAGAACGTTGCGACGGGAATTACAAACTGCTTTTTTGAATGTTTGTCGAGCAAGTCCATGGCGATGAGCCAAATAAAAGCTTGTGAAGCGGTTGCCACAAGCGTCCGCAACACAGGCATGGTAATTGAGTAATAGTCGCTGGCCGGAAAACTCTGGTTTTGCAGCGTGTATTCAAAAAAGAAAATCTCGGTCATCTCGATGGCATAGCAAATAAAAACGCCGCTGCCATAGATAAAGAAGCGTCGACGAGACGAGGCATAGGCGGCAAGCGAAAGCACTGCCGTCACAATACAAATCAGGAGAATCGCTAGGGTATAGAAGAACATCAGGGTGTTCATCTGTCACCGTCCCATTTCATTTATCTATGGCCGAGTCCTGTATATCTTGTGGGATATAGACGTCTCAACCCTTCGTTACATTGCGGATTGGGCGCCGAGATACAGCATAGCCGTATACCGTTTGCGGTTCTAGATAGTAAACCCCTGCAAGCTGTTTACCTGCGGGTTTATATTGGTTTAGAGGGGGTGTAACTCCGTGAACGGTCTTTAATCCCGAATAAACTAGGTAAAAATTGCATACGGGTGAATGATGGTCTTGTCAACACGAGGCGTGATGTTCGAGCGTCTCATAGTAATAGTCGGCAAGACCGGCGGAAAGGAAATTGACATGGCACTGCCTAAGGATTTCATCGACACCAATGACTTCACCAAAGAGCAGATCCTGGCTATCGAGGATCTTGGCCTGGCAATGAAGAAGGCCATCAAGGTTGACGGTTATTATCCGCACCTGCTCCGCAACAAGAGCCTTGGCATGATCTTCCAGCAGGTCTCCACCCGCACCCGTCTTTCCTTCGAGACCGCTATGACCGACCTCGGCGGCCATGCTCAGTTCTATGGCCCTGGCACCATCCAGCTCGGCGGTCACGAGTCCCTGGGCGACACCGCTCGCGTTATGGGCTCGCTGCTCGACATCATGATGGCTCGCGTTGACCGTCACAAGGACGTCGTCGGCCTCGCCGAGGGCTCCGCTGTGCCCGTCATCAATGGCATGTCCGAGTTCAACCATCCCACGCAGGAGATGGGCGACCTCATGACCATGCTCGAGAACCTCCCCGAGGGTAAGAAGATCGAGGACTGCACCCTGGCCTTCATCGGTGACGCCACCCAGGTCTGCGTCTCCCTCATGTTCATCGCCTCCAAGGTCGGCATGAAGTTTGTCCAGTTTGGACCTAAGGGCCACCAGGTCCCCGACGGCGGCCTGCACGTTGGCACCGTTGAGGAGCGCGCCGAGTTCGGCAAGCAGATGATGGCCATCGCCGAGGAGAACTGCAAGGTCTCCGGTGGCTCCATCGTCATCTCCGACGACATCGAGTGCATCAAGGGCGCCGACTTCATCTACACCGACGTGTGGTATGGCCTGTACGACGAGGAGGTCTCGGGCGAGAATTACATGGACGTGTTCTATCCCAAGTATCAGGTCACCATGGACATGATGAACTTTGCCGGTCCCAACTCCAAGTTCATGCACTGCCTGCCGGCCACCCGCAACGAGGAGGTCGTCGACGAGGTCATGGACGACCCTGAGCGCTCCCTGTGCTGGGTTGAGGCCGAGAACCGCAAGCACTCCATCCGCGCTCTCCTTGCCGCCCTGGGCAAGCGCACCCCGCTCAACGACGAGGGTGTCGAGTACTCCGCCAAGGCTGAGCTCCACGCCGCTCTCAAGGCTCTCGAGCAGCTCTAAGCCTCAAGGCCGCTAAAAGTACGTTTGCGGGCGGCGGATACTCGTCTCCTGTCGCCCGCTCACCGAGGCTTAAGCAATTGCCTTAGTACCTTGGGCCTCGGATCTGTCCAAGACTGAGCGAAGGAGCTCATCATGAGCGACGGAAAGAAAAAGCTTTCCTTCTTGACGGTCATTTCGACCATCATCTGCGTCGTCTTCGTTTGCGAGGCCGCCGCTCCTGCTGCTGCCATTGGCAACCAGCAGTTCTTCTGGTGGATCTTCCTGATCCTGACCTTCCTGCTCCCTTATGGCATGGTTGTTGCCGAGCTCGGTACTACCTATGACGGCGAGGGCGGCATTTACGACTGGGTACGCGATGGCCTGGGCGACAAATGGGGCGCCCGCATTTCGTACTACTACTGGGTTAACTACCCGCTGTGGATTGCCTCGCTGGCTACCATGTTCCCCGACATTTTGGGTATGGTCTTTGGCGTCGAGTTCAACTTGATCGCCAAGATGGGTATCGATCTTGCCTTTGTGTGGATCGTCTACCTCATGGGCCGCTCCAAGGCGTCCGACTCCGAGTGGGTCCTTAACGGTGGCGCCATCATCAAGGTCGCCGTCGCGGTTATCGTTGGCGCTCTGGGCATTTGGTATGCCATGGAGAACGGTTTTGCGAACGACATGTCCGCTGCCACCTTCCTGCCCGAGCTCACCAACACCAACGCTCTCGGTTACCTGTCGATCATCATCTTTAACTTCATGGGCTTCGAGGTCATCTGCACCATGACCGACGACATGGCCGATCCCGCTCGCGATATCCCCAAGGCTATCATCGTCGGTGGCCTGTCCATCGCTGTGATCTACCTGTTCGCTGGCTTTGGCATCGGCGCTGCTGTGCCGGCCGATTCCATCGACCCCGACTATGGCATGATTGTCGCAGTCCAGACCATGGTGGGCGACTCCATGATCTTTAAGGTCATCTGCATCGCCTTCCTGATCACCCTGTTCGCCAACATGGCCGCTTGGTCCTTCGGCGTTAACTCCGTTGCTCGCTACGCTGCCGAGCACGGCAACATGCCCAAGGTCTTCGCCTCGATGATCTCTGACGACGATATGCCCAACGGCGCCAACCTGGTCAACGCTATCGTTGCCTCCTTGGTGTTGTGCCTGCAGCTGGTTCCCATCGACGCCATCTCCAACGGTGTCTTCTGGATGCTCTTTGGCACCTCCGTCGTCTTCCTGCTGCTCACCTACATCCCGATGTTCCCGGCGTTCCTCAACCTTCGTAAGAACGACCCGAACCGTGAGCGCATCTTCACGTTCCCGTTTAAGGGCGCCATGATGAAGGTTATGCTGGCCATCCCCTGCATCGAGCTGATCCTGGCCATCGTTGCAACGCTGGCTCCGTTCTCCGTCGATGAAATTGGCGACAAGGTCCCGATGATCGTTATCTTCATCGTGCTCGTGCTCATCGGCGAGGTCGTCCGCGTCGTCAGCGCCAAGGGCCGCGAGACCGAGTACAAGGGTCTCACCCCTGAGCTGGCTGCTCAGCGACTCGCTGAGGAGGCCGCCGAGGCCGAAGAGGACTAGAGCACCCGGATTCGGGGCTCCAACCCTCCTCGCGTACCAAAGTACGCTTCGTCGGGCTTGTCGCTCCCGACTCCGGGCACGCTAGCCTCTTCGGGGGCGTGCCCAAAGCGACAAATTTGCTCACTATTTCCTGGGGCGGGTGCGAGCGATAGCTCCGGTAACCACCGCCCGCCCCAACCTCTCTCTTTCGTATCCTTCGTGCGTATGTCTCCGCGCACTTGGCTACGTCGTCGCTCGCCGGTGCGACTCCGTGAAAACCGGTACCGGGCGCCCCGACCTTTGCCGGGGGACGGGCACCCACTATCTCTTGGTTTTTAGGCCGCGGGTAACCCGCCCGCGGCAAGCGATCGTTCGATTTGGAGGAAATCTTATGCGTACGATCACCGAGTCCGAGTCCACTCCCAAGGCCGACGGCTTCTTCATGCCTGCTGAGTTTGCCCCGCAGGATCGCGTGTGGATGGGCTGGCCCCACCGCACCGACACCTGGGCCCACGGCGCCAAGCCGGCTCAGAAGCAGTATGCCGCCATCGCTCGCGCCATCGCCGAGTTCACCCCGGTCACCATGTGCGCCAACCAGGCCGACTACGCCAACTGCAAGGCCGTCTTCGAGAATGACGAGAACGTCACCGTTATCGAGATGACCACCGACGACGCTTGGTTCCGCGATACCGCCGCCACCTACGTCATCAACGGCAAGGGCGAGAAGCGTGCCAACCACTGGCACTTCAACGCCTACGGCGGTCTCGTCGACGGCCTTTATTTCCCGTGGGACAAGGACGAGCAGATCGCCCTCAAGATGGCCGAGCTCTCCGGCTGCCGCCGCTATCGTCCCGATGACATGATCCTCGAGGGCGGCTCCATCACCGTCGACGGCGAGGGCACCCTTGTCGTGACCGACCAGTGCCTGCTTTCCCCGGGCCGCACCTGCTCTGCGGTTCTGGAGGAGGAAGAGGATCCCGAGTCCATCTGGCCCAAGTACCACAAGAAGTTCGAGCCCTGGAGCGAGGAGCTTCGCGCCTACATGGACGAGCACCTCAAGGACTACCTGGGTGTCGAGAAGGTCATCTGGGTCAAGGAGGGCATCGACCCCGAGGAGACCAACGGCCACATCGACGACGTCGCCACGTTCATCGCCCCGGGCGTCATGGCCTGCATCTGGACCGACGATCCCGAGTATCCGTTCTACGAGCAGTGCCACGCCGCCTACGAGACCCTCTCCAACGCCGTTGACGCCAAGGGCCGCAAGATGAAGGTCTACAAGCTCTGCATGCCTGTGAACCCGCTGTTCATGGACCAGGCTTCCTGCGACACCATCGACGCCGACGAGAACGCCGAGCCGCGCGTTGCCGACGAGCCGCTGATCGCCTCCTACATGAACTACCTGGTCACCAACCACGGCGTTATCGTCCCGCAGTACGGCGACGAGAACGATCAACTTGCCGTTGACACGCTCCAGAAGATTTACGACGAGGTCTGGGGCGAGGGCGTCTACAAGTGCGTCGGCGTTCAGTCCGAGCAGGTCGTCTTCGGTGGCGGAAATATCCACTGCATTACGCAGCAGGAACCGTCCGCTTAATCGTCCGGCTTCCCGAGGCACCCCATCTCGCCGCTCAAACCGTCGCTCGCGTACCAAAGTACGCTTCGCTCCTCTCTCGCGGCGACCTGGGGCACCTCGGAAACCCAGCCGGTCAAGCGGACCGACGTAGCTAGTTACCGCATTAGTCATTGGTGCCAACCTTGGCAACAATGCAGGTCGAAAAAACGTCAGCGAAAACCCGCCAGAGCGAGCAAGGTGCCTTGAAACGAGGCGGCATTGACCTTCTGGTCATGCCGTCGAAGCTGAAAGGCAGATTGCCGTTCTGGCGGGTTTGCAGCGTCGAGCCGTTACGCGGTTTGGTAAAACCGCGTAACTAAATACGTTCCGCGATCTCGTGGATGAGGTAGTCGGTCTTTTCCCAGCCCAGGCACGGATCGGTGATCGACTTGCCAAAGACGCCGCCGTCGACCGGCTGGTTGCCGTCCTCCAGGTAAGACTCGATCATAAAGCCCTTGACCAGCTTGGAGATGGACTCGTTGCGGCGGCAGCTGTCGAGCACTTCCTTGCAAATGCGATACTCCTCCAGCGGACGCTTGCCCGAGTTGTCATGGTTGCAGTCGATGATCGCTGCCGGATTGGCATAGCCGGCATGCTCGGTATAGCGCTCGGCCAGGCGCTCCAGGTGCTCGTAGTGGTAGTTGGGGTAGGTGCGCCCATCGAGACCGATGTAGCCACGCATAACGGCGTGCGCGAGCGGATTGCCGTCGCACTCGACCTCCCAGTTGCGGAAGATGAAGCTCTGGTGCGCCTGCGCGGCGTAAATGGAGTTGAGCATAACGGTGGTAGAGCCGGCAGTGGGGTTCTTCATGCCAACGGGTACCGAAATGCCGCTCGACACCAGGCGATGCTCCTGGTTTTCGACCGAGCGTGCGCCTACGGCAACATAGCTCAGCAGGTCGACGAGGTATTGGTAGTTGGACGGATAGAGCATCTCGTCGGCGGTGAAGAAGCCCGTTTCCTCAATAACGCGCAGGTGCATATGGCGGATGGCCTTGACGCCCTCGAGCAGATCGTCGGGAGCCTCGGGGTTGGGGTTGTGCAGCAGGCCCTTGTAGCCGGTGCCCTTGGTGCGCGGCTTGTTGGTGTAGACGCGCGGAATGATGATGAGCTTGTCCTTGACCTCCTCGGCGGTCTTGGCCAGTCGGTTCATGTACTCAAGCACCGAATCCTCGCGGTCGGCAGAGCACGGGCCGATGATGAGCACCTTGCGTGCGTCCTCGCCGGTAAAGACTTTGGCGACCTCGGCGTCAAATGCCTGCTTTTTGGCGGTAAGCTCGGCAGAAAGTGGCATTTCCTCGCGGATCTCC
The DNA here is from genome assembly GCA_959026725.1 of uncultured Collinsella sp. Taxonomy (GTDB): domain Bacteria; phylum Actinomycetota; class Coriobacteriia; order Coriobacteriales; family Coriobacteriaceae; genus Collinsella. Next base: position 7,205 of record CAUFMG010000021.1, read on the forward strand.
ATGGGGATCGGCAGCCTGCGTTTGAATTCCATGGCCATAGGGGTCTCCTCAATCTATAGAAAGAGCAATAAGCGTATTGTCGAATGCTCGGCATTATCCGCTGTCGCACGCTAAAGTGCAACCCCTTGTCACCCCGAAACCTACCAAAAAGGGACAGGTTTATTTTGGTCGGTTTTATCTGGGAAAATGTCGGCACTCGCCGGAAGGGGGTCGGCGTACGGCACGCTGGAGCAAGTTGGATCTTCTGCGGCATACCCCGTGGGCAAAAAATGGCAAATATGAGTACTGTTGCTGGCGTAGTCTCATATCGAGCTTACAAGATAATAGGCATAACAGCAAATATGTTCATTAACGTTGGCACACAGAAGCATGTTAACGGGCGTTTTGATTAATTTGAAGGCGTATAGAAGCCGCAAAGAGGTCATTTGAGGCGGTTTTGGCTGCTACTAAAAATGTAACAGTACTCATATTTGACCTTTTTTGGCCACAGGGTCCGGAAGGGGCTGTCAATCGGGCCCCAAGAGAGCTAATTCGAGTGCCGTGGACGAAAAAACGGGGGCGCAGGTTGTCCTGCGTCCCCGTTCTCGGGCGTTATTCGTTCCCTGCAGCAGAATTTACGCCGCCTCGTCGAATTGCGAGTTATATAGGTCGGCGTAGAAGCCGCCCTGGGCGAGCAACTCGTCGTGCGTGCCCTTCTCGACGATATCGCCGTCGCGAATCACCAAGATCACGTCGGCGTTGCGGATCGTGGACAGGCGGTGCGCGATGACAAAGCTGGTGCGGCCCTGCATCAGCGCATCCATGGCGCGCTGAATGAGCTCCTCGGTACGGGTATCGACGTTGGAAGTCGCCTCGTCCAGAATCAGTGCCGGGCGGTCGGCCAAAATGGCACGGGCGATGGTCACGAGCTGGCGCTGACCCTGCGATAGGTTGGTGCCCTCCTCGTTGATCATAAAGTCGTAGCCACCGGCGAGCGTATGAATAAAGTGGTCGCAGCGTGCGGCGCGCGCAGCGGCCTCGACCTCGGCATCGCTCGCGTCGGGGCGTCCGTAGCGGATGTTCTCGCGGATGGTGCCGTTAAACAGCCAGGTGTCCTGCAGCACCATGGCAAACTCGCCGCGCAGTGCCGCGCGGTCCCAGTCGCGCACATCGACGCCCTCGACACGCAGCGAGCCGCCGTCCACGTCGTAGAAGCGCTGCAGCAGCTTAATGAGCGTGGTCTTGCCGGCGCCGGTGGGGCCGACGATGGCGATGGTCTGGCCGGGCTGCGCCTCGCAGCTAAAGTCGTGGATGATGGTCTTGTCGGGCGTGTAGCCAAACTTGACATGGTCAAACACCACGTGGCCGGGGCGCTTCTCGGGAATCTGCGCGTCGGCCTTCTGCTCCTCCTCGGGCGCGGCCAGGAACTCAAACACGCGCTCGGTGGCGGCGGCCATCGACTGCATCGTGTTGCTCACGTTGCCCAGCTGCTGCACGGGTTGCGTAAAGTTTCGAACGTACTGGATAAAGCTCTGGATGTCGCCGGGCGTGGCATTGCCGGTCAGCGCGAGCTGCGCGCCCACCACGACGACGCCCACGTAGCCCATGTTGCCCACCAAGCTCATAAGCGGCATCATCAGGCCCGACAGGAACTGCGAGCGCCAGCCACTAATAAAGAGACGGTCGTTTTGACGGTCGAACTCTTCAATCGAGGCCTCGGCGCGGTCGAACACCTGAATGACGTTCTGGCCGGCAAAGTCCTCCTCGATAATGCCGTTGACGGCGCCCAGAACCTGCTGTTGCTCGCGGAAGTACGGCTGCGAGAAGTGAATCATCACGGTCAGGATAATCGCGGCGGCCGGCAGCGTGAGCACGGTGACGCCGGTAAGCGGCAGGCTGATCGAAAGCATCATGACGAGCACGCCGATAATCTGCGTCACCGACGTGATGAGCTGTGTCACGCTCTGGTTGAGCGACTGACCCAGCGTATCGACGTCGTTGGTGATGCGGCTGAGCACGTCTCCCTTGCTGTGGCCGTTGAAGTAACTCATCGGCACGACGGCAATCTTGGCGGCGATTTCCTTGCGCATGCGGTAGCAGATCTTTTGCGTGACGCCGGTCATGAGCCAGCCCTGGACCAGGCTGCAGACAGAGCTCGCCAGATACAGGCAGAGCAAAAAGCCGAGCGTCTTGGCGATCCAGTCAAAGTCAACGTCGCCGGTGCCGTTGACCTTGGCGACCAGGCCTTCGAACAGCTTGGTCGTAACCTGGCCGAGCACCTTGGGTCCCACAATGTTAAAGATGACCGAGCACACGGCAAAGGCGACGGCGGCAAACACGGCAATCTTGTGCTGGCCGATATAGCCGAGCAGCTGCCTCATGGTGCCCTTAAAGTCCTTGGCCTTTTCGCCGCGACGCATGCCGCCCATGCGGCCCATGGGACCACGCTGGCGGGTGGGCTTGGGAATCTGAGTCTTGGTCTCGTCTGCCATTAGCGCTCGCCTCCTTCCATGACGGCTGCAATTTCTTCTTGGGTAAGCCCCAGCTCCTCGGCGGAAAGCTGCGACTGTGCGATCTCCAGGTACGCCGGGCAGCTGCGCAGCAGCTCCTTGTGCGTGCCGGTGCCCACTACGTGGCCGTCGTCGAGCACGATGATCTGGTCGGCGTGCATGATGGTCGCGATGCGCTGGGCCACGACCACGAGCGCGGCGTCGGTAACGTTTTTGGCCAGCTCCTCGCGTAGGCGCGCGTCGGTCTTGTAGTCGAGGGCACTAAACGAGTCATCGAACACCACGACCTCGGGCTTTTTGGCCAACGCGCGGGCGATGGCCAGACGCTGGCGCTGACCACCCGAAACATTGGAGCCGCCCTGGCTGATGGGGGAGTCGTAGCCGCCCTCGCGCTCGGCGATAAAGTCCTCCGCCTGGGCGACGCGTGCTGCCTGGCGCATATCCTCGTCACTCACCATGTCGCCGGCAAACTTGAGGTTGCTCTCGACGGTACCCGAGAACAGACGACCCTGCTGCGGAATATAACCGATGCGGCGGCGCAGCTCAGAGAGGGTCATGTCGCGCACGTCGATGCCGTCGAGCGAAATGCTGCCGCCCGTGACGTCGTACAGGCGCGGAATCAACTGTACAAGCGTGGACTTGCCCGAACCCGTTGAGCCAATAATGCCGAGCATCTGGCCGGCGTGCGTGGTGAAGTTTACGCCGCTAATGACGTCGGCGCGGGCATCGGGATACTGGAAGCTCACGTCACGGAAGGTGAGCTCACCGCGCGGCGCGCTGGCAGCAGGCAATTTGGGTGAGACAGGGTCGTTGATGCTCGTGGGGCAGGTGATGACCTCTTCCACGCGCTCGGCTGCGACCTCGGCACGGGGCAGGATGACCGAAACCATGGTGAGGATCATAAACGCCATGACGATCTGCATGGTGTAGGAGATAAACGCCATCATGTTGCCGACCTGCATCACGCCGTCGGACACGCCCTGCGCGCCAAACCAGACGATAAGCACGGTGATGCAGTTCATGACGAGCATCATGAGCGGCATCATAAAGCTCATGGCGCGGTTGGTGTAGAGCTGTGTGGTCATCAGGTCGAGCGAAGCCTTGTCAAAACGCTCGAGCTCATGCTCTTCGCGGTTGAACGAACGGATAGGCATAAGGCCGTCGAGCAGCTCGCGGGCGGTAAGGTTCACACGGTCCACAAAGCTCTGCATCTTTTTGAACTTGGGCATGGTGAGGCCCATAAGCACGCCGACGACGGCCGAGACCGCGATGATGGCCACGGCGATGGTCCACTCTAGGCCGGTATGGTTGGCCAGGACGCGCATGACGGCGACGATGCCCATGACGGGGGCCATCAGACACATGCGGATAAACAGGGTTGCGGCCATCTGGATCTGCTGAATGTCGTTGGTGCAGCGGGTGATGAGCGAGGCCTGGCTAAACTTGCCCACCTCGGCCGGCGAGAAGTGCATAACCTTGTTGAAGGTCTCGCGGCGCAGGTCGCGGGCGATGGAGCAGGCGGTGCGCGAGGCCACGGCACCGGTCAGGATGGTGGCGACGAGCGAGATCAGGCACAGACCAAACATCGTGGTCGCCATGCGGCCCAGGTAGGCGTTCTGCACGTCGGCGGGGTCGATGCCCTGCGCCTTGTACTCGTCTTGCACATAGCTCACGGCGCGTTGGGTCACGATGGAGCCCGACATGGAGCCCATTTTGTCCGCCATATCGTTGGCGCCCTCGACGAGCTTGCCCTGGTCGATTAGGCCGCCTTCAACGCCTAGACGCAGACCCTTCATGGTGATCTTACCGCCGTCGGCATCAATCTGCTTTTGCATGTTTTGCGCCGCTGCGGCCTTCTGCTGCATCTCGGCGAGCTGCTCGGGCGTCATCGCCGCCATCTGCTCGGGGGTGGGCATGGCCTGAGCGGCGCCGTCATCGCTTGCCTCGGTAGATGCGCCGGTCATGTCGCCCATGGAGTTGGCATCGATGCCCTGGTTGAACGAAAGGACGACAGTCTCGGGCAGGCTCATGATGTCGGCAATCTTGCCGCCGTCGGAGCGCTCCTCCTCAGTGCCCTTGTACGTTCGAATGCCGTTATTGTCCGCCTTGCTAAACACGGCCTCCACAGCCTTGGCGTCCTTGGTGCTCATAAAGAGCTCGAGGTCGTCGAGCGATTCGGCGCGAATGGTGTCGGGCACGGGCGAGGCGATGCCGCCTTGCTGCACGCCCACGTCGACGATGTCGCTCATGTAGGTGGGCAGTGCCAGATCGGCGTTGCAGCTGATTACGATAAGTACGATAGCAGCGAGCAGTGCCAGGACATGCTTTTTAAAGAGCTTGAGAATCCTCACTCGGCATCTCTCCTTTCTTGATTGCGGTCGATAATTTCGTTGGCACGTCTAAGAAGGCGCACCATCTCTTGGGTATCTGTTTCGCCAAGCTGCTCGAGGAAGGCCGCGGTGCGGTCCTCGAATTCCCGACGTTTGATTTCGATAACCTGGAATCCTTTGTCGGTCACCGTGACGTGTACGCGACGACGGTCGGTCTTTGAGTGCTCGCGCTCGACCCAGCCCTTGGCCTCGAGGGCGCGCAGGATATTGGCGATGCGGGCGCTCGAGACCCAGGCACGATCGGCGAGTTCGCTCGGCGTGAGCGAGCCGCCGGCGCGCATGAGGGCGCGCATGACGGCCATCTCGCCACCCAGAGCCTGGTCGGCAAAGCGCGAAACGCGCTGGTGCATGCTGCCAAACTCGGTAAAGAGCTGACGCCCAAGTTCACGGAAATCGGTATCTTCCACCGAAAACCCCTAACACTAGAAACTATTTTCGGTGAAAGATGATACCCCTGCACGCGCGCTCTATACGGTAGATTTTGGGACATGCCTAGAAAACTACCTTTAGGCGACCTCCGTACACCGTCGGTGCCAGTAAAGTTTGGGGTAGATCGTTGGGCATGTCCCAAAGCCTACTCAGAGGCGCTTTACCCTGCTAAAGCTGGCATAACAGCTAGAGTGAACGTCGTACAAAGGCAAGGAAAAATACCAAACAAATCGGTGAACGGTAGTTGTTCGCGCTCGCATTTCCTGCGGATTTGTTAAAAATGCCCTAATGGTATAAAAAAAGAAACATATAACAGCCCTGATGAAGGGGGTGGCTATGTTATCCTTCTCAAACGGGTGAAATCTTGGGTTTTGGGTTGCAGTTCCAAGGTGGACAAACGTTTTTCCCTGTACCAACGTGTGGTGAAGAACGGAAGAAGCCGGTAGTGCAAGCCGATAATTCAAGAATTCAATAAGTAGCGGTGTGAGAGAGCGCCGCATTACACGTAACTAGGAGCGTGGTTACACAATGCAGGAGGCATGGGAAGGCTTCAAGGAAGGCATCTGGACGGGAGAGGTTGACGTCCGAGACTTCATCCAGAAGAACTACACCCCCTACGAGGGCGATGAGTCGTTCCTCGTAGGTCCGACCGAGCGTACCAAGGAGCTGTGGGGCGAGGTTCTCGACCTGCTGCTTAAGGAGCGCGAGCAGGGTGGTGTCCTCGATATGGACACCAAGACCGTCACGGGTATCGTGAGCCACCCCGCTGGCTACATCGATAATGCCCATCGCGACAAGGAGACCATTGTTGGCCTCCAGACCGACAAGCCGCTCAAGCGCGCGCTGCACGTCAACGGTGGTATCCGCATCGCTTGCCAGGCTGCCAGCCAGCACGGCTACAAGGTCGACGAGAACGTTGTCGAGCGCTACACCTTCGAGCGCAAGACCCACAACGCTGGCGTCTTCGATGTCTACACCCCCGAGATGCGTGCTTGCCGCTCGGCTCACATCATCACCGGTCTGCCCGATGGCTATGGCCGCGGCCGCATCATCGGCGACTACCGTCGTGTTGCCCTGTACGGCGTCGACTACCTGATCAAGGACAAGGAGGCCCAGAAGGCTTCCACTCCGACGGTCATGACCGCCGACAACATCCGCGATCGCGAGGAGCTGCAGGAGCAGATCCGCGCCCTCGGCGAGCTCAAGATGATGGCCGAGACCTATGGTTTCGATATTTCCAACCCTGCTACCAACACGCAGGAGGCCATCCAGTGGATGTACTTCGCCTACCTTGCTGCCGTCAAGGAGCAGAACGGCGCCGCTATGTCCATCGGCCGTACCTCTACGTTCATCGACATCTATGCTGAGCGCGACCTTGCCAACGGTACCTTCACCGAGGAGCAGATCCAGGAGTTCGTGGATCACTTCATCATGAAGCTCCGCATGGTCAAGTTTGCCCGTACCCCCGAGTACCAGGCCCTGTTCACCGGCGACCCGCAGTGGGTCACCGAGTCCATCGGCGGCATGGGTGTCGACGGCCGTACGCTCGTTACCAAGATGAGCTACCGCTACCTGCACACGCTCGAGAACATGGGCACCAGCCCCGAGCCCAACATGACCGTTCTGTGGTCGACCCGTCTGCCCGAGAACTTCAAGAAGTTCTGCGCCAAGACTTCCGTCGCCAGCTCCTCGATCCAGTACGAGAACGACGACCTCATGCGCGTCTATCACGGCGACGACTATGGCATTGCCTGCTGCGTGTCCTCCATGCGCATCGGCAAGGAGATGCAGTTCTTCGGCGCCCGCGCCAACCTGGCCAAGTGCCTGCTGTACGCACTCAACGGCGGTGTTGACGAGGTCTCCAAGAAGCAGGTCGGCCCCAAGTATCGCGCCGTCGAGGGCGATACGCTCGATTACGATGACGTTGTGGCCAAGTACAACGACATGATGAAGTGGCTCGCTGGCGTGTACGTCAACTCGCTGAACATCATTCACTACATGCACGACAAGTATTGCTACGAGCGCATCCAGATGGCTCTGCACGACAAGCACGTGCACCGCTGGTTCGCTACGGGCATCGCTGGCCTTTCCGTCGTGGCTGACTCCCTGTCCGCCATCAAGTACGCCAAGGTCCACCCCGTCCGTGACGAGAACGGCATCATCGTCGACTTCGAGACCGAGGGCGAGTTCCCCAAGTACGGTAACGACGACGACCGCGTCGACCAGATCGCTCACGACGTTGTGCACCAGTTCATGGAGTACATCCGCATGAACGACACCTACCGCAACTCCGTGCCCACGACCTCGGTTCTGACCATTACCTCCAACGTCGTGTACGGTAAGAAGACCGGCTCCACGCCCGACGGCCGCAAGGCTGGCCAGCCGTTCGCCCCGGGTGCTAACCCCATGCACAAGCGCGATAGCCACGGCGCCATCGCTTCGCTGTCTTCGGTTTCCAAGCTCCCGTTCCGCGATGCTCAGGACGGCATCTCCAACACCTTCTCCATCATCCCGGGTGCGCTCGGCAAGGAGGACCAGGTGTTCTTTGGCGATATCGACCTTGATCAGCTGGGCGAGTAACTATTGTTAGTGCTATACTAACAATAACGATTACTGATTAGCGCGCCGGTTTCGGCCGGCGCCTATCGATCGAAGGAGACACATTATGAAGGTTTCTGAAGTTTCCGAGACTCAGGCCGATAACCTGGTCCACATGCTCGACGCTTACGCCGAGAAGGGTGGCCATCACCTGAACATCAACGTCTTCAACCGTGAGACGTTGCTCGATGCTCAGGCTCACCCCGAGAAGTACCCGCAGCTGACCATCCGCGTTTCCGGCTATGCCGTGAACTTCCACACGCTCACCAAGGAGCAGCAGGACGAGGTCATTTCGCGTACCTTCCACGACAAGTTCTAAAGGGGTTTAACTCCCGCAGGATCGCCGGGCCGCTTTGGGTTACTTTCCAAAACGTCCTCGGACATGCAAAGGGCTCCGCTGCGCGCTTCGCGCGGCGGAGCCCTTTGCGTCCTGCGGAAATGTTTTGGAAAGTAACCCAAAGCGGCCCGGCGGGGGTCCTGTGTAGTCACCCTTTAGGCGGAACTCTCCTATTTATTTGGATGAGTCGTTTACTTACTTGTACTGTTACCGTCTTCCCGCTGTTGTTGGGGTATGCTTTGTTCGTATGTAAACGTATGACATGTTGATGGGGGAGGGTGCTATGGCTCGCGAGAGTGCTCGTTCTAAGGATACGGCTAAGCCTGGCATCAAGGAAGTTGCAGCGGTGGCGGGGGTTTCGCCTACTACGGTATCTCGTGTGCTTAATAATCGCGGCTACATTAGCCAGGAAACCCGCGATAAAGTCCATGCGGCGATGGAGCGCATCAATTACACGCCCAACGATATCGCCCGTGCCATGCTCAATGGCCGCCTGAACCTTATCGGCATGATTGTTCCCTTTGTGAGCAGCCCGTTCCATGCTCAGGTTGTGCAGGCGGTCGAGCGCACGTTGGCGGAAAACGGCTTTAAGATGTTGCTGTGCAACAGCGCCAATCGACCTGATCTTGAGCGTTCCTATATCGACATGCTCCGCCGCAATATGGTCGACGGCGTCATCGTCAACTCCCTCAATATCGGTGCCGAGGCGTATGCCGAGATGGGCTTGAGTCTGGTTGGTATCGACTGCGACCTTGGCGAAGCCTCTGTTCAGATTGCGAGCGACAGCTATAGCATCGGCGAACTTGCCACGCGTCGCCTGATCGATGACGGATGTTCACGCATCCTGTGCCTGCGCAGCAATAGCCGCATGCGCATGCCTGCCAATAAGCGTACCGATGCCTACCTCGATGTTGTTGAGCAGGCCGGTTTGCCCGCGCTTGTCCGTGAGGTTGAGTTCGTTAAGCCCGACGACGAAAAGAGCGCGGTCGTTGCGAAGATCCTCGATGAGAACCCCGATATTGACGGCATCTTTGCGGGAGACGACACGATGGCGGCTATCTGTCTTAACGTGATGAAGCAGCGCGGCTTGAGCGCTCCGGGCGATATTAAGGTCGTGGGCGCGGATGGTGCCCGCCGCACTATGACGTTTATGCCTGACTTAACAACCGTACGCCAAGATATCGATCGCATCGGAGAGCTCGCGGCGCAATCCATCATTGCTCTTATTAACGGCGAAAAGCCCGAATCGAATATCAAGCTCCCCGTTGAACTCATTGAGGGTAAAACCGCGTAGTTCATCCCGTGCCAAAAGAATTCCTCAAACACCTCTGATGACCGTTCGCCGGCATATGTCAACCGTTTGCCGACGACTGGAACTGCGAAAAGACGTATTGGTGTGAAAACGTTTGACATATGAAAACGATTGACATATCTTGCAGTTGTACCGAGTTAGTATCTCGTGAGAAAGGAAGTCTCGGATGCACAAGGTGTATTACCAGCCTGAGGGAATTTGGGTAGGCGACATCATGCCGTACGGCGAGGACGGCACGTTCTATCTCTATCATCAGCGTGACACGCGAAACCCCGGACCTTTCGGAGAGCCGTTTGGCTGGGCACTCGCGACAACCAAGGACTTCGTCAATTACAAAGACTTTGGCGAGAGCCTTGAGCGTGGCGGCGACGAGGAAGTCGACCAGTATGTTTATGCCGGCACGGTGTTTAAGGTGGGCGACAAGTACCATGCGCTCTACACTGGTTGCAATCGCGATAAGGTCAAGGCACGCTTGATGAAGCAGGTTCTTCTTCACGCAACGAGTGACGACGCCGTCAAGTGGGAGAAGAACATCGCCGAGACGCTGCTTCCGCCCCAGGAGGGTTACGATGACCGCAACTGGCGCGATCCCTTTGTGCTTTGGGATGAGGAGAACGAAGAGTACATGCTCATCCTCGGCACGCGTGTGGGCGAGGACAAGCGTCTGATGACCGGTCGTCTGGTCAAGTTCACCTCCAAGGACCTGGATACCTGGGAGTTCCAGGGCGACTGGTGGAATCCGGGCCTGTACACCATGTTCGAGATGCCTGATCTCTTTAAGATGGGCGACTGGTGGTATCTGGTGTTCTCCGAGTACAGTGATGGCAACAAGACCCGTTACCGCATGTCTCGCTCTGTCAACGGTCCTTGGATCACTCCTGCGGACGATTCCTTCGATGGCCGCGCGTACTATGCCGCGCGTACCGCATTTGATGGTGAGCGCCGCGTTCTCTTTGGTTGGGTTCCTACGCGTGACGAGGGCGGTGACCCCAGCTCTTACCTGTGGGGTGGCACCTTTATGCCCCTCGAGATCGTTCAGCGTGCCGACGGAACGCTCGGCACCAAGCTCCCCGACAGCATGCTTGGCGCCTTTGGCGAGGGCAAGGCTGTCGAGACCTTTGAGCTTTCCTGCGAGTCGGGCAAGGTCGAGCAGGTGCTCGCCGCGGATGCCGGCTCCACCTACTTGCTCGATGCCGACATTGAGCTCGGCGGTAACGCTGCCGGCTTCTCGGTCAAGTTCGCCGAGGACGCCGAGACTGGTCTTGCCTATGAGTTCCGCGCCAACCTGCGCGAGGGCAAGCTCGAGTTCACGCCGGCTCCCCAGTACCCGTGGTTCCAGGTCAACAACATGGGCCTCGAGCGTCCGTTGTTCTTTAAGGGCGAGGGCACTCACCATGTGCGTCTGGTCGTCGACGACGACATCGCGACCATCTTTGTCGATGATGTTGCGCTCAACGCTCGCTTCTGCAACAAGCAGGGCCAGGGTGTGGCGCTTACCGTCACCGACGGTGCGCTCAAGTGCGCAAACGCAACGATCGCGTCTCTGTAGCGGCAACGAACCGTTTTATGATTTAGAAAAGGAATGGAGAGGAACATGGACTACAAGGCAGTGTCCCAGCAAGTCGTCGACAACGTCGGCGGACTGGAGAACATCGAGGGCGCCACGCATTGCGTGACCCGTCTGCGTCTGGTGCTCAAGGATACGAGCAAATACAACAAGGCCGAGCTCGAGAACATCGATGGCGTCAAGGGCGTGCTGTACAACAGCGGCCAGCTCATGATCATCTTCGGTACCGGTACCGTCAACAAGGTTTACGATGAGTTTATGGCTCTGACGGGCGTTAAGGAGATCAGTGCTTCCGAGGTCAAGGGCGCCGAGGCGGACAAGAAGGGCAAGTTCTTCTCGGTCCTCAAGGTATTCTCGGACATCTTTATCCCCATCATTCCCGCCTTCGTCGGCGCTGCAATCATCATCGGCCTTAAGTCGCTGATCGTTGCCAACGGCCTCTTTGGCATGGAGGGCAGCCTCGCCGATCACAGCGAGTTCCTCAAGAACCTCGCAAGCTTCTTTGCCATTATCGCCACCACGTTCGACTACCTGCCTGTCCTGGTTATGTACAGCGCGGTCAAGCGTTTTGGCGGTAACCCGATCCTGGGCATCCTCGTCGGTATCGTCATGGTTCACCCGAGCCTTATGAACCGCAACACGTTCGTTATGGACCCGACGGGTGCTGAGTACTGGAACTTCGGTCCGCTATCCATTCCCATGGTTGCTTTCCAGGGCGGTGTGTTCCCCGCAATCCTGACTGCCTGGTTTATGGCCAAGGTCGAGAAGATTGCCCAGAAGTACATCCCCGAGGTCGTTTCGTTCGTCTTTGTCCCGACCGTTACCCTGATTCTTGCTAACGTTGCCCTGTTCACCGTGTTCGGCCCGCTCGGCAACCTGATCGGTGACGTCCTCGCCGGCGTAATCGATATCCTGTACAACAGGATGGGCGTCTTTGGTGCCTTTGTCTTCGCCGCGTTCCTGCAGCCGCTCGTCGTTACCGGTACGCATCAGTTCATCCAGGGTATCGAGGCAAACCTTGTTGCCACGACTGGCTTCAACTACATCCAGGCCATCTGGTCGGTTTCCATCATCGCCCAGGGCGGCGGCGCCATCGGTATGTACCTCATTCACAAGAAGCACTCCAAAGAGCGCAACATCTGCATGTCGTCCTTTATCCCGACGCTGGTCGGAATCTCCGAGCCCGCTATCTTTGCTGCAAACATGCGCTATTCGATCATTCCGTTCATCTGCGCATGCATCGGTGCAGGCTGCGGCGGTGCCTTCGTCAAGCTCTTTGAGGTGCGCGCTATCGGTCAGGGTCTGACCGGCGTGCTTGGCCTGCTCATCGTCACGCCCGAGACCCTCGTGTGGTATGTGGCTGGCAATCTCATCGCCTTTATCGTGCCGATCGTCTTGATCTTTGCCTACAACAAGGCAAAGGGCGTGCCGACCACCGATGAAGAGGGCGCTGGCGCTGGCTTCGACGTTAGCTTCTAGTTGAGCCGTTCAGTGTAATCTGAGGATAAGTCCATTTGAGGAAGGGCGTTCGACTCGTGTGAGTCGAGCGTCCTTCCCCATAGACGAGAAAGTCAACGGCGATGTTAAATCAAAAAAACAAGGTGACACGCGCGGACTATGAGCAGTGGCGTGTCGGACAGGATGAGACGGCGGCTCGCATCGCGTCCGACCCCGATAGGCTTCTGTTCCATGTGGAGCCTGAGCTTGGCTGGCTCAACGACCCCAACGGTTTGGTTCAGATTGGTGATACGTATCACATCTATCATCAATACGATCCGTTCGATGCTGCGCATGGCGGTCCAGTGCTTTGGAACCATCTGACGACAAAGGATTTTGTGACGTACGAGAATCACGGCCCCGTGCTGTTCCCCGATTCCGATTTGGATTCGAGCGGAGCGTATTCTGGTTCTGCCTTTGTACGTGATGGCAAGATTCACTACTTCTATACCGGCAACGTCAAGCATTTTGACCGCGATGATTACGACTACGTGTTGACGGGCCGTGAGCAAAACCAGATTCATATGGTTGCCGAGAATCCCGACGAATTGGGCGAGAAGCGCATGGCTGTTGGACCAGTCGATTACCCCGACGATATCGGTACGCACGTGCGCGACCCCAAGATCCTTGAGCACGATGGTATCTACTACATGGTTCTGGGCGCTCGTACGAAAGACGACCGTGGCTGCGTGCTTGTCTATACTTCGCGTGATTTAGGGGTCTGGAGCTATGCGACGCGCATTGAGCTGGGCGAGAAGTTTGGCTTTATGTGGGAGTGCCCTGATCTGTTTGAGCTTGATGGCGAGCTTATTCTCGTTTGCTGTCCGCAGGGTGTGCCTGCCGATGGTTGGCGTTACCGCAATCCGCATCAGTGCGTGTGGTTCCCCATCGAGGCCGATTGGGAGGCGCCGAGCTTTAAAATCGTCGGGAAGGGCATGCCCCCGATGGTCGATGCCGGTTTTGATTTCTATGCTCCGCAGTCCTTTGAGGATGCTGCAGGCCGGCGATTGATGATCGGATGGTCGGGTTGCCCCGATGCGACGGCGGAAAACCCGACGGTGGCGCGCGGGTGGCAGTGCGCGTTGACGGTGCCGCGAGAGCTGAGCATGCGCGATGGTAAGCTCTGCCAGCAGCCGGCGCACGAGATTGAGAGGATGCGCGGCGACTGCGTTCGCACGACAGGCGGTGAAACCGTTGAGGAGCCGGGCCGCCTGTTTGATCTCGTGGGTTCCTGTGAGGGCGCCAAGATGGTTGAGCTCGAGATTCGCAAGGGTGTCTTTGTGCGCTATGCGGACGGGATGCTTACCCTCGACATGGGTGACGAAGGCTATGGGCGCGACCAGAGGTCGATTGAGCTCGGCGAGCTTCGCGACCTGCGCGTGCTTTCGGACACTACGATGGTCGAGATTTTTGCCAACGGCGGTGAGGCGGCACTTACGAGCCGTACCTATTCGTCGGCGGTTCCGGCGATGGCGCTGCACGTCGAGGGCGCGGCGTCGATGGATTTCTACCGCCTCGCTCATTAACCGTGCATGGAGCACGATTGGACTTGTTGGGCGGAATGTGTCGCAGTTGCCGCGGCCAACTACCGTTTATCGCGTATAGCGACCGTTTGCGGAATAAGTAACACTCCTTAATAAACCGTGTAAAATCTCAGTTAAGCACGGAGTTTTCCAGGGAGACGCTGTCCTTTGTTATGTGCAAAGGGCGGCGTCTCTTTGGCGCTTAGATGCCGTTGTGCAACAGCGCGACGCGCGTGTCATGTATTGAAAAGCCAATGTCGAGATGGGTCGTGATAAGAATGGGCAAGTATGTAATCGTGGTTGAGTCTGGGTCGGATGTAACGCCGGAGCTCTGCGAGCGCTACGGCATCGTGCGCGTGCCCATGCATGTCACGATTGGTGACGAGACCGTCGAGGACGGCTCGATCGATCCGCTCGAGATTTATTCGCGCTGCAACGAGTTTGGTGTGATGCCCAAGACCAGTGGCTGTTCGCCAGCGGATTTTGCGCATGTGTACGACCGCATCCATGCCGAGCAACCCGACGCGACTATTTTGCATCTTGCATATTCCGAGGCCACGACCTGTTCGCATCAGTCCTCTAAGATTGCGGCTCAGGGGCGCGACTACGTGTTCTCCATGGACACGCGCTTTGTCTCGGTGGGCCAGTCGCTCGTTGTCGTCGAGACCGCCAAGTATATTGAGGCTCATCCCGATGCCACCGTTGACGAGATCTTTGCATTTACGAACTCCGTCATGGACCGCGTGTTGCTGGGTTTTGTTCCTACGGACCTTGCCTTCCTTAAGGCGGGCGGTCGCTTGTCCAACGTCGCATTCCTTGGTGCCCATCTGCTCAAGATTAAGCCCTGCATTGAGGTGACGGGCGGTAAGTTCGTGGCGACCAAGAAGTTCCGCGGTTCTATGCTCAAGTGCGCCCGCGCCTTCATTGACCACATGGTTGCGAAGGGCGAGATTGACTACTCGCACATTGGCCTGGCGTATTCGGTGGGCCTTTCCCAGGAGCTGCGCGATGACATGGAAGTCTATGCGCATGACCTGGGCTTTAAGGACGTTACCTGGACTCAAGTCGGCGGCGTCATCTCGAGCCACTGTGGCCCGACCGCCTTCGGTGCGGTGCTCACGCTTAAGGCGTAAAGGCCGCAGGCGAGCGTTCTTCAGCCTGACATCTCGACGTAGACCCCAGCCATGGTGATGGGGGATAGATTAAAACGTGCCATTCTAGCCCGAGACGTTTAAACGCAAGCGCATGGGCTAGAATGGCTCTGGCATTTTAATTGGTTGCATCCAAGGAGAGGCAAGGTAGCGGGAATGGCTGAGATGACGCTTGAGGGTGTGGACGCTCGTCCTGAGGATTCCGCATTTGCCCTAGGCCGCGTGCATTCAATCGAGACGATGGGAACGGTCGACGGACCCGGCATCCGCTTTGTGGTGTTTGTTCAGGGCTGTCCCATGCGCTGTGCGTATTGTCACAATCCCGATACTTGGTCGGTTAGCGGCGGCACCATGGTGACCGTCGAGCACCTTATGGACGAGTTCCAGAGTAACCATGAGTTTTACCGCAGCGGCGGAATTACGGTTTCGGGTGGCGAGCCGCTTCTGCAGCCCGAGTTTTTGGCCGACCTGTTCCGTGCAATGCACAACAACCCCGATGGCCGCGTGCATACCTGCCTGGATAGCTGTGGCTACGCCTTCGACCCTCAGCATCCCGAGAAGTTCGATGCCGTGCTCAACGAGACCGACATGGTACTGCTCGATATTAAGCATGCCGACCCGGTCGAGCATAAAAAGCTGACCGGTTGTGATCCCGCACGCATCCTGGCGTTTGGCGATGAGCTTGCACGTCGCAAGATCAAGGTCGTTATCCGCCACGTGGTGGTGCCGGGCATTACCGACACGGTGGAGGAGTGCGAGAAGCTCGGTCGCCTCATCGCTCCATGGCACAACGTGGTGGGCCTGGAAATGCTGCCGTATCACACGATGGGTGTCGTCAAGTACGAGCAACTGGGCATTCCCTATAAGCTCGAGGGCGTGCCCCAGATGGATACCGCGCGCATGCCCGAGTTGCGCAATGCCGTTATGACCGGCATGAAAAAGCGCCGCGCTGAACTCAAAAACGCCATCGGCTAGCGAGCCATTTTCGCTCCCCAAAGGCACTCATTGGGGACAGACTTAAATGAGTGCCCCTGGGCACCAAGTTGATTGCCAAAGAGCCCCGTCAAGTTGCGGTGGAATAGGTCTTGTTTTTCGGCTTATGCCGCCCAAACAGGAACTATTTCACCGCAACTGCGTTTTGGGTAGAGATGTGCAACAGAATTGGCAAAAATGCATAGAAACGCTTGTGGTTTCTTTAAAGACACCTTAAACGCTGCTGAATATCTTTGGAAAGAAATGCCTGCTCGGTATCATGCTGCTCGTATATAAACGGTAGCAGTCAGGAGACCACGTGCGAAACATCGCATCGCGGGACGAGTATGTGCCGCAGCATGGCAGCAGATATAAGACGAAGGGCACGTCTTCGCGTGGCCTTGCCGGCGCTCGCATCCGCGTGAGGAAGATTGCCGCTATTGGGATGCTAACGTCGGCGGTTATTATCCTCGGAATTACCGCCAAAACCTACGCATCGGAGCGAATGGCACATTCAGATGCGTCAACGGTACAGACGCAAAACAAAAAGGTCTCTGAATCTAAAGTCACCGCAAGTCAAACCCTGTCGACAGCGAACCTCAAGACGGGGCTTTCGAAGGCGGACTTTAACGATATTCCCTCAGGCGATACCGTGCAGACCTTCTCACTGGTTGATGACCAGATCCTCGCCCTGGAGGATGAGAACCTCGCCGCACTCCAGAATGCGCTTGACCAGGCGCAGGAGCTGGGCGACGTGGGTGTAGTGTTCTACGACCTATCGAGCGGTAGGGGCGTGACGTATAACGCCGATGTCGAGGTGTATGGAGCGAGCAGCTACAAAGCGCTGTATGCGCTCTATATTTGCGAGACGTTGGTCGAATCGGGGCAGGTGTCGCTCGATGGGCCTTTAGCCACGTATGGTGGTTACAGCATGGGCTGGCAGACGGTGCGCAACCTTATCGAGAATGCCGTCGTCAACTCAGACAACGATTCGTTTATCGCGTTACGCGCGGCGTTTGACCATGATGGCTATGAGGATTGGATTGCCAATCTGGGCGTTGATGACGAAACGGCACTGAATCCGATGAGTGATTTTCCGACCTACTGCCCGCGCACTTCTGCGAGGTTATGGCGCGAGATGAGCGAGTATCTGAGCATGGATACCGAGACTTCACAGTGGTTGTCGGGCCTTCTGGCATCAACATCGCGCTCGTTTATTCGCGATGGCATTGCGGACGAGCAGGTTTTGGTGCGCAACAAGGCAGGCTGGATTAGCGAGGATGGTTACTATTCGACATGCGATGCAGGCCTCATCGACATCGATGGCCGTACCTATGTCATGAGCGTCATGACATCGATGCCATGGAGTGACCGTTCGAGCGAGGTTACGGCCGCGATTGCAAAGGCTTTGTTTGATACGCGAGCTGCACTGGCTTAGCGTGTTCGTTTGGCGAGGTCAAACAAAATGCTGGTACCATACCTTGGTTGAGAATTTCGTATAGGTTTGGGGAATGGTATGGCTACCATCGCGATTATCGGTGCGCTCGAAAAAGAGATCATGCAGATTAAGGAAGAGCTGAGCGACGTTTGCGAGGCACGGGAGGCAGGCTTGACCGTTGTGAGCGGTGAGCTCGACGGCCTGACAGTTGTCGCCACAACGGCGGGCATGGGCACGGTGAACGCCGCCGCTGCAACACAGCACCTCATTAGCAAGTATGCTCCGCAGGCTGTTGTGTTTTCGGGCATTGCGGGCGGTTTGAACCCCAAGCTCCATATCGACGACGTGGTCATTGGCAAACGCCTACGCTATCTGGATACCGATACCGCGCTTATCGCCGAGTCCGCACCGGGGCTCGAGGAGTTTGGCTCGACGCCCGCGCTGGTCGATATTGCCGCCGACGTGCTTGCTGAGCGTGGGTTTGTTGACGCTTCGAAAAATGCAGTCGCTTCGAACGAGGGCACCAAGCAGTTCCTGGTCGGCACGATTGCCACGGGTAACCGCTTTGTGACGGGCGCTACCATGCGCAACGACGCTATCGAGGCGACGCATGCCGATTGTGTCGGCATGGAGGGCGCGGCAATTGCCCATGTCGCAACCAAAAATGGTGTCGATTGCCTGGTGTTGCGCGCTATCAGCGATAATTGTGACGAGGCGTACGATGCAATTTGCGAGCGCGAGTTCGATCTGTTCGAGTACGCGCGTGTCGCAAGTGACATCACGCTCGATATCGTCCGCCGCATTGCCGCTGCGCAATAGCGCGTCTATTTGTAAGAACCTACGACCAAGGAGTGTCCATGGCCGATTCCATTAACTATCAGCTTGCCAAGTTCGTCGCCAGCTACGGCAAGGTTTCGCAGATCCCCGAGTCCACCTGCCCCGAGGTGAGCTTTGTCGGCCGCTCCAACGTGGGCAAGTCGTCCATCATGAACAAGCTCTTTGGCCGCAAGAACCTGGTGAAGGTTTCGAGTACGCCGGGCAAGACGAGCAACATCAACTTCTTCGAGGCCGACGACGTGCACTTTGTGGACCTGCCAGGCTACGGTTTCGTCCGCCGTTCCAAGGCCGAGCGCGACCGTTGGGCCGAGCTCATTGGCGACTTCTTCGACTCCGAGCGCAGCTTTAACCTGGTTGTGTCGCTGGTGGACATTCGCCACGACCCCAGTAAACTCGACCATGACATGATCGACTATCTGCAGGGCAACGAGTTCAACTTTATCGTCTGCCTCACCAAGGCCGACAAACTCAGCCGCACCCAGCAGGCCCGCCAGGCAGCAGCCATCAAAAAGCAGCTCAACGTCCCGGCCGAGAACGTGATCATCACAAGCTCCCAGACCGGTACCGGCATCGACGAACTCAAAAAGCGCATCGCCGAGGCCTGCCTCTAGTCAGGGTTAAACCGTCAAAAGCCCCCGTTCATATCACCCCAGTGATAGTTATTGGTAAACTATCACTGGGGTGATATTTTTTAGGAGGTCGATATGGAGCTTTGGCACGGGTCGGAGGTTGTTGTCGAGCATCCATCGTTGGATAAATGCAGGCAATTCAATGACTATGGGCGCGGGTTTTATTGCACACCGCATGAGGAAATGGCAATGGAGTGGGCATGTCGGACCGAGTCTGATGGCATTGCCAATCGATATGAGCTTGATATGGATGGTCTCGCAGTCTTGGATTTGGAGTCCGGGGAGTTTTCAATTCTCAATTGGCTTGCGATTTTGGCTAACAATAGGGAGTTCAATGTTTCGACACCGCTGGCGCGCGAAGGACTTCGCTATCTGCTGGATAACTGCCTGATTGATATTTCTCCCTATGACGTAATTCGAGGTTATCGCGCCGACGACTCCTATTTTTCGTTTGCAAGACAGTTTGTCAGCGGCATGATCTCGCTCAGGCAGCTGCAACGTATCATGCGCTTGGGTGATTTGGGTATCCAATATGCTCTTATGAGCGAGTGCGCATTTTCGGCGATTAGATTCTGCGATTGGAAGCAGGCTTTGGGGTCTGAGTTTTATCCCAAGCGTTTTGAGCGAGAGCAGAATGCTCGACGCAAATACTTGGATACGGTTAACGGGTTCGATTCCGAAGGTATCGACATTAGGGATTTAATGGCAGGGAGGGTTGATTTAAATGATCCAAGAGTTAACGGATTGTGGGCCGAGTAGGACATACCCCGTCTACTACCTCGAGGATGCAATGAACAACCTCGGCGACTGCTTTGACTATGCCGTTAACGATTATGGAGCAGAAGGATCGGAAGTTGCTGAACTCTTTTGCCTGAGCGGCGTAGCTCGCGAGTTCGAACGCGGCAACGCATGGGTCGTATCGGGAAAATCGGGCGTTGAGCTGTTCGCGCTTATCGCTGAAAGGTCCGGCTATCAGAGCGGGTCTATACCGGATCGCACCTATCGTTTTGAGAAGACGCCAGAGTATTGGACAGGCTGGATACTGGCATATCTGCAGTGGCGTTTAGGGGAGTCTTTCGAAGACCTGCTGCATGTCGTTCCGTTTGACGCACTGCGCAGTCTGTACTATCCCTGGCATGAAGCCTCGGAGGAACGCGTGGCTCGCCTCGTCTGCGATATGGCGAAAAAAGCGTCCAGGCAAACCAAACTTGCGTTAGCAAGAAAGAAGCTTAAGAAAACCCAACAAGACCTGGCATACGAATCGGGCGTGTCCCTCCGCTCAATCCAAATGTACGAACAACGCCAGAGAAACATCAACGAAGCCTCGGTAACAACCGTAAGGGATATAGCAAAAGCCCTACACTGCAACATCGAAGACCTCCTAGAGCCAGTCTTCGAATACAAAGAAACCAGCGCCGCCTAAACCAGGCACGCAGCCGATGCCCGCCTCTAGGAAGTGCTCCAGCCTAGCAAGAGCCCCTACCAATAAAAAGCCAAACTATCAGCCCGGCGACTTTCCAGAGCGTAGGTCCCTGTAGCCGCCGCCGGCGAAGTTAACATAGGGGAGGCCAGGGGGCTTTGCCCCCAAATCTTTCCGCAGGACGGCAGGACCCCCGCCGCACGAGGTGCGCAGCGGGGGTCCTGCCATGTCCGAGGACGATTTGGGGGCAAAGCCCCCTGGCCTCCCCGGCGAGTATACGGGACGGCGACTACAGGTATTCGATCTGGGCGCCTTCCGTGTCGCACGTCAGAATATGCGTATCACACTTAGGGAACTGCTCGCGCAGCTTGACCTGCAGGAACTTTGCCACGATGGTGTCGTCAGTCACGGCCATGAGAGTCGAGCCCGAGCCGCTGATCCAGATGGTCTTGGCGCCGCCGTTAAGGCAGGTGTCGCGCACGGCGTTGTAGTCGGGAATCAGACGGCGACGATAGGGTTCCTGGATGCGGTCGTCATTGGCGGCGGCAATCAGGTCGAGGTCACCAGTCTCCAAGCCGCGCGTCATGCCGGCGATGCGGCCCATCTGCCACACGGCGGTGGAGAGTGGAATCTCCTGCGGCACAACCTTGCGCGCCTCGCTCGTATGCACCTCGTAGGGCGGAATCACGGTAATAAAACGCAGGCGATCGCTCACCTCGTAGCGCAGGCACTGGGGGAGCGAATCGGTCGGCGTAAAGGAACAGACGGCGCCGCCCAGGATAGCGGGGGCGACGTTATCGGGATGGCCCTCGACTTCGGTGGCAATGCGAACCAGCTCGGCGCGGTCGACGGTGTGGCCTGTCAGTGCGGCGGCGGCCATAATGCCGGCGACGACGCAGGTGGAGCTGGAGCCCAGGCCGCGGGCGACGGGCACGTCGGTCTGGATGTCGATGGCAACGGGAAAAGCCGGCTCGTCCCATGCAGCCAGTGCATCGACAAAGCTCACGTAGACCAGGTTGTTCTCGTTTTGGAATTCCTCGGGGCAGCCCGTGATGGTGAGTTTGTCGGCGCGCTCGAAGGTGAAGTGCGAGTAGAGGCTGACGGCCATGCCGAGGGTATCGTAGCCAATGCCCAAGTTGGCGCTTGTTGCTGGGACGGTGATCTTGATCATGTGAGTCCTCCTGGCGTGCCTGGCTGTTTAGTTCGCTGCTCGGGCAGTCCTGCGCAAGACGGAAAGCACATTAAGTGCTTTCCTTTGCGTGCGGAACTCGCGACGAACTAAACAGCCAGGCACGCTATGCACGTTCGTCATCATCCCGGTAGGTATCTGATAAAAGAAGGTGCGCCGGCTTTCGCCGGCGCCTTATAAGGGGTTTAGTTGGTTGCTATCTTTTTTGCAGCCTGCTCTACGTAGCTGGCCATCTCATCGACGTCGCAGACGTCTTCGAAGCGGACGGGCTTGGACTCGAGTTCGGCGAGCTGGGCTGGGGCGACCGTGTTGGTTGCCTGCTCGAGCACGCGCATGGCCTCAAAGTCGTCCTCGGGAACGTCGAGGCCCAGGGCATCGCAGCAGGCGCGCGGGAACTTGTAGGGGCTGGCGGTCGAAAGCAGCACGCGGGCCTTGGCGCCCTCGGTGGGGGCGACCTGCTCAAAGACGTGATAGCCGCAAGCGGTGTGCGGGTCGATCACGTAGCCGTTGGCATCCCAGCAGCTCTTGATGGCGGCGCGAACCTCGTCCTCGCTGGCCCAGCCGCAGCCAAATACGCTCTGGATCTTGGCCAGCAGCTCGGCAGGCACCTCGTAGCGACCGGTCTGGGCAAGCTGCTCCATAAGGCCGGCAACGAGCTCGCAGTCGCCGTCGGACAGGAAGTAGAGCATGCGCTCCAGATTAGAGCTAATAAGGATGTCCATCGACGGCGAAATGGTCGTGAAGAACGGACGGTTGCGGTCGTAGACGCCGGTGGTCAGGAAGTCAGCGAGCACGTTGTTCTTGTCGCTGGCCACGACGAGTTTGGCGACGGGCAGACCCATGCGCTTGGCGTAGTAGCCGGCCAGGATATCGCCAAAGTTGCCGGTCGGTACGCAGAACTCCACGGCATCGCCGGCCTCGATGGCGCCGGCGCGCAGCAGCTGCGCATAGGCGGCAAAGTAGTAGACGACCTGCGGCACCAGGCGGCCGACGTTGATGGAGTTGGCGCTCGAAAGCACGGTGCCGGCGGCCTCCAGGCGCTCGGCCAGCTCCTTATCGGCAAAGATGCGCTTGACGGCACTCTGGGCGTCGTCGAAGTTGCCGCGGATGCCGCAGACGGCGACGTTGCCGCCCTCCTGCGTGGACATCTGCAGATTCTGCACGCGGCTGACCTTGCCCTCGGGATAAAAGACGGTGATGCCCGTGCCCGGGGCGTCGGCAAAGCCGGCGAGTGCTGCCTTGCCTGTGTCGCCCGACGTGGCGGTGACGATCATGATGCGCTCGGCGCCGCCGTCCTTGGCGGAAGTGCGGGCCATCAAGCGGGGGAGCATCTGCAGGGCGACGTCCTTGAAGGCGCTCGTGGGACCGCCAAAGAGCTCCATCACATAGGTCTGAGGGGCGTCAGCGCCCGGCGCAGCGTCGAGTTTGACGAGCGGCGTAACCTCTTCACTCGCGAACGTGCCGCGGTATGCCTCGTCGACACACGCCGAAATTTCTTCGGCCGTGTAATCATTCAGTAACATTCCCAACACATCTTGAGCGATTTCAAAGTACGATTTATCTGCAAGCGAGCTGATATCGACCTGCTGGGTGCCGAGCTCGTCCGAGACAAACAAACCCCCGTCGGGAGCGATGCCGGTACGGATTGCCACCTTACTTGAGCACGATAAAGTGCGTCCTCGTGTACTATGATAAGTTCCCATATAACACTGCTCCTCGGATGCCTTGGTCCCAATCGGTGAAACCATGGTATCAGAGCGCGCAAAATAGGTTCGCAGAGGCTTTTTAGAAAGGTAACCTCCAGCCCATGATTAAGATTGCCAAGTTTGGCGGCTCGTCGGTCGCCGACGCCGAACACTTCAAAAAGATCAAGGCCATCGTCGACGCCGACCCTGCCCGCCGTTTTGTGGTGGTTTCCGCCTGCGGCCGCCGCTTTAAGGGCGACACCAAGGTGACCGACCTGCTCTATCTGGTCAATGCGCACGTTAAGTACCACGTGTCGTGTGAGGAGCTGCTCGAGGACATCGGCCAGCGCTATTTTGATATCGCTGATGAGTTGGAGCTCACCTATCCCATCCGTGAGGAGTTCGCGGCCTTTGCCGAGCGCGCCCGCTCGGGCGGCTACTCCACCGAGGAGCTTGTGAGCCGTGGCGAGTACTTTACCGCTCGCCTGATGGCTGAGTACCTGGGCCTACCGTTCCTGGACGCCGCGACGGTTGTGGCGTTCCATCACGACGGTACGCTCAGCATGAATCGCACCTCCGAGCTGGTGCAGGAGTATGGCCAGCAGGGCGGCTTCGTTATGCCTGGCTTCTACGGCGCGACGCGCGAGGGCCAGATCAAGCTGCTCGATCGAGGCGGTGGCGATATCTCGGGCTCGATCTTGGCCAAGTGCCTGGGCGCCGACCTGTACGAGAACTGGACCGACGTCTCGGGCTTCTATTCTGCCGATCCGCGTATTGTTCCCGAGGCTCAGCCCATTGCGCGCGTTACCTACGAGGAGCTGCGCGAGCTTTCGTACATGGGCGCAAGCGTCCTGCACGAGGAGGCCGTGTTCCCCGTGCGCGAGGCGGGTATTCCGCTGGTCATCAAGAACACCAATGCGCCGCAGGACCCCGGTACCATCATTAGCGAGACGGCTGATGAGGGCGAGGCGGAGCCCATCATTACCGGCGTGACCGGCAAGCGCGGCTTTGTCGCCATCAACGTTGCCCGCGACCGCACCAAGCCCCGCGTTGGCTTTATGCGCCGTGCGCTTTCGGTGTTCGAACGCTATGACGTTTCCGTCGAGCACATGCCCACCGGTGTCGACCGTTTTGGCGCCGTGGTGCAGGAGCAGGACGTGCACGATTCGCTGTACTCGCTCGTTGGTGACATTCAGCAGGAGGTCGAGCCGCTCGAGATCGAGGTTGTCGAGGGTCTGGCGCTCATCGCGACCGTCGGCCGTAACCTGCGCGGTCGTGCAGGCATCTCGGGCCACCTGTTTGGCATGCTTGGCCAGGCCGGCGTGAGCGTGCGCATGATTTCGCAGAGCTGTGACGAGATCAATATCATTATCGGTGTCGAGGAGAAGGACTTCGACCTTGCGATTCGGACCATTTACCGTGCCTTCTCCGATGAGAACGGCATTGTGAAGGTCTCCGATCTGGAGGCTCCCGCGCCGGCCGATCCCACCCTGGCCGCGCTCAAAAAGTAGCGACTGCTCGGTAGATTTTTGGGTCATGTCTCAAAAATCTACGGCGGGGCGTTTCGTTTCGGTTTCGTTTCGACGGGGCGGGTTTCATGCCCGCCCTGTTCTTGTATAAACTGGCAACAATAATCGGCCTGCTCGGCGTGCGGGCAAAAGCCACAACCTTTAAAGGGGGAAGCATGAAACAGTACACGGTTGCTATTTTGGGCGCGACGGGAGCCGTGGGCACCCAGATGCTCGAGTGCCTCAACGAGCAGGAGTTCCCGGTCGGCAAGCTCAAGCTGTTGGCAAGCGCACGCTCCGCGGGCAAGACCGTCGAGTTCCGCGGCGAGCAAATCGTGATCGAAGAGGCTTGCCCCGAGGCCTTTGAGGGCTGTGACATTGTGCTTGGCGCTGCCGGCGACGATATCGCCAAGGAATTGCTGCCCGAGGCCGTAAAGCGCGGCGCCGTCGTGGTCGACAACAGCCATGCCTTCCGCATGGATCCCGAGGTGCCGCTGGTCGTGCCCGAGATCAATGCCGACGACATCAAGTGGCATCACGGCCTTATCGCCAACCCCAACTGCGCGACCATCATCGGCCTGGTTCCCACGTGGCCGCTGCATCAGCTTGCCGGCGTGAAGCGCATGATCGTCTCGACGTATCAGGCGGCTTCTGGTGCCGGTGCTCCCGGTATGGCCGAGCTCGAAGCGCAGCTTGCTGCCCTGGGCCGTGGCGAGGAGATTCCCGAGCCGCGCGCATTTGCCGCCCAGCTGGCGAGCAACCTGATTCCGCAGATTGGCGGCGTCAAGGAGGAGGGCTTTACCTCTGAGGAGATGAAGCTACAAAACGAGGGCCGTAAGATCATGCACCTGCCCGAGCTGCGCGTGAACTGCACCTGCGTGCGCGTGCCTGTGCTGCGCTCGCACTCCGAGAGCATTACGCTCGAGTTCGAGCGTGACATTACGGTTGACGAGGCCCGTGTTGCGCTGGCTGCCGCTCCGGGCGTGAAGCTGGTTGACGACATGAGCGCCGAGGATGCGCACGACCGCTTCCCCATGCCGATGGATACGTCCGATCAGGACCTGATTTGGGTCGGTCGCGTGCGCCGCGACATCTCGAACCCGGAGGCCGCGCGTGGCATTACCTTCTGGTGCTGCGGTGACCAAATCCGTAAGGGCGCGGCAACCAACGCCGTCCAGATCGCTAAGCTGCTCTGCGAGTAGTGTGACCTG
>CAUFMG010000022.1 GCA_959026725.1 uncultured Collinsella sp.
CATAGCGGGTGGGTTGAAGCTGGCCGCTGCGCGCCCAGCAGACTAAAGTCTTGAATTCAAAAGACGGAGGCGCCAGTGGCGCCTCCGTCGTGAGTCAGGACTGTCCGAAATTGAGAGGCAAGGCCCTGCGCCCGGCCCCTCGGTTCCCGTTTACGAGAGCGACGTTCTCAGCAACTCGTTGAAGAGCTTCGGGTTGCCCTTGCCGCGGCTCGCCTTCATGCACTGGCCCACCAAAAAGCCGATGACCTTCTGGTTGCCGTCACGATACTGCTGCGCCTGATCGGCGCAGTTTGCCAGCACCTCGTCCACTATCGGCTGCAGCGCGCCGGCGTCACTCACCTGACGCATACCGCGCTCGTCGACGATCTTGTTGGGATCGTCGCCGGTCTGGGCCATGGCCTCAAAGACCTCGTGCGCCTGGTTGGAGCTGATGGCATCGGTCGTCAGCAGCTTGGCAAGGGCTGCTACCTGAGCCGGCGCGATGCCGGACTCGGCGAGCGACACGCCCGCGCCCTTAAGGTAGGCGATCATCTCGTTCACCAGCAGGTTTGCGACCGTCTGGGCCTCCTTGCCAGCCATACCGGCAGCGGCCGCCTCAAAGAACTCGGCAAACTCGGGGTCGCCGGCGATCTGCTCGGCATCGGCCGCCTTAATGCCAAAGTCGGCCTCAAAACGGGCGCACTTGGCATCGGGCAGCTCGGGAATCTCGCCACGGCAACGATCGATAAACTCGTCGTCCAGGTCGAACGGCGCCAGATCGGGATCGGGGAACAGACGATAATCGTCTGCCGTTTCCTTCACACGCATGACCACGGTGCGCTTGCGGCTGGGCTCCCAGTGGCGGGTCTCCTGATAGATGATGCCGCCCTCCTCGAGCACCTCGGCCTGACGGCAGATCTCGTAGGCAAGGCCGTCGTGCAGGCTCTTAAACGAGTTGAGGTTCTTGAGCTCGGTCTTGGTGCCCAGCTTGGTCTCGCCGCGGCGGCGCAGCGACACGTTGCCGTCACAGCGCATGGAGCCCTTCTCCATGGAGCAATCGGAAATGCCCAGCGTCACAAAGATGCGACGGAGCTTCTCCATAAACAGGCGCGCTTCCTCGGGCGTGCGCAAGTCGGGCTCAGTCACGAGCTCAATCAAAGGCGTGCCGCAGCGGTTGTAGTCGACGAGCGACTCGGCAGCGGCGGTAATGCGGCCCTCGGCGCCGCCCACGTGGACCATCTTGGCGGCGTCCTCCTCCATGTGGATGCGCAGGATGCGGATGGGCACCGTGTAGGAACCGTCCTCGCGACGCTCGGGCATCTGCAGGTTGGACGCGTCATAGCTGGCCAGGTGGCCGGCGCGCTGATTGCCCTCGCGCATGGTCGACGTCATGGACGTGGACAGGCCCTCGGCGTTGGCCGAAGCGCTTGCCAGGCTCTGGGCCTCGGCCTCGCCAAACGCACAGTCGGGGCGCTCGGCGGCACCGCGACCGGTCACGTCCAGGTCCAGGTGACCGTACATGGCAAAGGCGACCGGGCCCTGCGTGGTCTGGAAGTTCTTGGCCATATCGGGATAGAAGTAGTGCTTGCGGTAGAACATCGAGTGGCGCTGGATCTCGCAGTTGGTGGCCAGACCCGCCTTGACGATGCTCTCGATGGCGCGCTTGTTGGGCACCGGCAGCGCACCGGGCAGGCCCAGGCACACCGGGCACACGTTGGCGTTGGGCTCGTCATCGTGGCTGAGCCTGCAGTTGCAGAACATCTTGGTATCGAGTGCGGTGAGCTCGGTATGGATCTCCAGGCCGATCACGGCCTCCCAATCCTGCAGGACCTCGGAAAGCTCCTTCATTACAGCTCGCCTCCCTTCCCGGCAAAATCGGGCGCGACGGAAAGCGCGGGCGCACCCGTGGCGGCATCGGCAAAGCCGCGCTCCAGGGCGCGGGCAAACGTGAGCAGCTGACGGTCCTTAAAGGCCGGACCCACCAGCTGGGCAGAAACGGGCAGCCGAGTATCCTCGCCCAGGCCCAGCGGCACCGAGATGCCACCGTTGCCGCAAATGTTGAGCGAAATGGTGTACAGGTCGGAGAGGTACATCTGCGTGGGGTCGCTGATCTCGCCAAACTTAAAGGCCGTGCGCGGCGAGGCGGGCATGAGGATGGTGTCCACCTTGGCATACGCGGCGTCGTAGTCCTGCGTGATGAGCGTGCGGGCCTTTTGCGCGGCGTAGTAGTACTTGTCGTACACGCCCGAGCTCAGCAGGTAGGCGCCGAGCATCTGACGGCGCTTGGCCTCGGCACCAAAGCCGTGGGCGCGCGAGAGCGAGCTCTGGTCGGACAGGTTGGCGCAGCCCTCCTCCTGATAGCCGTAGCGAATGCCGTCGAAACGAGCCAGGTTGGAGAACGCCTCGGCCGGGCCGATGACGTAGTAGGCGGCGATGGCGGCGTCCAGGTGCGGCAGGTCGACCTCGACCAGCTCGGCGCCCTGGTTCTGCAGCTCCTGGGCGGCGCGCTGAACAGCGGCCTTGACCTCGGGCGTCAGGCCCTCGGCCTCCATAAACGCAGGGATGATGCCCACGCGCTTGCCCTCGATGCTGTCGTTGAGATGCTCGGTAAAGTCGACGGCGCAATCCTGGCTGGTGCAGTCGTACGGATCGTGGCCCGCGCCGGTAAGCGCGTTCATGGCCAGCGCGACATCCTCGACCGTGCGACCAAAGGGGCCCACCTGGTCGAGCGACGAGCCAAAGGCAACCACGCCGTAGCGGCTCACGGCGCCATACGTGGGCTTAAAGCCCACCACGCCGCACAGCGACGCCGGCTGGCGAATGGAGCCGCCGGTGTCCGAGCCCAGCGAGAGCGCGACCTCGCCCGCGGCGACGGCTGCAGCGGAGCCGCCCGAGGAGCCGCCGGGCACGTGCTCGGTATCCCAGGGGTTGTTGGTGCGGTGGAACGCCGAGCTCTCGGTGGAGCTGCCAAAGGCAAACTCGTCCATGTTGGCCTTGCCCATGGGCAGGCAGCCGGCATCGAGCATGCGCTGGACGCAGGTGGCGGTGTAAACGCTCTGGTAGTCCCCGAGCATGCGGGAAGCGCAGGTGGTGCGCGTGCCCACGAGGTTCATGTTGTCCTTGATGGCCAGCGGCACGCCCGCGAGCGGGGGCAGCGGCTTTCCGGCGGCGCGATCGGCATCCACGCGCGCAGCGGCCTCGAGCGCAAGCTCGGGCGCCACCTGCAGGAATGCCTGGACCCCGCCCTCGCGCGCCTCGATGGCGGCAAGGGAGGCCTGGGCCACCTCGGTAGCGGTAAAGTCGCCGGCGGCAACGCCCGCGGCGATCTGGGCGGCGGTAAGGGAATCGAAGCTCTGTGCCATTACTCGCTCTCCCCCTCTCCCAAAATGGACGGCACGCGGAAGTAGCGGTCGCGCGCGCTGCCGGCGTTTTCGAGCGCAACGTCGAGCGGCAGATCGCGCTCGGGCTCGCGCAGGTCATCGCCCATCACGTTGGACAGGCTTCCGATGGGATGGAACGTGGGCTCCACGTCGGGCAAGTCATATTGCAGGACGGGCTCGAGCATCTGGACGGCGTCGTTCATGTAGGACGTCATCTGGGTGAGCTCGTCATCGGTCAGTGCGATCTTTGCGTACTCGGCGATGCCGCGCACGTCTTTCTCGCTGAGTGCCATAGGCGCTCCCTTCCGCATAACAGTTAAACCGCTCTAGTATACAGGGCGGCGCCGGCTTGGAGCAGGCGCTTTACCCAAATGCAGCGAAAACGTAACGAGGACGGCGGTTGGCAGGCTGCGGGCTGGCGGTTCTGCAGCGAAACCGCCCGTCCATAGCGAAAACCATCCAGCCCGCAACGAAAACCATCACAACATTCGACACTTTTCGTCAAAATCGAATTTTTCATCGAATGTTGTGATGGTTTGGAAGTCCCGACCACCACAAAGGTGCCTGTCCCCATTGCGGTGGTTCTGAACGATGTCTTATGCCGAGGCCTTGGCCTTGCGGCGCTTGCGGACCGCGTGGATCACGATGTCCAGCAGCAACAGCACAATGGCTACGACCACAATGAGCACGGCAAACTCGCGCTTGCCCCAGTGGCGGCCGGCCAGCGACTTTTGCTTGTCGACGTCCTTCTTGTTGTACTTGGTGCGCACGCAATGCACCAGCAGGCGATGGTCGTTTACGCCGTAGGGCGTGCAGGTGACGAGCGTCACCTTGTCGGCGCCGGGCTCGATGGTCAGTGACTCCATCTCCTCGGGCAGCACCACCTCGGAGTCCACCATCTTGTAGGCGAGCGTCTTGTTCATGGTGTGCAGCAGCACCAGGTCGCCGGGCTCCAGCGAGTGGATGTCGTCGAACATGCTCAGGTTGCGCATGCCCGAGTGCGCAGTGAGCACGCAATGCGTCGAGGTGCCGCCCACCGGCAGGCTCGTCCCCTCCAGGTGGCCGACGCCCGCCATAAGGACTTCCTCGCTCGTGCCGTGGTAGATGGGCATGCTCACGTCGATGGAGGGAATCTCGACCCAGCTCATCATGGGGTCGCGGTCAAAGATGAGCTGCTGATCGTAGGGCTCAATCTGGTCGGTGGGAAGCTCGGTGGCCTCGCCGGCAAGTTGCTCGTTATAGGAGCGCGCCTGGAGCAGGATGCGCTCGCGCTCCTCTTCGGAGAGTGCGTCCACCGTGCTGGACACGGTGCTGATCTGGTTGAACACGCCCGAGGCCTCGAGCCGGTCCAAAATCCACGGCCAGGTCATAAGGCCCACGCCAATAAGGATGATGACGATGGTGATGAGCCGGTCGGCCCAGCGCGGCAGCCGTTTGCGACGACGCTTAGGCTTTGGTCGAGGTTTGGGCTGGGGGCTTGAGCCACCGTTTGCCGCGGTGTTATTGCTCTTCATATGTTTGGCGCCCTGCACCATCGCCGGTCACTCCTCTAAAGCTCAGGTTGTCTAAACAAATAATAGCCGATTAACAGGCTTCTAAACCGGATAACGCTGCCAGACTGCATTATCCGGTCGAGCATAGACTCATATTTGAGTTTTCAAAATATCTCGAATCAACTGAGCAATTCGGGATACAATGTCTATAGAAAACGACGCACCCCGCGTAAGTGTTGAGAGCGCGGGCGGCCTAGTTTTCAGCTTTTGTTAAATGCCCGGGCCTCTAACCCCGGGCATTCTTATTTGCGCTTGTTGTGGCGCAAATGCCTTCTACCGTCCGCACCGCGCGTGCGCCTACGGACCTTAAACCGAACCTCATACGAGTCAAAAAACGCGATGACGAACGAGCCCACCGCCGCAAGGGCGGCGAGCACGTTAAGGAATTTCAGCATTTGGGGACCTCCGATCGAGTCGTCGGCCGCCCGCGCACGGAATGCGTCGCAAAGCCATTTTACCGCGAGTACTCGCACTTACAGCTGGTATACGCGATTTTGACAAACATTTGTTCGATAGTCATACGCTCGATCCTTCGGACAGTGAAGCCCAACCGCATTGTCCGGCATATTTGCGTTTTCAAAACAGCCCGGATTGGCGGGGCGATCCGGGATACAATCGTTTCAGGAAACGACGCCCCGCGTAAGCGTTCGAAAGCGCGGGCGACCAGTTTCCGGTGTTGTTAAATGCCCGGACTCCGAACCACGGGCATTCTAATCTTGCACGCGCGGCGCAAATGCCTTCTACCGTCCGCACCGCGCGTGCGCCTACGGACCTTAAACCGAACCTCATACGAGTCAAAAAACGCGATGACGAACGCGCCCGCATTGGACGATGGAGCCTGGCTGCGTTGTCCAAAAAGAACGGGGCAGACTCCAGTGCGGAGTCTGCCCCGAAAAGAGAATGGCAAAGCAAGAACGAAGATAGACGAGAAAAGTGTCCGCAAGTCTCATGGCCATCACATCCCACCTGCCAAAGGGATAGGTGAGCGAGCGTTACTCCTGCTCGGACTCCTCAGCCTGCTTACGGCTGCGGATGAGGTGCGCCACGCCGATGCACAGCACCGCGCCACCAGCGATCCAGGTGAAGGTCACGCCGTTAAGACCGGTCAGCGGGAGGCCAACCTGCTTGGTATCGCCAACGGTGATGTTGAAGGTGCCGTCGTCGTTTGTAGCTGTGTTAGTCTTGGCTTCGAGCTTGTTGTCGCCCTTCTTATCATCCGGCTTACCGATGATAACCTGATCACTGGGAGCGGTTAGTTCATACTTATCCGCGCTCGAGCTTTCACCTGTTGTCCCGCTTTCATTCTTCGGCTTAATCGTGAAATCGAAAGGTACGACCTTATCGTAGTTTTCGGGAGCGTCAGTCTCCTCTACCGTATAGGTTCCCGCACCGAGGCCCTTGACAGCAAAGGCACCATCCTCGCCAGTCGTGAACTTATACGCATCATCTCCAAGAGTTCCATCAAGATGAACGTATTTCCCCTTTAGGCTTGAATCCGCCGCCGCCTTCACCTTGATGGTAAATTGTGCATTCGGGAGTGCCTTCTCAGTACCAAGGTCAACCTTATTCAGTTTAAGGCCATAGGTGTAGGTCTTAACCTCATCGGGCACCGTCGTGCCGGTGTCGGTGGTCATAGGGTTGTTTGAATACTTAAGTTTGACAATGTTGGTGTTACCCACATTGTCTCCAACGGTAGCCTCGCTGTTAATCTTTGCCTTATAGGAGACGACGATGTAGGAGTCCTTAGTGACGCGATCGACGCTCTTCAGGTTATTGCAGGTCCACGTCGTCGTCTTACTGCCATCAGCGGCAACCGCGGCGGACGTTTCCTCCTGGAAATTCGCAGTGATATCCGTGCCCTTCGTGCGGTTGAGATCGCCCTTCGCGTCATCCTTGCTCGCATACAGATAGACCTTGGCGCCGTTCTGCAGAGTCAGTCCCTTGGAGATCTGGTCGGAGAACTTGTAGAGATACGTGTCGTACTTGTCGTAGTTCTCGGCAATGGTGCCATAAAGGTTGTACGTCACGTCCTGGCCAATCTGGGAGTCGGCAGCATCGTGCTCTTTGCTATCGGCATCGCTCACGATCTTCTTCTCGACGGTGGGGATGCCAGTTTTCTCGGTGATTTCGACAGGCGCGTTTCCCACGACAGTGAAGATGGGAGATGTGCCCGCCTCACCCTCATTAATAGTGTCAGCCTTGGTCACAAAGAGCCAGTAACCATGCTTAAGGCCGGAGGCAACGCGCTTGGTCGTTGTCGTCTTGTCAGTAAGATCGTCTACGGCAGCGGCAATCTTATAAGCAATGTGATTAGAGTCAACACGGGTTGTCTCATCGGTCCCTGTCACATTGGACGTTATCCAGTCTGCAGCATCCTGAGCGGTTGTGCCACCGTAACCATTACCCTTAATGACTTTCTCGACAGCCGTCTCCACATCATCGTTCGCCCAGGTGATATTGCTCACAACCGTCTTACCGTTGACTATCGCAACGTCAGCATTAAAAATCTGATAGCCATAGAATTCGGTATCGTTGCCCTCAACGTTCTTGATGGTCACCGAGCCAGCGGCCGTTGCAGCCGCACCCTCAGCAGCAAACGCCATGGTCACCGGCGCCATGACGCCGCCGAAGCTCAGCGCTGCTGTGAGGCCGGCGGTTACTGCCAGGCGTGCGATGTTCTTGTTCATGTGCATCTTCTTTCCTCTGCTTTCTACTTCGTAACTCATTCGATCGGTCATCATCTGTCTGTGTCTTAGCATCTACTTTGCTACGTCTCGCCCCGCTCTCTGTGGGGCTGCCAGCTACTCTTTATGGCTGCCACCTCCCCGCTTGACCAGGAGCGCGACCACGATGAGCGCGGCTCCGGCGACCGCTGCGGCGGCCGCGGCGTACATTGCCATATCGCCAGTCGAGGGCATAAAGCCTCCGGTGGTAATGCTAGGGGGTGTGCCGGTGGGCGTGTTGATGAGCGACGCCTCCAGGCTGCCCGTCGACCCGTCCGCGCTGTCGGCGCGCAGGGGCGACTCGGCCGTGATGGTGAGTTTGGGCTTGGCAGCGGCCACCTGGTCGACGTCCAGGCCCTCGGCCTTGACCGTCACGGAGCGCGTGCCCTCAAAGGCGGTGTAGCCCTTGGGCGCCTTGAGCTCGCGGACCTCCAGCTTGCCCGAGTCCACGCCCGAGACGGTCACGCGGCCGTCCTCGCCCGTGGTGACGGTGGCCTTGCCCTCCGCATCCCACGTACCATCGGCCGCCAGTGTGCGACCGCGGTCGTCGGCGATGCTCAGGACCGCCCCGGCAAGCGGCTTGTCGCCGTCGCTGCCGCGCTTGGTGAGCGCGAGATCCCAGGTGTAGGCGCACGCGTCGTCGCTCGGCGTGCGGGTGAAGCCGGCGTCGCCGGACTGGTCGGCAAAGGGAGAGCGCGGGTAGCGCAGGTAGACCTCGTTGGGGTTGCCCTTCGCGATGCCGTGGTTGCACGCGCTGTTGAGCGGCGCGTTGTACACGGCGACCACGCGGGCGCCCGCGGTAAAGGCGTCGGCCCCGCCGAGCGCGGCGATGAGGTCGCCGGTGCGCACGGTGAAGGTCTTGCCGTCGGCCGCTACCTTGGTGGCGCACTGGGCCGTGATGTCGGTCCAGCCCTTCGCGGGTTCGGTGCCGGCGCGACCGTCCTTGCCGGCCGAGACGGCGTCAAAGCCGCCGTCCGCGCCCGCCGCCACGTACACGCGCATGCTAGCGGCCACCTTGGAGGGGTCGAGCCCCGCGCTCATGGTGTCGACGAACCGCAGCGTATAGGTGTCGTAGGCCGTGAGCCCGGCCGGGACCGTGGCAGAGAGGCGCCAGTACAGGTCGTCGGCGACCGTGGCGTCGGCGGCCTTCTGCCATGCGGCGGTGCTGTCCCCCAACACGTGCTTGGCCACCTTGGGCGTCGCGGCCTTGGGCTTGACGGTGACAGGGCTGCCGCCGACCAGGACCATGATCGGCGCGGTGCCGGCCTCGTTCTGGGCGATGGCGTCGTCGTCAGCGACGATGAGCCAGTAGCCACAGGGCAGCTCGGCCGCCGCGCCCGCGTTAAGGGCCGCGAGCTCGGCGCCAGAGCTCTGGAGGGAACGAGCGAGCTGTGCGCTCAGCGCGCTCGTAAGGTTGGAATCGGAGTTGAGCCACTCGGCAGCTTCCTGCGCGGTGGTCTGGGACTTGGGCATGCCGGCGCTGTGCAGCACGGGCAGGACAGCGTCGCGCGCGGCGTCGTTTGCCCAGGCGATCTGGGAGTAGACCTTGGCGTCGTTGTCGCCGTCGACGACGTCGGCGCTAAAGATCTGGTAGGCATCGTAGCTGCTCGCCACGGTGCCGCTCACCGTGATGGAACCGGTCGAGGTCGGCGCGGCCTGCGCGGAGGCGGGGAACACAACCGCGCAGGTGCTGACCAAGAAGGCGAGCAGCGCAAACAAGATCGGGAAGGAGCTAACTCTCTTATTCACGACGCTCACCCCCCTTCGCATTCGCCTTGCGACGAATGTGCATCCAGGCCGCAGCAGCGCAAAGCACCGCCGCGCCGGCAAGGTACGTCAGAGTGACGCCCGACATACCAGAAAGGGGCAAAGAGGTGGAGTAGGTGTTAGTGAAGGTGGGGGTGGAGTCGTCGGTGAGTTTGTGGTCCGTGTCGGTGGTCACTTCATTGCCGTCACGATCCCGAATCTGCTTGTAGGTCGCAGTGACGTTGATCTTGTGGTCAGTGTTATCAACTGCATTGACCGTAATCTGATAGACCGACTTGTCGTACTTATAGTGCGCAAACGGCGTGTTCGGCTGCTGTTCGCGGACGTAATAAGTAAAGGTCTTGCTTGCACCGCGGCCAGTGGAGTCAGCCGGAAGTTTGTTGAGTTGATCGAGTTTGTACTCGATCTTGTCGAAGCTCAGGGTCTGGGACTTGCCGCCGTCGGCAGTGGTGATAATCTCGCCGTCGGGGTCGGTCATAACCGTCTTGGGACTATCGAAGTTCTCGTTATCCGCAAACTCGAGCGTGAACTCCTTCATCTCGCCACCCTTAACGACCTTGGTCGCCTTAGGAATCCAAACGCCAGTCGAGTCGTACGCGGTACATACGTTAGTGAAAGTCGCCGAACCGTCCTCACAGATAATTTGATAATAGCCGTCGACATTCTTCGCGACACTCCACGTTTTTTTGTTAATCCACTTCCCAGACTTATCGAGTTCGTACTTGGTCCCGTTGACGTCTGTAATCGTGTAGTTATGGATGAGAAGTTCCTTCTCTTCGTTCGGATTATTTTTACTCGGAACAGTCATGAGCTTGGTCGGCTTATCCTGGGTCCGTACCACAATCTCATACACACTGGAGTCGCACGTGATGTCAGGATCATCGCCGGCATCTTCGACCAAGTAGTATGTGATTTCGTTACCCGTGCCACCCGTTGCGAACTGTTCACCAAGGTCAAACGTGATATTGCCGCTTGCATCATTTTTTGCAGTTCCAACCTCGGTGCAAACGTTACGATTGAATGTCGCGCTAGCCAAAGGGTCGGTTGAGTCCTTGCGGTAGACCCTAAAGGTAAACTGATTCTCTTCGAGCCCCTCGTTCACATTTGTCTGCGAATTACGTAGTACCTTGGTCGCCTTGAGCTTGAGGCTCGGATAGACATACGTGTCCTCAGGCACGCCCATGTACAGGTCGCCGTTCGACATGATGCCGCCGCCATGGTCCCAGGAATAGTTGCCGGTGATGAACGTTGTCGCAACTTTTTGCGCATTGATCGCGGCTTCGTCTTGAGCTGTAACACCCGAGCTCAGGCCGATGCTTTTATATACCTGCACGCCACCGTTAGCGGGGATAGTAATGGCTTGCGTAAGCTCTTTACTTCCCTTGTATTTGGCGTCACCGCCGCCAAGCATTTTGCCAATCACCGCCGCGATCGGGGTCTTATGATCCTCCGCCGCAAGGAAGAAGTCCGCGTGGCCGTTTTCGCGAAACTCTTTGGCATTGTAGGCGTCAGCATCCTGGTTCTTTTTGTGTTCAAGGCCTTCGTAGCCACCAGCGGATAGGTGAGGGGTGCCTTCGTTACCGCTATTCGTTTCAGAATTATAATCAGCTTTTGCGTCCTGCTGATCTTTGGCAGACGAATTGCCAAAGATTGCTGTGCCCTCAGTGTTCGTTACCAACGTCTTGCCCGTAGGGCAGACTGCAACGCCACCGCCATAGCCGCCAGCGGTATTGGCGCTAATGTACGAGTTATATATGAATAGCCTACCAGCAGTCTTCTCCTTGCCCAAATCCGAGTTTCCCTGGACAAAGATACCGCCTCCGCCCCAGTCAAAGCGAGACATGCAAGAGTTATTAGTGATGTAGACTGGGCTATCGTTTGACGACCCATTTATCATCGCGTCAACCATCTGGCCCACTCGAATGCCAGCACCTTCAGATCGGTAGCTCACGTTAGAGGCAATAATTCCTCCCGTGATTTTCAGCCACGCCATACCCGTACGGGATTGCTCATTACGGTCGACATCCGTGACATAAACGCCGCCGCCTGCTTCCTCAGAATAGTTGCCCGTGATCTGGCCGCCCGAAATGGTGACATGAGTACCGTTTCTAGCGGCAAGTCCAGCGCCGCCATGATCGCCATAACCATCATGGCCACAGAAATTGGCATATTTATTGTTCGTAATGTAACCGCCGGAAACAGTAACGCTGCCGCCATATTCGGCCATGATGCCGCCACCAAAGCCAGCAGAATCAAGCGTGCTGTTGCCGGAGATTACGCCATTAGTTATGGTGACCGTGGAGCCTTTAGCATACACACCGCCGCCACTAGGAGCACTATTGCCGGCAATTACGCCACCGGCCACATTAAGGGTCGAGGCACTACCTTTCTCGTTGGACACCATAATGCCCGCGCCCGAGCTAGAAGCGCCACAAACATAGCCGCCGCTCATGTTGACGGTAGAGCCGTTCTCGGCATAGACCAAGCTGCTAACCCTGCCGCCTTTCTTTTGCGTGATCACGCCGCTCACAAGGTTAAACGAGCCCTTGCCGTTGTTGTTATACAGATTGATGAGCCTTAGATTTGCGTTGCCGCTGCACGCCACGATGGCGCCTTTAATATCAACGTCATGTTTGACAAGCGTCTCGGTTGTCCCTGTACCACTTGGGGTCGATTTGGTCACGTAGTAGGTAAGATTAGACGGAATGCCATCAACGTAATTTAGCTCGGCTTTCTTGCCATAATTATCGGGATTCAGGTACTGCCCCTGATCAGTAAGCTGCTGGCCCTCGATGAGCGTCTCATTCGCCTGTGCGGAATCCTTAATTGTAAGTGTTGCGCCGTTAGCAATATCAAATAACGGCTTGTCGGTGTTCAAGCACTTAATCTTATGACCGTTTAGGTCAAGGGTGATATTGATAGGGTTATCGTCAGTTTGTTCAAGCCTAATCTCACCGCTGTATTCAATATCGTTAACAAGCTTAAAAGTAGCGGAGCCATTTCCATCGCGAAATTTCTTGTCAGGAAGCTTCGCGCTGAGTTCATCTCCTCTGCTGATTTCATAAGTCGATTCATTTTCTGCAGCAAGTGCGATTGCGCCCTCGCCGTTAGCACTATCATCCGCAGACTGAGCATCACCCTCGGCCTCCGTGTCGTCGGACGGCAGGTCTGCGGCAACGGCGTCTTCGCTCGCGCCATTCTCGGCATCGTCACTATTCTGGTTTTCGGTATCC
The DNA here is from genome assembly GCA_959026725.1 of uncultured Collinsella sp. Classification (GTDB taxonomy): domain Bacteria; phylum Actinomycetota; class Coriobacteriia; order Coriobacteriales; family Coriobacteriaceae; genus Collinsella. Next base: position 12,636 of record CAUFMG010000022.1, read on the forward strand.
CCGTTGTTGGTGCTGCCTACATCAGTAGACTCACTTGAGGAACCCCCCCCCATCACAGTTCCTTCGGTAGGAACCGTCTGGGCACCGTTGGCAATGGCCTGCGAGATCGGAGGCATGACGAGCGACAGTACCAGGCTCAAAACGGATGCTCCGCACAAAACGCCTGCCAGTACACGGCGCGTCGCTTTATTACTCTGCTCAGATTTATCCGAATTCGCTTTCATCGATGTCTCCTCCCCAAGAGACCGCGATCTTGCTCTTTCACTATCAAACGTATCTGCGCAACCTGTAATTACGCACGCTTATAGTACATATTGTAATGATTGTTTGAACATCTAAGCAAAAATACCGATAGTTTTGTAGCGAATTCTCAATTCTCTTGACATTTGCTCGGATTTACCTTCGTTTATTCGCTATGAAATATCTGTTTCTACTGGTAATTAAGCTAGTTATCATTTTTTAATAGCATTTTATTTATTTGCACAACATTTTGCTCAAGAGCATGCGTCCTGTGAACGGTCGAAAATCGACCGTGAACGGTAGATCATTAACCGGGAGGAATAGACTACCAAATTGATGGGAATATCTTTAACCCATCGGTAGTTAGAAGCGTAATGTTCAGACAACCATATCTGAATTTTCGCGCAGATTTTAGGCATCAATTCGCCCAAATCGCCTGAGGCCACCGCAAAGGTGCCTGTTCCCCTTGTGGTGGCTCTCCCCCGGCGCTACAGCAGATGCTCCTCGATAAAAATCGCGATGCCGTCTTTGTCGTTGCTGGCGGTTACAAAATCGGCGGCGAAGCGGGTGGCATCGCTGCCGTTTGCCATGGCCACACCCACGCCGGCGTCGGCCACCATGCAGGTGTCGTTATCGGCATCGCCAAACACGCAGATGTCCTGGAGCCCCATGTCGTTGAGCTCCGCCACGCGCACAAGGCCGCGCGTCTTGGACACGCGCGGATCCATGAACTCGTAGAGCCGCTGCGTGGTTTGCAGAGCCGCCGCCTTAACAGTGTCATCGGCAAACGTCGAGGCCCGCTCAATCACCCGCGGCATTACCTCGGGCGCCATGGTAAACATCACCTTGGGCTGCGGCTCGCGCAAGAACTCGGCAAAATCGACCACCTGATAGGGCACGCCGTCGACGCGCGACAGGTGCTCGACGCACGCATTGCTCTCGGGCACGTAGAACACGCCGTCTCGGGGGCAGACGGGTGTTGCCGGAAGGTCCGCCATGTGTTTGCAGATGCGCGCGATGGTCTCGCCCGGCAGCGGATAGCTCAGCTCGTTGATATCGTGCGCGCGGTCGATGACCTCGGCACCACCGCAGCCCACCATCACGTCTACCAGGCCTTCGATACCCCAGAGCTCGTACATGGCCTCGGTCGCGTGGGCGTCGCGCCCGGTGCACAGGCCAAAGAGCACGCCGCGCTCGCGCAGGGCGCGGATCGCCGCCACAGTGCGCGGGGACACTGTGTGCTGGCTCGTGAGCAGCGTGCCGTCGATATCGCAGAACACGGCTTTGATGTGGCTGAAGGTGGTGTCCATGGGGGCCTTTCTGGGTTGTGCGGCGGTGTGGGGTGCATCTGGATGTGGCGTTCATGGTATACCAAAGCGCGGGCGCGGCCCGTCAAAGCAAAAACCGCCACAAAGGTGCCTGGCCCCTTTGTGGTGGAAATGACGTTTGCCCAAATAAAACCTGCCAAAAATAAACCTGTCCCCTTTTGGCATGTTATGGCAGCGCAGCGAGCCGGTTCCAAGTGCCCCAGGTCGCCCCGAAAGAGGAGCGACGCGTACTTTGGTACGCGAGCGACGGCTTGAGGGGCGAGATGGGGTGCTTGGGGCCGGCGCAGCGTCAAGCCTGAAGGTGGTCTTGGATGAGATCGCAGATGGCTCGGGCGTCGTTGATGTTGATGGCTCGGGTCGCAAAGCCGGCGTCGAAGGCCTGACGCGCCAGGGCTTCGTTGCAGGCAAGGGCCAGCGTACGGCCGTCGACCAGGTCGAGCGAGCTCTTGCCGCGCAGACGGTCGACACCGGAGCGCGCGACCACGATATTGTCGAAGCCCTCGGTCTTGTAGCCCTCGATGATCACCACGTCGACATCGTTGTAACGCGACAGCAGCTCGCGAGCGGGCATCTCGTCCTCCTCGCGCGTGTCGGCGTACTCCGCCCAGCGCGTGGCGCAGATGAGTCCCACGTGCTTGGATCCGGCTTGATGATGGCGCCAGGTATCCTTAGCGGGTACATCGATATCAAAGCCGTGGTGCCCGTGATGCTTGAGCGAGCCCACGCGCAGGCCGCGGCGGGTGAGCTCGGCGATAACCTTCTCGACGAGCGTGGTCTTGCCCGAGTTTTGGTAGCCGATAAACGCGATCGCGGGGACGGCCGGTGTCGGAGCTGCGGGTGCGACGGCGACGGGTGCGCTCGCGGGTGCAACACCGTCAGCGGCCACGGCCTCAGCAGCAGCGGTCTGACGCTCTGCACGATCCCACACGCCCGAGCGGCCGCCCTCCTTGTGCAGCAGGCGCACGTCGACGATCTCCATACCGCGATCGACCGCCTTGCACATGTCATAGATGGTCAGGCACGCGGCGCTCGCGCCGGTCAACGCCTCCATCTCGATACCCGTCTTGCCCGTCACGCCGGCCGTAACCAGCACGTGAAAGCCAACCTGCCCGTCCGCGCGCGCCGGCGCCCAGCCCTCGGGCACGTCATCGACAGGCGTCCCCGCCGGAGCGATGGGCGCAATGTCGCACTTGCTCTTGGTAATGAGCAACGGATGGCACATGGGGATGATGTCGCTCGTGCGTTTGATGGCCATGATGCCCGCCACACGCGCGCAAGCAAGCACGTCGCCCTTTTTGGCGCGATCCTGCAGCACCATGGCCTGCGTCTCGGGATGCATGAGGATGGTGCCCTCGGCGATGGCTATGCGATGGGTCTCGGCCTTGTCGGACACGTCGACCATGCACACCTCGCCCTTGGCGTCCACGTGCGTCAGCTCGTCGCGACGGGCGTCGCGGGCGGGCTCGGTGGCAGCGCTGGCAGTCGGCTGCGTAGACGCGTCTGCGTTACCAGCATTCGCCGCAGCCGTGACTTTGTGGGCAGACATCGCGGCCCTGCGAGCGGCCTTGGTGGCATCGGCGTACCTGCTCTTGGCCATATGATCATCCTCCGATTTGAGACATAAATCGTTGCGTGCCCTCAATTATCGCGTGTTCCTGCGGTTTGTGGGCCACGGCATCGCGCCAAATCGAAAGTACCTGCATATCATCACCACGGCGCAGCGCCTCACGCACCGGATACTCGGCATCGCTGAACAGGCACGGACGCACATTGCCATCGGCCGTCAGGCGCAAGCGGTTGCAATTCGCACAAAAATGGTTGGACATGGCGCTAATAAAGCCAACCGTTCCCGCCGCGCCCGGAAAGTGCCAATAGCGCGCGGGGCCCGCGCCGGCAGGAGCGTCGGTGATCTTAAGCGGTTCGAGCTCGCCCAGCCCCACCGCAGCGGCCCCGGCATTGATGCGCGCCCGCAGCTCGTCACTCGGCACGGTGTCGCTCGCGTCCCACAACTCGGGATTGAGCGCGGGCGCATGCGGATCCACAGCGCAATGCGAACTGGTGCGTTCGTCGCCGATGGGCATGTATTCGATAAAGCGCAGGTGGATGGGGCGGTCGACGGTCAGCCGTGCGAGGGCCGCCACATCCTGGTTGAGCCGGCGCACCACAACGCAGTTGACCTTAACGGGCTCAAAGCCCCAAGCCAGCGCCGCATCGATGCCAGCCATGGTCTGCTCGAGCCGACCCAGGCGCGTGATCTTTCCAAAGAGCGTAGGGTCGAGCGTGTCGAGCGAAATGTTGACGCGGTCAAGCCCGACATCTTTGAGCTGCGGCGCCAGGTTGGGCAGCAGGGCGCCATTGGTGGTGAGCGAGATATCCTCGATCTGCGGAATCGCACGGATGTCGCGAATGAGCGGGATGATACGGCGGCTTACCAGCGGCTCGCCACCCGTCAGGCGCACGCGGCGAATGCCCTCTCCCGCCACCAAGCGCACAAAGCGGGCGATTTCCTCGGCGCTGAGCAGCTCGTCGTGCGCACGGGGCGCCACGCCGTCGGCCGGCATGCAATAGATGCAGCGGAAATTGCACTTGTCGGTAACGGCAATGCGCAGGTAGTTGATATCGCGGCCAAAGCCGTCATGTTGCACGTGCCCGTCCACGCGGCCCTCCCCTCACGCGGCGTTTTATTCTTCGGAAAACATAATACCCCACAAGAGAATCGTGCCGACACGCGTACGACAGGACAGGCCATTCGAGCAAGAAGGGCTTCCCGAGCCCATCTTCAGCATTCAAACCGTCCCAACATTCGATGTTTTTCCCGATTTCGGCGAAAAACGTCGAATGTTGTGATGGCTTGCCTGCCCACGGCACCCCGTAGAAGGACCAAAACGCCCCTAAAGGCCGCCGTCCCAGTGTCGAATCACGAATTCTCGCAGGTCGTTTTGACGTTTCTGGAACGCTTCGCTTCGGTCGCACTTAAGGCCCATAGCGAGCGCGATAGCGTTCATCGCCCGGTGCAATTGCAGCTGGTGGGCAAACTGAGTCCCGGTGAGGACGATCATCCTAAAGCCCAGCGCGCTCAGCACGGCCATACGCTCCGCATCCGACGCGCTGCGCTGTTTATCAAGATGGTCCGAGCCGTTGTATTCAATCCCTGTACCGCTCGCAGGCGCATATACGTCGATCTCGAAATACCCGGCCTTTGCGAGATACTTGAACTCGTTGGGAACATCGACCCGATGGTTGAGCTCGATCTTGGCGTATCCCAGCCCGCCCTGGGAACGTTTTGCTACAACCATGATTGCGGTGGCCGTCTCCATGGGCGACCGCGCGCCATCGTGCACGCGCCTGAGCACGGCGGCCGCGCGTATGGCCCCCTGACGAGATCGGTTCTCATTGCAATAAGCAATCAAGTCGGCAACGGTATATCTCTGCCCCATCTCGATATAATCGCCTGTCGACAGATGATTCAAATGGTATCGGGCGCAGATTTCGTAGCCATATTCCAGCTGCTCGGGCTCGCTCATCCACGAACCCGCTTGGACAAAACACATGACCTCATCAACCACCAGAAGGCCCTCTGCCACCTCGATAAGATGGCCCGGAGGTACTGGCGCCCCAAACACGTGGCATCTAAATCCAGCCGGCGTCGAGCGCTCAAAATCGAAGTTGACGAGCGTGTCGATATGATCGAGCTCTTCTCGCGGAATACCAAGCGCAACCAGATAGTCGGTAACGATCCCAACTGCCGTTGAAGCCCTCAGCCCCTTGGTATCGAGCCCCAATTTGGGCAGGCTCGCGGTCGGCTCCGCCTCGTTAGCAAGCGAGTCCTCATCGTATAGACTGCTTGCTCGCGAGAGCGGCTCGGACGGGCGCGCCACGTTGTGGTACAGCCAGGCAGTCTTATGGGACAGGACGATCGGCAGGTCCATGAGCCCTCCAATGGAGTCGGATAACCAACCTTATTCCCCTGCCCACGGGTCCGCACACCTTCGTGCGCAAGAAAGCAATTCCACCCGGTCGAGCGGCAGAAAAACCATCACAACATTCGATGCTTTTCCCGTTTTTGGCAAAAAACGTCGAATGTTGTGATGGTTTGAGGTGAGGTGAGGGGCACGGAGGGGTCAAAGTATCGTACTCGGAGCGTGACTTTTTTCGCCCTGCCGCCAACACAAACCTTGACTCTACAATCGTTGTAGGGTTTTCACTACACTGGTAGCTAAACGAACCCAGCCAGAAAGCCCCGCTCATGGAACACGACCTCACACGTGGCAATGTCCTCAAGACCATCGCGGTCTTTGCCCTGCCTTATATGCTCTCGTACTTTTTGCAGATGCTCTACGGCATGGCCGACCTGTACATGATGGGGCAGTTTAGCGGCGCCGCCGGCATCACCGCCGTGGGCAATGGCGCGCAGACGCTCTATATCATTACCGTGACGCTTGTGGGCCTGGCCATGGGAACGACGGTTATCGTCGGCCACGCCGTGGGCTCGCGCCGGTTTGACCGCGCCGAGACCGCCATCGGCAACACCATTACGCTCTTTATGGGTGTCTCGGTGGTGCTGGCCGCCATCTTGCTTGCGCTGTGCCCGCAAATTGTGGCGCTCATTGGAACTCCCGCCGAAGCCGTCGAAGGCACTGCCGCCTACCTGCGTATCTGCTTTATCGGCATTCCCTTTATCGCCGCGTACAACATTCTCTCGGCCATCTTTCGCGGGCTGGGCGATTCGCGCTCGCCTATGTACGTGATCGGCGTGGCGTGCATCATCAACATCGCGCTCGACTTTCTGTTTATCGGCCACATGGGACTCGGCCCCGTGGGCGCAGCGCTCGGCACGGTAACCGCCCAGACGGTCAGCGTTGCCCTCGCGCTCGTGTGGCTCAAGAGTCGCCGCACGAACATCCACGTTAAGCGCAGCGACCTGCGCCCCCAGCCCGAGGTGCTCGGCAGCATTCTTAAGATCGGCGTGCCCGTGGCCGTGCAGGACGGCTGCATCCAGGTGGCGTTTATGTTTATCACCGTCATCGCCAACCACCGAGGGCTCGTCGACGCCGCCGCCGTGGGCCTGGTCGAGAAGATGATCAGCTTTTTGTTCATTGTCCCGAGCTCCATGGACGCTACCGTCAGCGCACTCACGGCGCAAAACGCCGGCGCGGGCAAGGGCGACCGCGCACGTCAGGTGCTCAAGGACGCCATGACGATCTCGGTGGTGTACGGCTGCCTGATCACGGTGCTGATGTGGCTGGTGGCTCCGGCGTTTATTGGCTTTTTTGCCAAGGACGCTGCAGTAGTCGCGGCCGGCACCGGTTATATGCGCAGCTACATTTTCGACGCGATTTTTGCCGGCATCCACATTTGCTTTAGCGGCTTTTTCGCTGCGTATGGCAAGAGTTACATCGGCTTTGCGCACAACGTGCTAGCCGTGGCGCTCATTCGCGTGCCGGGCGCGTGGCTGCTGTCGAATGCCTATTCCGACACGCTGTTTCCCATGGGCATCGCTTCGCCGTGCGGATCGATTTTGTCGGCAGTCATCTGTGTTATCGCGTTTACCGTGCTCAACCGGCGCGGGGCTTTTGACAAGTTGGCAGCGTAGCGGGGCAACGCGAGCCTGGCGCCCCTCCCCGACCCCATTGAAAGGAGCGGTCCTGTGACCGACACGCCAAGTGAACATACTGAGGGCCTGCTCCGCATTGGCGAGGTGGCGCGCCTGTTTAACCTGAGCGTGGGGACGCTACGTCATTACGAGCAGATGGGCTTGCTGGACCCGGCGCACATCGATCCGGCAAGTGGGTACCGCTACTACGGATCGCGGCAGCTCTCCACCCTCAACACCATCAGCCACCTGCGCGTTCTCAACTTGCCGTTAGCACAAATCCGCGAGTTTGTGACCACGCGCGATGTGGACCTTATGCAGCGGCAGCTGGCTCAGCAGCAGGAGCTCATCGAGCGCAAGCGCCGCGAGCTCGAACGCGTGTCGCGCAAGATCGATAACCGGCTTGCCCTGCTGCACAATGCCTTGAACACCGAGCTCGATACCATTTGCACAATCGATACGCCCGAGCTTCGCTGCGCCGTGCTGCGCGAACGCGTTAAGCCTACCGACGCCTATGCGCTGGAGTGGCAGATTCGTCAGCTGCAGAAGGGGCAACACGAGACCTTTGTCTTTCTGGGCAACTTGGGCGTTGGGATTAGCGCCGAGCGCCTGGCCGCCGGCGACTTTAACGGCTACGACGAGGTCTTTTTGCTGCTCGATGACACCGATGAATACCTGGGCGATGTCGAGGTGCGACCCGCCGCGCGGTGCCTGACCATAAGCTTCCGTGGCACGCACGGGCAAGCAGGCCCGCGCTATAAGCAGCTGCTCGGCTATATGCGCGAACATAACCTGACACCCGCCGGTCCATCGCGCGAGATTGCCCTGATCGACGACATCATCAGCGACGACCCCACAACATACGTGACGCAGATCACGGTGCCCGTATCGCTAGGCTAGACCGAGCCTCGTCTCTAACTCGGTCAACGCCTCAAAAGCATCACGAGACGCACCTGCCGAGCGCTCACGTTCCGCAATGCGAATTCGCGCCATCAGGTGCTCTTTTGCCTGCCCTTGGGCGTGCCTCGTGCGCCCTTCCGCCTGCGAGCAATTGCGATTCTCTATATCCATTACGCCACCGGCACCTCGCCGGTAGCCAGAATCTGCTCGAGTGCGTCCTCGTCCAGCACGGGCACACCCAGCTGCTCAGCCTTGGTGAGCTTGGAGCCCGCTTTGGGGCCGGCGACCAGATAGCTCGTCTTCTTTGACACACTGCCCGAAACCTTGGCGCCGAGCACCTTGAGCGCCGCGCCTGCCTCGTCGCGCGTGCGGTTGACGAGCGTGCCGGTGAGCACGAAGGTCAGACCCGCGAGCGGCTGTGCGTCGGCGAGCTCGCCTGCCACGCCAGCGTCGGCTGCGGCTTGCGCATGAGCGGCACCCAAGTCGACCTCGAGCGACAGGCCCGCCTGGCGCAGGCGCTCCAGCACGGCAAGGTTCTCGGGCACGGCCAGGAACTGCTTGACGCTCGCCGCAATCTTGGGACCGATGCCCTCGCACTCGGCGATGTCCTCTTCGCTCGCCAAAATGAGCTTGTCAATCGACAGGAATCGCTCGGCGATGACCTCGCCCACACTCTTGCCCACGTGGCGGATGCCCAGGGCAAACAGCACGCGACCGAGCGGCTGGCTCTTGGACTTGTTGAGCTCGGCGACGATCTTTTCGGCCGTCTTGAGGCCCACCGGAATGGGATCGCCCTTCTTAACGCCCTTTTTGCTGTTAGAGCTGGCGTACACGCGCCCCGTGTCCAGGCCGGCAATGTTGTCGACTGTGAGCTGATAGAAATCCGCGACGTCGTGGATCAGGCCGGCGGCGATCATCTTGTCGACGATCTCGTCGCCCAGGCCGTCGACGTCCATGCAGCCGCGGCTCACCCAGTGGAGCAAGCGCTCCTTGAGCTGTGCGGGGCAATCGATGGAGACGCAACGGTAAGCGACCTCGCCATCCTCGTGGACAACGGGGCTGCCGCACACGGGGCAGACCTCGGGCATGTGCCAGTCGACCGAATCGACCGGGCGCTTGTCGAGCACCGGGCCCACAACCTCGGGGATTACGTCGCCCGCCTTGTGCACGATGATAGTGTCGCCCTCGCGCACGTTTTTGCGGCGGATCTCGTCGATGTTGTGCAGCGTGGCGCGCGCGATGGTGGAGCCGGCGACCGTCACCGGGTCGAACTCGGCGACCGGTGTGAGCACACCGGTGCGGCCCACCTGGATGCGAATTTCGCGCAGGACGGTCTGCTTTTCCTCGGGCGGGAACTTAAAGGCGATGGCCCAGCGCGGCGCGCGGGCGGTAAAGCCCAGGTCGAGCTGCTGCTGGAAGCTGTCGACCTTTACGACCACGCCGTCGATGTCGTAATCCAGGTCACCGCGATGTTCGAGCGCCTGGGCACAGAACTCGTGAACCTCGGCGGGTGTGGCGCAACGGGCAACGTTAGGGTTGACGCTGAAGCCGGCGCTACGCAGCCAATCGAGGAACTCGCGCTGGCTGTGGACATGCAGTGGGTCAGTATCGGCGATGGCATAGATAAAGGTGGCCAGGTCGCGGCGCGCCGTGACCTTGGGATCCTTTTGGCGCAGGCTGCCGGCGGCGGCGTTGCGCGGGTTGGCGAAGGGGTCGCGGCCCTCGGCATCGGCCTCTTCATTCAGACGAACAAAGCTGCCCTTGGGCATGTAGACCTCGCCGCGTACCTCAATGGTGCGCTCGCGGTCGGCGCCCATGTGGGCGAGCGCCGGCTCGGACAGGTGCATGGGCACATCCTTGATGGTGCGCACGTTGAGCGACACGTCCTCGCCCGTGGTGCCATCGCCACGTGTGGCCGCACGTACGAAGGTGCCGTTTTGGTAGGTAAGCGCCACACCCAGGCCGTCGATCTTAAGCTCGCAGGTATAGGTGACGCTGCCGGCACCGAGCGCATCCTCGGCGCGCTGGAGCCACGCGTCGAGCTCGTCCAGATCCATGGCATCGTCCATGGAATACATGCGTGCCATGTGCGTGACCGGCGTAAACTGCTCGCTCACGTAGCCGCCCACGCGCTGGGTATAGCTATCGGGCTTCACCAGGTCGGGGTAGGTTGCCTCGATTTCCTGCAGCTCAACGAGCATTTTGTCAAAGGCGGCGTCCGTGATCTCGGGCGCATCGAGCATGTAGTAGCGATAGGCGTGGTAATCGAGCTCGTGGCGCAGCTCGGCCGCGCGCGCTGCCGCCTGGGCACGGGCATCGGACGGTGCGGTGGCTTCCGCGGTCGCGGGTGTTTCGGTATCGATGTCCACGCCGTCACCAAACAGGCTCGATTGCTCCATAGCGGCACTCCTTCGCTCGATTTCAAACGGATACAAGAGTACCACCGGTCGCAATGGGGCCGAATAGCGGTCTCAAACCGCACCGAATCGGCAGCCGCCAGACTGGGGTGGACAGTTAGTTCAGATACGTATAAATCCTAGAGCTGGATTAGACACGAACACCCCTGTTTCAACTAATTTGGGCTCCCTGAGACCATGTAAACGTCCCGCTCGCCCTCCCAAACACCCATTCAAACCCCATCCCAATCAAAAATTGCTCAAAACGCATCCCAAGCTGCCCCAGATTTATACGTATCTGAACTAACTGTCCAGACCATTACGAACCAGGCCTCTTACCAGCCACAAGTGATCCGTTTTCCTCCGTCCCCAACGGATCAATAATCAGAACCACCCTTAAAAAGGGTGGTTTGCTCTTAGGGTATAACCCACGGGCCCCGGGCTCGCGTCTAAAGGCGCGGGCCCGGACTTCGTCCAGGCCTAGTGCATCTTGACCCGTGGCGCGCCGGTCGAACCGGCAGCATCACCCCCTCTTGAAGGGGTCCTCGTACTCCTTCACGCTCAGCTTGTCCAGCGCGATGTCGTGGGACTCCTGCTCCCTGATGTACTTGGCGACCGTCGCCTCGTTCAGGCCGACGGTGGACACGTAGTAGCCCTCCGCCCAGAACTTCCTGTTGCCGAACTTGTACTTGAGGTTGGCGTGCCTGTCGAATATCATCAGCGAGCTCTTCCCCTTCAGGTAGCCCATCACGCTCGAGACGCTGTACTTCGGCGGTATCGCCAGCAGCACGTGCACGTGGTCGGGCATCAGGTGCCCCTCGATGATCTCGATCCCCTTGTACTGGCAGAGCTTCCTGAAGATCTCCCCAAGGTCGGACCTTATTTGGTTGTAGATCACTTTGCGCCTATACTTCGGCGTGAACACGACGTGGTACTTGCACATCCACTTCGTGTGCGACAGGCTGTAGGCCTTCTGGGCCATGGCGACCACCCCTTCGACTCGAATTCTTGACGGCCTGAACAATCGTCAATATCGGTCGGAGGGGTGGCTTTGTAAAGCCGTTTGTCTCCACCCGCGTAGCGGGTGGGTTGAAGCTGGCCGCTGCGCGCCCAGCAGACTAAAGTCTTGAAGAAAAGAGGGGCTGTCCCGCGTTGATGGGACAGCCCCTCTGGCTTCGGCATGTGCGAAATGGCTCGTTAGTAACCCTGGCCGTAGCCCTGACCCTGGCCCTGCTGGCCCAGCAGCTCCTCCAGGTACCGGCGCAGCTGCTCGTCGGTAATACCGCCGTTGCCGGTGTCGGTCGAACTGTCGTCCTGCTGCTGGTTCTGCAGCTCCTCATCGGAGCCCAGCTCGACGGTGACCTTCTTCTCTTCCTTGCCGCGCATGAGCGTGATCTCGACCTTCTCGCCCACCTCGTGGCTGCGCAGCGCGATGATCAGGCCATCGGCGCTCGTGATCTCGTCGTCGCCCAGCTTGGTGATGACGTCGCCCTCCTGAATGCCAGCCTTAGCAGCAGGACCATCCTCGACGACGCTCGCCACATACGCGCCGCTATCGGTGCTCAGCTTGTTGGTGCGGGCGTTGAGCGCATTGACGCTCGAAAGCGTAGCGCCCATGTACGGATGCACCGGCGTCTTGCCGCCGATAATCTGGTCGGCAATGTTCTTGGCGTAGTTAACCGGAATGGCAAAGCCCACGCCCGAGCTGGAGCCCGAGTAGCTCTCGATGAGCGAGTTGATGCCCACCAGCTCACCGTTGTCGTTGACGAGCGCGCCGCCGGAGTTGCCCGGGTTGATGGCGGCATCGGTCTGAATCATGTTGGCATAGATGGTGTTACCGCTGGTAGAGCTCATGGCCGTGGAACGATAGAGCGCCGACACGATACCCGTGGAGACAGACTGCTCGTTGCCGAACGGCGAGCCGATCGCCATAACCCACTCGCCAACGTTGAGCTTGGAGGAGTCGCCAATTTCGATCGGCGTAAGCTTGGAGGCGTCGGCGTCCTTGAGCTTGATGACGGCCAGGTCGCTCGAGGCGTCGTTGCCCACGAACTCGGCCTCGTACGTGGTTCCGTCGTCCATGGTAACCACGTACTGGTCATAGCCATCGACCACGTGGTTGTTGGTGAGGATGTGGCCCTCGGTATCGAGCACCACGCCCGAGCCGACGCTGCCCGAGCTGTCCGACTCGTCGGCAGACTGCGAAAGCGAGCCATTCTGGCTACCGCTCGAAGTGGCGGTAATGGAAACCACGGAGGGCAGGGCCTTAGCAGAAACGGCCTCGGCCAGCGTGGTGTCCTCGGAGTCAATGGTGATCTTTTGCGTCGACGAACCCGAAGCACCCGCCGTCACGGCATTCTTGCCGCCACCGATATCGAGCGTGCCGCTCATAATGAGCGCAATGACCAGCAGGGCGCCGCAGGCGCAGCCGGCAAGCGCTGTAATAAAGATCGGCAGCTTTTTGGTCTTGGTCTTGACCACCGTGTGCTTGTTTACAACCTGCTGGCTGCCCAGCGGCTTTCCGGTCTGCGTGTCGTAGGCCTGCACGTAGGGAATGTTGGTGTCGGCAGGCGTCGACTCCACCTGCACGCGCGGCTGCTGCTGGGTCTCGCCGGCGTTGCCCGCATCCTGGGGACGCTGGGAATCGTACTCGCTCATGGCTGCGATCCTTTCGTCAAATAACCAAAGGCCCGCCAAACATATGGCGGGCCATCATTGTTCACGTTGAGTTGTACCCCAATATGCGGGCGCAAGTGTATGAGAACGCAATCTTTTAGGAAGGCTTAAGTTCTGTTGCAGGCCCGAAAGGAACCCGCATCTGCGTCAAAACCACTACAAAGGCGCGTGTCCCCTTTGTGGCGGAAATCTAGTCCTTAAACAGATAGCCCACGCCGCGGACGGTGGTGATGTGTGCCGCGATCTGCGGGCCCACCTTGGAGCGGATACGTCGAATGTGCACGTCAACGGTGCGCGTGCCGCCGCAGTACTCAAAGCCCCACACGCGGTGCAGCAGCACCTCGCGGCTGTAGACGCGGTTGGGATGCGTCGCCAAAAAGCTCAGCAGCGAGTACTCCATCAACGTCAGGTCGATGGGTTCGTCATCGAGCGTCACCTGGTAGGTAGCCAGGTTAATCTCGAGGTTGTCGATGTTGAGCACATCGTCGGCGGTAACGGTCTCCTCCTCGCCCATCAAGCGCTGCGCGCGAGCCTTGAGCTCGTTGGGCGTCGCCGTGGGGCATACGAAGTCGGCATGCGCGTTCGGCAGGCGCAGGGTGCCGAGCGCCTCGTCGTCAACGATCACCAGCATGGGAACGCCGCCGCGATCGTCAAGCCACTTGGCAATCTGATCGATGCGGTCGCTGCGGATGCCATCGGAATCGAGGATCAGCAGGTCAAAGTCGTGCGCTGCAGTCGGCGAATCGGGGGTTGCCAGGCTCACCTCGACACCCAGGGTGGTCGTCAAGCTGCGGGCAAACTCGTGGAAGCGCGTCGTGCGCGCCATGAACAGGGCACTCTTATCGGACATATCGGCCTCCAAGGAAATGAGCTCAATCGTACTGAAACAAGTCAGCGCGATTAGGAGTTCGCCAGGTAGTGCTTAATCTCCCACTCGGTAATCGTAGACTCAAACTTATGCCACTCGTCGCGCTTCTTTTTGAGGAAGAAGCTGTGGATGTGCTCGCCGAGGGCATCCTTCATAAACTGCGAGTCCTCAAACACGTCGAGCGCCTCTTTGAGCGAGCGCGGCAGCGGCGTGTAGCCGGCCTCGAGCATCTGACGGTCGGTAAGCTTGAGCGTCTCGGCCGTTGCCTCGGGCGGGAGTTCCAGCTTGCGCTCGATGCCGTCCAGACCAGCCGCCAGCGTGACGGCGTTGACCAGGTACGGGTTGGCCATGGGGTCGGGACTACGAAGCTCGATGCGCGTGGACAGCTGCTTGCCGGGCTTGTAGACCGGAATGCGGACCATGCTCGCGCGGTTGCGCAGGCCCCACGTGGCGTACTGCGGCACGGAATCGCCGCCCGTGGTGATGCGCTTGTACGAGTTGACCGTGGGGTTAGTGATAGCGCTGATCTCGCGCGCGTGTGCCAGAATGCCGGCCATGTAGTGCTTGGCGATATCGGAGAGGTGATACTTCTCGTCGTCCTCGCCCCAAAAGACGTTGTTGCCGTCGTGGTCGAATAGCGACTGGCACAGGAACATAGCGCTGCCGTCCTCGCCCGCCAGCGGCTTGGGCATAAAGGAGGCGTGGCACCCGCTCTCGTAAGCCTGCTGCTTAATGATGAGTTTGGCCGTGGTGATGGCGTCGGACATGCTCAGGGCCTCGGCGTGGCGCAGGCTCATGCCGTGCTGCGAGCGACCGGCGGCGTGAAAGGTGTACTCCACGGGCACGGACATCTTCTCGAGCGTAAGGACCGTGTTGCGGCGCAGGTCGCGGGCGGCATCGCTCACCGAAAGATCGAAGTAGCCCACGTTGTCGAGCGGCTCGGGCGTGTGCTCGTCGGGGAAGTAGTAATACTCCAGCTCGGCGCCCACGTTGAGCAGATAGCCAGCCTTCTCGGCCTTGCGGAACATGCGGCGCAGGGCATCGCGTGGATCGCCGGCAAAGGGCTTGCAATCGGGAGTGCACACGTCGCAGAACACGCGGGCGACGCCGTTGTGGCTCGGGCGCCACGGCAGAATCTGGAAGGTCGAAGCATCGGGGAATGCCAGCATGTCGGCTTCCTCGGGCGTGGCAAAGCCCTCGATGGCGGAGCCGTCAAAGCCAATACCCTCCTCAAAAGCGACCTCGAGGTCCTCGGGGCTAATGGCAAAGTTCTTGAGGCGGCCGAGAATGTCGACAAACCACAGACGCACAAAGCGGATGTCACGCTGCTCTACGGAGCGGAGTACGTAATCGATGTTCTGCTGGTTCATGTCGCTCCCCTTTCTTTCGGGCGGGTTTCGACTGGTCTATATCGCAGATACTATCGCAGAAAAATGTTTCCGCAGGGTTAAAGCGTATCAAGCGCTCAAAAAACGTGCGCGAACAGGCAGTCTGACTTACGCGCGATCATAAAGGATCACTCCTTCGCGCTCGATTACCGCGGCAAGATCGTCATCAAGATGATCACTAGAGACGAGATCAACCTGCCTCCCGGTTTCTTTGCGCACCGCCTCACCAAATGCCGACAGCGCGAAAAGACCAAAGCCCTGCTCGCGATCGACTTCGAGACGCAAGTCAATATCGCTATCGACATGTGCCTCGCCCCGGGCATACGAACCAAAAAGAATCACGGTTTTGATGGCGGGAATCGAGCTGGCTGCCTCGCGGACGGCGGACTCAATCTGGGCAGTATCCAAAATGCCCGTCGCGGCGCTTTCGCTCGCAGAGCTTTTACCAAGTGAGGGAACAAACGGCAGAGAGCGCTCGCGCAGCATCTGCCTCATAAACATATTGACCGCAACAGACGAAGTCATGCCAAGCTCTTCGCACAGCTCGGCAAATGAGTCTTTAATTGACGAGTCCACTCGCACACTCAGCACAGACGCAGCCATGGATACCTCCTGTATGACATTGTCTATATATTATCACACAGACTAGCGCGAAGTCGAAGCGCGGTGTTCGATGTGGCCGGGAATCTCGATGCGCTTGGGGGCGAGCTTTGCGGCCTCGCCCACGGTGGTGGTGACGACGTCAATGCGCTCGGACAGGCGCTCGACCACGCGCTCGGCAATGGTGATGGTGTCTTGCGCTGCCGTGGTCACACCGCCAAAGAGCACATGGTTCCAGGGGTAGTCGTCAAACGTCGCGATCTTGAGCCCCGCCGGCAGCGAGGGACCAAGCTGCGCCAGCGCCTCGGTCAGACGCAGGAAGACCAGGCCGTTGACGGCAATGAGGCCGAGCTTTTTCCCTGCATAGCCGCGGATGGTCTCGTCCAAGCGGCCGACGCCCGAGGCGCCACCGTCGGCCAGAGTGACGACCTCACCCGCAAGGCCGCGTCGCGAAAGTTCGTCGGCAAAGGCCTCGGCACGCTCGCGACGCACGGGGCTGTCGTCGCTTGCCTCGGTGAGCAGGCACAGGCGCTCGCTGCCTGCAGCGGCCAAGGCGTCTACCAGACCGGCGACCAGCTCACGGTTGTTAGATGTCACTAGATCGACACCGCCGTCGGCAACGTCGCGGTCGAGCAGCACAACAGGCAGACGTCCCGCTGCCGCGGCGATCACCTCGTCATTGCCTCCGCAGGTGTTGACGACCAGGCCGTCCACGTCAGCATCGATAAGTCTGGCGAGCGACTCGGCCTCCTTAGCGGGGTCGTTGCCGCTAATGGCCGTCATGAGCGAGCAGCCGCGCGCGGCGGCGCTGGCGGAAAGTCCTTCAAGCATGGCGCTCGAGAACGGGTTGGCGATGTCGGCCAGGATCACACCGATGAGGTTGGTACGCGAGCTGCGCAGATTGCGCGCGGCAGCACGTGGGCGATAGCCGGTGCGCTCGATGACCTCGGCGATGCGGGCGCGGGTCTCCTCGGTCATTTGCCCGGGACGGTTGTTGAGATAGCGCGAGACCGTGGCCGGGCTCACACCCGCCTCGGCGGCAATGTCCTTGATTCTCATCTGCGCCATGGCGCACCCCGTTTCCCAATTGTCAGCAGTCTGAGCCATTTTAGGCATTTTTTTAAAAATCTCGCTTGCAAAACGCTGTAGGTGAGTATACTACAACTCGAAACGAAACCGATTTCGTAAACCGATTTCGGCAAGCGTTGGCGCGGAGGTGCAAAGATGTACCCTACCGTCTTGGCACCTCCGCGCCAACGCCATATCAAAGGTGTACGCACGAGCAAGAAGGAGCTGCGCGACCATGGGTAAAACGGTTCTTACCTTCGGCGAAATCATGATGAGGCTCTCGCCCAAAGATCATCTGCGCATTGAGCAGGCAACCGAGTTTGACGTCCGCTACGGTGGCGCCGAGGCCAACACCGCTCTTTCCCTGGCCTACCAAGGCGACAAGGCCGCTTACGTATCCGTTGTCCCGGCCAACCGCCTAGGCGAGTGCGCGCTGCGCTCGCTGAAGGCCTACGGCGTCGACACAACGCGCGTCGTGCGTCAGGGCGACCGTCTTGGCTCCTATGTGTTTGAGGTCGGCGCCTCGCAGCGCGGCAACGGCTGCGTCTACGACCGCAAGTACTCTGCCATCAACATGGCCAAGCGCGACGTCTTTGACTGGGACGAGATCCTCAAGGGCATCGATGTCTTCTATTTCTCCGGCGTGACGCCCGCTGTCTCCGACGAGATGGCCGCTGCGTGCAAGGATGCCCTCACCGCTTGCCGCGCCAAGGGCATCACCACCGTGTGCGACGTCAACTATCGCGGCAAGATGTGGTCGCCCGAAAAGTCGCAGGCCACCATGAAGGAGCTCCTGCCGCTCGTCGACATCTGCATCGCCAACGACGAGGACGCACCCGCCGGCCTCGGCATGACCTGCGTCTCCGGCTCCCTTGCCCACGGCATCGAGGAGCGCGACACCTACGTCGAGATGGCCCGCCAAATCTGCGCCGAGTACGGCTGCAAGAAGGTCGCTTCGGTCGTCCGCAACATCTCCTGCGTCGAGCGCTCCATCTGGATGGGCATGCTCTATGACGCCGAGAGCGGCGAGCACTGGTTCTCCCCTGCTCACGACGTTCACGTGCTCGAGGGCGTTGCCGCCGGCGACGCTTTCAACGCCGGCCTCGTCCATGCCCTCATCAACGACTTTGACCCGCAGGACGCCGTCAACTACGCGATTGCAGCCTCGATCCTCAAGCTCACCATCAAGGGCGATTCCAACTTGGTGACCGCAGGCGAGATCGCAGCCGTGGCATCCGCCGCCGACGGTGGCACCCGCGTCGCGCGCTAGTCCGTCTCCATTCCGCGGGCCGCAGCTTTCCAATCCCATACCCCTGCGGCCCGCTCCCCGATTCCTCCGGTCGGGCAAAACCACCAGTCCCATTCCGGTTTTGCCTGGCATTCCCTACATGACTGGTCGAGCAGCTGGTTTTGGAATTGCTTGAACCCCAAGCAGTGCCTCCGATAACCAATCCAAAATCGGCTCCTGACCAGCATATTTGGCAATCACGCGCCCATGCGCGCCATACATCGAAAGGAACATTATGTTCGATCAGTTCTACACCACGCTTGAGTCCCTGGGCATCGTGCCGGTCGTCGTGCTCGACAAGGTCGAGGACGCCGCTCCGCTCGCCCACGCCCTTATGGCAGCTGGCATGAAGTCCGCCGAGGTCACCTTCCGCACCGCCTGCGCCGCCGAGTGCATCGCCGCTATGGCCGAGGCCGAGCCCGAGATGTGCGTTGGCGCCGGCACTGTCCTGACCGTCGAGCAGGTTGAGCAGGCCCGCGCAGCCGGTGCCAAGTTCATCGTCTCCCCGGGTTACAACGAGGACGTTGTGAAGCACTGCATCGACATCGACCTGCCTGTCCTTCCCGGCACCGTAACCCCCTCCGAGGTCACCGCAGCCGAGAACCTGGGCCTCAAGGTCACCAAGTTCTTCCCCGCGTCCCAGAATGGCGGCCTGAACACCATCAAGGCCCTCGCCGCTCCGTTTGTCGGTCACCGCTTTATGCCCACCGGCGGCGTGAGCACCGCCAACGTCGAGGAGTACCTGAGCTCCTCCGCCATCATCGCCTGCGGTGGCACCTGGATGGTCAAGCCGGCCCTGTTTGCCGACGGCGACTTCTCCAAGGTCGAGCAGATCGCCCGCGAGGCCATGGACGTCGTCAAGAAGGTCCGCGGCTAGGTTTAGCTCTCTATCGTGAAAGGGGGGCGTGCCCTAGACCTCGCCCTCTTTCTTTTAAAGCGGCTCGGAAGCGCGCCGTTTCCGTCACGAACAAGAACCAAAACCGTCTTGTATGCTGATAGAACGTGACGGAAGCGACACGCCTCCAAGCCGCTTTGCCTACTCGGCTGGCCGTCGCGCTCAACTAAGCCACTTCGACAAAAGCCGAGCCACCAAAACAGCTGCGGTGCCGTCTGGAGGAATGGACCCTTGCTTCCGGTCTTTTCCTCCAAGCGGCACCGCAGCTTTTTCGTGCCCCGATGTGCCCCGTCACTTGCGGTGGAATACGGACTGCCTACACCATCAGAGCCGCAAAACAATCCCTATTTCACCGCAACTAAATAAAGGGACAAATTAGATGGCCGAGTCTTTGGACAGCTCAAAATAGTCGGGATGCAAGGCGATAACCGGACCTTGCTCTTCGGGCATCAGGTGCAGGTGTGTCTCTGCCAGATAGCTCGCCGCGTCGGTATCGCCCCTCTTAATGGCCTCGAGAATCCGGCGATGCTGCCGACGAATCGGCTCCCAATCCAAATCCTGCGACACCATACGCAACCAGTTGTATCGCTCAAAATGCGTGTTGATGCTCTTCATCCAATCCCACAACATGTGACGACCGGCAATCTCAAAACATGCCTCATGGAACAGGTTATCCAGGTCAAAGAAACGGCGCGTTTCGCCATGGTCGAGCGACTCGGACTCGGTAAGAATCTGCTCGAGCCGCTGCTTTTGCTCGGGCGAGGCGGCCGAACAGCATTTAATAAGCACGCTTCTCTCGAGCTTCTCGCGCAAGAAACAAGCGTTCTCGGCGCGCTCCATGCTGATTTTTGAGACATAGGTGCCGCTTTTGGGACGCGTTTCCACCAGCTCCTGCTCACGCAGGCGCACAAAGGACTCGCGAATGGGCGTGCGCCCGATTCCCGTCTCCTTTTCCAGACCAATCGCCGAAAGACGCGTGCCGGGCCTGAGCTCGGCATAGATGATCTTGGAGCGCAATGCGTTGTATGCCTGATCTTGCAGGCTCTGATTATGCTGGTGTTGTTCCATAAAGCCCTCGGATGAAGCCTCGGTTAATCGAATACCACCATGCAATACTATCGCATCCCCCGCCCCCTCATAAGTTGCGGTGGAATAGTTCCTGTTCAAAGCCTTCAGCAGCAAAAACAGGAACTATTCCACCGCAACTTCCAACAGTCTTTTTGGGACGTGGCTTTTTTGGCTACCCTGAGCCGCAGGTCGGCCCCTTGCCACAAAAGGGGCCCATCTACTACGTTTAACCGATCACCCTCAAGCATGCCGAATTTCGAGAAATAAAAACCGACGCTCCTATAAGTTGTCAAGAGGCGGTTTGCGGGAGCGCTCTCTCCAATTCGCACAGGAGCTCGTAATACCTCCTCTCCAGTTTCGTCGACCGC
>CAUFMG010000023.1 GCA_959026725.1 uncultured Collinsella sp.
CGTAGTGCACGAAGTTGCTGCCGATGAAGCCGCAGCCGCCCGTGACGATGATGTTCTTGGGTTCAAAGATCTCAGACATGAAAATCCAATCTGAAGCATGTACAGCTTCTTTAGTATGCCGCAGGAAGTGACGACGCGACACTATTCAACAAAACTATCGGACATTTCGGCATGCGATAAGAGCCATAACCTTCGCAGAATTACCTCCCGTACAAAACGCCTCCGGAATGCAGTCTTTGTCGTAGTGAAAAACCGAATCCTCAGTTATTTCACGTAAGTACTTATAGAAGAAGTCTTCCCAGCTTTTAAACTTCTCACTGTTTACAAAGGCTTCTGGGGTTTCCAAAACCGCCTTAACATCTAACCCTGAAATTACGCCAGAGCTCAGCAGAAGCCACTCGAATGACTCGGGAAGACAAACCGTAACAGTATCGCGATGAATGTCTTGCAGCTTAAGGACGCGGTCCGCATAGCACCCAAATGCCGCTCCGTCCGCGACAACAAACACGCGATCGTCGAAATGCTGATCCAACCAGCCCAAAATCGCGCTGTTCGTCATGGCCGAAGCACAGGTAAGCTCACTGTCAGCGAAATGCCGTTCAAAGAACTGGAAACCAGACTTACTGTCCTCGCATAGAAGGATAGAAAAGTCCTGTTTTGGCGCCGACCGGGAAATAGCATAACGATGATTCCCGCGATCTTGATAAACAGGGACGAAAGAATGGTATTTTCCGCTCGTCTTAATCTTGTAAATCTCATCCACGCTATACGGAAGATTGGGGAAATCAGCCCTTGAGATCAGCACGAAATAATTCGAGGAATACAGCACATGATGGGCAAACTCATCAGAATGGATCTCTTTTAAGCCCTCATCGACAAATACAATCGAGTCATGAACGGACGAAAGCTGGTTTCGCCAATCATAATCGGTCAGGGCGACACAGGGACAATCGCATTGCAAGGAAACGCCCGACTGCTCGCCCGTTCGCATGTAGTCTGCGACCATGTCAAACAGTGTCGTCTTACCCGTGCCACTATCGCCACGCACAATAGTGATGTTCCGCTTGATGGTAAATGTGTACTTAGTTCCCCTGCGGCGGGAAATCTTAACGAGATGCGAACCGTTCATAAGCAGTACCTACAGATACGGAATCGACTCGTGAATCAATTCGGCCATGTTGTGAACGATTCGGCCGCTATTCACGACTTTAATTTTAAAATCCTCGCGACCAAAGTCCATCACATGATAGAGATTCACAACAAGCTTGCGGTCTTTCGCCATGTCGAGAATCCACTTGGCACAGTTGTCACCACAGGTAGAAGCGTTAAAAATTTGCTTACGATCAAATCTCATAAGCAGCAGCGTTTTCACGCCACCAGAAAGCTGGAGTGGGGAGATGGATCCAAGCACAGGGCTTTCGATGACGTTTTCGGAGACAACATCCGATCGATCAACATCTTTAATTATCGAGACTGCATAGGGATCCGTAATCCAAGAAGACCGGTAAGAGTTTTTGAAATATGTCGCTGTGTTGTAAATCGCTTCTGGCATATCGCCAAAGTAGACGCTTAACACATCCACTCCCAATCATATTGTCTTTATGGTCAACGTAATCATAACGAAAGGGGCCACCAGATAAACGGTGACCCCTAAAAGAAAACAAGCTTGCGCTAGTACTCGCGCGGGCTGTTGACGATCTCGCCGGCGGCGACCTTCTTCAGGTGCCGCCCGTAGACCGACTTGCCGTAGGCCTTGGCGGCCTCCTCAAGCTCGGCGGTGGAGATCCAGCCGTTCTCCCAGGCGATCTCCTCGGGGACGGACACGGGCAGGTCCTGGGAGTGCTCCACGGCGCGGACGAACTCCGCGGCCTCGTGCAGGCTCTCCATGGTGCCGGTGTCCAGCCACGCGTAGCCGCGGCCGAGGGTGACGACGGACAGCGTCCCCTCCTCCAGGTACATCTGGTTGAGCGTGGTGATCTCCAGCTCGCCGCGCGCGGACGGCTCCACCCTATGCGCTTTGGCGGCGACGTCGCCCGGGTAGAAGTACAGGCCGGTGACGGCGTAGGAGCTCTTGGGCTCGGCGGGCTTCTCCTCGATGGAGACGGCCCTGCCCTCGCGGTCGAACTCCACGACCCCGAAGCGCTCGGGGTCGTCCACGTGGTAGCCGAAGACCGTGGCGCGGCCCGACTCGGAGTTCTGGACGGCGCGCGTCAGGTGGCGGGACAGGCCGTTGCCGTAGAAGATGTTGTCGCCGAGCACCAGGGCGCACGGCTCGCCGGCGATGAACTCCTCGCCGATGGTGAATGCCTGGGCCAGGCCGTCCGGGCTCGGCTGCTCTGCGTAGGACAGGTTCACGCCGTAGCGCGAGCCGTCCCCGAGCAGGCGCTCGAAGTTGGGCAGGTCGGTCGGCGTGGAGATGACCAGGATGTCCCGGATGCCCGCCAGCATGAGGGTGGACAGCGGGTAGTAGATCATGGGCTTGTCGTAGACCGGCAGCAGCTGCTTGGAGGTCACGAGCGTGAGCGGGTACAGGCGGGTGCCGGACCCGCCGGCGAGGATAATGCCTTTCATGTAGTCCTCCGTGTCATTTAACTGATTTAGTTACGACTTATATAATAATCTCTATCGGTCATATCAATTAAAAATATATGAGCGATACCCATTGAACAGGCCATCTAATTGCCTCGGCACGGAAAGAGCGTCAGGAACAGTGAAGATTTACATCGCAGCGCATAAGCACTTTGACATTGATGCGCAAGCGCCGTATCAGCCGCTCTACGTTGGGTCAAGCTCCATTCCACCAGACAATCGTCAGGCTGGATGGCTGTACGACGATCAAGGCGATAATATTTCCCAGAAAAACAAACACTACTGCGAGCTTACCGGCCTCTATTGGATATGGAAGAATTCTCCTGAGTCGATAGTTGGGCTCACGCATTATCGAAGGGCGTTTGAGTCCCCCAATGACTCAAAGCAGATGCTCAAAGACTATGAAATTGAGAACATTCTTACTCATTATGACTGTATTGTTGCAGCCAAAGAACCCTGCACAAGCTCAATCGGGTGCAACTTAATCACTGTTGCTGAGCAGTATAGAATGATCCATTCTTCGACAGATCTGCTACAGGCAAGGGAAATCATCAGGACGAAATGCCCTGGCTACTTGGATGCTTTTGATAAAGCAATTTGCGAGGAGTGTTCTTTTTCGCCATGCAATATGTTTATTTGCAAAAAGGAGCTGATGGACCGATATTGTAAATGGCTTTTCAAAATCGAAAAACAACTTGAGAAGCGTATTGACTATATAAGTGGTCGCGATAGCTATCAACAAAGGATGCCTGGCTTTATCTCAGAACGACTGTTTAATGCCTTCCTTAAAAAGGAAGGCATTAAATGCTATGAATGCCACATCTTTAACCCAATTAATAAAGAGGCCCTCACGATCGATCAAAGCACGTGGCCTCGAAGGAGACCGCAACTTACATGCTCGTGCTCTACGAATGCCATATTTAACGGAGTAGACTATTCATCGGTATTTGATTATTCCTTTTATGTAAATCATTACGAGGATCTATTCGATAGATATAAAGACGACCCCCTTGGAGCGCTGGAACATTTCATCGCAATCGGCATTAATGAAAATCGAGTTGCACATCCACATTTTTCTATCGGCTCTCTTCTGAATGGAAATCCAGATTTAAGAAGTAGGTGCAGCGCAAATCTCGAGGCAGCGCAAATGTATATAGCAAATCCTAAAGAATATATGCATCCAATTGGATATGAAAACATTCATCCGCAAGACGAGCAAAGCAATTCAACTATGGCCACATGGCATGAACGTCGAATAACAGCGGCGCGTATTCGGTACCAAGAAAGAATCGAGAGACTACCTGTACTGGATTAATTCAATGCAAGAATAAACCTGAGATCAAAGTGAAATAGTGCAGGCATCCTCAGTGCAACGGAAAGGTAAATTGAAATGAAAATTAGCATGGATTGTATTTGCCGTGGAAGCGGAAAGGTGTACGTTCTCCTAAAGAATGTTGAGATAGACGCATCAAATATTCAGGTGACAGCAGCGAAGAGCGAGGGAACGACAATACCAAGCTCTATCTATCCATACGAGTCAAATAAAAATCAATACGTCGTAGTTCTTCCCGACCTTGGAACTGGTGATTGCGATATTCAGATTAATGATTTGAGTGCGCGATGCGTCTACGATGTCATTAAAATCAGCTTTAGCACGGCAAAATGGGCGTCAAGATTAAACTATAAATTAAAGAATGATTTGTCCCATTCCATTAGGAACTATGACGATAAGCACGACTTGGATGTAGCAAGCATGCGTTTTCACGAGTTTATCGAAGATGGAGATGAGGCCATTCTTCGCTGCTCAGTAAAACTTCCTCAGCGCGAAGACAACAAAATAGCCATCAGCTGCTTCGATACCTCGATGAATCGTATTGAGATCGAGCCGATCACAACCGATGACATTACGATCCCCTTGTGGTTTGCTCCCAATAAAAAACGTCGCGAAATTCAATACTCGGTCCGAATCCCAAATAGCACAAATAGGCTTATCTTCACAATCGAAGACGACAACCACCCAAGCTTTAACAGCTTCGCTGTTGTGGACAACGAAGAGCTCGATAAGCTACGCATTTTAACCACATCGAAAATGAAACCTATTTCGATTGATCCATCTGCATATCCAAATTGGCTCGAGCAACACAAGGCAAGCTCGGCGATACTCGAAAAACAATCGATGGTTACCTTCAAGGAAATGCCTTTGTTTAGCATCGTCGTTCCCCTATTCAACACACCCGAAAATCTGTTCAGGGAAATGGTGGAATCGGTTCTTATACAGAGCTATGCAAACTGGGAGCTTGTGCTAGTCAATGCAAGCCCAGATAACAGTGCGCTTGCAGATATAATCGAAGCCGCTAAGATTAAAGACGCTCGCATTAAGGTGATAGAGCTAGCAAACAATGCCGGCATTTCCAAAAACACTCTTGCTGGGACAAAAGAAGCAAATGGAGATTTCATTTGCTTCTTAGACCACGACGATACTCTCGAGCCCTCGGCGCTTTATGAATATGCGCATGCAATTAATGCTGAAAACAATACTGATCTAATTTACTGCGACGAAGACAAACTGTTTGTCAATGGCAGCTATGGCGATCCGTTCTTTAAGCCAGATTTAAGCATCGATTTGCTGCGAAGCGTTAATTATATTTGCCATTTCCTTGCAATCAGAAAAACGCTATTCGATTCTCTCGGGTACGGCGACGAACAGTACGATGGAGCCCAAGACCACGACTTAACGCTTAAGGCAATCGAAAAAGCACGGCATGTGGTGCACGTGGCTAAAATCCTGTATCACTGGAGAATTAGCGAGAACTCAACTGCAGGTGACCCGAACTCAAAGCTATATGCATGGGATGCTGGCGTCAAAGCTGTACAGGCCCATTTGGACAGGCTTGGAATTGCAGCGAAAGTTTACCGCGGAAACGACCCCTTCACTTATAAAGTTGCCTATGCAGTTCCGGAAAGTCATCCACTTGTTTCAATTGTTATTCCAACAAAGGACCATCCCACAGTTCTCGATACGTGCATTAAGTCGATCATAGAACGCTCAACGTACGATAACTACGAAATCATCATTATCGAAAACAACAGCGAGAACCAAGAAACATTCGAGTACTACTCAGAATTGGAGAAAAGCTATCCCGATACGATTCGCATCGAATATTGGGATGCGGAATTTAATTTCTCAAAACTGATGAACTTTGGCGCTAGCAAAGCAAAGGGCAATTATCTTCTCTTGTTAAACAACGATACAGAAGTTATAACCCCAAACTGGATCGAAAACATGCTGGGCATTTGTTCGCGAAAAGAAGTTGGCATTGTTGGTGCAAGACTTTTCTACAGCGATAATACTCTGCAACATGCAGGCGTCGGCATCGGAGGGATTGGAGCCGGCCACCTCGGAAAAGACTACCCCAGAGGTAAATGGGGCTACTTCAATCTATGCGATCGTACACAAGATTTAAGTGCCGTGACCGCAGCATGCCTCATGACAAAGAGAGCTGTTTTCGACGAAGTCGGCGGCTTTAGAGAAGAATTGGCTGTCGCCTTTAATGATGTTGACTATTGCCTCAAAGTGAGGAGTCACAATTATTTGGTTGTATATACACCCGATACTGAGCTGTATCATTACGAGTCGTTATCACGAGGCTATGAGATCAGCGATGAAAAGAAAATGAGGTTCCATCGGGAATACTCATTGCTCAACTACCTATGGCCAGAGTACTACGTGAAAGGCGATCCGTATATAAACATAAATATCGTCAGTGGAAATCTGTATTATCAAATATAAAAGTGTCATGACGCTTAACTCATGAGCACGTAAAGAATGGAGAATGGGGCTGCCGGTTAACCGACAGCCCCATTCTTCCTAATAGGTTATTTCATATAGAACGAATCCGTTTGCTGAACCTAATTGCGTAATCCGCAGTTGATCAGATGAAAACTCCGTCAAATCCCTACTAGACAAAACGTACTTCACATTAAGCTGTCTTAGATTATCTTCAGTCAAATTAACTGTGAAGAGATCATCCTGAGTGGAATTAAAAGACGTAGACGGAGTGAATACATTTGCAATGATATGAGCATACCTATTGTATGCGTACTCATTCTCGTTATTATCATCGATAGAATTCCAACGCGCCAGATCAGGATAAGCATTGGTCGAGTTAATTACAGGCGCTCCATACGCAGCGCAAAGATTGGCAACTGTCCAAGAACCATCGACAACCCATTTAACTGAATAATCATCCTTGTCAGCGAACTGATCAACAAGAGACGCCAACTCCGTTTCGGTAAGCGGAGCTGCACCAATTTGTATTGGATTGATACAGCAACCAGGAATTACACCGAAGCAAATAGCAAATGCGACAAATAAACCAATGCAGTTTTTACCAAGGATAAATGCGCTGAACAAAAGGCAGGAAACTGCACAAAGCAATATCAGCATCAAAAGATACAATTTCCTTGCGACAAGATACTTGGCGGAAAGAAGAATATAAATCTGGAATACTGAACTTAAACAGATTCCAATCACTAGCAAAACCAACAAAGAACTAATTTGGCTATTAGCCTCTTGGAATTCTTTGGCTTTTTTAACAGATATCAAGAAAAGAAGAAGCTCTAAGTACCCAATAGGAAATAAAAGCCGCAGAACAGGTACGTTATACATCAAGGTAATTCGGGATAAAAATGACGGGAAGCCAACGAAGGCAAAAAGAAGGAAAAATAACTGAAGGACTAGTAGTGCAATTAAATGCCAATCTCGCTTTTTGATGATACAGGACAGAGACGCAAGAGTCCCAAGAGGGAAAAAGCAGAGAATGGTGGCAATTTCACATTCATTTGAAACCAAAGGCGTATCAAAAGCATAAAAAAGAGAAAGCGCATTCGAAAAAAGTTCGGGAAGCCCGCTTCCTCCGGTTTCAAAGCGCGCGCCCGGATAAACCGTATTAACAACAGATGCCATTGCTTCAGAGGACTGGAAAAAAGCGAAAAATACAAGTCCTGCCGAAACCAGCAAACAGAAGATCGAAGTTAAAGTGTCACTAATTGACCACGCAAGCACCGAACGGTACTCGCCAGACTTAAGGATTCGACAATAATCAATTGCCCTGAAAACTCCCATGAGGGCAAAAATGTAGAAAAAAGGAACCATCCAAGCGGGATACATGAGCATTATGTAACAACCGCATAACCATGCAATAGCAACAATCGCAATGACTCTAGTGCTCCTTTTACGAGTAAAGAGCGTCTTATCTAATAACAAAACAAGGGCTTGACCGTAAAGAACCACCTCGCCTGTACCCCACCACTGAATCAGCGGCGAAAAACAAAGCAATATTGAAAAGAGCAAACTGAGTGGCTTTGATTTAATCATGAGGAAAGCGCAGTCAAAGGAAACCAGGACCATAATGCATAGCTTCATGGACCAAGCAAACGCTAAACCCGATTCAAAACCAAATACCAAATAGCCCCAAAGCACTGGACGAAATAACGAAATTACACTCCAGCAGGCAGCACCATAAACCATCCGGACATCTGTTATATCTCCTCTTAAGATTTCCGAAATTGGCGCATAATCATTATGAGACTGAGACAATTGAAATAAAGTACCGACTGAAAACTCATCGCTTCGAAGAGACCTAGGTATACCCCAGATGGGAGTCCCGGCGTTCTCAGGAAGCATAATGCTCCACATGCCAAGCGATGAGCCGCTGACTTTAAACACCACCGCAAGCATTGCGACAGAAATACCGATTATCCATCGATATTTATATATAAAATCGCTTTTATACTCGATCAGCTTGATTGCTGAGAATAAAAACGCAACGGTCAATCCACCGATGATGAGAACAGACATACCGTTATTGAGCAGCGAGCTAGCAGTTGTAACACCGATCTTTCCGTAGAAGCTACAAACATAGTTAACAAATAAAGATAAGTAAATAAGCGCAAACAAAAAAGATAGCGCAAAACAAGCAGCCCGATAAAGATGAAAATTATCGTTATGCAAATTATTGCTTCGGTCTTCTGAGGTAAGGTACTTATTCATACGAGTTATTAAACTCCATCTTTATCTAACCCTGCTGGTTGCGCAAAGTATCGTTCTCATTTTCAAGAATCGCAATGCGTTGAGTTAAGTTTTTACAAGCCGTAACGAGTCTGCTGATCGCAATACTGAGAGATAGAGAAATCATCAATAAAAGTACTACTGCGACGAGAAAGGCGAAATTCGAAGGACTGATAAACCCAATACAATCTGAAATTCGATAAATCAACTCCGGAAAGCAAACGCTAAATAATGCCACCACGCACAGGCAGAGCCATAGTAACGAGTACTTTAAAAGAAGCTTTCCTTTGCCGACTAAAGAAACGACATAAAAGAATAGACCACTAAAAATTACGCCAGCGCCCACGCGAATTATCATACTCATTGGTGAGCCGCCTTTCTATAAACAAAACAGGCCATGGAAATTGCGAGCGAAACTTTAATCATGTAATAAATTGATGAAAAGCCAGAAATAGATGACACTCCACCCTGTCTCTCACGCATAAGCACGGGAACCTCAACCACTGAAAGACCGGTTTTTAATGCTGCTGCAATAGATTCAGGCTCAGGGTAATCGTCTGGATAGTCCCTACAGAACAGGTCTATAGCCTTTTTACCGCACGCGCGAAATCCAGAAGTTGGATCTTTAATCGTTTTTCCGGTAAATAATCTCAACCAACCAGAAAGCCATCGGATACCTACTCTCCTTAAAAATGTTGATTGAAAGCCTTCTGTGGGCACGGCAAATCTGGAACCAATGGCTAAATCGGCACCATCAATAATTGGCTCGATTAAGCTCCCAATATAAGAAGGATCATGCTGACCATCACCGTCAACCTGAACATCAACGTCATAGCCTTGCCTGAGCGCATATTTATGACCGGCTTGAACGGCACCACCAATGCCTAAATTTTGCGGAAGATCAAGGACATTAAAGTCGTACTGACGACAGATAGATAGCGTATTATCGGTTGAGCCGTCATTCACAACAACATAATCATAGCCAGCCTCAACAACCGATGAAACAGTCTGAACAATATTGGCTTGCTCATTATAAGCAGGAATGATTACCAACACTCGCAACATGTCATCCATTAAAACCCCAACGATCCAGATTGGACCTAAGTTGAAAATAAAACCTGCTTAATTTTATCCAAACAAACCTGTCTCGAAAAATGCTCACGATAATAATTGAAGCCATTAGATCCCAAAGCATCAATAGCGCCTTTTTTCATTGAACCAATTTTTACCATGTTGTTAGCAAGCGCATTTACATCTGAAGGATCGGAGACAAACCCGCATCTAGCAGAACGAACCGCATTGGCCCCTTCTCCGCGCATTACGGCAAGTATTGCCTTTGAAGAAGCCATACAGCTTGATATCTTGGCTGGAATAGTAAGCTCTAACTCAGGATTATCGGCAAATGGAGCAATCATTGCCGTTGCAATATCGGAGTACATGGGCACGACCTCGGGATCCACGCGCCCCAAAAACAAAACAGACTTATCAAGCCCCTTGCTTGAAACGAGCTTCTGCAGTTCTGCCCTAGACATGCCATCGCCAAGAATTAACAGCTTCATCTCGATAGAGTTCTCTGAAACTGCACGCGAGAATGCTTCAATAACCGTATCAAGCCCTTGGGCGGGGGTTATAGAACCAGCAAATAGGAAGACGCATTGATTTTTGAACTGAGATCTTAGTTCCGATGAGACTAGCTTTTGCTCGTAACTTTCCTCGCAATGTTGAGGTATTACGCCTATCGAAACATCCGAATTCAAAGGCTTGACTCTATGAAACAGGTTATCAGCCAAAGAGTCGCTCAAAGCAATCAGCTTATTGCAGGCCGCATACTGCTTGTCGCAAAAAGATTTGGCAAAAGACCTCAGAAAACTGCTTTGGACATTCAAGACTGTGTAAAGGTTCTCGGGCCAAATATCCAAGACATAAGTTACTAGAGGACATTTATTTCGCCATGCAGCAACCCTTGCAGGAATTACCATCAAAATAGGACTTGTGTTATAGCAAAATACAACGTCATACTTCTTTTTGAGCCTCATAGCTCTAAAAGAAGCAGTAATTGGCCAGCTAATATAGTTCAGAAAAATGCGTATCGAAGTATTACCCTTACGACGGATTTCACCAGATCGAAAAACGGACGCACCGAAATAATCGTCTCGGCGGTGACCGAAATAACCATATCCATCAGACCATTCGCCTGAAGGATAATTAGGGATGCCGCAGAGAACATCTACGCTTATTCCGTCTTCAACAAATCCCCTCACCAAGTCATTAATTCGAAAAGATTCCGGATAGAAATGCTGCGTAACAACAAGCATTTTCTTACCAGCACATGAGCTAGTCATTAAACGCTCTTCCTCCACACCATCTTGTCCACGACGCCGGTGTAGCTCTGGATGATCTTGACCACCTTGGTGGACACGGTCTCGTCGGCGTAATCGGGCACGGGCGCCTCGGGCAGCGACCCCTCCGCATCGAGCTCGACGGCGGTGTGGACGGCCTGGAGCAGGCCCCTCTCGGAGATGCCGGCGAGCGTGAAGCAGGCCTTGTCCAGCGCCTCGGGGCGCTCGGTGGAGGTGCGGATACACACCGCTGGGAACGGGCGGCCGACGCTCGCGAAGAAGCTGGACTCCTCGGGCAGGGTGCCGGAGTCGGAGACCACGGCGAAGGCGTTCATCTGCAGGCAGTTGTAGTCGTGGAACCCCATAGGCTCGTGCATGCGCACGCGCGGGTCCAGCTGGAAGCCGGTGGCCTCCAGGCGCTTGCGGGAGCGCGGGTGGCAGGAGTACAGGATCGGCATGTCGTATTTCTCGGCCAGCGCGTTGACCGCGGTGAACAGGCTCGTGAAGTTCGCCTCGGTGTCGATGTTCTCCTCGCGGTGTGCCGACAGCAGCATGTAGCGCCTGGGCTCCAGTCCGAGCTCGGAGAGGATATGGGACCCCTCGATCTTGTCAAGGTTGGCGCGCAGCACCTCGGCCATGGGCGAGCCCGTGACGTAGGTGCGCTCGGGTGCGCAGCCGGTGTCCTTGAGGTAGCGGCGTGCGTGCTCGGAGTAGGCCAGGTTGACGTCGGAGATCACGTCGACGATGCGTCGGTTGGTCTCCTCGGGCAGGCACTCGTCCTTGCAGCGGTTGCCCGCCTCCATGTGGAAGATGGGGATGTGCAGGCGCTTGGCCGCGATGGCGGACAGGCAGCTGTTGGTGTCGCCAAGGATCAGGAGCGCGTCGGGCCGCACCTGGACCATCAGCTTGTAGGAGGCCGCGATGATGTTGCCGACGGTCTCGCCCAGGTCCGCGCCAACGGCGTCCAGGTAGACGTCCGGATCGTCCAGCGACAGGTCGCGGAAGAAGATGCCGTTGAGCGTGTAGTCGTAGTTCTGGCCGGTGTGCGCCAGCAGGCAGTCGAAGTGGCGGCGGCACTTCTTGATGACCTCGGAAAGGCGAATGACCTCGGGGCGCGTGCCCACGATGATCAGGAGCTTCAGGCGGCCGTCGTCTTTAAAACAAATATTGGAATTCATAGGTTTCCTTAAAACAGAGTCTAGTATTTTGCCAACAGTAATGAGGCGGCCTGCACGTCACCACATTCAACAAGTTTCGAATCGTCCCTGTGCAAAGTCTCAGAGCATCCGCCGACATCGTAACAAACGACTGGCAGCCCACAAGCCTCAGCCTCAAGATTGACCGTAGGGTAGTTATCCTCGTATGTTGGATTGAATAGAACAGAGGCAGAACTATAAAGTGAGGCCAACTCTATCTGAGAGTCGGTTCGTGGAATACCGACGATCTCTGGCGGCAGCGCCCGCATCTGTTTGGCACTTAAACCAACGAGTACGATGGAATACTTGGAGCGATCAAGCCTGTCAGCGAGAGTATAAAAGTCTGATAACCCCTTGCGTTTTGACCATGGAGACGCAACACCTAAAATAATATTTCTAGAATCGAGACCGTATTTCTCTTTAACACTAGATACTTCGCCATTGGATCGCGGCCTGAATATATCGAGGTCAATCGTATTATGTGCAACTTCTATCGGATACTTTGACAAAAAGCTTGAAGCAACCAGTTCGGCCAACCATTTAGAAGGAGTGACAATTGTCAATCGGTCGGAAGGCAACGAAGTGAATAACGAACGTTTAGCCTCATAATTCCATTTGCATGAACCAGAATTGATAGTTGGAGGATATCCCATAAGCTGTGGACATTTCGTGGTACCGCAGCCGCTTTTCCATTGATTGCAGTCAGCATATGTGAAATACGGACAATGGCCGGTAAAAGCCCAACAGTCATGCAAAGTCCATACAACACGACAATCAGATATCGACAACCATTTAAATAGCCTATCAATATTCAAATAGTAACCATGAATGTTGTGCAAGTGAACCACATCAGGACCAAACTCATCAAGGCGATGAATCAACGCCTCGGTTTGCCTCACTGAATGAAAACCAATCTTCCCGTCAAGGAAAGTAAGTCCAACGTCGAGTATAAAATTAGCCGATGACCCAAAGCAGTACTCACTGGCACTACTTGCTGGCCTTCTTCTACCCCAGCAAGCAAGCGATTCGCATCCCTGATCTATAAGAGCAAAATGCTCCTTCATCATAATGCGCCCAGTGGATCCATTTGGAACGCTATTAATGTGAGCGTATCTGGTCAAAACCTCTAGACTTCCTCGTAGTAGGTGTCGGGGTTCTCGGGGTCAAAAGGCTCGTTGGCCCACATGACCGTCACGAGGTCCTCGGTGTCGGACAGGTTGGTGATGGAGTGCGTGTAGCCGGGAATCATCTCCACGGCGCGCATGTCCGAGCCAGAGACGACGTACTCGTCGACGGGGAACTGGTTGCCCTCGGCGTCCTCCCCCACCTTCCTCAGCTTGATGCTCGCGGTGCCGGAGACCACCAGGAACCTCTCCCACTTGCTCATGTGCCAGTGGTTGCCCTTGGTGATGCCGGGCTTCGAGACGTTGATGGAGACCTGGCCGCGCTCCGGCGTGCGCAGGAACTCGGTGAACGAGCCGCGGTCATCCACGTTCGGCTTGAGGCCGTAGGCGAAGTGCCCCGGCTCGTAGTAGGACAGGAACGTGCTCCAGAGCTTCTTGGAGAAGGAGCCCTCCGCCAGGTCGGGCACGGAAAGCGTCTCGCGGCTGTCGCGGAAGCACCCGAGCAGGTAGACGATCTCGCCCAGGGACTTCACGTCGGTCTGGGGGACGTAGCAGAAGTCCTCCCCCTCGACGCGCTCGAGGCCCTCGTAGCCGCAGCGGTGTTCCTCCCCCAGCAGGGCGCCCAGCATCTCGTCGACCAGGTCGTCGATGTAGAGGAGCTCCAGCTCGACCGAGGGGTCGTTCACGGTGTAGGGGCGGCCGTTGGCGATGGCGTCGCAGAAGGTCGCCACGGCGGAGTTGTAGCAAGGTCGGCACCACTTGCCGTAGAGGTTCGGGAAGCGGTAGATGAGGACAGGAGCGCCCGTGCGCTCCGAGTACTCGCGGAACAGGCCCTCCCCCGCGAGCTTGGACTCGCCGTAGACCGAGCCCTCGAAGCGGCCCGACAGGCTCGCCTGCGCGGAGCTGGACAGCATGACGGGGCACGTGTTGCCGTGGCGCTCGAGGGCGTCGAGCAGCGTGGAGGCGAACCCGAAGTTGCCCTCCATGAACTCGGACTGCTCCTTGGGGCGGTTGACGCCGGCCAGGTTGAACACGAAGTCGGCGCGGGAGCAGCAGTCATCGAGCTCCCCGGGCGTCGAGTCGATGTCGTACTCCATAACCTCGAGCGGGAGCAGGCCCGAGTATTTCTCGCGGCGGTCCTTGCCGTCCCTTATGTTCTTGAGGGCGCAGCAGAGGTTCCTGCCGACGAAGCCCCTGGCGCCGGTGACGAGTATGCGCACCCTACTGCACCGCCTCGTGCTCGCGGCCCTCGAGCGCCAGCTGCACGTACTCGGCGGTCTTGATCTTGGCGATGGTGCCCGCCACGTCGAGCCTCTCGGTGTTGTGGGAGGTATAGGACTCGTCGGCCTGGGTCTCCACCTCGCCGTCCACGACGAACTTGTCGTAGTTCAGGTCGCGCGAGTCGCAGGCGACGCGGTAGTAGCCGCCCATGTCCTCGGCGCGCAGGCGCTCCTCGCGGGTCATGAGGGTCTCGAAGAGCTTCTCGCCGTGGCGGGTGCCGATGACCTGGGTGCCCACGCGGCCGAAGACCTCCTGCACGGCCTCGGCGAGGTCGCCGATCGTGGAGGCCGGCGCCTTCTGGATGAACAGGTCGCCGGGGTTGGCGTGCTCGAAGGCGAACTGCACCAGGTCCACGGCCTCGTCCAGGTTCATGAGGAAGCGGGTCATGTTGGGGTCGGTGACGGTGAGCGGCTCGCCCTTGCGGATGCGGTCGATGAACAGCGGGATGACGCTGCCGCGCGAGCACATGACGTTGCCGTAGCGGGTGCAGCAGATGGTGGTGCGGCCGGCGCCGTTGCGGGCGTTGGCGTAGATGATCGACTCCATCATGGCCTTGGACTTGCCCATGGCGTTGATGGGGTAGGCGGCCTTGTCGGTGGACAGGCACACGACGCGGTCCACGCCCTCGTCGATGGCGGCATGCAGGACGTTGTCCGTGCCGATTACGTTGGTGCGCACGGCCTCCATGGGGAAGAACTCGCAGGAGGGAACCTGCTTGAGGGCGGCGGCGTGGAAGATGTAGTCCACGCCGTGCATGGCGTCGCGGACGCTCTGGGCGTCGCGGACGTCGCCGATGAAGAAGCGCACCTTGGACGCGAGCTCGGGGGACCTCTCCTGCAGGCGGTGGCGCATGTCGTCCTGCTTCTTCTCGTCGCGGGAGAAGATGCGGATCTCGGCTAGGTCGGTGTCCATGAAGTGTTTGAGCACGGTGTTGCCGAACGAGCCGGTGCCGCCCGTGATCATGAGGGTCTTGTCTTTGAATACGCTATCGCACATTTCAAGCTCCAATAAACAAAATTAAGGTGAATGAAACTTAAACAAATTTGAAGTTGTTGCTTAACCTACTAATACGTGTCTTATGCTAAACGAAAAGACGCCTGCTGGGCATAAATTAGAATTAAAAAGCGTTAATACCTGCGCCAGAACTGATAACCCCTCCATTGGCGTTAAAGAAGTCAATTCAGGTAGATATTAAGCACCGGCCGCACACTTTTATATCTAAGTATTTAGCGAATCTCTACTGCATTATTCCGAATAATGCAGGGAAGCATCGCGACACACCCGACAAAATAAGCAAGCGAAATTGCAATACTCGTTCCGTTAGGTCCAAACAAGTGAATCATTAAGCTGGAAAGAGGGACAACAACGATTAAAGCAACTAAATTACCAACAAGATTACCAACCATCTTTCTTTTAACAATTGTCAGGTCGGAAAAGAAACCGATAAACGCCGTAATCAGAGAGCTAATTACCGCACCGTACAGCAAAAAAGAATACTGATGAATTTGGTCACCGAAAAGTAGTCCCAACAAGTAGTCGCCGCAGATGAAACAAGCGAACAAAATAAGAATACACAAGACAAGGGCGCCAAGAATGACCTTCACCAACATGGTATTAAATGCTTTTTTATCCTCCGACTCACTAGCGCTCGCAAAAGCGCCGAGCAAAGGGGCATAGGCATTAGCAGCACCCGCCTGAACTATTGCCGCGGGAGAACACACCGAGGAATAAACACCCAACATTGATGCCCCCAATGCAGCAGCAAGTTCTTGACGCGAAACAGATGTAACTGCAGCGCAACAAAAAACCCCAACCGTAGCGGGAAGACACTTATAAAACAGTTCAGACATCGCCTTGAACCTAAAAGAAGGAACAATCGCATCGAAATTCGAAGCCCAACGTACATCAACAACCATTACAGGGAGAGACACCGCAATCATTAGAACGATGCTCAATACAAGAGAATGTGAGACATGCATTCCGGCACAAAACGCGAGAAGTGACAAAATGCCTCTCAGCAGCATCGAAATGCCACAATAAATCATATTTCCTGCTTTTTGATCAATGCCGTGGAACACATCGACCATCACTTCTATTGACTTATATATGCAATAGAAGTACACGGGGAGAAGGGAAGACTGCTGACAGGTAAAGAATGCATAAGGTAATACGAAAACAAACCCCAACACTATTGTGATTAGACGAAAACCAATGTATTCCCCCGAAGAATACTCACATGAAAGATCGGATACCTGAAAGGATCGAATCTTATATAAACCGATTGGAACAAATAGATTGCTGATTGTCATTGCCAAAGACAAATCACCTGCATAGTTAAAATCCGATGAAAGACGAACTACGGCAACTGTCGTTAACCACTGACAAGCAAGGTATGCAATCGAGCCAACGGTATTCCATGTGATGTTTTTCTTTAAATTGTCAGTCAAATTAACCCAATCGATTTAAAACTTTCAATCTACTTTTTAAAGCCTAACCAATAACCTCTTTGGCGATTGCATCAATGCTTTCGCCGTATCCAACACCCGGAACGGCCCATTTGCCATTTAAATCAACGGTTCTCGGAGCACAGCCACGACTGACATATTTAAAGCGAGCATCAATACACGGATTAATCAATGGCTCCGTTGAACCATACGCCTTTAGATGCTGAACCTGCGCCCGCAGTCCCTCACGGACAGATCCGAAGGTGTAGCCTGGGTTACCAGGTCCAGTGGCGCCAAGGCCTCCAAAATTGCACTGATTAGGCTGAACCAAATTTCCAAACTTCAAATATCCCGTTTCTTTCATCACCTGCCCATATAAAACTTCAGGTGAAACACCCTCCGACTGAGCCTCTTCATATAGAATTTTGCAGAAATCTATGATGTTCGACGCTCCCCTATCCGTGTAAACGGCTGAAGGGAATCCTTTTGGGCCCACGGTCTTTGTGAAATGATCAGCGGCATCTAGATAGGTTGAATAGGCGGACGACATAATAAAACCTTCGTATCCAGTCGCACTTGCACCATTACGCCCCTCCTTAATGCCACAATTTAAATAGTGGATGTAATAGCTCTTCAGGTTCTGCCCGAAAGCCTTCCTCAGGTCCGCATAACGATTTCGATAGCCATAAACGTCGAAGGACTCGCTCCCGCGACGGCCCTCCGCCATGCCGCAGCTGACGAAAT
>CAUFMG010000024.1 GCA_959026725.1 uncultured Collinsella sp.
CGTAGCGGGTGGTTTAAAGCTGGCCGCTGCGCGGCCAGCAGACTAAAGTCTTGAATAAAAAGGGCGCGTCCATACGGACACGCCCCTGTGCACAACAATGCAAAGAACGACTTAGAAGCTACCGCGCTTCAGGAAGTCGGGAAGCTCGAACTGATCGTTGCCGAAGTTAGGAAGCTCGGTGCCACCGACGTTGCGGGTCGGAGCGGCCTGAGCCGGGCTGGTGGCCGGAGCGGTGCGCTGCGGCTCAGCGGAAGCAGCGGCCTTGCTCTGAGACTGCTGAGCGGCAAAGAGCTCATCCTGACGGTTGACGTTGGAGTCGGAGAAGCCCGTAGCGATGACGGTGATACGCACCTGATCGCCCAGGGACTCGTCGACAACGGTACCGAAGATGATGTTGGCCTCGGGGTCGACGGCGTTGGCGACAACGTCGGCGGCGTCGCTGATCTCCTGGATGCCCAGGTCCTTGGAACCGGCGATGGAGAGCAGCACGCGTGTGGCACCATCGATGGAGCTCTCGAGCAGCGGGCTGGAGATGGCCTGCTGGGCAGCGTCGACGGCACGGGTATCCCCAGAAGAGGTACCGATACCCATCATGGCGGTACCGGCCTGCTTCATGATGGTCTTAACATCGGCGAAGTCCAGGTTGATGATACCGGGGACGGTGATGAGGTCGGTGATGCCCTGGGTGCCCTGGGAAAGGACGCCATCGGCAATCGCGAAGGCCTCGAGCATGGTGGTCTTCTTCTCGGCGATGTCGAGCAGCTTATCGTTAGGGATGACGATCATGGTATCGACGCAATCGGAGAGGGTCTTAATGCCCTCCTCGGCGCTCTTCTTGCGCTTGCGGCCCTCGAAGGTGAAGGGCTTGGTCACGACGGCGACGGTCAGTGCGCCGACCTCGTTCATCGCGATATCGGCAACGATGGGAGCAGCGCCGGTACCGGTGCCACCGCCCTCGCCGCAGGTGATAAACACCATGTCGGCGCCAGCGAGCGCCTCGGCAATGTCGTCGCGGGACTCATCGGCAGCCTTGCGGCCAACCTCGGGGTTGGCGCCGGCGCCCAGGCCGCGGGTAAGGTCGGTGCCGATGTGCACCTTGATATCGGCATCAGAGATCGCGAGTGCCTGAGCATCGGTGTTGATGGCAACAAACTCGACGCCGCGGATGCCCTCTTCGATCATTCGATTGACCGCGTTGGTACCGCCGCCGCCGACGCCGACCACCTTAATGACGGCAAGGTAGTTGTTGATCTCTGTCTCGTGCATGTCGGTCCTCCGAACAAAGGTTATAGCCATAGCATGGGTCGACCCCTGCGCACATTAACCTTCAGGTTGAAAGTAAATGCAAAGGTAAACCGTATTATGTTTGCACATTATGAACGTATCAGTCAAATAATTGACCGTGAAAACCAAACAAACCAGATAAACGGCGTGGTATGGCCCCTCAACAAAGCATCAACCAGCGCTACGAGGTCGGAGCATTCCTAAATGTGTAGTTGCCCGGAGAGCGCACATTGATATACGTTACGCCCTCTACCTGCGAAAGCAACTTGGTGACTACGCGTTCCTTCTTGGCGATATCGTCCGAATCGCCCAGCGACACCTCAATGCCGTTATTGAGGTTTGCCGAGATGGCTTCGACCGAAGGCGTGGAAATATCCTTGACTTGTCCCAAGAACTCGCTCGAAAAACCACGCACATAATCCAAGCCGGCCTTAACGGCCTTGGAGCTCACTGCCTGGCCGGAAACCGGAGCGACATCCGCCGAAACATCAGTCAACAACACCGCGCCATAATGCTTAGCGAGCGCCAGCGCGGCATCGATTCCGGTCAGGGTATTTGAACCCTGCCCCGTCGTGATGACGTTGCCCTGGTCGTCCACTTCGACCGACGTCGACAGTGGGGCGATCCAGGTGTCATCATCCCCGATGGCCCAGGCAAGGTCATCGGAGCTGATATAGGCAATTGCGATGACCTTGCGCTCCATCGGCGTAATGATGAGCGTATGCGGGAACTGACGCTGGACATCCACGCCCGAGACCCACGGGTTCTGCTTGAGATCCTCGGTAATCTGGTCGGGATCGACGTTAAAAAGCGACGTTCCCTCGGGCAAATCGATCAGCTGGATAGCATCGTGCTTCGTCACATGCTCGCTGCCTTGAATCTGAATATCAGTGGCGGTAAACAATCCAGAGTTGATCACCACGATGGCAACGACGACGAGCACGGCCAAGACGGCCAGAACGCCGCCCACGATTTTGCCTTTGCCTGTAACGACAGAAGCGGCGTCTGATGTTTTATTTACCATCGCCCCAAGTGAAGACAACGGGTTGACGCCTTTTTTACTCGAAGGCTTCTTGGCGGTAGCCGGCACCGATGTCAGCGAGCGCGGTTTCGATGCGCCCAGCGTGCGACCTGGACGCGGCGCTTTAGTTCCCGTCGAGGGCTTGGGGGTTGCCATGGGACGGGCAGGCTTGGCGCCCATAACAGGCTTTGACGTCACCGAGGGACGCGAGGACTTTTTTGCGGCCGGACGATTACCGAGCTGCGAGCCGACGACCGGACGACTGGTCTGTCGAGCATGCCCGACAGACTTAGAGTGCGCAACGGTATTACGTTGAGGTTTGGCAGGCACGCCGGAACGCCCTCCGGCGCGGCGGAAGG
Organism: uncultured Collinsella sp.; assembly: GCA_959026725.1. Taxonomy (GTDB): domain Bacteria; phylum Actinomycetota; class Coriobacteriia; order Coriobacteriales; family Coriobacteriaceae; genus Collinsella. Next base: position 2,665 of record CAUFMG010000024.1, read on the forward strand.
TGGGTTTCGATGCTCTAGAAGCCGAGGAATTTAACTTCCGGTCTGAGCTCGATGCCATACGCCTCCCTCACCTTTCCGTGCACATGTCTGATAACCGCGGCAACGTCATCGGCCGAGGCAGTTCCGTTATTAACGATAAAATTAGCGTGAACGGGCGAAACTTCCGCGCCGCCAATCGAAAAACCCTTTAATCCACAATCCTCGATAAGCTTGCCCACACTCGCATCGGGCGGGTTGCGAAAGACCGAACCGCAGGATGCGCGACCCATGGGCTGCGTACGCTTGCGCCTCGTCAGGTACCGCTCCATGCACTCGCGAATGTCGGCCTTGGGCGCCGGTTTAAGCTTGAGCACGCACTCGAGGATGATCTCATTGCGGGGAAGGCTACATTCGCGGTAGCCCCAAGTGATCTCGGACCCCGCATAATGCTTGATACCGGATGCCGGGTCAAACGTTACGACATCCTCAACCAGCGAGCCAATCCACTCGGTCCGTGTGCCGGCATTCATAGATATCGCACCGCCGACCGAACCAGGGATGCCAACGGCAAACTCAAGGCCCGAGAGGCTACGCGACAGGGCATCGTTGACCAGACGCGCAAACATCACGCCCGCTCCGACCGTCAGCGTGCAACCGTCATCGGCAACAACCGTGCGCTGAAACTCACGTCCGAGCGAAATGACGGCACCGCGATAACCGCCATCGGCAACCAGCAGATTGGAGCCCTTGCCGATGATGACCCACGGCACCTGCTCGCGATCGAGCACCGCCACGGCGCGGCGAAGGGCATGATAGCTATGGCACGTCACAAAGAGGTCGGCCTTGCCGCCGATACGATAGCTCGTATGGCGCGCAAGGCGCTCGTCCTCGATGACATCCGTGTCGATCATGCCCGAGAGCGCCATGACGGCGTTAAACAGACCCATTAGACTTAAGCGTCTTTCTTGGCAGTCAGATACTCGATAAACTCAGGACCGACGGTCGTAACGTCACCGGCACCCATGGTGAGCAGCAGGTCGCCCTCGCCCACCATCTGCTCGAGCTCCTGATTGAGCTCAAGACGGCTGGAGCAGTACACGACCTCCTTGCCAGGATGCTTGGCGCGCACGGTATCGGCGAGCATCTTAGAGGTGACACCCGGAATGGGCATCTCGCCAGCCGAGAACACATCAATCAGCAGCAGTTTATCGGCATTGGCAAATGCATCGGCAAAGTCGTCGCACAGGGCCTGCAGGCGCGAATAGCGGTGCGGCTGGAACACGACGTCGACGTGCTTGTAGCCCAGCGACGAAGCAGCAGCAAGCGTCGCCTTGATCTCGGTGGGGTGATGGCCGTAATCATCGACCACGGTGATGCCATCGATATCGTCCACGTGGGTAAAGCGACGGCGGACGCCCTCAAAGCTCGAGAGCGCCTTGGCGGCGGCGTCGATGTCAAGGCCCAGGACATGGGCGACGGTGAGCACCGCCGTGGCGTTGAGCATGTTGTGGCGACCGGGATTGCTCTTGATCTCCACAGCGTGCTCAGTGCCGTCCTCAAAGCGAACGATAAAATCGCTCTGGATGCCCTTGACATCCGGGTGCATGCAGACGATGTCGTTGCTCTCGGCAAAGCCGTAGGAAAGCACGTGACGACCCGTCGACTTGGCGAGCTCGACCAGATGCGGGTCCTCACCGCAGACGATGACGGTGCCGTCCTCGCCCACCAGGCTCATGAATTTGGCGAAAGTTGCCTCGATCTCCTCGATACCCGAGTAGTGATCGAGGTGGTCGGCCTCGACGTTGGTCACGATGACCACGTTGGGGTTCAGGAACAGGAAGGAGCTGTCGGACTCGTCGGCCTCAGCGACAAAGTAGTCGCCCGAGCCGTTCTTGCCGTTCGTGTCATAGCCCTCGACGATGCCACCGATCAAGAAGCTCGGATCCAGACCCATGCGGTCGAGCATGGTGGCGCACATCGAAGACGTGGTGGTCTTGCCATGCGTGCCGGCAACAGCGACGGTGGTGTAGCCGTGGCCCAAAGCAGAGAGCATCTTAGCACGGGGCCACACGGGAATACCAAGCTCGCGAGCGCGCACGAGTTCAGGGTTGGACTCCGGAATAGCGGTGGAGACAACAACCACGTCGGGCTTGACCTCGTCGATCGTGGCGGCCTCATGGCCCACATGCACCTTCACACCAGCGCGGGTAAGCTGGCGGATATAACGTGACGTCTTAAGGTCGGAGCCGGTAACGGCATAACCGCGCTCGTGCAGAACGAGGGCGATGCCGCTCATGCCGGCGCCGCCGATACCGATAAAGTGGGCGCTCTTAAACTCGGGCGCGGAGGTTGCAGTCTGGGAATCAGCCATGTGCTCGTGTACTCCTTGCGTAAACACTGCCTGTAACCCGTTAACTGTACCGCACCTACCGCATCAGCGCGAGGGCGACCGACGATATCCCGTCTAACTAACGCAAACCCTCTACCGCATCCGCCAGAAGAGCGGCGGCCCTATCCTGGGCCAGACCACGCGCCGCCTGACGCATGGCGTCGCGCGCCGCCGCGTCATCGACCAGGTGCAGCAGTTCATCGGCAAAGGCAGAACCGTCGATATCGGCATCGGCGCAGAGCACGCCGGCCCCAGCGTCGACCAGATAACGGGCATTGGTGGTTTGGTGGTCGGCCGTCGCATGCGGGTACGGCACGAGCACCGAAGGCACGGCGAGTGCAGCGATCTCGGCCACGCTCGATGCGCCCGAACGCGAGAGCACCAAATCGGCAGCAGCCAGCATATCGCCCATGTTGTCGATGTAAGGCTGGACGCGGTAACGCTTCGCCTCCTCGGGCGTCAGCGCCAAAGCGCGCTCGGTCTCCTCAAAGCCGTCGGCACCCGTCGAATGCAACACATAGAGGTTCTTGCGCGAAAGCAGCTCGTTTTTGAGCGAAGCCACACGCTCGTTGAGGTGCTGGGCGCCAAGTGAACCGCCAAAGACGAGCAGCAGCGTAGCGTCCTCGGGAACGCCAAGTGCCTTGCGGCCGCGAGCGCGATCGCCCTCGATCACCGAGCGACGTACGGGGTTGCCGGTCATGAGCACGTGGTCAGGGTCACCTTCGCGCTCAAAGACCGAACGCGCTGCCGGCACCGAGATGCACACGCGGGCGGCGTGGGAGTTCATCATCTTGTTGGCCAGGCCCGGAACAGAGTTCTGCTCATGCAGCAGATACGGAACGCCCGCGCCCTTGCACCACCCCAGCAGCGGAACCTCGACATAGGCACCAAAACCAATGGCGGCATCGGGCTTGCCGACCTTTGAGAAATGACTGGCGAGCGCACGCTTGGCTTTGTTGACACGCCACAGCGAGGTCAGCGCCGTCCAAGGACGGGAGCGGTCGAAGCCCGTGACCGTAATGGGCACAAAATCAAACCCAGCCTCGGGGACCAGACGACCCTCGAGCTTGCGCGACTGGCCCACGAACACAACGTGGTGGCCACGGTCACGCAGCTCTTCGGCCAAGGCGAGCGCGGGGTTGATGTGCCCGGCCGTGCCGCCGGCTGCAATAGCAACGGTCATTTTATCGGTCATGGTAGTCCCTTCGTACACGCGGTCCCTGGTCGTCGGTACGCAGACGCGCCGACGGGTCCGAGTTCAAATCGATTCGATTATATCCGCCGCCCGCGTTGCGAGGGCTGGGGCGCTGAGGACGACCTTGCGGCGCCGTTCGCTGACGCGGGCGGGCTGCCGGCTCGGTCGCAGAGCCATCCAGGACGGTAAAACCGTTACGCGAAGATCGCTCGCCGCGCACGTGGGGCACGCCGGCGGTACTCTCATCCATAACGGCAAAGCTCTCGCGGCGGCGGTCATACTCATCGCGGCGGGCGCTCTCGTACGAAACGCGCAGGATCAACCCGGCAAGCATGAGCGACACAATAATCGACGAACCGCCGTAGCTAATAAACGGCAACGGTTTGCCCGTCATGGGAAACACGTTGAGGATGCCCAGCGCGTTAATCAAAAACTGCACCGCGAGAATGACCGCGGAGCCAGACGCCATAAGCGCGCCCCGGCGATCGGTCGCCTGCTCGGCAATGCGAAACGCCGAGTAGATCAGCATCGCAAACACCAAGAAGAACAGCACGGTTCCGACAAAACCGACTTCCTCGCCAATGATGGCCAGGATGTAGTCATTGTGCGCCTCGGGCAGATACGAGTACTTCATGGTTGAGTTGCCGATGCCACGGCCGAACAGACCGCCCGAGGCAAAGGCCATAATGGCAAGCGTGGCCTGATAGCCGTCACCATACTCGTCGGCCCAAGGGTTCAAGGCAACCTGAATACGCACCATACGGTACGGCTCTGCGACAAGCGCAATCACGATCACGAGAATGCCGAAGATTAGCACACCGATGATAAATCTGGGGTCGAGACCCGCAAACAACGCCATGCACATGAGGGTCAACAGGATGATCAGGACAGTACCGAAATCGGGCTGGATAAAGATCAGAAAGAGCGAAATGCCCAGGTAGATGCCCATCTTGCGAAGGAATTCGTTGATGTTGCCACCGGGCGAAAAGAAGCGATCAAGCATGATGGCCGCATACGCAATGGCAAATGGCTTTAAAAACTCGGAAGGCTGGAACTGAATACCGGCGATGTTGAGCCAGCGCGTGGCGCCACGGCTGCCGCTGCCCACCAAGAACACCAGAAGCAGTAGTCCTATCATGCCGATGAGGAAGATCCTGAGCACATCCTCCCCAAACCAGCTGTCCGGCAAAACGCGCACGATGGCAACCATAGCCAGCACGCCAACTCCGGCAAACGCGGCTTGTCGAAACAGAAAAAACGTCGCCGAGCCATTCTCGTGCAGCGCCTCGACCGAAGACGCCGAGTACACCATCAGCAGGCCAAAGCATACCAAGGTAAACAAGCAGGCCATGAATATCAAACGGGGGCGCATGATACGGGCGGGAACGCCGGCAATATAGCGTTCGCTAAACGACTGCCCACCGTGGCTGGAACGCGGTGTGGTGCGACGTGAGGAAGCACGGTCCGAGTCGGGCCTCCTCATACCTTGTCGGGGGCTCTCCTCTCTCACCGCAACCCCTATTCCATTTGTGATTTCGCTGTAGCGGCAAGCTGAGCCACGTAGTCCTTAAACACGCGGCCGCGCTCCTCATAGCCCGAGAACTCATCGAACGAAGAGCAGGCAGGAGAAAGTAAGATCACATCGCCACGGCTCGAAAGCGAACGGGCAACGTCCACGGCGTCGCGCAGGTCATCCGCCTGGGCGATATCCACATCGCCATCGACATCAGCCTCGTCCATAGCGGCGGTGAAGCGCTCGCGCGCATCGCCAAAGCAGACGACCGAGCGCACGTTGTCCATAACGACGCGCGCGAAATCCGTGAGCGGCGTGCCCTTATCGTGGCCGCCGAGCAGCAAGATCACGTCGTCATCGGGAAATGCCGTCAGTGCCTTCTCGACCGCATCGGTGTTGGTCGCCTTGGAATCGTTGACGTAGCGCACGCCGTCAATCTCGCCACACGGCTCCACGCGGTGCTCGAGCGGCTGGAACGAGGCAAGACCGCGGCAGACACCATCGACATCGGCACCGACCGCCAAGGCAGCCGTGGCAGCGCACAGGGCATTGATAACATTGTGATGGCCCGAGATCTTGAGCGCGGATGTAGCGATGAGCGGGGTCTCGACACCCTTCAGACGCACGATCATCTTGCCATCGCGCACAAAGGCGGCATCCTCGCCCTCAGGCTCGTCAAAGGCAACCTTGCAGATGCGACGACCCGGCGTGTAGATGTACTCATCGAACTCGTGAATGCCGGCGTCTTCGACGTCGACAACCACCAGATCGTCATCGGCCATATTGTCAAACAGTTTGATCTTGGCAAGCGCATAGTTCTTATGGCTCTTATGCCAGCCCAAGTGGTCGGGAGTGATGTTGAGCAGCACCGCCACGCGAGGGTGGAGCTCGGTGGTCGTAGCAATCTGATAGCTCGAGAGCTCAGCCACAAACCACTCGTTGTGGGCTCGGCCGTCAATCTCGTTGACCGGCGGCTCGCCGATGTTGCCGACAGCAACGCTGGCCTCGCCGGCAGCCTTAAGCAGATAATCAGTCAGCGACGTGGTGGTCGTCTTGCCGTTGGTGCCCGTGATGGCAATCCAGTTATCGGGCGACAGGCGATAGGCAAACTCGGGCTCACCCATAATCTGGGCGGCATGCTCGCGCCCGGCCTTAAAGAAGCCCGAGAACTCCGAGATGCCCGGGCACGTCACGCATACGTCATAGGCGCCCTCGACCTGTTCGGTCCCATAGACAAACGACGCACCAGCAGCCTCGAGCGCACGCGTGGCGTCATTGGGCTCAGAGGTGCCACCGCCATAAACGGTAACGGCGCTTACGCGCTCGGGATGTGCCAGCGCCCAGCGGGCAACATCGAGACCGGATTTGCCCTGACCCAAAACGAGCAGGCTAAAGACATCAGCAAGAGGCATGAAAGACCACTATCCCAACTGGAAGAACAGAGCAAGGCCAACGGCACCGAAGGCCGCAGCGATAATCCAAAAACGGATGACGACCTTGGTCTCGGCCCAGCCCTTCTTTTCGAAATGATGATGGATGGGCGCCATAAGGAAGACGCGCTTGTGCGTAAAGTGGAAGTAGACAACCTGAATCATGACCGACAGGGTCTCAACGATAAACAGGCCGCCGATGATGAGGGAGACGACCTCGGTGTTGGTCATGATGGACGTGCAGGCAAACGCGGCGCCCAGGGCAAGCGAGCCGGTATCGCCCATAAAGATGCTCGCCGGATAGCAGTTGAACCACAGAAAGCCCAAGCAGGCACCGGCACACGCGGTGCAGAAGATGGACAGGTTCACGTCTCCGTGCAAAAACGCCATGGCAGCCATGGCGAGCATGGCAATCATGGAGGTGCCGCCAGCAAGACCGTCAAGGCCATCGGTCAGGTTCACGGCATTAGAAAGACCGGCGATCATCAGCCAGCAAAAGACAATGTAAAGCCACGGGAACGAAAGGCCACAGATGGTGGTCGAAAGAACACCGAGGTCAATCGTCAGGCCGCCGGGAAAACGAATCTCGGGGGCGACGCCGCACCAGTTGACGGCAAGTACCGTAAAGGTGACACAGATAATGGTTAGGCCGATCATCTTGGCATGGGGCGTCAGACCGAGCGAGCGCCCATGCGTAACGGAGGTCAGGTCGTCGATCAGGCCCAGCACGCCGGTCGCCAGCGTGGCGAGCAGCACGAGCACGAGCTCGGTGGTGAGCTTGCCCATCAGCAGGCAGGTCAGCGAGATCGCGACGAGGATGACAACGCCACCCATGGTGGGCGTTCCCTGCTTAACCAAATGACGCTTGGGGCCGTCGGCACGAACCTGCTGGCCGATACCCTCGACTTTGAGCAGCTTGATCCACCACGGCATGAGCAGCAGCGCAATGGCAGCGGCGATGCCAAGCCCCAAAAAAGCCTGATACGTTGGATACGAGGGATTGCCGAACATGGGCTAGCACACACCTTCCACAAAGCGGTCGAGCTCAACAAAGCGGGAACCCTTGACCAGTACAACATCATGTTTTTCAAGCGCGCCGCCCATGCGGTCGAGCACCTGCTGATAATCGGAGAACACCTGGATGCGGTCCTCGTCCATGCCCATCATGCGCGCGGCATCGGCCATAAGCTGGGCCAGCTCACCACCCACGCACGCCAGCATGTCGAGCTTCTTGGCGGCGGCATAGGCGCCCACGAGCTCATGCATGCGAGGAGCCTCATCGCCCATCTCGCCCATCTCGCCCAGGATCGCCATACGAGACCCCGTGCACGAAAGCGAGCACAGTAGATCGAGACCAGCAGCCATGGATTCGGCGCTGGCGTTATAGGAATCGTCGATGACGCGGGCACCGCTCTTGGCGCGCTTGATCTCCTGGCGGTGCCCGGTGATCGTGAGGCCCCTAAAGGCAGCATCGATCTGCTCGGGCGTCACGCCCAGGCGATAGGCAACCGCGGCGGCCTTAACGGCATTTGGAACGGACTGCACGCCGGGGATGGCAAGCATGGTATCGATCGTCTCACCCTGGCCAAAATCGAGCGTAAAGACCGGACGGCCCTCGTCATCAACACGAATGTCGCGGGCACGGACCTCATCGTCGTCCGAGACGCCGGCCAGCATCACGTCGATACCAGCAGGCTGGGCGAACGTATCGCGAATGAACGGCGTAAAGTCGTCCTCGCCGCCCAAAACCAGCAGCGGCAAGAAGTCGCCGGCGGCGCACATGCCCTGGACAATCTCGGCCTTAGCGCGGGCGATGTTCTCGCGGCTGCCCAAAATGCCGATGTGAGAGGTACCAATCTTGCTCACGATGGCAAGGTTGGGATTGGCGGACTGGGACAGGCGCTCAATCTCGTGGAAATGGTTCATGCCCATCTCGAGCACCAGGACCTCGGTATCGGCCGGAGCGGAAAGCACCGTGAGCGGCATGCCGATCAGGTTATTGAAATTGCCCTTGGTGGCCCAGACACGATAGCGCTTGGCGAGCACGGCGGCGAGCACGTCCTTGGTCGTCGTCTTGCCGATGGAACCGGTAATACCAACGACCAGGCAGCCAAGCTCCAGGCGATACGCGTGCGCCAAACGCAGCAGAAACTCCTCGGGATCATCGGTCAGCAAGATGGCACAGCCCTTGTCCTGCGCCAGCGAGACCAGCTCGGCCTCGGGCTCACGCGTCATCACGACGGCGCCGGCACCCGACTGGACGGCACGGGAAGCAAAATCATTGCCGTCGACGTTTTCACCGGGAAAGGCGACGAAAATCGTCCCTTCCTCGACCTGGCGCGAGTCGATAACGCACCCGCGGCATACCCGATCGGCTTCTCCCGTCACGGTTCGGGCCCCTGTTGCGGCCGCGAGGTTGTTGACGGCGATCTCTATCATTGCAGCTCCCCTGTAAACCTAATAATGCTATCGGCGTATTGTATCCCAGCGCCGCACATGCGTGGTGCAGGGCATGTGAACACCCTCATATGGGACAACAAACCACGCCCCAAAGATTGTAACCCCCTACTTCGTGTGCGGGATACCCAGCACGTCGAGCGCGTTGGCCATAATGGACTGGAACGGCACCGCAGCGGCATCTGAGCCGCTCGGCGTTCCGTCGAGCGTGATATAGCACAGCACCTTGGGCGATTGTGCCGGTGCAAAGCCCATAAAGGACGACATGTAGTTCTCCTTGAGGTAGCCGCCGTTCTCGTCGGCACGTTCGGCCGTACCGGTCTTACCCGCTACGTCATAGCCGTCAACCGCGCCGCCAACGCCCGTTCCCTCGGACACGACCGTCTGCATGCACGATGTCACCTGGGATGCGGCGTCCTCCGAAATCGCGCGCTCGCCTTCGCCCCAGTCCTTCTCGTCGCCTTTGCTGGACTTATAGAAGTGCGGTGTCATCATCACGCCGCCGTTGGCGATGCCGCCCACGGCACGTGCGATCTCAATCGGCGAGACAGACAGTGCCTGTCCAAAGCTCATCGAGCCCAGCGTGGCGCCGTCATACTGGTCACGCTCCTTGACGATACCCAGGCTCTCGCCCGGAAAATCTACACCAGAGCTGTGACCGATGCCCCACTTGTCCACATAGGCGGCAAAGTCGTCGGCACCGATCTTGCGCCCCACCAGGACAAAGCCCACATTGGACGAACGGCGCATCATCTCGCGCACATCCATGGTCATGCCATAGTCGCGCTTGTCGGCATCGGTAACGGTATCGTCGCCCACCTTGATGCTCGCCGGCACCTCAAACGACGTACTCGATCGCACGACACCCAAGTCGAAGCCGGCGCCCGCCACGAGCGTCTTAAAGACCGAGCCGGGCTCGTAGGCGTCGGTGACCAGGCGCAAGTTCATATCCTCGGTCTTGGCGTTTTCCAGATCGGTCTGGTCGTAAGTCGGATACGAGCAGGCTGCCAAGATCTCGCCTGTCGTAGGATCGGTGACCAGCGCCGAGCCGTTCTTGGCCTTAGTCTTCTCAACTGCCTCTGCCAGGGCATCCTCGGCCGCTCGCTGGATATTGACGTCGAGCGTCGTCACGATATCAACGCCGTCGACCGCAGCCACCTTTTTATAGGCACCGCCCGCGATATAGCTGCCGTCCCTCGCGCGCTCGCGCACGAGAGAACCGTTCGTGCCGGTCAGAAGCTTGTTGTATTGCTTTTCGAGACCCGTCAAGCCGTCGTTGTCTACATTCACTACACCCAGCACCTGCGATGCCAGATTGCCGTATGGATATACGCGCTTCATGGCCTGCTCAAAAAGCACGCCGGGCAGATTCTTCTTCTCCAGCGCCGCAGCATCGTCTTCGTCCACCTGGCGCTTGATATACACCCAGGTGCCATCGGACTCGACGAGCTTGCGGCAGGTCTTTTTATCGATTCCAGTTGCCTTGACCAGCGCCGACACCGTCTTGTCGACATCCTCGACAAGCTGCGGGTTCACGGCGATGTTGCGACATTCGACCGACGACGCCAGCACGTTGCCGTTGCGGTCGTAGATGGTGCCACGTTTGGCATAGAGGGTCTGCGCAAGCAGGCGGCGCGCATCGGCACGCTCGCGCAGTTTATCGGCTTCGACAATTTGATAGTCGGCAAGACGAAAGACGCCCAAGCCCAAGCCAAACCCAATGAAACCCATGACGGCTTTGCGGCGAGGCAGAGGCGTGCCTGTGAGCCATTCGGTCGACGAACTCTTGCGCGACCTGGTGTTATGCACTTGAGGGCCGCCCGAGCCGCGAAGTCGCGACGCCGGGTCGTTGCCACGGGACCGCCCGGCGTTGTAAGATTGCCGACCCGTTCCTTGATAACCAGAACGTCCCCGCGACGAGGGACGTCCAGAACCGCGGCCCCCATCGGAACCGCGGCGATAGTCATTTGTCATACTCAGCTACCGTCTTGCTACTGAGCGGTCGCGGTCGCGTTGGCGCCCGCGGCTGCATCCTGCGAAAAGTCAAGTGTAACGCTCTCGCTGGGCTCCACCATGCCATAAGCGCCCGCAAGGTCGCGAATGCGCGTGTCGGCGCCATAGACCGAATGCATGACCTCCAGGTCGGAGCTCTCATCGGTCGCCTTTTCGAGCGTGTTGGTAAGCTCGGCGTTGCTGTTGAGCACCTGGGCCGTAACGCCGGCGAGCGCCACGCGGGCGACGCCGATCGTCATGAAGATAGCCGCAATGATGCAAAACGTTTTAAGAACGCTCATGAAAACCGGGCTTACCGCCTGGTTTGCCTGACGGCCCGCGCCCGTGTAGACATCAAAGCGCGGCGTGCGCTGCTCACGGGGAGCAACGGGAGCCTGCGGCGTCTCACGATAGGCGGGCATGGCGTTCATATCATAGGCGAGTGCTGCGCTTGAAGTGTTGTAGCCCATGATATGCCGCCTCCCATCCCGAGTACGTTGGTAGTGTGTTTAAGCTTCGTTTATGGTGCGAGCGGGAGGTCCAATATCGCGCGGTCGCGCCTACAGACGCTGCGCCACGCGGATTTTGGCTGATCTCGCCCGAGGGTTGCGCTCAACCTCATCAGGCTGGGCAACCAAGGGTTTGCGGGTGATGACCTTGAGTATCGGCACGTTGCCGCACACGCACACCGGAATCTCCGGCGGGCACGTGCACCCCTGGCTCATCTCCTTAAAGTGGTTCTTTACGATACGGTCCTCGAGCGAGTGATACGAGATGACGCAGATACGTCCGCCCGGGTTGAGCCACCTGGTGGCGGCATCAAGCCCTCGTTCGAGCACATCGAGCTCGTGATTGACCTCGATGCGAATGGCCTGGAAACTTTTCTTGGCCGGGTGTCCGCCATGCCGACGAGCGGCAGCCGGGATACCCGCCTTGATGATCTCGACAAATTGGCCGGTGGTTTCGATCGGTTCTTGCTCGCGGCGGCGCACGATCTCGCGCGCAATCTGCGAGGCGAACTTCTCTTCGCCGTAGACGCGTAGAATCCGGGCGAGGTCGTGTTCGTTATAGGTGTTGATGACCTCAGCTGCGTTTAAGGTGTTATTACCCGGATCCATCCGCATGTCCAATGGGGCGTCCTCGTTATACGAAAAGCCCCTGCCAGGGATATCGAGTTGCGGTGACGAAACGCCCAAATCGAACAGGAAGCCATCGACCCCGGGCACCTCGGCCGAGCAAAGCAGCTCGTCCAAGTCGCCGAAGTTGCCCTTCAGCAGCTGGTGCGGAACGCCGGGAACCTCGCGGTCCAGACGGGCGCCAGCGGCCTCGAGGGCCATGTCGTCCTGATCGACGCCGAGCAAAAGGCCCGTCTCCCCCACCTGCGCGGCCATCTTTACCGAATGGCCGGCACCGCCAAGGGTGCAATCGCAGACAACGGAGCCGCTCTTTAGCCGCAGCGACTCAAGCACTTCGCCGAGCATGACAGGTTCATGCCGATATTCTTGTGTCAAGATCCCACGCTCCATCCGTTACCCGTGCCTTGCCCTTACGAGAAGAAGAGGTCCAGCAGGGCCTCATCGTCATCGTCCTCATCGGCCGCGGCGCGATCCCAAACCTCAAGGTGGTCGTAGTTGCCCACAACCGTGACCTCGCGGTCGAGGTTCGCCTGCTTGCGGAGAGACTCGGAAAGACCGATACGACCGGCGCTGTCCACGTCCATCGACGTGGTGCGCTTGTTGATCGCCCTCATGAGCTTCTGGTCATTAATGTCACGCGGGTTAAAACCCTCGTGGCCCTCACGACCCGCGAAGAGTCCTTCGACCCACTTATCGAAGGCCTCGGCAGAGAACACGTACAGAGCATCGACATCCAGGGCTTTGAACACGCGAACGTGCTCTCCAAGCTCCTCGCGAAGGGGTGCAGGCAGGGACAGACGACCTTTTGCATCGAGATTGCGCTCGTATGCACCAGTCATTCCCATGTGCGCCCTCCCCTCGGTTACTCAGATGGCACGTACGCGGGGAACCACCCCGCCTGTCGACGTCATCAATAATATGGGGAACCGCCCCATTTTTCAACACCTTTCCCCACCCCT
>CAUFMG010000025.1 GCA_959026725.1 uncultured Collinsella sp.
GCATCAGGGTAGCGCTGCGACGCGGAAATCGCGCGCCGTTGACGCGCCCCCGCAGTGCCCGCTTCCCCCGAGGACAATTATCAGTGCAGGTCACAGACTTGTGCTCTGTCGGTGTGGTCGGGGATTCGGTAAAAATCTACTCACTTAGTTTTACGTGATGCATATTGTCTTCAACGAGACCCCAGCCGGGGCGATTCCATCGCAAATTTCGGTGACCGGGGCAGCTAATTAGGCGCCGTATGGGTTGCGGTCGCGTTCGATGCGTTGGCGGATGCGGCGGTACTCGATAATCAACAGTACCAGCAGTAGGGCCATGATGGCCAGGTAGCTCACGACGGCGCCCATCAGGCCGAGCAGATTGATCAGAATCACCGGGAGCACCACGCTCACGGCAAAGCAGGTCAGGTAGATCTTGGTGACGTCGCCGGCATGGCGCAATACCGTGATGATGGCGTAGATAAAGTCGATGGCCGCGGTGACGCCGCCGGCGACGACCATCAGCAGCGCCAATGTGCGGTAGCGCTCAAAGTTGAGGCCGTACATATAGCTCATGAGGGGAATACCGGGACCTGCCATAAATGCGGCGCACACGCCGGTGATGACCACGATCAGCGCCATAACGGCAACAATAATCAGGTCAAAGCGACGACGCTTGCGAGGATTAGCCCAAATGCTCGACAAGCGCAGGAGCTGCGGTTTATAGACAAATACAATGCTCAACAGAATAGCCTGAGCTGGAAAAAACAGGGCATTAAAGTACAACTGGTATTTGTAGGCCAGTGTTCCTTCCATCACAAACTTGGGCATGCTCTCGATAAGATTGAACAGGAATAGCGCGCCAAAGAGTGGGGCGCACTGGACAAACAGGTGGCCGACCTCGCGCAGGCTTACGCGGCGCGATTTTTCGGTCTCGAGCAGGGCGAGCGGCGCGGTGACCAGCACGAGCGAGGCGATCGCGGCGATGCCCATGGCCATGGCCGCGATGGGCATGCTACGCGTGAAGAACAGCGCCACGCTGAAGACCGCGATGACGCCGACGGAGCGTAGCGTTTGACTCATTCCAGCCAAGTAGAGCTTGTCGGCCTGCTGCAGGCGGCCTTCGTACACGTCGGCGACGCCGTCGATGACCTTATACAGGTAGACGCCCAGGCCGATCGTCGCCATCTGCGTGTCATAGCCGCGGGCGCTGCTATACATGAGGCCGCAGCCTAGGGCGAGCGCTCCGCAAAGCCAGCGGTTGAGCTGGTAGGAGGCAAAGGACGTCTTTTCGTCGATGTCCGAGACCTGGAAATTGCGCACGCCGTAGTTGCACGCGATCATGATGAGCGTGCCGGTGACAAAGGCGATGGAGAACTTGCCGGCTTCTTCGGCGCCCACGAGCTGCGTAGACACGATGGTGAGCAACGGAAACGCCAGACCCCACACGGCGGTGCCGAGGGTGTTCCAAAGATAGTCGCGGCTGGTGGCGTGCTCTTCGTATTCAGCCTCTTGCGTGGAGAACCCGCCGCCGTAGACGGCGCCGAGCAGACGGTTCCACCAAGCGTTGACCATGCGGCGGACGGGGCCGGGCTCCCGATCGCGTTCGCGCCGGCGACGTGTGGCTTGGCTGCTATCGGGCCCGCCGGCGTTGCGCTGACTCAGCTCTTGGATGCGTGCGAGTTCCTCGGCAGTGTGCGAGGCGGGGAAGAGGCCGTTCTCGATGCGGCCGCCCTGGGCCTTCGCGGCGCCGTCTCTCGATGCAGCGGGGTTGGAGGTGCCGTCGCGGCGGGCGATGGCGCGGCGAATGCTATCGAGGGGCGTGATGCTCAAAGCGGAGTCCTTTCTATTGCTGCGCTTTAGTATAGACGCGACGGTGTTCGCTCGTGTTTTTGAACGGATTGTTCAATAATTTCGGCGGGCGGCTGTAATTTGTCGGTAAACGTGCGGTATCCTGTTGAAGTTTTGTGACACCCTCGATGCCGCCCACGCGGTACCAAGGAGCTTCTACCTATGGACGTCGCCGCATTCTTACTGGCTCTTGTGCCGATTATTTGGCTGGTCGTGATGCTGCTGTGCTTTAAATGGCCAGCTTGGAAGGCCGCTATCGGATCGTTTGTCCTTTCGTGCTTGCTTGCCTTCGCATGGTGGCACCTGCCGGCAGCGCAGATCGCGACCGCCTCGCTCGAAGGTTTTTTGATGGCTCTGTGGCCCATCGTCCTGGTGATCATCGCCGCGGTGTTCACGTATAACCTGTGCGTTCGTACGGGCGCCATGGACGTGATCGGCAGCATGATCACCTCCATCAGCAGCGACCGCCGTCTGCTGGCGCTGCTCGTGGCTTGGTGCTTCGGTGGCTTTATGGAGGGCATGGCCGGCTTCGGTACCGCTGTCGCCATTCCCGCCGGCATGCTCGCGGGCCTGGGCTTTGAGGCCGTGCCTGCCGTGCTCATCTGCCTGCTGGCCAACGGCGTGCCCACGCCCTACGGCTCCATCGGCATCCCCACGGTGTCCGTTGCCGACCTGGTGGGTTTGGATTCCCTTCACCTAGCGACCGTTCAGCTGGTGCAGCTCGCACCGTTCTTTGTGGTGATGCCGCTATTTATTGTGCTGGTTGCGGGCCGTGTTGCCGATGACCAGGGCAATGCCGCGAGTGTGGGCGAGCGTCTGCACGGTGTTGCCGGCGTGGCGTTGCTCTCCGGCGTGTCGTTTGTCGGCGCGGCTCTGGTCGTTGCCATGTTTGTGGGCCCCGAGCTGGCCGTGGTCGTAGGATCCATCGTTTCGCTCGCGCTGACAGCTGCGCTTGCCATGCGTGCCGAGAAGTCGGGGCATCTGGACGCACGCTTTCACATGAATATCGAGGCGGGGGAGAAGCTCACCGTTAAGTCGGCGCTTTCGGCCTGGTCGTGCTTCATCCTGATCTTTGTGTTGCTGCTGGGCACGTCTAATCTGGTGCCCGCTGTACATGCTGCGCTCGCGCCGTTTGCGAGCCATGTGCAGGTGTATTGCGGTGAGAATCCCGGTATGCTTACGTTTTCGTGGATCAACACGCCAGGCGTCTGGATTTTCCTGGCGGCGTTTGTCGGCGGTGCCATTCAGGGTGCTTCGCCACGCATGATGGGCGAGGTGCTGGCCGCGACTGTGAAGCAGATGATGCCGACGGTGATCACGATGCTTTCGGTGCTGGGCTGTGCCAAGGTGATGGGCTATGCGGGCATGATCTCTTCGATCAGCGCGTTCTGCATCGCCGTCGCCGGTGGGCTGTACCCGATTCTGGCTCCGTGGATCGGCGCAGTCGGTGCGTTTGTGACCGGCTCGGGCACGTCCTCGGGCATGCTGTTTGGCCCCATTCAGAGCCAGGCTGCCACTGCGCTGGGTGTGAGCGACTACTGGATGGTCGCGTTGAACGCCCTGGGCGTCGCCGCCGGTAAGATGATCTCGCCGCAGACCCTCGCCATTGGTCTTGCCGCCGTGCTCGTGCGCGGTAAGGATGCCGAACTCCTGGGCGCCGTCCTGCCCTACGCCGCCGGCATGCTGGTCCTGATGAGCGCCATAGCCATGCTCGGCCAAGGCCTGCCGCTGTAGTCGGCACTTAGGGACGTTCCTTATGTGCCGGCACTTTGGGAACGTCCCTAAGTGCCGGCATCCGGGGACATTCCTTGAATGTTGCCTGTTCAAGAGTGCCCCCAACGACTAGTCGTTTAAAAGCGTCCCCAATGACTAGGCCGCTTGCCTGCGATTTTTGACCGTTGGGCGGGCTTGCCGCCCTTGCCGCAAAAACGTTTTTGCATATCGGGTACAACGGGCTTTACGTGAGTAAAGTGCGCGCCGCGTCCACGTGTCGCGTTTATAAAGGAGGCCCCATGCCTGGTGTTACCCCTGCAGAAGTTTTGTCCAACTTTGGTATTACACTGGTCGAAGATCCCGCCGATAATCAGCCCCGTCTGCTGGTCGATCTACCCGCCGCGGAGCTCGTCGAGCACGCCATCCGCCGCGAAGAAGGCCGCATGGCATCCAACGGCGCGTTGGTGATCGAGACGGGGGAGCGTACCGGCCGTTCCCCCAATGACCGCTTTATCGTTGACACCCCCGATGTTCACGACAAGATCGCCTGGGGTGCGGTCAACCGCCCACTGTCCGTCGAGAGCTATGACGCCATCAAGGCCGGCATCGTCGACTATCTCAACGAGCGCGACGTGTTCGTCACGCGCGGCATGGCGGGCGCTGACCGCAACCACACGCGTCGCCTGCTTGTTGCCTGCGAGCGTGCCAGCCAGGCACTCTTCATTAAGCAAATGCTCGCCCGTCCGCTCGCTCGCGAAATCGCGCGCACCGGCGAGCCCGACTTCTGCGTGCTCGCAGCGCCCGGTTACCAGTGCGATCCTGCCATCAAGGGCCTCAACTCCAGCGCCGCCGTGGTCATCAACTTCCAGGAACGCGTGATTCTGGTCGCCGGCACCGGCTACTCCGGCGAGATTAAAAAGTCCATCTTCAGTGTCATGAACTATCTGCTGCCCGTCGAGGATGACGTGCTGCCCATGCACTGCTCGGCCAGCATGGATCCCGTCACGCACGAGACTGCCGTGTTCTTTGGCCTGTCCGGCACGGGCAAGACCACGCTTTCTGCCAACCCCACGCGCCTGCTGATCGGCGACGACGAGCACGGCTGGTCCGACATGGGCATCTTCAACATCGAGGGTGGCTGCTACGCAAAATGCGAGGGCCTGGACGCCTTCCACGAGCCCGAGATCTTCAACGCCGTCCGTTTTGGCGCCATTTGCGAAAACGTGGTGCTCGACGAGAACCGCAAACCTAACTATGATGACACCTCGATTACGCACAATACGCGCGTGGCCTATCCCGTCGAGCATATCCCCAACGCGTGGACTAAGGGCATGGGCACCACCCCGAGCGTCGTGTTGTTTTTGACCTGCGATGCCTTTGGCGTGCTGCCGCCCATCTCACGCCTGACGGCCGATGCCGCCATGTACCACTTTGTGACGGGCTTTACGGCTAAGATTCCCGGCACCGAGGTCGGCGTCACCGAGCCCACGCCCACGTTCTCTTCGCTGTTCGGCGAGCCGTTTATGCCGCTCGACCCCATGGTTTACGCCAAGATGCTTGGCGAGCGCATTGCCGACGGCCGCACACGCGTGTACCTGGTCAACACCGGCTGGATTGGCGGCGGCTACGGCGTGGGTCATCGCATCGAGCTGGCCTACACGCGCTCGCTGGTCGCACGCGCCCTCGACGGCACCATCGAGGATAGCGAGTTCGTGCACGACGACATCTTTAACGTCGACATTCCCACGACGTGCCACGGCGTGCCCGATGGCATCTTGGTGCCGCGCCAATACTGGCAGAGCACCGCGCGCTACGACGAGGCCGCGCACAACCTGGCGGTGATGTTCGAGGAGAACTTCGAGAAGAAGTACTCGCACCTGCCCGAGTCCGTCAAAGCCGCCGGCCCGCACGCCCAGGTGTCCGCCGAGGCCCGTCATCGCGGCCGCGGCCTGCTGGGACTCCGCCACTAGCTTCGCCGTGAGTCCATATCCACCACAAAGGGGACAGGCACCTTTGTGGTGGTTTTGCTCACGTGGATGACTCGGGTTACAATACGCCTGACATATCGTCCCCTTCTCCGGATGGGACAGCGCAAGCGTTCTTGTGGCGGCACCGTAGGACTTTGAAGGTGGCCGTTGTAAGGGCGCTTTTTGTTTAGGCGCCCTCACTCGGGCGCGCACAATGAAGGGAGAGCGTATGAAGAGCTTTATTGCCGAGGATTCATTCTGGGAGCTGTTTCCGCAGGCAGCGGTCGGTGTTGTGGTCGTGGAGGGCATGAAGCCCACGGCTCAGATTCCTCAAGAGGACGTGGATGCGATTGCGGCGTTGCTCGACCGCGCCAATATCGATGCGGAGCGTCATCTGACCAGCGATACTATCAGCGAGAACGCACCGGTCAAGGCATGGCGCGAGGCCTATCGTCTGTTCAAGACCAAAAAGGGCGCGCGCTGCTCGATCGAGAACTTGCTCAAACGCGTGCTCAAAGGAAAGCCGGTGGGCCACATTACGCCCGCGGTGGATATTTACAACACGGTGTCACTGACCTACGCGCTGCCCGTGGGAGGCGAGGATCTGCATGCGATCGAGGGAGACCTTCGCCTGAAGGTGACCGACGGTGGCGATGCGTTCTTGCCGCTTGGCGAGGAGGCGGACGATCCGACGTTGCCCGGCGAGCTCGCCTACATCGATGATGCGGGCGCCGTGTGCCGCTGCTGGAACTGGCGCGACGGCGTTCGAACGGCGCTGTCCGATGATTCGGCCGATGCGTTCCTGGCGATTGAGTGCGTGGAGCCCGAGCGGATGGGGGATTGCCAGGCTGCGATCGATCGCTTAGCCGAGCTGCTTGAGCGCTATCTGGGAGCGACGGTTGTCATTAAGACGCTTGTGACCCGCGACAATCCTTGCGTGGAGCTGTAGCGGCGCCTAGAACCTATTGATGCCCCAAACCACCACAAAGGTGCCTGTCCCCTTTGTGGTGGTTTTTATGTTGATGGGTTAACAAATGGGGTATTTGGGTACGGGTGTCGCCTTATGCGACTAAGATGTTTACCCGTTAGCATTATGCAAGCGAAAGGCGGTCGTCTCCCATGCAGCAGAGCGACGAGACACGTTTCGAGGACTTTGTCGGACTGATCAGCGGACTCTACAAGGAGATCCAGCGCATTAAGACGTCTGAGGGCGCAAGGCTGGGTCTCAAGGGCTCCGACGTTATGTGCCTGTACTATCTTGAGCGCAGCAAGGACGGCCTGACTGGCGCCGACCTGGCTCGCATGGCAGGCGTGACCCGCGCCGCCGTCTCGCGTACGCTGGCGCATCTGGAGGAGGGTGGCTACGTCGAGGTCGATGATTCGGGCGATGCCGCCGTTAAGTATCGTGCTCCGGTGCGCCTGACCGCTCTGGGCGGCGAGAGCATGAGCGAGGCGGACCGCATCATTCGCGAGGTGCTCGATACCACCGGTAAGGCTATGGGTGTGGAACAGCGCGAGCAGATGTATGCGTCGCTGCGCACGATTCTCAACACCCTGCGCGAGATCTAAGGCCGCCAAGGCATTTGCTTCCAATTAACAACTGCATAGTCCCGTTTGAGTGCGTATGCCGTGCCGGGGCATTGCTGTCAAAATTCCCCGCGCGAGACCTGCGCAAGAAAGGATTTGTTATGTCCGTCCGCATTATTACCGATTCCGCAAGCGATATGTCGCCGGCGGAGCACCCCGCTCTGCGTGTTTTGCCGCTGTCCGTCACCTTTGGCACCGATGTGTATATGGATGGCGTCGACATCGATCATCAGCGATTTTACGAGATGCTCGTGGAGCGCGATGAGCTGCCCAAGACGGGCCAGGTCAACCCGTACGCGTTTTCGCAGGCGATTGCCGAGGCGCGTGAGGCCGGCGATGAGGCTGTGATTATTACCGTGGGCGCTAAGCTTTCGGGCACCAATCAGAGTGCTCGCACCGCACTTGCCGAGGCGCCGGGCGGCGACGTGTTCGTTGTAGACAGCAATAACGTAACCCTGGGCGAGCGTGTCCTGGTTGAGTATGCCCTGCGCTTGGTGGACGAGGGCCGTAGTGCGGCCCAGATCGCGGCGGCCGTCGAGGCCGTGCGCGACCGTGTGGTCGTCATCGGTCTGCTCGAGACGCTGGAGTACTTGGTGCGCGGCGGTCGCCTGTCTGCTGCGGCCGGCGCTGTGGGCACGTTGCTCAACGTGAAGCCCGTGGTGGCCGCCGAGGACGGCCTGATCGTGCAACTGGGCAAGGCACGTGGCTCCAAGAACGGCCGTAACCTGCTCAACCAGAAGGTCGAAAAGGCGGGCGGCGTCGACTTCTCCATGCCGCTGGCGCTTGGTTATACGGGTCTTTCGGACGCGGTGCTCAAGAAGTATATCGAGGACAGCGCCGCGCTGTGGGCCGGCCATGCCGAGAACGAGCTGCCCATCCACACCATTGGCGCCACCATCGGCACCCACGTGGGTCCCGGCGCCGTAGCCGTAGCCTTCTTCCGCCCCGCCAACTAGCTATCCGTTCAAAACCACCACAAAGGGGACAGGCACTTTTGTGGTGGTTTATGCTTGTTTCGGTTGAAAGGAGCATGCGATGGCGTCTGAGGGCTTTTTTGAGCGGGTGTACGAGGTGGTCGAGCAGATTCCCGAGGGGATGGTTGCCACCTACGGTCAGGTGGCGCTGCTTGCCGGTCGTCCGCGGAGCGCGCGCTATGTGGGCTATGCGCTGCACAGCAACCCGCGCCCCGGCCAAATTCCCTGTCATCGCGTGGTGTTTGCCGATGGCCGTATCTGTGAGGGCTTTGCCTTTGGCGGCCCCGATGCCCAGCGTGAGCTCTTAATGGGGGAGGGCGTGGCGTTTACCGATCCCATGCACGTCGACTTGGCCGCCTGTCGCTGGCCTGCCGGACTCTAACAGCTCTGCCGTGGCGAAAACCACCACAAAGGCGCCTGTCCCCTTTGTGGTGGTTTTACGCTGTAGGTTTACCAGAGCTAACTTATGGAGAAGGTGTGGTGGCGTACTTTGCCATCAGAAAGTAAACCACGGTGAACTATATTGGTTTCAGCAACGGAGCAGGCAATAGGCGATGAAAAAGCCTGCCCTGTTGAGTTTGATTCGCATTCCTCCCCTCTGTGCGATTCAACGGTGTACTTCGGGAACAGGCCCGCTGGCAACTAACTGCCGGCGGGCCTGTTCCTGTTTGTCGGGGGAGTGCGATGGACGGAGCCGAAGCGGTCCGGCTCCAAAAAAGGCGGACGCTGTAGCGCCCGCCCTAAAGCAATCGAAAGCTCAAGCCAGCAGATCGGTCTAGTACACCATACCCATGGCATCCTGAACCTCTGCCAGGGTCTGCTCGGCAATCTCGTTAGCACGACGGTTGCCCTCGTGCAGGACGTCCTTCACATAGTCCAGATCGTTCTCGTAGCGCTGGCGACGCTCGCGGATAGGTGCGAAGTACTCGTTGACGGCCTCGGTCACGTACTTCTTGAGCTGGCCGGAGCCGCCCATGCCAATCTCCTCGGCAATCTCGACCTCGGAGCGACCGGTGCAGATGGCGGCCGTCGAAAGCAGGCCAGACACGCCGGGGCGGTTCTCGGGATCGAACGTGATCATGCGCTCGGAGTCGGTCTGGCTCTTCTTGATGCGTTTGGCCGTCTCCTCGGCGGTCATCGAGATATTGATGGCGTTGCCGTAGCTCTTGCTCATCTTGCGACCGTCAAGGCCGGGAAGCAGCGGGGTCTCGGACAGCAATGCGTCGACCTCGGGAAATACCTTGCCGTAGCGGTTGTTAAAGCGGCGTGCGATGGTGCGGGTAAGCTCGATGTGCGGCAGCTGGTCGCGACCGACGGGCACGACGTTGCCCTTGCAGAACAGAATGTCGCAGGCCTGGTGCACCGGGTAGGTGAGCAGAAGGCCGGTGAGCTCGTGGCCCGAGGCCTCCATCTCGGCCTTGACCGTGGGGTTGCGCGCCAGCTCGGCCTCGGACACCAGCGACAGGAACGGCAGCATGAGCTGGTTTGCGGCGGGCACGGCGGAGTGTGCGTAGATCATGGTCTTGTCGGGGTCGATGCCGCAGGCAAGGTAGTCCATGACCATGTTGTACACGTTGTCCTGGATGTGCTCGGTCGTGTCGCGGTCGGTGATGACCTGGTAGTCGGCGATGAGCACGTTGGTCTTGGCGCCCATGTTCTGCAGCTCAACACGGCCCTTGAGGGTGCCGAAGTAGTGGCCCAGGTGCAGACGGCCGGTGGGGCGGTCGCCGGTGAGCATGGTGAACTTCTCGGGCGTCTTGGCCAAGCCCTCGCGAATGGCGTTGCTCTTTTGCAGCGCGACTTCGTAGCTGTTCTCGTTTGGCATGATTGCTCCTAACGTATGTTCATGGGTCAAGATGATAGCGCGTTTATTGGAGGGGCGGTGCGTAAGTAGGCGAGGGGCGGGAGAGGGACGCGCGTGCTGCGGCATGTGCGATGGGTGCGGCGCGCCCGCGCTTGGCCAACGGTGCCTTGGCACATCCTCGGCAGCTTGCCCTAGAGCTTGTGGTGGCGCTCTTCTTTGCGCTCCTCGGCTGCCTGCTCCTCCTGCTTAAAAGCGGGGTCGTCGGGGGTGACCAGTTCGTCCTCGTGCGTGCGCTTGTTGTAATGGTGGCGCAGCACGGGCTCAAACAGATGTAGATGCTTGGCAAAGGCCGCCGAGCCAATGGCGAGCACGGTAAAGATGAGCACACGCATGGGCACCTCGACCTGGTTGATCGCGGCGGCACCGGCCGAAAGCATGATGCACCAGGCGTAGATGAGCAGCACGGCTTGCTTTTGGTTGTAGCCCTCTTGGATCAGGCGGTGGTGGATGTGGCCCTTGTCGGCCTGCCCGATGCTAATGTGGGCGCGCTTGCGGCGCACGATGGCGCTAAACGTGTCGATGATGGGCACGCCGGCCACGATGAGCGGGATGATGAGCGAGGTGAGTGCGGCGGTGCGGCTCACGTTGAGCAGCGAGATGGAGCCCAGCGCAAAGCCCAGAAGTAGCGACCCCGAGTCGCCCAAGAAGATGCTTGCGGGGTTGAAGTTGTAGCGCAAAAAGGCCAGACAGGCGCCAAAGAGCGCAATGGAGAGCGCGGCGGCGTCGATGCGGCCCGAGAGAACGGCCATCGAAAACATGGTGAACGACGCGATGCCGCAGATGCCCGTGGCCAAGCCGTCGAGGCCGTCGATGAGGTTAATGATGTTGGTGAATGCTACCAGATAGATCACGGTAATGGGGTAGGCGAGCCATCCGAGCATGATCTCGCCGGGAGCAAACGGGTTGACGATGACGCCGATTTTTAGGCCGCCCATGCAGGCGATAAGCGCGGCGAGGACCTGTCCGGCCAGCTTTTGCTTGGGCGTGAGCTGGAAGACGTCGTCGATAGCGCCGGTCGCAAAGATGACGGTAAAGGAGAGCGCCAGCATGGGATAGCTAATGTGAAGGCGCGGGTGCGGCACCAGGACGGGTGGCCAGCCTAGGTACCAGGTGCCTAGGATTTGCACAATGCAGGCAACGACCAGGCCCAAAAACACCGCCGTTCCGCCCAAACGCGGGATGGGCTTGGTGTTGATGCGGCGCTTAGAAGGATAATCGACGGCATCGAGCTTAATTGCCAAGCGCTTGACCAGGGGCACCGCGAGGAAGGTCGTGATAAAGGCCGCCGCTGCCACGCATAGGTACGGTATGTAGCTCGGGGATGAAGCCATGAATCTAAAAACCGCCAAGCGTCGAAGGAAAAGGTCAGAAGAACGCCATGCGCAAAGGGCATAGCCGAACCATAATACTCGACAAAGGGGGGTGCATGTAATTGCACGCAGCGATAATCACGCGCTTACCAGATATTGGGATGTTGTCGATGGCTTGTCGGGATGCCGGCGGGAATCCATATGGACTGTAATGGTGATTTTCGGCAAAAGAAAACCACCCCCCACGTTACGAAAATGAACCCACCTAAAACAGGTGGGTGCCCTCATCGACTGTTCCAGCGTCCTTAACAACGAAGGATACCTGTACTAGGTACGACTGTGTGGGCTCCCTAAATAAACGCGACGGTTCACCCAGTTGCTCCGCGAGGGGCGGAATACCTACATCATAAAGCGGCACTTTATGGATTCCAGTCTTGACATTACAAAAATCGTGTCGGACGATTACGGCGCCTTAGGGACGGAGCCGTCTACGCGGCCTGGCCCTTTACGTTTGAGCTGCTGAATCGTTGTTTTGGAGCATGTTTTTATGCCGACGTCGTTGACCGAACTTTTTTCGCCCGCCTGCCATTTGTGTCCGCGCCGTTGCGGTGCGGCGCGCGATGAGGGCGCGCGCGGCGTATGCGGTGCTAACGACACGCTCAAGGTGGCCCGCGCGGCGCTTCATATGTGGGAGGAACCGCCCATCTCGGGCGAGGCGGGCTCGGGCACGATCTTCTTTAGCGGTTGCTCGCTTAAATGTATCTACTGCCAGAACCACGAGATCTCGACCGGCAATTTTGGCCTTGAGATTTCGCCTGAGCGCCTGGTCGAGATTATGCTGGAACTGCAGGACCAGGGTGCCAACAACATCAATTTGGTGACGGCGACGCACTATGCGCACCTGTTGCCTGCCGCGATTGCCGCGGCACGGGCGCGCGGGCTGGACATCCCGATCGTCTACAACACGAGTGGTTACGAGCGCGCGAGTGCCGTGGCGGCGCTGGGCGACCTGGTCGATGTGTGGCTCACCGACTTTAAATATGCCGATGCCGGGCTTGCGCAGTCGCTTTCTCATATTAAGGACTACCCGCGCGTGGCCGTGTCGGGTCTGGCCCAGATGGTGCGCGAGATCGATCGCCGCGGGGGAGAGTTGGTGGATGAGGGCGGGCTCATGAAGCGCGGCATCATCGTGCGCCACCTGGTGCTGCCGGGGCATGCGGATGACTCGTGCCGCGTGTTAGACCTGGTGTGGCAGACGGTGGGCGACGTGCCGATCTCGGTCATGAACCAGTACACGCCCAATGCGCTTATGCGCGAGCAGGGCGGCGACCTGGCGCGTGCCGTGACGCGCGAGGAGTACGAGCAGGTGCTCGACCATGCCGACGACTTGGGCTTTACGACGATGTTCTGGCAAGAGGGCGGTGCGGTAGACGAGAGCTTCACCCCGGCCTTCGACACCACCGGTGTTCTTACCAGCGCAAAGTAGTGCGTTCGTCGATGATTTTTCTGGGACGGGGATTAAATAAGGCTCTGTTAGACCAGGATTGACATGCCGACCTGCCGGCTAACTCGCCGTCT
>CAUFMG010000026.1 GCA_959026725.1 uncultured Collinsella sp.
GGCCCGTGGGTTATACCCTAAGAGCAAACCACCCTTTTTAAGGGTGGTTCTGATTTTCGACTTTGTAAACTAGAACCTCCAATCTCTTTACGTTCCCTTTACGATTGCCTCCAGCGCAGCAGGTATCCTTTTAGAGAAGTATGACAGCCGTATAAACGCGGGCTGTAGCGGCGATGCCGCGGTACTTGTGTTATTAGGAGGCTTTAGTATGGCAGCACGTGCGGACAACGTTTCGCGTGTCGACCATGATGGAGTTACGTTGGTGGAAGGCGCGACATTCGATGTTCGCTTTGCCTTCACCGAGCGCGCCGGTGGTGCTTCCGAAGATGCGTACTCCTCACTCAACTTGGGCTCGCATGTTGGCGATGACCCCTTTGCTGTTCAAGAAAATCGTCGTCGCGCGCTCGAGGCTATGGGTGCCGCCGAGTGCGAGCACAACCTGCTCGTTCCCAATCAGGTCCATGGTGACCATATCGTTGCGGTGACCTCGAACGGCGCCGATGACCTTGAGGACGTCCGCGAGCAGATTGCCGAGGGCTGCGATGCCATCGTCTGTACGGCGCATAATGTGCCCGTGCTGCTCTGCTTTGCCGACTGCGTTCCCGTGGTGCTGGTGGCCCCTGGCGGATTTGCCGTGGTGCACTCCGGTTGGAAGGGTACGATTGCACGTATTTCCGCCAAGGCGTGCCAGGCGCTTTGCGATGCTGCCGGCTGCGATGCGAGCGACGTTTCCGCCTATATCGGCCCCCATATCTTGGGTGACGAATATGAAGTATCCCAGGAGCTCATGGATCGCTTTGCCGCCGAGTTCTCTTGCATCGATGCGAGTACCTCTCGCATGCTCGATCTTTCCGCTGCCATTCGCGAGGCGCTGGTAGATGTCGGTGTCGACGCGGATACTATCGTGGATACCCAGCTTTCGACCGTGCGTCAGAACGACCGCTTTTATTCCTACCGTAACGAGGGCGGCACCTGTGGGCGCCATGCTGCGATCGGCGTGATGCTATGAGAAAGATCGTATCGGTCCTGAGCGCCGCTGTGCTTACGCTTACGCTGTGCGCCTGTTCTTCGGGATCTTCTAGCTCTTCCATTACCGTGGCCGGCTCCACGACCTGCCTTCCTATCGCCGAGATTGCGGCCGAGGGCTTTAAGGAGGAGACCGGCATCGACGTGCTCGTTTCCGGTTTGGGTTCTTCCGCTGGGATCGAGGCCGTCAGCGCCGGCACGGCCGATATCGCCAGCTCCTCCCGTGGACTCAATGCCGACGAACAGGATCTGGGCCTGACTCCCATTGTCATTGCCCACGACGGTATCGCGGTCATCGTGAACGACGACAACCCCGTCGATAACCTCTCGACCGAGCAGCTCCGCGATATTTACGCCGGCAAGATCACCAACTGGAAAGAAGTCGGTGGCGAGGACCTGAGGATTCAGGTTATCAACCGAGATGAGGCGTCCGGCACGCGTGAGGCCTTTCGCACCATCGTGATGGACGGTACCCCCTTCGATCGCCGCTCGGCCGTTCTTTCGGGCACGGGCCAGGTGCGCGACGTGGTATCTCGTTCGCGCGGTGCCATTGGCTACATTTCGCTGGGCTTCGTCGATAGCCTCAACGCCAAGACCTCGGTCAAGGCCGTCTCGGTCAATCATGTTGAGGCGTCCGAGAAGACGGTCGCGAGCGGCGGCTATCCCATCTCGCGCGACCTTTACTTCTTTGTGAAGGGTGCGCCTTCGCAGCAGGCGCAGGATTACATCGACTACGTGACGTCCGAAAAGATGGACAAGCAGATTCGCGAGGCGGGCTTTATTCCCGTCACCAACGACGAGAAGGGGAGTGAGTAGCATGGAAGCACAGGAAAACTCCCAGACTGAGCAGAATGTTCAGACGCCCAAGAAGCGCGAGCTGGCGCTCGTATCGCGCAGTACCTATATCAAGGAGAAGGCGCTGCAGTGGATCTTCTTTGCCTGCGCGTTCTTGGCGGTCGTTACCGTCATCCTGATTTTTGTCTTTACCACGTACTCGGCGCTGCCCGTCTTTACTGACATCGGTCTGGCGGACTTCTTTAGCTTTACGTGGGCGCCCTCTGAGGGCCACTACGGCATCATGTCGCTGCTTGCCGGCTCAGGTCTGGTGACCGTCGGTGCGCTCGCCATGGGCGTGCCGCTAGGTGTGGGTACGGCCGTATACCTGGTCGAGATCGCCGGCAAGCGCGTGCGCAAGCTCATCAGCCCCGCCGTTGACCTGCTGGCGGGCATACCCTCCATCATCTACGGCTTCTTTGGCATGATCATCATCCGCCCGTTTATCGCACAACTGACCGGCGGCCTTGGTTTTGGTGCGCTGACGGCGTGGTTTGTGCTCGCCATCATGATCGTCCCTACCATCACCACGCTCACCATCGATGCTCTCAATTCCATTCCCATGGGCATTCGCGAGGCATCGTATGCCATGGGCGCCACAAAGTGGCAGACCATCTATAAGGTCGTGCTACCTGCCGCGAAGCTGGGTATCGTTGATGCCATCGTGCTGGGTATGGGCCGTGCCATCGGCGAGACCATGGCCGTGCTCATGGTCGTAGGTAACGCCCCGGTTATTCCCGACAGCATTGCGAGCCCCATCTCGACGCTCACGAGCCAGATTGCGCTCGACATGAGCTATTCCTCGGGTCTGCACCGCTCGGCGCTGTTCGGCATGGGTGTGGTCCTGTTTATCATCTCCGCCACGCTGGTGGGTATCGTTCGTCTGATTTCCAAGAAGAAGAGGGGGTAGGCTATGTCCGATTCCGTTGACACGACGGTCGATACGACCTCGTCGCGCGAGCGCATCAAGCGTGCCCTTTCCCACGGCAAGAAGGGCCGCATCAACAAGGACCTGTCCAACAAGATCATGCTTGGCGTGTTTCGTGCCGCTGCCTACATCACCACGCTGGTGCTGGTCGCTATCATCGCCTACGTGGTCATCAACGGCCTGCCACACATCTCGCTCGACTTTATCTTCGGTTGGCCCCAGGGCGTCAACGCCGAGGGCGGAATTTGGCCCACGATCGTCTCGACCGTCTACGTGACGGCGCTCGCCATGCTTATCTGCACGCCGATCGCTGTGCTGGCAGCCGTCTATCTGGCCGAGTACGCCAAGCAGGGCAAGGTCGTCGAGCTCATTCGCTACGCTGCTGACGCTTTGGCCTCGGTGCCCTCCATCGTTATGGGCCTGTTTGGCTACGCCTTGTTTGTCGAGGCTATGGGCCTGGGCCTTTCGATGGTCTCGGCCGCTCTGGCGCTCGCGCTCTTGATGCTTCCCATCGTCATGCGCACCACCGAAGAAGCCATTCGCGCCGTTCCGCGCTATATCCGTTGGGGCGCGTACGGCCTGGGCGCTACCAAGTGGCAGGTCGTCTCCAAGATCGTGCTTCCTTCGGCCTTTGGCCGCATTGCCACGGGCATCGTCCTTGCCATCGGCCGTGCCATCGGCGAGACCGCCGTGGTGCTCTACACCATGGGCCAGGCCATCAATCTACCTATTTCGCCGCTCGATTCCGGTCGTCCCATGACCGTTCACCTGTACCTGCTTGCCAACGACGGCATCAACATGAACGCAGCCTACGGCACCGCGCTCTTGCTGATGGTGATCATTTTGGCCTTCAACCTGTTTGCGCGCTTCCTGTCGCGCAAGCGTCGCTAGTTAAGGAGTCCCATGTCCGTTTATCAGTCCGCTCCCGCGTTGGAGCAAGCGGCCATTACGGCCAAGGATTTCAACTTTTGGTACGGTGACTTTCATGCGCTGACGGGGCTTGACCTCAACATCGCCAAAAACGCCATCACCTCCTTCATTGGCCCTTCGGGCTGCGGCAAGTCGACGTTTTTGCGCTGCATCAACCGCATGAATGACCTGATTGAGGGCACGCGCGTCGAGGGCACCATGACGCTCGACGGCAACGATATCTATGCCGAGGGTGTCGATCCGGTCGATCTCCGTCGTCGCGTGGGCATGATCTTTCAGCAGCCCAACCCGTTTCCCAAATCCATCTACGAGAATGTCGCCTTTGGCCCTCGTCTGCAGGGCGTGACTAGCAAAAGCGACCTCGATGACATCGTGGAAGAATCGCTCAAGCGCGCCAACCTCTGGAAAGAGGTATCCAATCAGCTCAACAAGGATGGTTTGGCGCTCTCGGGCGGTCAGCAGCAGCGTCTGTGCATCGCGCGCGTGCTTGCGGTGCAACCCGATGTCCTCCTGATGGACGAGCCCTGCTCCGCCATCGACCCCACTTCCGTCTCTAAGGTCGAGGATCTGATGGCCGAGCTGGCGCCCGAGATGACGATTATCATCGTCACGCATTCAATGCAGCAGGCAGCTCGTATCAGTGACTACACCGCGTTCTTCTTGCAGGAAGTTGCCGGCGAGCCCGCTACGCTCATCGAGTATGGTCAAACCGACGCGATCTTCACCAGCCCGGTGGACTCGCGGACGGAAGACTATATCACCGGCCGCTTTGGCTGATCGGTGCGACTAGTCCCAAGCCGATCGGATCTGGTCCGGTGCGTATTCACTGTGCGGGCGGCATGACCGCACCCAACTGATTGGAGTGAACCATGCGCAAACTGTTTTCCCGTCAGCTCATCGAGGCCCGTCACGAGATGCTGAGCATCTACGAGGCCGTCGATCTGGCCCTCCACGATGCCGTGAAGGCCTATGTGACCGACGACCGCAAGCTCGCCACCAAGACCAAGAAGCGTACGCTTTCGATTGACGCACGCTGCGCCAACCTGGAGGCCGTCTGCTACAACCTGATTGCCACGCAGTCACCGGTCGCCTCCGACTTCCGCTTGCTGCAGACGATCATCTACGTCGACTTTAACCTGCAGCGCATGACCGATAAGGTTCGCCAGATTTGCCGCGCCACGCGTCATATGATCAAGGCCGACATCTCGCTGCCCAAGGAGCTTGTCGGCACGGTCGAGGCCGAGGCTGAGGCCGTCTACCAGGTGCTGGGCTCTTCGCTTTCTGCGCTCGTCACCAACGACATGTCCATCATCTGCAACTTGGCCGTCGAGGACGAGCCAGTGCACGCCGCCTACGAGAAGTTCTTCCGCACCTTTAACCGCATGGACACGGGCGATTTTATGGACGACGACAGCAACTATGACGACCTGCGCCGCGCCATCATGGTATCGCGCTATCTCGATCGCATCGCCTCGATTTCCATCGATGCCGCCTGCCGTCTGACCTTCCTGTTGACCGGACAGCGTATGACTGCCGGTGATATCGCCTGCACTGATGAGGATGAGCTCGAGAGCATGCGCGTGCCTTCGGGCGAGGGTGTTATCATGAGGCCCGCCGTCGATGCACGCTACGTTGCCAAGGTGCCCGTTAACGAGGTCAGCGAGGGTCTTCGCTACCTGCTCGATCATCTTGAGGATGAGGACGATGGCGAGGACGACGAGGAGTAAGTAACCCCGTTCGTCGAAAGATTGTAAATACCTAAGTGAGCGCGGCCTTGCACATGCGGGGCCGCGCTCTTGCGTTAGCATGGGACTACTTGTTTGGCTGTCAGCGGAGGCGATTGGCAATGGATAACTATTTGGACTTGATGCGCGCTCGCCGCGAGCAGATTCTGGAACGTTTTTATGCGGCGCTCGATCGCGCGGGCCGTCCCCACGACGCCGCGCGCCTCATTGCCGTGTCCAAGACCGTTGGTGTCGATGAGACCGTTGCCGCCATCCAGGCGGGGTATCGCCATTTTGCCGAGAATCGCCCGCAGGAGCTGGTTCGCAAGCTCACAGGTTTGGCGGAGCATCCGGAGTTGCCCGAGGTGCGCTTCGATATGATCGGCAACCTGCAGACCAATAAGATCAATGCGGTGCTGGGCTCAGCCGAGCTGATTCACTCGGTGGGTTCGCTGCATCTGGCGCAGGCGATCTCGAGCCGTGCTGCCCGCAAGATTGAGGCAGGCGAACTCGCCGGCCCCCAGCGTGTGCTCATTGAGGTCAATGTGAGTGGTGAGGAGTCGAAGGGAGGCTTTTCGCCCGATGAGATTCGCGCCGCCGCGGGTGAGCTTGCGGAACTTGAGGGAATTTGCGTACAGGGGCTTATGACTATGGCGCCCCGGGGGAATAAGGATGTGGCACGCCGCACCTTTGCGGGGCTTCGTGAGCTGAGGGATGAGCTGGAGGCGGCGCATCCCGATTTGAACCTGCCTGAGCTTTCCTGCGGCATGAGCGAAGACTTTGAGCCTGCCCTTGAGGAGGGCTCTACGCTCGTTCGCCTGGGCAGGGTAGTATTTAGCCCGGAGTTTGCAGTAAAATAAGGCTCTGAAGTGCGCACTGATTATCGGGGCGCCTGCACTAAACCGCGAGAGGACACAACCATGGGCTTCCTTGACGAGATTAAAAATAAGATGCACCTGGGCGGCCAGCAGGGTTACGACCAGGGTTATGGCCAGGACGACGACTACGGCTACGATGATGGCTATGACGATGGCTATCAGGGCAACGGCTACAGCGGTGCTTCGGGCGAGGGCTTCTACACCCAAGACGAGCCGAGCAACGGCCTGCTTGGTCAGACGCGCCGTGGTGAAGCTGAGTCGGTTGCCGTGTATACACGCTCCGGGCAGCTGGTCGGCGATGACTCCCGCCATGCCACGACGTATAACCCGCCTTCGCGCTCGCAGGACAGTGTTGCGAGCGGTTATCGTCCTGGT
Organism: uncultured Collinsella sp.; assembly: GCA_959026725.1. Classification (GTDB taxonomy): domain Bacteria; phylum Actinomycetota; class Coriobacteriia; order Coriobacteriales; family Coriobacteriaceae; genus Collinsella. Next base: position 6,696 of record CAUFMG010000026.1, read on the forward strand.
GCCTATGACACGCCGTCGAGCTACGCCGAGAACACCCGCGCCCGTGCCGCCGCTGCGCCTGCGCCTGCACCGAGCGATGCCTCGGCCTATGCGAGCAATATCATCAACGCCACACCGCAGCTGCCGGCCTATGTCCTGCGCCCCGAGAGCTATGACGACGTGGAGACCGTGGTGCGCCGCGTTCGCACCAAGCAGCCTGTCGCACTGATTTTTGTGGGCGTACGCACCGAAGTTGCCAAGCGCGTCTTGGACTTCTCTTACGGCTTTGCCTGCGGTCTGGGTGCCACGGTCAAGGAGGTGGGCGACCGCGTGTTCATGGTGCTGCCCGCCGGTTGCGAGGTCAAAGATTCCGATCTCAAGAAGCTTCGTGCCGACGGCTACCTTAAGTAAAGACAAGACGAGGAGATTCCCATCAACATCTACACTATCGTCCAGCTGGTCAATACGCTGTTCAACTTCTATTCCACGCTCATTGTCGTCTACTGCTTTATGACGTGGATTCCCATGAAGCAGGGTGGTTTGCTTCAGGATATTGCCGCGGTGCTTGATAGCGTGTGCGGTCCGTGGCTCAACCTGTTCCGTCGTTTCATCCCGCCGATGGGCGGTATCGATTTTTCGCCGGTCGTTGCGATTATTGCGTTGCAGTTGGTGCAGAGGCTGGTTCTGCAGCTTCTTATAGGTATACTCGTGTAGAACTGTCTTAGTAACTTACGTCGGGCGTGTAGCGCCGAGGCGATGAAAAAGGAGACTTGTTATGGCTATTACCCCTGCAGACATCCAGGCTCAGACTTTCTCTGAGGCCAAGCGTGGCTACGATCCTGCTGAGGTCGACGTCTTCTTGGAGACGCTGTCCTCTGAGGTTGACGCTATGCTCGCTAAGATCGTCGACCTTAAGGGTCGTCTGACTGCTACCGAGCAGCAGCTTGCCGATGCGCAGGCTCAGCTTGCCCAGGCTCAGGATGCCCCCGCCCAGGCCGTTCCTGCCGCCCCCGTGGCTGCTCCCGCCCCTGACTTCTCCGCTCAGGAGCGCCAGATTTCCGCTGCCCTGATCGCTGCCCAGCAGACCGCTGAGACCATCGTCAACGATGCCAATGAGAACGCTGAGCGTATTCGCAACGAGGCTGACGCCAAGGCCCGCGAGGTTATCCGCCAGGCTCTGACCGAAAAGCAGGCTGAGCTCGAGGAGATCGATCGTCTCAAGGCTTCTCGTGAGGAGTTCAAGGCCGAGTATCTCAAGCTCATCCAGCACTTCATGGACGATGCCCAGAACTCCTTCCCGGCCGATCTCATGGCCTCCACGCCGGTTGGTTCCGCCGCTTCTCCGGCTGTGACCGTCCCAGCCGCCGAGCCCCTGCCCGTCGCCGATCCGGTTGTCCCGGTTGCCGATCCCTTCGCCCCGATCGACAACTTCGCCGCTGACGACCTGGACTAACGCCGGATTACAATCAGTCGATAAAAAAGGACCCGCAAGTTGCGGGTCCTTTTTTATCGCATGTCCCAAAAATCTACTTGAGGAGGAAGTCGGGGAGGGGAATGGTGCGGGCCTCGCGATGCTCGGGATCGGCGATGTGGTCGGCAGGATATCCGCAGACGAGCATGTGATAGGGATAGACGCCCTCGGGCAGGTTGAACTGCTCCTGTGCCACCTCAGGCTTAAAATGGCATACCCAGCACGTTCCCAGGCCCTGCTCGGTGGCCTCCATCATCATCTGATCGCAGACGATCGAAGTATCGATGGCACTCGAGTTCATCTGATCATACGGGCGCACCCAAGCATCATCGGTAACGCTGCAAATAAGGAAGATAAGCGGAGCGCCAAAGATAGACCCATCGCGAGCAAACCGAGGCTGACAAGCAGCAGCCTTCTCCAGAAGCTCAGGCGTATCAAGCACCATGACGCGCGAGGGATGATTATTGCAAGCAGAAGGAGCAATCCTACCTGCCTCAACAATGGCATCCACTACCGACTGCTCAACAGAATGCGCCTCATACTCACGACAAGAATACCGAGAACGAGCCAAATCCAAATAAGACATACGAGCCCTCCAAAGTTAATAAAACCAAGCCAAACACAAGGGTACCCAAAGCCCCATTCAGCCTAACGCGCATTGTAGAACGAAAATGCAATTATCTAAGATTGAGAAAAACGGTATTCTATGTGCCGTTGTAAATGGTAATGAGTCAGACAGGATGAAGCGATTGATATGTTGACTCGTTGAATTGCAGTATGAGGAGAAAGAATAATGGATAAATCAAAAAAGAAAGAACTCGTGTCCGAATGGAAAGAACGTCATCCAGTGATGGGTGTATTTTGTGTTAAGTGCATTGCAACTGGAGAGCAATTCTTTGATAGCTCTCGTGATGGTAGTACATGGTTTAACCGTCATGGCTTTAAGTTAAAAAGCGGCAATCATAGAAATAAGAGATTGCAAGAACTTTGGAATACCTATGGTGAAAAAGAGTTCGAATTTTTCACTGTCTGTGAACTGGAATACGAAAATATGTCGGATGTAAAAGCGAGCGATTTAAAGGATTTACTGGAGCTGTGTTTCCTTGAAAATCCATCAGCAAGAAAATTGTAAGATGTTAGCGTCGGGCGATTTTAGCCGCTAATAGTCAAACTATTTTGACCAATCC
>CAUFMG010000027.1 GCA_959026725.1 uncultured Collinsella sp.
TGCGATCTGCCACTGAACACCACCCTCCATACCAGCCGCCCCCGAGGGCTAAGGCTATGCCTTTACAGGACGTATATTATCAATATATTTATTTTACACCCCTGCGGCAACCAGATCTGAGGGCGGCGAACGTCTCCAGCGGTGGCCCGTGCGGTAGAATCGCAGCGGCGGATTCCCGCGCGCGGGCGATGCTTTCCTTTGGAGGTGTCGCTTATGTCAAAGGTCTTTGAAGCCCTCGCCGCCCTGGCGGCGGTGGGCACGTTCATCGTCACGTTTCTCGACTCGTACGAGATTCAGTTCAGGATTCGGAGGCGCGCGCGGACTGTGCGCGACGGAAGGGAGCGGCGTCGGCAACGGCGCAAAAAATAAGGCCGGGAGTGCAGCCCGGCCTTAGCAACTGAAAATCCGCATCGCCCGCGTATCTGGTTAGCCACCTGCGCGGGGTCCGCTTCTTTCGATTTCGATTATACCCGTTCCCGCCGCCATGGAATGGGTGCAGAACCTAAACCACCGAACGATTGGATTCAGCACATGAGCGCAGATGGCCTCATGTCGCTCAAAATACGTCTCCTTTCCCCGTCGAAGGAGAGCGTTTTTTAGCGACAAAGGAGACAAGAGAATGATTTGGTTTACCAGCGATACCCACTTCGGGCACGAAAACGTGCTCAAGTTCACCGACCGGCCGTGGGAAACGATCCAACAGATGAATTCGTCGATCGTCGCCAACATCAACGCGCGCGTCGGCATGAACGACGAGCTCTACATCCTGGGCGACTTCTCGTTCAAGATGACCGCGCAGGACGCCTACGGGCTGCGGAAGAAGATCACATGCAAAAAGGTTCACCTGGTGCCCGGCAACCACGACAAAGATTGGACGCAGCCCGCGGTCTCCAGGGCCTTTATCACCGAGCCGCCTATCTGCGTGCTCAAGATCGACGGGCAGAAGATCGTCATGAGCCATTTCCCCATGGCCGACTGGCAGAGCATGTCGCACGGCAGCTGGCACCTGCACGGGCACATCCACAGCAGTGGCGGCGCGTACAACGAGTTCAACCGGAAGCAGGGGCTTCTCCGCTACGACGTGGGCGTGGACGCCAACGCCTGCGCACCGGTGAGCCTCGACGAGCTGCGGGTATGGTTCTCCGGCGTCGGCGAGCCGTGCGGGCGCGTCAAGTGGCCGTGGTGGGTCAACCAGACCGGCGACAGACAGGTCGAGCGAGAGCTGGCCGCGTACAAGCGGGAGAGGGCGAACTGATGGCGATCTTCGTAACGGGCGACGTGCACGGAGGGGCCGAATACGGCTCCAGCCGCTTCTCCTCCAAGAGCTGGCCGGACGGCAGGACGCTCTCGCGCGACGACGTGGTGGTGGTCGCCGGCGACTTCGGATTCGTGTGGGACGGCTCGAACACCGACCGCTACTGGCTCGACTGGTTCGAGTCCAAGCCGTGGACGACATGCTTCGTCGACGGCAATCACGAGAACCACCGGATGCTAGCGGAACTCCCCGAAACCGAGTGGAACGGCGGGCGCGTCCACGTCGCACGCCCGCATGTGCTGCACCTGATGCGCGGCGAGGTCTTCGATATCGCCGGGACGACCGTCCTCGCCATGGGAGGTGCCGCGAGCCATGACAGGGAATGGCGCAAGGAGGGGAAGTCCTGGTGGCCGGATGAGATGCCGAGCGAGACCGAGATGGAACGCTGCCGGCGCAACCTCGATGCCGCCGGCTGGAAGGTCGACTACGTGGTGACGCACGAGGCCCCGGCCGACCTGGCGGGCGACCTATGCTGGGAGTGCAACCGTCCTTTCGAGGACGACCCGCTGCAGAACTTCCTCGGCGAGATCGACCGGCGGCTCGACTTCAAGACGTGGTTCTTCGGCCACTACCACGACGACGAGTGGCGCGACGGCAGGCACCGGCTGATCTACCGCGACATCGTGCCGGTCGGCGTGCGCAGGGAGGACGAGGACCGGGAGCCGGTCGGCTAGCGTCTGGGGCCGCGCCGGCGGCCGTCCTCCGGCTCGAGCTCGGGGCTCTCCGCCTGTGCCATACCGCCCGCGAGCCTGTCGCGCTCGTCGGCGAGTTTCTTGCGCTCTGCGGCGAGCTCGGTCGCCTTGATCAGGTTGCTGGACATCATCATCGCCGTGCCGCCACGCTGCAGGCGGTGCATCTCTTGGTCGAGATCGGCGATTTGCTCGTCAAGCTGGGCGATCATCTCGACGCGGGTATCGACCTGATTCGCGGCGGCCATGGCCATGCGACGCTGGGTCTCGGCGGCTGCCGCCGCGGTGGCCATGGCCACGCGGCGGCGCTTTGCCAGGGCGCCCTTGTGCCGGCCCTGGGCGCGGCCGCGCTTGGACCTCTCGATACGACCGCGCTGGCGCTCGAGCTCAGCGACCTCTCGTTGCAGCTGTTCGAGGGTGGCACCCTCCTGCTGCAACTCCGCGCGAAGGACCCGTAGACGCTCGTTCCTGGCTTTGATTTCCTCGTTGAGCTTGACGCGGTCGGCATGGCCGATCAGGCCAGCGCCGCCCTCATGGACGGTCGGCTGCTCGTCCATCCCTCTATCTTTATTACTGCGGTGGTCGATTGACTGCGCCGCGGCGCCCGTGGCCGCGGCGTGCTCCGCAAGGTGTCTGTTGGCGATATTCGCCCAGGCGGCGCGGACCTCGACGAGCTGTTCCTTCTCGACCTCGCGGGCGCTCTGACCGTCGCGGCGATGCATCTTGACGGGGCTCTTGCTGACCCTGTCTTTTGTCCCAAGCCCCTCGGCCTTGGCCTTCCTCATGGTGCGGCGCTTGCCGTCCTTGAAGTTGTAGAGCTTCTGCCACCCAGCGGCCTTGGCCGCGGCCCAGTCGGTAGCGGGAACGACGATGCGCTCGCCGCCGTCGTTCTCGCAGAGGTACCAGCTCTGCCCCTTGTCTGATCTGGTGCGCGGGATGAAGCCCTCCGCGCCGAGGTCGAGTGCCGACACCAAGACGTGCGCATGGGGGTTGCCGCCGCGCCCGTCGTCATGGATCGCCCAGTCGCAGGCCCTCGTTGGAAAGAGGGCGCAGAAATCGCGTACGCACTCGCGCCGCCCGCGCTCGTCGAGCTCTATGGGCAACGCGAACTCGTACCGCTTGGCCACGAGCTCCTTGCCGCCGCCCGCGTTCGCCCAGACGCGCTCGGCCTCGTTCCACAGGGCCCCGCGGTCCACGGCGGGCACGGCGGCGGGCAGGGCCAGCCCCTCGGCGGTGACGCGCTCCTTGCGGGCGTAGTCGCACAGCTCGCCCGACCGTTCCTCGACGAGCGCCTGCCCCGACTGGTACGCGGCCTTCCTGACCGCGCCCGCTCCGGTCGAGGGCGAGCAGCCGCGGGCGTTGAGATGGTAGATGGCCATGCGAGTTCCTTTCAGGCAAGGGGCGCGGACGCGCCCCGCGCAGCGGTGCGGCGCACCGTGAGCCGCGGTCGGCGAACGGTGCCCGCGACGCGGAGCCGCAAGGAAGGGCACCGACCGCGCAGCCCCTCCACCGTGGACGTGAGCCGCCTCAGGCGAACGGGCGCGGCGGTGTGGGCGTAGGGCCGTCCGCAGGACCGCACGCAACGCACCGCTTTACCGCAGGGAAAGTGGTGCTAAGTGCGCACTACTGAAGTAGTGATATACCCCGCCCGCGTAATTTTACCGCGCGGATGGGTATATTTTCTTGCAATGACAAACCGCAACGAGCAGGAAGGGCGGTCGATATGACGGCTTCGATTGACGAGCAGATCGCACGGAAGAGGGCTGCGGCCGACAAGCAGGCCGCGAGGGCGGCGGCGCTGAAGAAGGAGCTGCGGGACCTAGAGAAGAAGAAGGCCGCGGCGGAGCGGAAGGCGCGAACCCACCGACTCATCGAGGTCGGCGCGATCCTCGAGCAGACCTCTGGCATGACCTTCGATACCGAGGACAGCCGCCGCGCCCTGTCCGTCGCGCTGACCGAGCAGCTGCGGTACACGAACGGCCAGCCGTTCACCCGCGGCGGCCAGATCGCCGAGGCCGTCGGCATGCTGCTGGGGGATCAGAAATGAACGTCACCATCACTTTTGCAAACAAGGTCGAGAGCTACTACACCCGCGCCGACGGGTCGGCGGCGTTGAGCAAGGACGTGCTAGAGCTCACCGCCGACGGGTCGGCGACAGTGCTCTGGAGCCGCCTCGAGTTCGACAGGGGCGGCGGCGATGACGGGACCAAACCCCGCGTCGAAAAAGGCTTCAGCCGCGAGGTGCTGCGCCTGCCGCCCGCGGCGGCACTCGGCCCCGGCGGCAGCCTGGACGAGTTCTGGACCCGCGCCGCCCAGCACTGCGGCGTTGTCGAGGTCGAGATCGACGGCAAGCTCGTGTACCCGTTCTGATCCCGGCGGCACAGCAAAACCGAAGAACCCCGCGGGGCCTTTGAGGGTCCGCGGGGTTCTCGTCATTCTCCCCCTGGGCCGAGCAGCTTCATGGCCATGCGGCCGCGGCGCCACCACGGCGTGGCCGCGATCGCCTGCTGGCGCTCGGCGAGCGATGCGAGCTTTCCGGCGAGCTCCGCGACCCTGGCGTTCGCCTCTGCGAGCTGCGCCTTGGCCTCGGCCTCGGCGCGGGCGGCGCGGTCGCGCTCGGCCGCAAGCGCCTCCATCAGCTCGGCGTTACGGGACCGTTCGATTTCCAGTTGGGCGGCCAGGGAGTCAACCAGGGAGTCCGGGGCGGGCGCAGCGGCTGGCTGGCGGGACGGTTTGCCGGGGTTCTTCAGGGCGTCGGCGATGGCCGCGGCGGCGAAGTCATCGAGAAAATCGGTGTTCCCGTTTCGTGAAACATGGTTTCCCAGTCCCAGTTTCTCGATGTAGTTCGCGACTGTGCGCTTTGAAACACCCAGTTCAGACGCTATTTCACGCTTCGTTATGCCCATTGGTCAACCTATCGTCAATCGGGAATGTTTCCCGGGAAACATCGGGAAGTTTCACGGTAGTTCCCGATGATTTTACCGTTTCTCGTTCCCGTTTTTCCCGTTTCTCGTTCTCCGCGTCGGCGCGTTTCCAGTACTCCTCGACCCCGGTATCCAAACCGATGGCCTTCTGCGCGGCCTCCAGCCTGGTCATGGCGGACTGCGGCGGGGTCAGGTACCCGCGGTCGTTGGCCGTCGACGAGTACTGGTCGAGAGCGGCCCCGAGCTCGACCATCGCGGGGTTGTACAGCTCGTACATGTCGTACTGGTTCGGTTTTTCCAGCTCGGCAACGTCCTCCGACTCCTCCGGAACATCGCGCAGCCATTTAATGACAGTCGTGCGCGAGATTCCCAGTTCGCGGGCGATTGCGCTGTGGCTGGCGTCGGGGTGCGCCGCGGCGTATTCGCGGACGAGGTCGGCCTTCGGCTTTCGTCCGTTGCCCTCGCGCCAGTTTGTGCCGTTGAACCTGTCATTGACCTCCTGGACAGCCCGGGCACCAGCAAGATGCACATCCTGCTTGCGCCCGTTCCTCTTGTTTTTTGGCAGCTCGATAGCCGTGCGCCGTTCTATGCGATCGCGGGTGAGCTTGTGAATGATGGGGTCGTAGTACGCCTCGATCGCCGCGAGCGCGTGGTCCTCGGTGAAGTGGTTGTCCTCGCGTTCGGTCAGGTCCTCGAGCATCGGCACGAGCGCGAGCGCGTCGGCCTCGAGCTCCTCGTACGGGATGCCGCACTTCTTTGCGTACGCCGCGAGCACGTTCAGGCACCAGTAGCGGTGATGGTCGGTGGCCTTCGTCTTGACCTCGCCGAGCCACCAGTCGTACAGGTCGCGCTTGCAGGTCCAGCGGCCGGGGGCCTTGCCCTCGACGATACGCGCCTGGTACCACTCCGGCCAGAGCTTCTTGGCGCGCTCGATGGGGGTCCGCCCGGCGGTGCGCATGAGCTCGATGAGCTCGGCGTGGTCCTTGCCGCCGCGGACCCCGGCATATCCCAGTAGGTAGTCGAGGCTGCATCGCCAGGGTTTCCCGTCCTCCCCGTTGTGGACGAACGCCACGGCCTCGTACTTGTCCTTGATTTTCGACCCGGCGGCCTTGCCGTTGAGCTTAGTCGGCGTGCCGGGCATCCTGAAGGGCTGGTAGATGCCCTGATGCTGGACGTCCTCGAGCGTCGAGACGGTATCGCGCCAGATGTAGTCCGTGAGCATCGCCTTGATCTCCTGCACGAACGGCACGATGCGCGGGATCAGCGGGATCGGCTGGTCGAGGACGTAGTAGAGGTGAAAGCCCGTACCCGAGTTCACGAGGAAGGTCGGTTGGGGGAGGGACACCCATTTGTCCGCGGCGAACTTCGGGTCACGGCCGTTGCGGAACTGCTTGAGCATGTTCTTCAGTTCCTGCACGCCGACGCCGTCGAGGTCGATCGCAAAGGCGTGCAGGAACCGGGCGTTCTCCGCAACGCGACTCTTACCGAAAAATGAAACGGGCGCGCAAAAGACGGACTCGTTCTTCCTGTTCGAGTCGATGACGCGCTCCATGACGCCGTCGAGGTCATCGGTCAACGTGAACCGCTCGACCACGGGGACGTCGCGCTTGCGGCCCGTCTTGGTCTTGACCGTCTTGGTCCTGTTGGTGATCTGGATGGCGATGCCGTTGGGATGGCCACCGCCCTTCTCGCGCCACGGAACCTCCTCGCCGCGGGGCTGCAGAAAGCCCTCTGGGAAGATGGTCCGCCAGAAGTCGTACGGGCTGACCCATTCCCAGGACGGATAGTCGGACAGAAGGATGTCATTCTTCTCGATGTAGGCATGGCGCTGGGCTGCCCACCAGGCATCATCATGCTCGGGTTTCTTCTTGCGATCTGCCACTGAACACCACCCTCCATACCAGCCGCCCCCGAGGGCTAAGGCCTCGCCTTCACAGGACGTATATTATCAATACATTTATTGTACACCACCGCGGCCATCTGTATAACGTGTTTTACACCTATACGGCGAATGGTGTGCTAGAATGTATAACGTGTTATACAGATGATTGGGAGGTGCACCATGGCAACTGCTACCGCGGCATTGAGGATGCCCGAGGACTTGGCAATCAGGTACGACCGTTTGGCGAAATCAACAGGACGCACGAAGACTTTCTACATGACAGAAGCGCTCGCTGCCGAGATTGACAGGCTTGAATACGAGTACGGCTTAATGAAGAAGGTCGAGGATTATAGAGCCGGCAGGCTTGAGACCGTGACGCTCGACGAGCTGGAGGAAAGCCTTGGCTTGGCGGATTGAGATCGACAAGGACGTCCAGCGTTCGATGAAGAAGCTGGACAAGCAGATCGCCAAGAGGATCGTGGCGAAACTTCATGAGATTTCACAGCTCGAAGACCCGAGGAGCATGGGAAAGGGATTGACCGAGAACAAATCAGGTCTCTGGCGCTATCGGGTCGGCGACTATCGGATAGTTGTCGATATCGAGGACGATGTTCTCGTCATCCTTGTTGTCGATGTTGACCACCGAAGCAGGGTCTACAGGACTCGCAGGTAGGCTGGTCGACACTGCTGACGCAACGGGGAGGGTTTTGACCCTCCCCGTTTTTTACGCTTGCCGCCGCGGGCGGCATGGCCATAGGACCGGCGCCGATGTAGCTGAAGCTACCGCGGCGGCTAGTGCCTGGGCCCGCGTGGGCGGTTCTGCTCGGGGCGCGGCGGCTCCGGCCTGCGCGGCGCGGGACCGCCGCCCGCGAGGCGGTTGCGCTCGTCGGCGAGCTTTTTGCGCTCGGCGCCCAACTCGGCTGCCTTAAGCAGGGGGCCCGACAGCATCTTCGCCGTGCCGCCGCTCTGCAGCTGTCTGATTTTGAGGTCGAGCGCGGCGATCTGCTCATCGAGCTGGACCAGTAGCTCGGCACGGGTGTCGGTCTGGTCAACGGCCGCCGCGGCCACACGCTGCTGCGCCGCCGCCGCGGCGGCGGCTGTGGCCATGGCCGTGCGGCGGCGCTTGGCGAGGGCGCCGCGGTGCCTGCCCTGGGCGCGGGCGCGTTTCGCGCTCTCGATGCGCCCGCGCTTGCGCTCGAGTTCTGCGAGCTCCCGTTTCAGCTGCTCGAGGGTATCGCCCTCGTTCTTCAGCTCAGAGCGCAGGACGCGCAGGCGCTCGTTCCTGGCTTTGATTTCCTCATTGAGTTTGACCTTGTCGGCATGGCCGATCAGGCCAACCCCGCCCTCGTGGACGGTCGGCTGTTCCTCAAGTCCCCTATCTTTATTGGAGCGGTGGTCGATTGCCTGCGTCGCGACCCCAGTGGCCGCGGCGTGCGCCGCGGGGCTGCAGAAAGCCCTCTGGGAAGATGGTCCGCCAGAAGTCGTACGGGCTGACCCATTCCCAGGACGGATAGTCGGACAGAAGGATGTCATTCTTCTCGATGTAGGCATGGCGCTGGGCTGCCCACCAGGCATCATCATGCTCGGGTTTCTTCTTGCGATCTGCCACTGAACACCACCCTCCATACCAGCCGCCCCCGAGGGCTAAGGC
>CAUFMG010000028.1 GCA_959026725.1 uncultured Collinsella sp.
AGGTCACGGTCGTGGACGACCAGCTGGGCCGCCTGACCTTCACGCGCGACATGGCGGCTGCCATCTTCCACGTGCTGGACGCGAAGGCTCCCTACGGCACCTACGACTGCACCGGATCCGGCGCCGTGAAGTCCTGGGCGGACATCGCCCGTGCCGTCTTCGAGGCCGCCAACGGCAACGGGGAGAAGGTCGTGCCGGTCAGCACCGCCGACTACTACGCCAGCGCCGCCGGCCCCGTCGCCCCGCGCCCGGTCCACTCCGCGCTCGACCTGTCCAGGCTCGAGGCCGCGGGCTTCCACATGCCCGACTGGGAGGATGAGCTGGAAGAATACTTGTTTGGCTCTTCTGAAAAAGCAAATATGGAGCAGCTGTGAAAGTACTGATGCAGACCCGCCAAAACGTTTTTGATCTAGCGGGCGGTGACACGACACAACTTGTAAAGACGAAGGAGGCCCTTGAATCAAAGGGTATTGATGTCGACCTGTCCTTGGACTTGCGACCCGATGTTTCTGGATACGATGTGGTCCACTTGTTCAACCTCACGCGGGTCCAGGAAACTTTCATCCAGTCGAAAAACGCCAAGGAGGCCGGAAAGCCTGTAGTGCTCTCCACGATTTACTGGCCGACTGACAGCTTCGAAAAAAGCGCAGCAAACGGCCTGAGAGGTTTTTTGGGAAAACATCTTAGCGTCGATGGAATGGAGCGCCTCAAGGCCTTCGGAAAGTACGTCTTGCGCGGGGAGCGCAGCGAGGGTGCACGCTACCTTATGACACATAGCTTCCAAAAGATGCAGCTCGAGATATTGGACAACTGCGATGTGTTCCTGCCGAATGCAAAGACCGAGATGGACCAGATAGCGGCTCATCTCGGCTTTCGTACCGACAACTATGTGGTCGTCCCCAACGCCGTCGACGTCGCGAGCATTAAGGCCGCGAAAGAGGTTGAATCGACAGGATACGAGCGATTCAGTGGATGGATTGTTTGCATCGGCCGCATCGACATTCGCAAGAACCAGCTCAACCTAATCAAGGCGGTGGAGGGGTCGGATTACAAGGTCGTCTTTGTGGGAAAGAAGTCTCCCGGGCATATCGAGTATGCGAACAAGGTTGTGTCGGAGATAGAAGCCAATCCGAACATGGAATGGATCGAGCAAATTCCCAACGAAGACATTTACAAGCTGTGCCGCGAGTGCCGTGTGAGCGTGTTGCCTAGTTGGTTCGAGACGCCGGGCCTCGTGAGTCTGGAGGCAGCCGCTATGGGGTGCAATATCGTGGTATCTCCCAAAGGAACGACGCGAGATTATTTCGGTGACAGCGCGTTTTATTGCGATGTCAGCAGCCCTTCCTCCATCAGGGCTGCGCTGGATGAGGCTTACGGCGTCAATTACGACGAGGTTTTCGGCCGAAAGGTAATTACGGAATACACGTGGGAGAAGGCTGCTGAGAAAACTCTCGACGGCTATCAACTTGCTTTGAAAGGCTGATATGAAAAAAGTTATGCTCGTTTTCGGCACTCGCCCGGAGGCAATCAAGATGTGCCCGCTCGTCAACGAGCTGAAGGCGCGCACGGATGAGTTCGAGACTGTCGTCACCGTGACCGGGCAGCACCGCGAGATGCTCGACCAGGTGCTGCGCGTCTTCGGCGTGACGCCCGACCACGACCTTGCGATCATGAAGCCGGGACAGACTCTGTTCGACGTTACGTGCGACGTGCTGCTCAAGCTCAAGGCGGTCCTCGAGGACGAGAAGCCCGATGTCGTGCTCGTACACGGCGATACCACGACCAGCTTCGCCGCTGCGCTCGCGTGCTTCTATCTGCAGATCCCTGTGGGCCACGTTGAGGCGGGCCTGCGCACGCACGACATCTTCAGCCCCTGGCCGGAGGAGTTCAACCGTCAGGCGGTCGACATCGTGAGCGAGTACTATTTCGCCCCCACTGAGGCCAGCAAGAAGAACCTTCTGGACGAGGGCAAGCCGGAGTCGAAGATCTGGGTCACCGGCAACACGGGAATCGACGCCCTGCGCACCACTGTGCGCGATGGCTATACCCACCCCGAGCTCGAGTGGGCGGAGGGCTCCCGCCTCATCCTCATCACGGCGCACCGTCGCGAGAACCTGGGCGAGCCCATGCACCGCATGTTTCGCGCCATCCGCCGCGTGATGGAGGAGCACCCCGACACCAAGGCGATCTACCCCATCCACATGAACCCGCTCGTCCGCAAGGCGGCGCACGAGGAGCTTGACGGCTTCGACCGGCTGCATATCATCGACCCGCTCGAGGTTCTCGACTTCCACAACTTCATGGCCGTCAGCCACATCATCCTCACCGACTCGGGCGGCATCCAGGAGGAGGCCCCAAGCCTGGGCAAGCCCGTGCTCGTCATGCGCGACACCACCGAGCGTCCCGAGGGCGTGGCAGCAGGCACGCTGAAGCTCGTCGGCACCGAGGAGGAGGCCATCTACCGCGAGTTCAGTAGGCTTCTTTGCGACGACGAGGAGTACGTCGCCATGTCCCGCGCCTCCAATCCCTACGGCGACGGACATGCGAGCGAGCGGATCGCGGAAGCTTTGGGTCGTTCTTCTCTCGAGGCTGGAATACGTGATGGTGAATGTCGATGAATCTTTTTAATTGCGGACAAATCAACGAGAAGCTTAAAGGTTTGTTTTGGAAACTCCCGTTGAGCGCTGAATTTAAAGAAAACCTCAGAGTCAGGCGTTATGAGCGTATTCTCGAACGCGAAGCGGCAGCCGATGCGGGCTCCTTGCGTATTGTGGCTGATAATGACCTTTTGAGCTCTTACGCCGAGTATGTCCTAGAAAGTTATGATGCGCGTGCCGAGGGCTACGTCGGCTATCGAAGGCATGATGAGGCTAAGTCGGACGTGCTGTTGGTGGCATATTATTTGACGCAATTCCACCCCAATGCTCAAAATGACTCCTGGTGGGGACGAGGAACCACTGAGTGGAACAATGTTTGCAAGGCCGTCCCTCAGTTCACGGGGCATTATCAGCCAAGGAAGCCCGGCGAGCTCGGCTATTACGATTTGCGCTTGAAATGCAATATGCAAAGGCAGATTGAGCTTGCGAAGAATTATGGCGTAGGAGCTTTCTGTTTTTACTACTACTGGTTCGATGGTGGTCAGAGACTTCTCGAAGGACCTTTAGATATGTTTCTGGATGACTCAAACCTTGACATGCCTTTCTTTTATTGCTGGGCGAATGAAAACTGGACAAAGCGATTCAGCGGTACGAGCAACGATGTCTTGATGGAGATCACCCAGAGTTCCGAGAACTACGCCGCCTTCATGAGGGATGTTGTCCATGATTTCAGCGATGAGCGATATCTCCGAATAGACGGCAAGCCCGTCCTATCCGTGTATCGCCCATCGCTTATTCGAGATCCGGAGCATGTGATTTCTGAGTGGCGCCGCATTTGTAAGGACGAATGCGGCTCAGAACCCTATCTTATTGCCGTGCAAGAGCGTGATACCAACATTGATTGGTCGGCAGTTGGCTTTGATGCCGAGAGCGAGTTCCAACCCAAGCAGGTGCAGCACAACTGTCGCAACATAACCAAACAAGTGCGTCCGTTGCGCGAAGATTTCGGCGGCACCGTCTACGACTATGCGGATTTGGTCGAGAATAAGCGATATGCGACTTGGAGCCGCGATAAGAAGGTCTATCCCGCCGTTATGCCCATGTGGGACAATACGGCCCGAAGGAATCACAGAGGAACGATTTTTCACGGGAGCACGCCTGAGCTATATAGACGATGGCTTGCGGACACGATTGACGAGGTGCGCCGTAGGCGCGACTTAGACAAGAAGGTGGTCTTTCTAAACGCTTGGAACGAGTGGGGAGAAGGTGCCTACCTGGAACCTGATTCACTGTGGGGGTATGCATATCTTGATGCGACATTGCGGGCCATCATGCAGGATGGGCCGAACGAATGAAAAAGAAGAAACTGTTCATTGCCATAACGCTTTCGAACTATCTTATTGACCGTACGGGTACGCCGAAGGTCGTTATGAGTCATCAGGTTGCTGCCAATTACGCTGGCATCAAGTATGTTGCCTTATTTCCCATTGGCGGTTCTTCTAAATTTGCAAAGAGGCTTTTCAGCAACTCATTCGGTGTGATATGCGATGGTAAGTTCGCAGGAGTTTTCAGCCTTGAAGCTTTCTTGGCTAGGGTAAGACGTTTGCTCGATGGCGAGTATGAACTGGGATGCATTTACATCCATCACTTCATGGGATGGAACCTTGAATCGATTGCTGGCATAGTATCTTCGTATCCTAAGGTCCAGCTGGTCGTATATGCGTATGACTACTACCTGTGCTGCACAAACTATAATTTGATACAGGATAGTACACAATTATGCGGATCTGCTAGATTGGGAGACGCACAATGCGTGGGATGTGCCTATTACGCTGACAGCATTATTCGTGAAGATTGCATCTGGAGGCTTCTGCACAACGAGCTTCATCGCATAGTATTTGCTTGCCCTTCAAGCGTTGTCGAAAGAATGGTGCAATCTTTCCATCCGGAAGCAAAGGGGCATTGCACGGTAATTCCACATCAAAGATACGTCGGGATTTATCTTGACAACAAGGAGATGCTTCCTCCCAATCATGCAATCAAAGTTGCATATCTTGGGAAACAACAGTCTATAAAAGGCTGGGACTGTTGGTGTCGCCTTGTCGACGCGTTTCGTGGCCAGGGAAAATATGAATTCGTTGTGTTCAACAACGAGACGAAGCCTTTACCTAGCGGAATGAGACGGGTCTTCGTCGAATTTTCACCAGGAAAACCCAATGCTATGATTGACGAGCTGCGACGCGAGAATGTGGACGTTGCTTTACTTTGGTCTCAATGCCTAGAGACGTATTCGTACACCTGCATGGAGGCATATGCATCAAATGCTTTTATCATCACTTGTCCATCAAGCGGTAACATAGCTGAGTTTGTGAGTATGACGCATTGCGGCCAGGTTCTTTCTTCGGAGCAGGAGCTGTGCCAGCTGCTCGACGAGCCTGATAAGTTGCTGGAGTTGTTGAACGGGTTCCGCGCTAATCACGATGGGGGCGCGATGGCCCTCGCGACCAATGACGCATTCATTGCTTTGGCGAAACCGAGCATGCCGACTGCGCAATATGCCGTCGAAAATGAGAGGCAATGCCGAACCTACAGATTCCGGCTAGGCAATTGCATCTCTTTGCCGCTACGTATTTTCTATTCATGTCGGGAGCGCAAAAAAATCGAGGCTGCAAATTCACGGAAACGAAAACAAGAGTTCGCCATATGAGTATTCTTGAGAAAAATACAGGGTCGGGGATAGATGCACTGATAATCAGTCTGATTATGGCTAAGGTTTTTCTGCTTGAATACCTTGGTATGGCCGGAATCGTAAATAACGTTATCTTTCTTCTCATTGGAGTTCGCCTTATCTTCAGTGGCTGGAAGATTCCGAAGAAGCTGCTTTTCCTCGTCTGCCTAATTACGATGCTCCTTGTTTTGAGTTACTCTGCTGGGAGCATAGTTCCCGGTAAGACCTCATACAACCTTAAAGCCATACAGACCTTCTTTTTCTATGCGCTCTTCATCGTGATGCTGAAGACCAACGGGTCAGATTTGCTGGATTTCGGGAAGCAGCGATGGATTGTTTTCTTTAACGCTGTCTATGCCGTCAACTGTATGGTTATCCTAATTCAGGTCTATTACCCATATTCTCTTATGGCGGCCGCCCCCATGACGGGCCAAATTCCCTTCTATGAAGACCTGATTTCAGGTCTTTTCATGTATGCTTCGACCCATGCCGTTGCGTTGTTCTCGTGCTTCGTTTTGCTCATTGATTTGAACAGCATACGGGATGGAAGCGGGGAGTTGCGAATCCCCGTCGTTTGTTGCGCGGCGGCGGTTCTTGCTAGCTCACTTGGTATTGCCGCCTTGAACGACAACAAGGCTTTGTTCGCCTTGATGCCCATCGTTCTTCTGCTTTTCTATGCCGAAGGTTTGTCATCGATCAATTTCATGAGAATCGCCAAGGGCCTGATGTTTCTTGCTGTCCTGCTGGGAATTGTCTTCTTGCTGTACATATGCAATTCATCGTTCGCAAACTTTTTTGATGACAATGTCCTGTCGTTATTTGACCTTGTGGAAAGCTCTAGTTCGATAGGAACCGATGCGGTGGGCAGTGGAGAAAGAATTGCAATAATCGGTTATGCCTTAAATTTGGCGTCAAGCTGGCTTTTTGGTATCGGTTTGGGCGCAGCAACATTCCACGAGGGCGCCTTCTGCGGGTTTACTCATTTCGGCCAAGCTGATTTTGGATCGCTAGTCATCCTTCTGGGCGTTTGGTTCCTTATTGCCCTGTTTGCTTTCTATGTCTTCTGCGTGTCTTGCGGGTGTCGGGGGCGCAGACCATACGTTCTTTATCTTTCCCTTGTTGCGCTTGCGGCAACTGCGACAATCTACACTCAGTGTTTTACGAGGGCAAATAATGCCTTGCTGTTCTTGCTTATAGGGCTTGCGCTCGTCGAAAGGTGGAAGTCCATTGCTCAGAGTACGTCGGCCCTTTCTAAGGAGTGACTGGTAATATGAAGGTCGGGATTGTTACTTTTACCTTTGGTGACAATTATGGTCAGCGTCTGCAGAATTATGCTGTTCAGGAGCTGCTTCAAAGAAGGGGAGCGGATGCGAGCACGATTCGCCAAAGCGAGCCACGTTGCAGCCTAAAGCACCAGGTTAAAGTTTTTCTTGTCGATAGCTTCGCTGGTAAGAGGGGGGCCAAACGAGCGAGGCATTCAGCGTTTCTTCGATTCGATGAGGAACATATTAAATATGAGCCGAATTATTCTTTGCCGGATTTCCCGCCGAGAAAATCCGATGGTTTCGACGCTTTTGTAGCGGGAAGCGATCAGATTTGGTCCCCTTACATTCCTGATAGCAATGGTGCTATGTTTCTTTGCTTTGCCGAAAGTGTCAAGAAAGTGTCTCTCTCGGCTAGCATTTCTGCACCTGAGCTGCCCGTGGAGAAAAAAAGCACATACAGGGAAGGCTTAATAGTGACAAGTAACTATTTTGTCGCAGAGAACGGTGTGACCCGA
>CAUFMG010000029.1 GCA_959026725.1 uncultured Collinsella sp.
GCCCGGCCCCCGCCTGCGGTGACGCTGCTGCAAGCGGCCTGCGATGGGGTCGTTGTTGGTTGAGGCCGCTGGGCTGATGTGGGGGCGCGTGGCTGTTGCGGGCCCTGGTCCCGGCGGCGGCCTCGGCGCTGCGCGCCTGCTGCCTTGGGTGACTTTGGGGTCGATTGGGGTTGTCTGCACAATTCGCGGTATTATGTTGCGGAGTTTTGAAAGGAGCCGCTGGTGGTCACGACGACGTTTGCTTCGCCTTTGGGCGAAATCTTGCTTGCCGCTGATGGCCGCGGTCTGACGGGGCTTTGGTTTGAGGGACAGGAGCATTTTGGCTCCACGCTTCCCAAAGAAGATCCTGAACATGTTGAAGGCGCCGATGCAGTTTCTGGTGCTGGCGGCATGTCGTCGGTGAGTCCTGCAAATGGTGCGGCTTCTTCGGTGCTTGAGCGTTCGTGGGCTTGGCTGAATGCTTATTTTGCAGGGCAGGAACCTCGGTTTACGCCGCCGTTGCATTTGATTGGCACGGCGTTTCAGCGTGAAGTTTGGTACGAGCTGCTTTCTATTCCGCGTGGCGAGGTCGCTACGTATGGCGAGATCGCCCAGCGTGTTGCGGCTCGACATCGTGTGCCGGGAAATGAGACACCCGTTGTGTCTCCCCGTGCCGTGGGGGCCGCGGTCGCTCGCAACCCTGTTTCGATTATTGTGCCATGCCATCGCGTGGTGGCGGCCGACGGCTCGCTTAACGGATATGCCGGCGGGCTTGATCGCAAGGAGTGGCTGCTTCGGCTTGAGGGCGCGTACGAGGAGTAACACTCGAGCGCTTTGCATAGCCAAGATGCCGTGAAAGAACGGGACATGCTTTCCGAATGGAGGCTCAGACGGAAACTACGTCCCGGAATTCCGTTTTAAAGCGGGATGCGCTTTCCGAATGGCGTTCCAAGCGGAAACCGTGTCCCGGAATACAGCCTCAGAGTGGGACACCGTTTCCGGCTGAGACCACCTGCCTGGACATCGATCTACGCCCGCTCCTGCAGGGTGTAGATGGACTTATCCATGTTGAACAGGTAAGCCACAACGCAGACAATAATGAACATCGGCAAGTTACCAAAGCCGAAGACTTCGCAGCCAATAAGGATGGGTGCGAGCAGCGTATTGGTGGCGCTGCCAAAGACGGCTGCGTAGCCCAGTGCGGCGCAGAGCTCGACGGGCATGCCGAGTTGAGCCTCGTTATGGCGACATCTGGGTAACAGAAAGGCCCGCGTTCCTCAGAGGCAAGATAGGCAATTCTGCTTCTGAGGTAGATCTCAATTCTGCCGACCGCACTGCCGACCGCATCAAACATTAACTGCCGGAGGGCTCGGTCAAATTCATACGTGTAGATGATGGTTTCGAATGTTGTGCCTTCGCGAAAGATGGTAATCCCGGACTTGCATTTGGTTTTGTAGGGAAACCAGTAGGCCGACAGTCTGTAGTGGTTGGCTTCGACCAAAGCTCGCTCGAGTTCGCTTTGATCAGAGCACTTAAGACCCTTGTTTTCTGTCAATAGTGCTATTTGTTCGTTGATGGATATCCGCGACTTCTGGTATTTCATTAAGCCTCTTGATAGAAAAAGAGCTGGAGTTGCGCATCGTTGAGAGGCTTTCCAGCTTTAGCAAAACAAACTTATAAGATGCGACGGGCCGCGTCAAGATAATTACCGGACGGCCTGGGAGGCGGCTGGTTGGCTGGCTTAAAACCCAGCGCGTGAAATGACGCTCCACGCTATTCAGCGCGCTTGATAGGATGACGAACCACAGTCTTAAGTTTCTCCGGCGCACACTTGCGTGGATCGGAAAGATAGATTTCGTGATGTAAACGGGTGTCTGAGAAGTCGGGGACATAGCCCTGCTCGGTCGCATATTCATGCATGGCGTCTACGGTTGCCGGCTCGCTGTCGTAGGGTCCGGTATGCATGCATTGAACGCAGAGACCCTCGTCAACTTTAAGCAGCTCGACGGCAGAAAAGTCCAGTTTCTTTTTGGCCGTGGCTTCCGCGACCGCCCAGTCAAAGTCATCCTGAGTGACGAAATCGGGCAGGCGGATGCACGAGATAAAGTTGAAATCGTCCTTGCGTACATAATCGATGTCGCCGCTCGGGGAGTCTTGCCACCAGAAGCCCTCGAGCGGCGGTACCACAAAGTCGAAATAGCCCTCGATACTCCTTGAGCCTTTCTTTGACATCTTGACGGTATAGGCGATGCTGTAAAGCAGCGGCAGGGCATTTTGATACTCGCCACCTTCGGTATTTGGGTCGCCCTTTCCGCGAACGGCAACGTAGCTCATAGGCGGGACAGTTACGATACTCGGCTTGCTCGCAGGTCTGTAGAGCTCCTTGCATTCCTTCTTAAAGTCGAACGCCATGTTGGCCGCCTTTCTGCGTATTGGCCTGCTTAGATAGCTGAATCATATCATAGAAACGAACAGCTGTTCGAATGATTTGGCTGACAGATTGAGATGCGTGCGTTGTGTTTGGCGGTCGGCCTGACCCCATCGATGATTTCTCTGCCTCCCCGGCGCCTCATCTATAGCTGCCGTTTCCCCATATAGAACCTGCCAAAATAAACCCGTCCCTTTTTAGTCGGTGCGAAATGGGTAATACTAAAGAGTTATCCGACCAGATGGGAACCGATCGATGGCTTATATCGAATTCAAAGACGTCATCAAGGCATACGGCGAGGGCGACGCCCGCATTCACGCACTCGACGGCGCGAGCTTTACGGTCGAGCGCGGCGAGCTCGCCATCATTTTGGGTGCTTCGGGTGCCGGCAAGACCACGGCGCTCAACATTCTGGGCGGCATGGATACGGCGACTTCCGGCACCGTGACGGTGGACGGGCGCGATGTGAGCTCCGCTAACGAGGCGCAGCTCGTGGAATACCGCCGCGCCGACGTCGGCTTTGTCTTCCAGTTCTACAATCTGGTCCCCAACCTGACGGCGCTCGAAAATGTTGAGCTTGCGGCGCAAATCTGCCCCGATTCGCTCGATGCCGAGCAAACGCTTTGCCAGGTTGGCTTGGGTGAGCGCCTCGCCAACTTCCCCGCGCAGCTTTCGGGCGGCGAGCAGCAGCGCGTGTCCATTGCCCGCGCACTGGCAAAGAACCCCAAGCTGCTTTTGTGCGACGAGCCCACGGGCGCACTTGACTATAAAACCGGCAAGCAGATCTTGCAGCTGCTGCAGGACACTTGCCGCAAGCAGGGCATTACGGTCATCATCATCACCCACAACTCCGCGCTGGCGCCCATGGCCGATCGCCTGATCCGCTTTAAGAACGGTCGCGTGGAGAGCGAGATGGTCCAGCAAAATCCCGTGCCTATCGAGACGATCGAGTGGTAGCGCCCATGGACCAAGACCGCCAAAACAGCCTACGCCGCGACGCGCAGAACACGGAGCGCGAGCAGGATTTTACGACCTACCGCACTGCCCAAAGCTCAAACGATATGGTGCCGACGGTTTTTCGCCGTGGCATCTACCGCACAATCCGAGGCAGTCTTAAGCGCTTTTTGTCAATCGTGGTCATCACCGCGCTCGGTGTGAGCGTGATGTGCGGTCTTAAGGCGGGTTGCGAGGACCTGTGCGATTCGGTTGACGCCTACTTCGACCAGCAAAATGTCTATGACATTAACGTGCAGTCGACCTATGGCCTGACTGACGATGATCTCGACGCCATACAAGAGGTCGATGGCGTCGAAACGGCCGAGGGCATCTACACCGAGACCGCCTACACCGCCGTGGGCACAACGCGCGAGCGCGTGGTCGTGCAGAGTCTCTCCAAGGAGAACATCGATCAGCCGGTGCTCGTGAACGGCGATTTGCCCGAGAGCGCCGATGAAGTCGCGGTGACTTCGAAGTTCCTGAAGGCATCGGGCAAGAAAATCGGCGATACGGTGAGTTTTGCCGCCAATGACGCGAGCTCGTCCAATCAAAGCGCCAAGGACCAGTTTGCCGCGGGCGATTACACCATTACGGCTGAGGTCCTCGACCCCACTGATGTAAGTTCTGACTCGACAGTCAACGCCTTTCGCGCTGCTTCGGCGGCGGACTATAAGTTCTATGTGAGCGAGGACGCCGCGACATCTTCTTCCTACTCCGCGGTCCACGTGATCGTCGAGGGAGCCAAGAGCCTCAACTCCTATTCGGATTCCTACGCGGCAAAGATCAATGAGGTCAAGGGCAATATCGAGAAGATCCGCGAGGAGCGTGAGGAGGCGCGCGCCCAGGAGCTGACGGTCGACACGCCGGCGAGCTTGGACGCGGCTGAGCGTCAGGCGAATATGCTCTTTGGGATTGAGCAGGACAACATCAATCGCATGGCAGAGGGCAGCGAGGAGCGCGTGCAAGCGCAGACCGACCTGGATCAGCGCCGCGCCGCCGCCGACCAGCAGTTTGCCGATGCCCGCGCCGAGCTTTCCGATCTGGGCGAATGCACCTGGTACATCCAGGACCGCGGCAATATCGCAAGCTACTCGAGCGTGGAGAGCGATAGCTCGTCAATTGAGGCTATCGCCACGGTGTTCCCGTTCATCTTCTTTATCGTCGCCGTGCTCATCAGCCTTACCACCGCCACGCGTATGGTCGAGGAGGAGCGCACACTCATCGGCCTGTATAAGGCGCTCGGCTATTCGCGCGGGCGCATCCTGTCCAAATACGTGGACTATGCGCTGTGGGCTTGTCTGATCGGCGGCGTGCTCGGCAACATCATCGGATTTGTGGGCCTGCCGCTGTTCCTGTTTACGGTGTTCGACGACATGTACTCACTGCCCCAGATGCTACTTTCGTACGACATCGTGTCCTCGATCGTTTCGGTGGCGCTGTTTGCCGTGGGCGTGGTGGGCGCCACGATTATCGCCTGCCGCCACGAGATGGCCGAGACCCCTGCCTCGCTCATGCGCCCCAAGGCGCCGCGTGCCGGCTCACGCATTCTGCTCGAGCGTATCGGATTTATCTGGCGCCGCATGGGCTTTTTGAACAAGGTGGCAGCGCGTAACCTGTTCCGCTACAAAAAGCGCGCCTTTATGACCATCTTCGGCATCGCCGGCTGCACGGCGCTCGTGATCTGCGGCATGGGCATTCGTGATACGTCGGTCGCGCTTTCGCCCAAGCAGTACGGCCACATCACACGCTACGACCTGCTGGCGGTTGCCAATCCCGACGATTTTTCGCAGACGTGCGCGGCGCTCGACGAGCGAAGCGCGGTCAAGGATTCCGGTGTGACCGTAACTTCGACGCTGCCGATCATGACCGACAACGTCACCTTTACATTCGGCGGAAAGAGCGAGACCGTGCAGCTCATCGTGATTCCCGACGACCGCACGGGTGATTTGGGCGATTACGTGCGCCTGGAGGATGAGTCCAAAGAACCGCTGTCTTTGCGTGACGGGGACGTGTATCTGAGCAAGAGTTCACAGTTGGTGCTGGGGATTCAGCCGGGCGATACAGCACACGTCCAGGATTCGTCGCTCAACGTCGCCAAGGTCAAAGTCAGCGACATTTCGCTCAACTATCTGGGCAACACGCTCTATATGACGCAGGGTACCTATGAGCAGGCTTTTGGTCGCAGTGCTCGACTCAACGGCATCTTTGCGCTGCTTAAGGGCTCATCTTCTGACCAGATTGCGTTTAGCAAGAAGCTTAAGAGCGACGGTTGGCTCACCATCTCGAGCACGGCCGAACATTGGCAGAACTACGAGGCGAACTTTGCGATCATCAATTCGGTCGTGGTACTTGTGACCTTTATGGCGGCGTGCCTGTCGTTTGTGGTGGTGTTTACGCTGTCCAACACCAATATCTCCGAGCGCGAGCGCGAGCTGGCGACCATCAAGGTGCTTGGTTTCCGCCGTGGCGAGGTGCACCATTACGTCAACAAGGAGACGTTGATCCTCACGGCAATTGGCGCCGCGCTGGGCGTGCCACTGGGCGGCTTGCTGGCCGAGAGTTTTACGTACATTTTGCAGATGCCGTCGCTGTACTTTGATGTTGAGGTCGAGCCGCTAAGCTACGTGCTCGCCGTGGTGCTTTCCTTTGGCTTTACGTTTATCGTCAACCTCGCCACCAATCGTACCCTCAACAAGATCGACATGGTCGGCGCCCTCAAGAGCGCCGAGTAGCCTGCCAAAAAGGGACAGGTTTATTTTGGCAGGTTTTATCTGGGCAAACGCCGGACAACCATTAGGTGGCCCGGCGTTTGCCCCGTTTTGCTGGGGATGTTTGTCGTTCGGTGCTCTTACTGGCCAATCCAGTGTTGCGCATAGCTCTTAATGTCCTCGGTAAAACCGTCAAGGTCGTCAAGGGTGATCACGCTGTCGATAAGCAAATTGGCTATCTCGCGGTGCATTGTGCTGCGGCGAATGTTGTTTGCAATTACGCCTGAGGACAGCTTGTCTCTATTGAGGCTCTCTTCTAGTGCCCAAAATCTACTGGACGCTTCGCTGCCGCCATTCAGTATCTCAACGTACTGGCCGATGAGCTTTTCCATATAACGTTCTTGCCATTGAGGAAGCATTTTCTTAAACAGCTTCCAGTCGCTTTCGGCTACGTCGCGCATATGTCCTCCGCTCGTCAAATGGGCTTTTCATTTGCCTTTCATTCTATTTGCTTTTCGCTCGCAGGCGTGGATGAGAGGCGCTCTTTAGCCTTCGAGATTGGGCTTGAATGGGTTGTATGCCACAAAACGGGCCTATCTACTACGTTTAATTGGATACCCTCAACCATGCCGGGAAAACGAAAAATAAAACCGACGCTCCTATAAGTTGTCAATAGGCAGTTTGCGGGAGCGCTCCCTTCA
>CAUFMG010000030.1 GCA_959026725.1 uncultured Collinsella sp.
ATGCAGCAGGGGCTCTCAATGTTTTTATGTCCTGCTCATATCGTCTGTGCCGGCAGGTGGGGACTCTCTTTAGTTAGAAGATCCGGCGCAGGTCTCCGCGGTTGAGTGCTTCGTCGAAGAGGCGCTTGAACACCACGCTGCCGTGCAGGCCGTCGTGCTCGAACTCGTTGGTTACCCAGGCATGCGAGTTGCCCACGCGGCTGAGCGTGTCGAGCTGCAGGTCCGAATCCACGTACATGTCGTCGAAATACACCGCGGCCTGGAGCGGCACTTCGTTGCAGGCCAGGCGCTGCGGGTCGTAGATCTTGTCCCAGCTTGTGTCTTCCATCAGCAGGTCCATGGCGGGCTTGAAGGGCTTGAGCTCGGGCATCTGCTCGAACATCCACGGGAACATGGCCTCGCCGGTAAACATGAGCGGGCGCGCGAGGGTGTCGAACTCGGTGCGGTGAGCCTTCTCTTCAGCCGCGGCCCAGCCAATGGGCATAGTCTCACCGTCGGCGTATATGAACTCCTGCAGCGTCCAGTACAGCGGATTCGTGCGCGTGTTGGTGCGCTCGAAGGCGCGCATCAAAAAGCTGTCAGATACCGAGGCGTCGCAGGTCAGCGTGCCGTCGCCATCAACAAAAGCGTGATCGATAATCCAATGCATGCGTTCAAAGCTCGGCTTCATGCCAAAGTCGCTGCCCATGAGCTGTAGGCGCTCGACCGTCATCGGCGAGCCGTCGGGCAGCACGGGCTTCTGTGCCTCGAGCACATCGGCCAGGGCTGCCACGCGCTCGACGTCGGCGGGGTAGCGGTCGTAATACTGCTGCGTCTTGGCGGCCATGCGCGGGAAGGTGTGCGCGTAGACCTCGCTGGCGCTCGCCGGCACGTGGGGGATGCCGCCGCAGGTAAAGCTCGCCGCCACGCCCTCGGGGAAGAGCGACAGATAGCTCAGCGTCAAAAAGCCGCCGTAGCTCTGGCCGAGCGTGACCCACGGCTTGCCGCCAAAGCCCACCAGTCGCAGGTATTCAAAATCGCGCACGATGGAGCTGGCGAGGTGGCGCTTGAGGAAGTCCGCCTGCGAGCGTGCTGTATCGGCGCCGGCCGCCGTCGCGCGCTCGCCCAGTGCCTTGATCGTGCGTCCGTCCACACAGCTACTGCGTCCGGTGCCGCGCTGGTCGGGAAGGACCACGCGGAAGTGCTTGACGGCCTCCTCGATCCAGCCGTCGCTTGTGGGCGACAGCGGACGCGGGCTCTCGCCGCCGGGGCCGCCCTGCAAAAACAGGAGCAGCGGCAGATCGTCGTTGATGCGGTCGGGTGCGCAAACCACGCGGTAGAAGAGCTTGATGCTCTCGGGCGCGCCGGCGATTGGTGCCGGCATAGCGCCGCGGCGCATGGTGCTGCCGACGGCCAGGAGCATCGGCTCCAGGCCGCGCCAGTCAAGGGGGACGTCGATGCTGTGGTCCTCGACGTAAAGGCCGGGGACGTGGTACGAAGTGATGAGGGCCATGTGAGTCTTCCGTTCGTTGCGGTGTTTCGGGTTGACCAATTCTACCGCCGCGGGCGAGGCCATGCACAAATCGGCTACCATGGTTGCAAACTTCTAGGAGAAAGGGCCGCCCATGTCGGTCGATATAGCCACGTATGTCCACGATCTTGCCGTTGCCGCTAAGGCAGCGTCGGCCTCGCTTGCCACGGCGAGCGACGAGCAGCGCCAGGAGGCCGTGCGCGCCATGGCCGCAGCACTGCGCAACGGTATCGACTCCATCGTCGCCGCCAACGAGCTCGATATGTCCGCCGCGCGCGATGCGGGGACCTCGGCGGGACTCCTCGACCGTCTGCTGCTGACGCCCGAGCGCGTCGAGGGCATGGCCGTCGGCCTGGAGAAGCTCGCCGAGCTGCCCGATCCCGTGGGCCGTGTGCTCGACCACCGCGTGCTCGCAAGCGGCGTGGACCTCACCCGCGTGAGCGTGCCGTTGGGCCTGGTCGCCATGGTGTACGAGGCGCGCCCCAACGTGACGGCCGACGCCGCGGGCATCTGCATCCGCACCGGCAACGCCTGCATTCTGCGCGGCGGCTCGCTGGCCTATCACTCGTGTGCCATGATTGCCGAACTGCTGGCCGATGCGCTCGAGGCCAAGGGCTTCCCGCGCGAGGCCGTGTCGATGATCGAGTCTACCGACCGCGAGGCCACCGGCGAGCTCATGAAGCTCCGCGGCGTCGTCGATGTGCTCATTCCGCGTGGCGGTGCGGGCTTGATCCAGCGCTGCGTGCGCGAGTCGCTCGTTCCGGTGATCGAGACGGGCACGGGTAACTGCCACATCTACGTGCATGAATCCGCCGACTTCGATAAAGCGCTCAATATTATCGTCAACGCTAAGACGCAGCGCGTGGGCGTGTGCAATGCCGCCGAGTCGCTGCTGGTCGACCGTGCCGTGGCCGATGCGTTTTTGCCCGCGGTCGTGGCCGTGCTGCATGACCACGGCGTGCTCATGCACGGCGACGAGGCCACGTGCGCCGCGTGCGCCGACGCCGGCTTTGTGGAGGGCGATGACTACGCCGCCGCGACTGAGGAGGACTGGGGTCGCGAGTATCTGGCGCTCGAGATGAGCGTGAAGGTCGTGGCAAACGAGGACGAGGCCATCGCGCACATCAACCGCTACGGCACGATGCACTCCGAGGCCATCGTTGCAGAGGACACGGATGCTTGCGAGCGCTTCCTGGACGAGGTCGATGCCTCGGCCGTGTATGCCAACGCCAGCACGCGCTTTACCGACGGCGGCGAGTTTGGCCTGGGCGCCGAGATTGGCATCTCGACCCAAAAGCTCCACGCCCGCGGCCCCTTTGCCGCCGAGGCCCTCACCACCTACAAATACAAGCTCCGCGGCACCGGCCAGGTCCGCCCCTAAACCCCTCGTAAACGAAAACCGCCACAAAGGTGCCTGTCCCCTTTGTGGCGGTTTTAGGTGGCGTTGACGGTTAGGCCTGGAAGGTATCGCGGTCGGGGGCGAAGGACTGCATGGCCGCGATGGTGCGGTCAAAGAGTTCGGGTAGCTCCCAACCCAGCATCTCGGCGCCCTGCGTAATCACGTCGCGCGAACAGCCAGCGGCAAAGCGCTTGTCCTTGAACTTCTTCTTGAGCGACTTGGTCGTAAAGTCCATGACGCTTTTGCTCGGACGCATGATGACTGCAGCGCCGATCAGGCCGGTGAGCTCATCGCAGGCAAACAGGATCTTTTCCATCTGCAGCTCGGGTTTGGGCAGCGAGGTGTTGAAGTCGGACGTGTGCGTCTGGATGGCGCGAATGAGCTCGGGAGACGCACCTTCGCCCTCAAGAATCTCGGCAGCATAGATGGTGTGGTTCATGGGGTCGTCCTCATGCTCCTCCCAATCCAGGTCGTGCAGCAGACCGACGGTGCCCCAAAACTCCTCGTTCTCGGGGTCGAACTCGCGCGCAAAGTAGCGCATAGTGCCCTCGACCGTCTCGCCATGGGTGATGTGGAACGGGTCCTTGTTGTGCTCGTTGAGCAGTTCGAACGCGCGGTCGCGGGTGATTCCGGCGGTAAGCGGCTCTGACATAACAGACTCCTTGTGCTCGTGGGTATCGATAAGAATGAATACTACTAGAACACGAAAACCACCACAAAGGTGCCTGTCCCCTTTGTGGTGGTTTTTGGCGCGGATGGGTTAGTTGAGGGCGGCTTGGGCTAGGCGGGCTTCGGCGGCCTCCTCGGTGACGCCCAAGGCCACGGCGAACTCCTCGATGGAGCGGCGTTTGGCCTCCTTGAGTACGCGCATGTAGTAGGAGCTGGGTTTTTTATCAGCTTCCTCGGCCTGGCGAATGCGGTGCATCATGGTCTTTGCCACGCGGACCGTCTCGGGCGCGCCCAGCTTGAGCTGCTGCTTAAAGTGCGTCTCCTCAAGTGAACTGTTGCGCTCGGTAAAAGTGTCGCACTCCAGCTCGTCATAGTGGCTCAGCAGGTGCTCGGCATCTTGCTGCGAGATGGCGGCGTGCAAACGGTCGGCCTGCGCCACGGGGTACATGAGGATCGTCTGCGCATGTCCCTGCTTGGTCTCGAGCAGTAGCATGGGCTGCGGTGTGTCGTCCCTAAAACCGACGACGGTGCAGACTCCCTGACCCGGATGAATGACGTGTTGACCGATTGAGAACATGCTACCTCCAACTTATACGAATTTACGTATGTCTAGAATAACACGCTGACGTGCGCAAACCCTTACTTTATGCAGGAAAAGCACACAACTCCGATAGGTAAGAGTATTCGATAACAGGCGCAGCTCATTCACACCTTTATGCATTTTCAACGCCTGCATAATCTGCAGGCAGACTGGCATCTTTGAGTGACTCCATGCAAGCTGTAGTCAATTTTGTGCATATGCAATATCGATTGGCTTTACCCTGCGACAGTGCCCGTCGCTTGTGATAGAGTGCTACAAACTCTGGCTTTTGCCCTACGAGTGACCAAGAGCTCGGGGGCTTTAACACAAGGAGGATCTATGCCCGAGAAGATTGAAGAGCTGGTACGCGCTGCGCTTGCTGCGGCCCAGGAGGCCGGCGACCTTTCTGCATTTGAACTTGACGATTGCGCTATCGAGCGACCGGCTGACACTTCTCATGGCGAGTGGACCTCTACCATGGCCCTGAAGTCCGCCAAGCTGGCCCATTGCGCCCCGCGCAAGATCGCCGAGGCCATCGTTGCCCATATGCCCGAGGACCCCGCGATCGAGAAGGTCGAGATCGCAGGCCCCGGCTTCATCAACTTCTACCTCTCCGTTGCCGTCAAGAATGCCATCTTTGGCGAGGCTCGCGAGAAGGGTATGGACTTCGCTAAGTCCAACGTCGGTGGCGGCCTGAAGACCCAGGTCGAGTTCGTCTCCGCCAACCCCGTCGGCCCCATGCACATCGGCCATGGCCGCTGGGCCGCTCTGGGCGATTCGCTCTGCCGCGTTATGGACCATGCCGGTTACGACATCCAGCGTGAGTTCTACATCAACGACCACGGCTCTCAGATGAACACCTTCGGCAACTCCATCAGCACGCGCTATATGCAGCTTGCCGACATCATCGCCAAGCAGGGCGTGGATATCGACGAGGCTCACAAGCTGCTGATCGCAGACCGCGACGCCTTCGTTGCCGACGAGAACGACGAGCATCCCGAGACCCATCCGTACCAGGACAATTTTGCCGAGACCCTGGGCAAGGACTCCTATGGCGGCGACTACATTATCGACGAGGCCGCCGAGTTCTGGCGCACCGACGGCGATAAGTGGGTCGAGGCCGATCCTCAGGAGCGCATGGAGAGCTTCCGCGAGCGCGGCTATGTGAAGATGGTCGACAACATGCGCGACCTCTGCCACGCCGTCAATTGCGACTTCGATCGTTGGTACTCCGAGCGTTCGCTGTACGTGAAGGACACCGAGGGCGAGACCGCCGGCACCTCTGCCGTCGACCGCGCTTTTGAGAAGCTCGACAAGATGGGCTACCTCTACACCAAGGACGGCGCCCTGTGGTTCCGCTCCACCGACCTGGGCGATGACAAGGACCGCGTCCTGATCAAGTCCGACGGCGAGTACACCTACTTCGCCTCCGACGTTGCCTATCACTGGGATAAGTTCCAGCGCGTCGACCACGTCATCGACATCTGGGGTGCCGACCACCACGGCTACATCGAGCGCGTCCGCTGCGTCTGCGACGCTCTTGGCTATCCCGGCAAGTTTGAGGTTCTGCTGGGCCAGCTCGTCAACCTGCTGCGCAACGGCAAGCCCGTCCGTATGTCCAAGCGTAAGGGCACCATGGTGACCCTGCAGGAGCTCGTCGACGAGGTCGGTTCCGACGCCGCTCGCTACACGCTCATCTCCAAAAGCTCCAACCAGATGGTCGACTTCGATATCGAGGCCGTCAAGAAGCGCGACAACTCCAACCCGGTCTATTACGTGCAGTACGCTCACGCCCGCGTGTGCTCCATCCTGCGCCGTGCCGCCGACGTTACGCCCGAGCAGGCTGACGAGATGGGCATGAAGGCCGTTGCCGCCAAGGCCATCGGTGAGAACGTCGATTACTCGCTGCTGACCGACCCGACCGAGCTCGCCCTTTCGCGTAAGCTCAACGAGCTCACCGACCTGATTGCCAGCTGCGCTCGCGACCGCGCTCCGTTCCGTCTGACGCACTTTGCCGAGGAGCTCGCCGGCGACTTCCACAGCTTCTATGCTGCTTGCCAGGTGCTGCCGAGCGAGGGCCGTCCCGTCGACCCCGAGCTTTCGCGTGCCCGTCTGGCCGCTTGCGATGCCGTCCGCGTGACGCTCGCCCTGGTGCTCACCCTTGTTGGTGTCTCCGCTCCCGAGCAGATGTAATCTGCGGGTCATTTGACCGTACAGACTTGGTTTAACTAAGCCTTGAAAGCCCGATCTCCCACTGAGGTCGGGCTTTTTTGCAAACGCCGACGTATTGACGAATTTGGAACTGCTGGAAATACGAAACTATGCCGGTTTACTACGATGAATTGAGATATTCCAACCACGCCGGTTTTTCGCTAAAAAGTGCAAGGCATCTACCTGCACTGATAATTGTTCTCGGGGGAAGCGGGCACTGCGGGGCGCGGCAA
>CAUFMG010000031.1 GCA_959026725.1 uncultured Collinsella sp.
CTGGTGATCTCCGCCTTGAGAGGGCGGCGTCCTAAACCGCTAGACGAACGGGCCACATGACATCTGCACTGCCGTGCTGCGAGGAAATATATTACGGGACAAAAAACGTCAGCGCAAGAAGAAATTCCAAATTGCCGAAAAATTGTCGGCAGGTTATGGAACACGCAGGTAAACTGGGTAGCTAATTCAAGTTGAGATGGACCAAAAGAGCTTCGCGATCGTTGGGAATGTTGTCTTCGATCACGGCATCGAAGGTGGCGTTGAGTAGCTGGCCTAGCTCGGGTCCCGGCTTCACACCGGCGTGGATCAGGTCGCCGCCGTTGATGGCGAGCATCTTGAGCGTATAGGGCTCCCCCGCCTCCAGTAGCTCGTGCGCCATCGCGCGCATCTCCTCAATCGTCTCTACGTAATAGAAGCACGACGGGGCCTTGCCGAGCGTATCGGCACGCTTAAGATCCATGAGCTCGTCCATCAAACGCGGCGTGTCGACGCCCTCGCCCGAAAGCGCGCGCATCATATTGAGCAGGCAGGAGCGCTCTGGGCGCAGCGGCTTGTCGTGATATTTGATGAGCAGGCACACGTCGCGCACCAGGTCGTGCGAGAGCGCCAGGCGATCCATAATGACGCGCGCTTTCTTGGCGCCGAGCTCGGGATGACCGTAGAAGTGTCCGCTGCCGGCGTGATCGACCGTGAAACAATCGGGCTTGGACACATCGTGCAAAAACGCTGCCCACATAAGGCTCGACGAGGGCGCGACGCCGTCACACAGCGCGAGCTCCCCCGCCACCGTCAGCACACGGGCGATATGCTCGTAGACGTTAAACGCATGATAGACACTGCGCTGATCAAACCCGCGACCCGCTGCCAGCTCGGGCACGGCGGCGCAGATGAGCTCGGGATAGCGGAGCATCGCGTCTCCCCCATGACCGGTCGAAAGAATGCCCTCGAGCTCAATACCCACACGCTCACGCGCCACGGCATCGAGCAGCGGCGCGCACTCGGCAAGCGCGCGCTTAGTCTCAGGCTCAATCATAAAGTCCAGGCGGCAGGCAAAGCGTACCGCACGCAGCATGCGCAGGGCGTCCTCGTTAAAGCGACGCTTAGGATCGCCGACAGCGCGAATCAGCTTGCGCTCCAAGTCACCCTGGCCGTCGTAGCGGTCGACAAGCCCGCGCTCGGGATGCCAGGCCATAGCGTTGACGGTAAAGTCGCGGCGCGCCAGATCGTCCTCAAGCGAGGCGGCACGTTCCACACTCTGGGGATGGCGACCATCGGTGTAAAAGCCATCCAGACGGTACGTGGTGACCTCGATACGCTCGCCATCGGAAATAGCCGTGATTCCGCCAAATTTAATGCCCGACTCCACGACCGCGATACCAGCGGCCTCGAGCGCCGCCTTGGACTCCTGCCACAGGCCGCTACAGCACATATCAACATCGTGGCTGGGGCAACCCATCAGGGCGTCGCGCACCCAACCGCCCACGTACCAAGCCTCAAGACCAGCCGCCTCAAGCGCGCGCAGGACGCGCAGGGACGCATCGGACGGTTGAGTACCGTTGAGCGAAACATTGCACATGCCTATGGCCTCCTGCACTTGTGAGCGTTAATCGATAGTTCTCAAGAAGTCTAACAAGAAACGAGAAAGCGCGCACACGCAATCGCGTCGTCGATTAGATAAAACGAGACAGCAGACGCCACATACGTTCAGCGAGCAAAAAACACCCGCCTCGGAGATCCAAAGCGGGTGTTCGGCAACGATTTTTCGATGCGGTTAGCAGACCTGGCGAACCTCGATGTGCTTCTTATATTCGTCCACCTTGGCAAAATCGCCCAGACCGGGGCACTCGACCACGTTGGCGCCGGTGGCCATCGAAAGACGCAAGGCATCCTCGACTCGCTCGGGGGCGTCGTGCCACACGGACAGGAAGGCGGCCAGCGAGGAATCGCCGGCGCAGACGGTCGACAGCAGCTTGACGTCGAAGGTGCGGTTGGCAAACCAGATATGCTCGCCGTTGGAGAAGTACGCACCGGCGCCACCGAGGGTCAGCAGCACGTTCTTGGCACCCTTGGCGTGCAGCTCGGCCATCGCGCCCTTGACGGACTCGTCGTCGCCACCGCTCACCTTAATGCCAAAGATGTCGAGCAGCTCATCGTCATTGGGCTTAATCAGCAGCGGCTCCATGGCAATGAGGTCTGCCAGCTGATGGCTCGAGATGTCGAGGACGAACTCGGCCCCCTTGGCCTTGACGCGGCGCAGGACCTCGGCCAAGAAGCCCTCGGAAGTGTTGGGAGGCAGCGAGCCGCTGATGACCAGGCAGGTCATGTCATCGAGCGAATCGATGAGCTCAAACATCTCCCGCTCGTTGGCCTCGTTGATGGCGGCACCGGCGTTGACCATGTTGTACTCGGTGTCGGGGCCGGCGTTGAGGAACACATTGACGCGCGTAATGCCGTCGGTCCACACGGGCTTGACGGGCACGCCCAGGGCCTCGGCGCCCTTAACGATAAACTCGCCCGAGAAACCGGCGAAAAAGCCCAGGATCGTGGTGTCGACGCCGTAGTGGTCAAGCGTAAACGAGACGTTGAGGCCCTTGCCGTTGGGCGTGTAGACCGCGTTGCGGGTACGCGTGACGGTGTTGGCAGCAAGACCGTCGCAGGCGATGTTGTAGTCAATGGCGGGATTTGCAGTGAGCGTGTAAATCATGAATGTTCCTTTCACGAAGCAACGTGTTAATGAAAGTATATTCCACGCATCGGTAAAAGGCTAGGACAACTCGGCGAACGGTGTGGAAGCGATGAAGTACGGCGGGACACCTCTCCCCCGTGGCGGAACAAAAAGGCGCCCCAGCAGAAACCGGGGCGCCACATGCGCACGAATATGTCGCGTTTCGATTACTGACGATCGAGCTTGCGGACAGCAACGCGCTTGCTGTACTCGTCGACGTGACCGAAGTCGCCGATGCCCACGGACTCGGCAACGTTAGCGCCGGTAGCCATAGCGAGCTTCATGGCCTCCTCGACGTTGTCGCGGTTCCTGTACCACTTGTGCAGGAACGCAGCGAGGGTGCAGTCACCGGCGCAGACGGAAGAGACCAGCTTGATGTTGAACTCACGCTTGGCATACCAGATGTCCTCGCCGTTGGAGAAGTAGGCGTCGCCACGGCTACCACGGGTGAGCAGAACGTTCTGCACGCCGGCGTCGTGAGCCATCTTC
Source organism: uncultured Collinsella sp. (assembly GCA_959026725.1). Lineage (GTDB taxonomy): Bacteria > Actinomycetota > Coriobacteriia > Coriobacteriales > Coriobacteriaceae > Collinsella. The sequence continues at coordinate 3,215 of CAUFMG010000031.1, forward strand.
ATAGCAACGCGAACCTCGTCGTCGGTATCGACCGGCACGCCGAAGATGGCCTTCATCTCGTGATGGTTCGGCTTGATGAGCAGCGGCTTCTTGTGAGCGAGCTCCTTGAGCTTGTCGGAGGACAGGTCCAGGACGACGTCGGCGCCACGAGCCTGAGCGTGCTCCATGACCTGAGCCAGGAAGTCGGGCGTAGCTTTGGGAGGCACGGAGCCGGAAACAATCAGGCACTCGAGATCGCCCGCGGTGTCCAGAATGTTGTAGAGCTCCTCCTGGTGCTGCGGCGTAATCGGAGCACCCGGGTTCAGGATGCCGTACTCGTGCTGGCCATCGTTGACGTAGGTGTTAATGCGCGTGATACCGTCGGTCCAGACCGGGCGGCAGAGGCAACCCAGGTTCATGACCTCCTCGACGATGAACTTGCCCGTGAAGCCAGCAAAGAAGCCGAGTGCGACGGTGTCAACGCCCATCTTCTTAAAGGCGAAGGACACGTCGAGGCCCTTGCCGTTAGCCGTGTAGCTGGCCGAGCCGGTGCGGACGTTCTCATCGGGCTCGAGCGGAGAGCTCGAAACCGTCATGTCGACAGCCGGGTTAGCGGTTAGCGTGTAGAACATTTACAGTACCCCCTGTATATGTGAGGGCCGCGTGGCCGGCCCATTCCAACCACGCGGTTACCTCTGATACCAAATTAGCGAGCTGCGGACTCGAGCAGTGCCTTGACCTCGGCGGCGGTGTTGCAGGCGAGTGCCTTCTCGGCGAGCTCGTCGCACTCGGCCTTGGTCCACTGGCTGATGGTCTTGCGGGCGCGCAGGATCGACGGAGCGCTCATCGAGAACTCCTCCAGGCCCCAGCTGATCAGCAGCGGCTCGAGCAGCGGATCGGCAGCGGCCTCGCCGCACATACCGACCATGATGCCGGCCTTCACGCCGCTCTCGATGATGTTCTTGAGCGAGCGGAGCACGGCGGGATAATACACCTGGTACAGGTTGGAGATGGTGTCGTTACCACGGTCGGCGCACATGGTGTAGCCGATCAGGTCGTTGGTGCCGATGGAGAAGAAGTCGGCGACCTCGGCAAGACGGTCTGCGAGCAGCGAAGCGGCGGGCGTCTCGACCATGATGCCGACCTCGATGTTCTCGTTGAACTTGCGGCCCTCTTCGGTGAGCTCGGACTTGCACTGCTCGACGAGCTCCTTGACGGCCAAGACCTCCTCGACGCAGGTAACGAGCGGGATCATGATCTTGACGTCACCAAAGGCGCTGGCGCGCAGCAGGGCGCGGAGCTGGACCTTGTACTGGTCAGGATTGGCCAGGCAGTAACGCACGGCGCGGAAGCCCATGAAGGGGTTATCTTCCTTGACCATGTGCAGGTACGGGATCTCCTTGTCGCCACCCACGTCGAGCGTACGGATGATGACCGGAGCGCCTTTGAGCGCACTGGCGACCTTGCGGTAGGCGTTGAACTGCTCCTCCTCGGAAGGAAGCTCAGCGGAGTCCATGAACAGGAACTCGGAGCGGAACAGGCCGATGGCCTCGGCGTCGTGATCGAGCGCGTTGGGCACATCATCGGGGTTACCGATGTTGCAGGCGATGATCTTCTTGATGCCGTCGGCAGTCACGGACGGCTTGCCACGGAAGGCCTCGAGGGCTGCCTTCTCGGCAGCGAAGGCCTCGGCCTTGGCGGTGTAGGCAGCGAGCGTCTCCTCGTCGGGATCGGCCTCAACGATACCCTTGCCACCGTCGACGACAACGGTCATACCGTTGCGCAGCGCGGTGCAGCTGTTGGAAACCGAAAGGACAGCCGGGATCTCGAGGGCGCGCGCAATGATCGCGGAGTGCGACGTGCGGCCACCAGTCTCGGTGACGATACCGGCAACGTGGGCCTTATCGATCGTGGCGGTCATGGACGGCGTGAGGTCGTGCACGACAACGACAGTGTTCTCGGGCAGGACGGAGAGGTCGACGACCTCCTTGCCCAGCAGCTCGGCCAGAATACCGGTGCGGATGTCGGCGATGTCGGCCGCGCGCAGACGGAACATCTCGTCGTCCATGGACAGGAACATGTTCTCAAACATGGTCGAGGTGTCCATGAGCGCCTGCTCGGCGCAGGTACCGCCGTCAATGGCGGCGTTGATGGCGTCGGTCATGCCCGGGTCCTGAGCCAGGACAATGTGTCCGCTCATGATCTCGGCCTCGGCCTCACCCACCGTCTCCTTCATGTGGTCGGCCTGAGCCTGGGTCTTCTCGCAGAAGACCGAAAGAGCGGACTGATAGCGCTCCTTCTCTGCTGCCGAATCAGCAACCTCGTGCGGCTCAAACGTCAAGTCGGGATCGACGGCGACCATGACGGTGCCGATACCGATGCCCTCGGAAGCGTTGACTCCCTGATACATTCCCATTCCTCTCTCCGTGTCATGTGATAAAGCGTTTTGCCATATCCATGACAAAAGAGCGCAGCTACCTTACAACAGGTCACTGCGCCCCCAAATATGAACTTAGTTGTTCAACATGCGACCCGTTTGAGTTCTACTCGCCAAGACCGCTCTTGATGAGCTCGATGGCAGCAGCCAGAGCCTCGGCCTCGTCAGCGCCGTCGCACTTGACCTCGACCTCGGTGCCGCAGGGGATACCAGCAGCCATGAGGGCCATCGGGGACTTGCCGTTGACCTCCTTCTCGGGGGTAACGACCGTCACGTCACAGGCGTACTTGCCCATGGTGGAGGCGAACAGACCAGCCGGACGCATGTGCAGACCCTGCGGATTGACGAGGGTAGCCTTCTCAGAAACCATAATTGACTCCTTTTTTGTGTTTAACCCCTGTCGTGCATGCGGCAGGAGTCAGATTCACGACGTTGTTTATATTAACTCACATCAAACGGTTTTTCATTGTGTTTCACACGAATTGTTGGACAGATGTCGTATCCCTGCGCTCGCCCGCCGGGCGGG
>CAUFMG010000032.1 GCA_959026725.1 uncultured Collinsella sp.
GCAAGAAAAGAACAGGCCCCGCGAGTCGAGGGACTGGCGGGGCCTGATGGAAAAAAATCCCGGCGGCGACCTACTCTTGCGGGACCTATCGTCCGACTACCATTGGCGCGGCAGCGTTTCACTTCCGGGTTCGGAACGGGACCGGGTGGGACCACTGCGCTCTGGCCACCGGGCTTCAGGGGGAAGAGGTTTTATTGTATCTTCATCCTGCCTGCCCGGGAGCCCAGCATTGGGGCTTTCGAGTGTGAGATTTTTTAATTGGGTTGTATGAGGCTAAGAAGATTTCTGGGGGGGGGATATTCAGCGTAAACTGACATCTGCGTGGCTGGTGGTTGAGATCATGCATTAACAGAATGAGACAAGAGCAAGTGTTCATTCACGACGGGGAGTGATGTAATATGATGAAGTCAATTGGTAATTAGTATCGCTCGGCTCAATACATTGCTGCACTTACACCTGCGACCTATCAACGTGGTGGTCTTCCACGAACCTGTAGGGAAAACTCATCTTGGGAAGGGCTTGGCGCTTAGATGCTTTCAGCGCTTATCCCGTCCGCACTTAGCTACTCGGCCATGCACTTGACAGTACAACCGATGCACCAGTGGTGCGTCAGACCCGGTCCTCTCGTACTAAGGTCTGAACCCCTCAATTTTCCAACGCCCACAGAGGATAGAGGACCGAACTGTCTCGCGACGTTCTGAACCCAGCTCGCGTGCCGCTTTAACCGGCGAACAGCCGGACCCTTGGGACCTTCTCCAGCCCCAGGATGCGACGAGCCGACATCGAGGTGCCAAACCACGCCGTCGATATGAACTCTTGGGCGTGATCAGCCTGTTATCCCTAAGGTACCTTTTATCCGTTGAGCGACGGCAATTCCACTTTCTACCGCCGGATCACTTGGGCCTGCTTTCGCATCTGCTCGACTTGTTGGTCTCACAGTTAGGCGGGCTTATGCCCATGCACTCGACACCCGGTTGCCAACCGGGCTGAGCCCACCTTCGCGCTCCTCCGTTACTCTTTGGGAGGATACCGCCCCAGTAAAACTGACCGGCTGACACGGTCCTCTGGCCGGATTCACGGCTCAGGGTTAGATCCTCCAGTTTCAAAGGGTGGTGTCTCATTGATGACTCGGACGCCCCCTAAAGGGCGTCTTCAGCGTCTCCCACTTACTCTGAGCATTAAAACCGAAGAAACAATGACAGCTTACAGTTAAGGTCTATAGGGTCTTTCCGTCCTTCTGCGGGTAGGCGGCATCTTCACCGCCACTACAATTTCACTGAGCGCCTGGTTGAGACAGTGCCCAACTCGTTTCACGATTCGTGCAGGTCGGAACTTACCCGACAAGGAATTTCGCTACCTTAGGACCGTTATAGTTACGGCCGACATTCACCGGGACTTGGGTTTAGAGCTTCGCCTTGCGGCTAACCCCTTGCCTTAATCTTTCGGCATTGGTCACGTGTCACACCCTATACTTCGACTTGCGTCTTTGCAGAGTGCTGTGTTTTTGATAAACAGTCGGTTGGGCCATTTCTCTGCGGCCTGCATCGCTGCAGGCACCCCTTCTTCCGAAGTTACGGGGCTAATTTGCCGAGTTCCTTAACCAGGTTTCACTCTTACGCCTTGGTATATTCTACCCACCCACCTGTGTCGGTTTGCGGTACGGGTCGCTTAGCATACGCTGGGGCTTTTCTTGGCACTCGATCCAATGATGCGCTGAGTCCGTGGACTCAACTCGGAATTCAATAACCTAGTCATCTTTTCTCATGCGTCCCCCCAGTTTAAGGGTTGCGAGCTCAGGATTATTAACCTGATGTCCATCGCCTACGCCTCTCGGCCTCGGCTTAGGTCCCGGCTAACCCAGGGACGAAACACGTTGCCCTGGAAACCTCGGGTTTACGGCGGCCGGGGATTTCACCCGGCTTAACGTTACTCATGTCTGCATACTCACTTGCATGTGCTCCAGGGTCAGTCGCCATCGCCCTTCGACGCGCATGCAACGCTCTTCTACCACTCTGCCTTGCGGCAAAGTCCAGAGCTTCGGTATAACGCTTGATCGCCAATCATTTTCGGCGCAGGATCACTCGATGAGTAAGCTATTACGCATTTTTTAAATGGTGGCTGCTTCTAAGCCAACATCCTCACTGTCTGTGTAATCCCACATCCTTTCCACTGAGCGTTATTTAGGCACCTTAGCTGCTGGTCTGGGTTGTTTCCCTCTCGACAATGAAGCTTATCCCCCACTGTCTCACTGCCACGTTCCATTGCACGGTATTCGGAGTTTGATAAGGTTTGGTAAGCGGGTGTGCCCCCTAGCCTTGTCAGTGCTCTACCCCCGCGCATCAGCACGTGACGCTGCACCTAAATGCATTTCGAAGAGAACCAGCTATCACGGGGTTTGATTAGCCTTTCACTCCTACCCTCAGCTCATCAGAGAACTTTTCAACGTTCACCTGTTCGGTCCTCCACATGGTTTTACCCATGCTTCAACCTGGCCAAGGGTAGGTCACCTCCGCTTCGGGTCCAGTACCTGCGACTTATTGCGCCCTGTTCGGACTTGCTTTCGCTGCGACTCCGGGCCGGAAGCCCTTAGTCTTGCCACAAACACTGACTCGCAGACTCATTAAACAAAAGGCACGCCATCGCAGATTGCTCTGCTCTGACACTTTGTAGACATACGGTTTCAGGTTCTATTTCACTCCGCTCACAGCGGTTCTTTTCACCTTTCCCTCGCGGTACTTGTTCACTATCGGTCGCCAACTAGTATTTAGCCTTGCGCGGTGGTCCGCGCGGGTTCATACATCGTTCCACGTGTGATGTATTACTCAGGATACCACTAATTCCCACTCTGGATTTCGTCTACAGGGCTTTCACCTTCTCCGGCCAGCCTTTCCAGGCTGTTCTACTATCCAGTATGGTCGAATATGACGTGGTCCTACAACCCCGAAGGAATACCTTCGGTTTGGGCTCCATCCGCTTTCGCTCGCCACTACTTACGGAATCGATTTCTCTTTCTTTTCCTCCGCTTACTGAGATGTTTCACTTCAGCGGGTTTCGCGTTTCATACCCTATGTATTCAGGTATGAACGATCGAGTATTGCCTCGATCAGGTTACCCCATTCGGATATCCCCGGATCATCGCTTGCTTGCAGCTTCCCGAGGCTTTTCGCAGCTTGCCGCGTCCTTCTTCGCCTGTTGGCACCAAGGCATTCACCGTACGCCCTTACTTACTTCATCATATTGCAAAAGCTGTTACCACTTCCACAATACCACAAAGCCCTTTCGTGACTTACTGTATTGTCTCATTGCTTGGTATGCATGTTTATCTTGTGTTTTGTAGTTGTTGTTCAACTACCCACTTTGTTGGAAAGCGATTGCTTCTCAGCAATCGTTTTCTTTGCCACGCAGATGTCAATTTTCGCTTTCCCTCAATAATCGATTTTGCTGGTGGGCCTGACAGGACTTGAACCTGTGACCCCGCGCTTATCAAGCGCGTGCTCTAACCAACTGAGCTACAGGCCCGGCTTTGGGTCTCTTTCCCGAAACTGGTGGAGGCACGGGGACTCGAACCCCGGACATCCAGCTTGCAAAGCTGGCGCTCTACCAACTGAGCTATACCCCCAGTTGCGGTTCTCGGTGAAAAAAGGTCGTCACGCACGTCGTGCCGGGCTTCGCTCCAGGCGACCGGCTGTTTACACATCTTTGGTTCGTTGCGGGCCCTCGCGGGTTCCGCTTTCTCTCCCCTCGGGAAGAGATCCGACCTGTGCACTTCCGTGCACTTGCTCCATAGAAAGGAGGTGATCCAGCCGCAGGTTCCCCTACGGCTACCTTGTTACGACTTCATCCCAGTTACCAGTCTCACCTTAGGACCCTGCCTCCTTGCGGTTGGCTTCAGATACTTCGGGTGCGACCGGCTTCCATGATGTGACGGGCGGTGTGTACAAGACCCGGGAACGTATTCACGGCGCCGTAGCTGATGCGCCATTACTAGCGATTCCGGCTTCGTGTAGGCGGGTTGCAGCCTACAGTCCGAACTGGGCCCAGTTTTCAGGATTTCCTCCGCCTCGCGGCTTCGGCCCCCTCTGTACTGGGCATTGTAGTACGTGTGCAGCCCTGGGCATAAGGGCCATACTGACCTGACGTCGTCCCCACCTTCCTCCCAGTTGATCTGGGCAGTCTCGCCAGAGTCCCCACCTTCACGTGCTGGTAACTGGCAACAGGGGTTGCGCTCGTTGCTGGACTTAACCAAACATCTCACGACACGAGCTGACGACGGCCATGCAGCACCTGTGTAACGCCTCCGAAGAGTCGCATGCTTTCACATGTTGTTCATTACATGTCAAGCCCAGGTAAGGTTCTTCGCGTTGCATCGAATTAAGCCACATACTCCACCGCTTGTGCGGGTCCCCGTCAATTTCTTTGAGTTTTAATCTTGCGACCGTACTCCCCAGGCGGCACGCTTAACGCGTTAGCTCCGGCACGCAGGGGGTCGATTCCCCGCACACCAAGCGTGCACCGTTTACTGCCAGGACTACAGGGGTATCTAATCCCTTTCGCTCCCCTGGCCTTCGTGCCTCAGCGTCAGTTAATGTCCAGGAACCCGCCTTCGCCACGAGTGTTCCTCTCGATATCTACGCATTTCACTGCTACACCGAGAATTCCGGTTCCCCCTCCATTACTCTAGTCTCGCAGTATCATGTGCCGTCCGCGGGTTGAGCCCGCGCCTTTCACACACGACTTACGAAACAGCCTACGCACGCTTTACGCCCAGTGATTCCGAACAACGCTTGAGACCTCTGTATTACCGCGGCTGCTGGCACAGAGTTAGCCGTCTCTTCCTCTTGTGGTACTATCTTTTTAATTTGCTCCCACATGACAGGGGTTTACAATCCGAAGACCTTCATTCCCCCACGCGGCGTCGCACCATCAGGGTTTCCCCCATTGTGAATGATTCTCGACTGCTGCCACCCGTAGGTGTCTGGACCGTGTCTCAGTTCCAGTGTGGCCGGACATCCTCTCAGACCGGCTACCCGTCATCGCCTTGGTGAGCCGTTACCTCACCAACTAACTAATAGGCCGCGAGCCCATCCCCAAGCGCATTGCTGCTTTAATCTTTCGATACTATGCGGTATTAATCCCAGTTTCCCAGGGCTATCCCGCTCTCGGGGGCAGGTTACTCACGTGTTACTCACCCGTGCGCCACTAGAGAATTATTAGCAAGCTAGCAATTCTCTCGTTCGACTTGCATGTCTTATCCACGCCGCCAGCGTTCGTTCTGAGCCAGAATCAAACTCTCCATCAAATTAATTTTTGAAATTGCTGGACCAAATGGAATCTTGCGATTTCATTTGCGCCATGCTTCAGCCAGCTCTTCCTTCAAGTTGTGTCTCTTGAAGACCTCTTCGCTCTGCCTCGCACGGCGCGCGTCACGACCTTTTTTCTTTCCCCTTGCTTCTACCAAACCGCACCTCTCAGAGCCAGGTCGCTCCTTCGGGCCTTGTCCCCTCGCTCACCTCTCGGCTCACTCGGAAAACCCTCGGCGGTTTTTGGTAGTCATTCCCTTGAAATCTTCTTATCGCACCCCTTTCCGGGGCTCTTTCCGGGTGGCCGGCTCCAGCCGCTTCCAGTACTCTTCCGAGCCCTTCAGCCGCCGGGCTTTTCATCCCGTCGCCGTGTTGGCGTGCCGAGAAATCTACCATACCACACCTTTTTGTCAATTTTTTTCGAGACGTTTTTTC
>CAUFMG010000033.1 GCA_959026725.1 uncultured Collinsella sp.
CCAGGCCCGATTTTGCCTCTTGACAATGTCCTGCTCATATTAAAAGGAACGTCCCCAAGTGCCGAACAAGTGCCGGCAACGACAATGCCGCAGGTAGAGGACGGAAAGCGAAAACGCCTCTAAGCGAGTGGCTTTAAATCGTAGGTCGAACAAAAGAAGCGAGCGCCGCCCAGAGCGAACAAGTTGGCATGAAAAAGGCGAGGCATAGACCTGATGGTCATGCCTCGCCTTTTGAATGACAAATTGTCACTCTGGGCGGCGCGCAGCGTCGACCCGTTAGGCGAAGACGATTAAATTATCTCGGTGTATCGCCGGCTTCTCGGCCAGGTCTGCCAGCAGGCGGTTGCTGGCAATCTGGTCTTGGCGGCGACCGGCAGCAAGTTCCAGCACGTCCGAATCGGCCTCGGCGATACCGCGGGCGACGACCATACCGCTCGGATCGCACACATCGAGCACATCGCCCTCGGCAAACTGGCCATCGACCTCGCGAATACCCACCGCAAGCAAGGAAGAGCCACGGCTGACCAGCGCCTTCGCAGCACCATCATCAACCGTCACCGAGCCATGCGCCTTGTCGCCCAGTGCGATCCACAGCTTGCGGGGTGCGATGTCCAGACGCTCCGCCGGCGGATCGAACAGCGTGCCCACGCCCTCGCCGCGGGCGAGGCGCACGAGCGCATCGGGCTCCTCACCCGAGCAAATCACGCTCTGAATACCCGCCGTCATCAGGATGCGGCTCGCGCGAATCTTGGTGATCATGCCGCCCGTGCCCACCGATGTGGAAGAATCGCCCGCCGAGGCAATGATCTTGGCATCGATCTTATGCACGACCGGGACAAACTCGGCCGTCGGATCCTCATGCGGATTGGCGGTGTAGAGGCCGTCGATGTCCGAAAGCGTCACGCACAGATCGGCAGAAACCAGGCAGCTCACGAGCGCCGCCAGCGTGTCGTTGTCGCCAAACTTGATCTCATCGACAGTAACGGTATCGTTCTCGTTGACGACCGGCACCACGCCAAGCTCCACCAAGCGCAGCAGGGCGTCGCGCGCGTGCAGGTAGGACGTACGGCGCGCCGTGTCGTGACGCGTGAGCAGCACGAGCGAGGTGAGCAGGTCGCGCGCATGAAACTCCTCGTCGTAGGCCGACGAGATGATGCACTGGCCGGCCGAAGCGCAGGCCTGCAGGCTCGGCAGGTCGCCGACCGGCTTACGGTCGAAGCCCAGCACGGGATAGCCACAGGCGATAGCGCCCGAGCTCACCACGACCAGACGCCAGCCGAGCTTGCGCAGCGCTGCGGCCTGATCGGCAAGCCCGCCGATAAAGGCGCGGTTGACCTTGCCGTCGGCGCCCACCACCGTGGACGAGCCGATCTTTACCACCATCGTTTTATAAGAAGTCGTCATACGTCAAACCAATCGAGTGTTGAGCAGGCGGGCGAGCTGGAGCAGCCGGGGCACCCGGTGCGGGACGGACGAAAATGATCCGTTTTCCTCCGTCCCCTTCGGATCATTTTGCCCAGGGGAAGGCCGAAGCCGCGGCCATGTTCTTGCGCACGAGCTCGTCGCGCACCTGAGCCAGGCCCTGCTCCATGCCCACCACATAGGTCTGCGGGTACAGGAAGCGCTTGAAAGCTGCATCAAGATGATCGAGCGCCCAAGCACAGCGCTCGCGCGCGTCCTGGATGCTCTCACGCGGAGCCACCGCACTGCCATCGCGCACGATCGGCACCAGCAGCTCGCGATACTCAAGTTCGGACACGTCGGTCACCAGGGCGGCATCGTTCACGGCCACGAGGGTATTGCCGCGCGCGGCGCCCTCCCCCGCCAGATGGTCCTCGTCGTAGATCATGTCGCAGACCGGGCCGCCAAAGCCGTCGTAATAACGGCGCACGCGTTGCACACCCGGGATCGTGCGCTTGTAGGGCTGCTCGGAGAGCTTGACCACCGGCGTCCATGGATCTGTCTCGCTCGCACGGCGGGCGGAAAGCTTGTACACTCCGCCCAACGCCGGCTGGTCGTAGCAGGTCGCGAGCTTGGTGCCCACGCCAAAGCTATCGATGGGCGCGCCCTGGTCGATCAGTGACTGAATCGTATACTCGTCAAGATCGTTGGAAACCGAGATCCCCACATAGGGCAGGCCCTCGGCATCAAAACGGCCGCGCACATACTTGGAGAGCTTGGCGAGGTCACCCGAGTCAATGCGAATGGCCGACAGGCGCTCGCCCACCGCTTCCATCTCCTTGGCAACCGTAATGGCATGTTCACAGCCCTCGCGCACGTCATAGGTGTCGATGAGCAGCGTACAGTTCTTGGGACTCGACTTGGCAAACGCACGAAAGGCCTCGAGCTCGGAGTCAAAGCTCATCACCCAGCTGTGCGCATGCGTGCCAAAGACGGGAATACCGTAGCGGCGGCCGGCGAGCACATTGGACGTAGAGGAGCAGCCGGCGACGTAGCTCGCGCGCGCGACGGCCAGGCCGCCATCGGGACCCTGGGCTCGGCGCAGGCCAAACTCCGCCACAGGGCGACCGTCGGCGGCGAGCACCACGCGCGCCGTCTTGGTGGCGACAAGCGTCTGGAACCCGACGATGTTGAGCAGCGCCGTCTCAAGCAGCTGGCACTCCAGCGCGGGGCCGGTGACGCGCACCATGGGCTCGCGCGGAAAGACGAGCTCGCCCTCAGGGACGGCGTCAATGTTTACATGCGCACGAAAATCGCGCAGGTAGTCAAGGAATCCAGGCTTGAACATCGCGCCGCCGGCAGGGGCCTGGAGCGAGGCGAGGTAGTCGATATCCTCGGCCGTAAAGCGAAGGTTCTCGACCAGCTCGGGCAGTTCGGCGGTGCCGCACATGACGGCATAGGCGCTGCCAAAGGGATGGTCGCGGTAAAACGCGGTAAAACAACCCTGTTCATTGGCCTTGCCGCTCTCCCACAGGCCCTGGGCCATAGTGAGCTCGTACAGATCGGTGAGCATTGCAATGTCGGTGGGATGAGAGATGTCGGTCAAAGCCATGGGGCGACCTTTCGAATGTGTGGTGCAGAATTTGAAGGTTGGACGAGAGCAGAGCATGCGGACATGACGCCCGATGCAAGTCGGTTAGAGCAGGCCCATGCTGGTCAGGATCGTGTAGCCCATAAAGATGACAAACGCGATGAGGGCAAGGACAATAATGATTTTTTGAGCCGGCGCCATGCCAGGGATCTCGTTCTCGCCCGTAGGCTCCTTGGAGGTAACCATGCGCTGGGCAAAGGTCATCTCGTCACGGCTCGGCTTGGGCTCGACGGACTTGGGACGAGCGGCCTTTTTAGGCTGAGGTTTGGGCGCGGCAGGTGCAGGCTTCGCGGCAGCGGGCTTGGGTGCGGGCGCGGGCTTGCGCTCGGATGCAGCGTTCGAGGCGACCTCCTCGGCCTTCGCACGCTCGGCACGCAGGGCAGCCAGCTCCTCACGCTCGCGACGGGCCTCTTCCCGAGCCTCGCGGCGGGCCTTCTCAGCGCGGAGCTCCTCCAACTCGGCGCGCTCCTCGTCGGACAATGGTTGGGACTCAAGCTCGGCCATGGTATAGCCCTTTCTTTTAAAAAAAGCCGCCGACACAATGTCAGCGGCTTATCAAATCCAAGGGTGGAGACGAAGGGAGTCGAACCCTCGGCCTCTGCCATGCGACGGCAGCGCTCTCCCAACTGAGCTACGTCCCCAGGACAAGTCGATATTTTACCTACGGCTCGCCAACTGTCAACGCCCAATAACCAGTCTTTTTGGAGCGCGGCTATTTTGCGGCTATTTTGACAACTTCTCGAACAGGCAATCCTCTCGATGATTATTTAAGGCTCTGTTAGACCAGGATTGACATACATGTGTCCCCACGGTGCCATATCTT
>CAUFMG010000034.1 GCA_959026725.1 uncultured Collinsella sp.
CCTCGTCCGGGGGTCCTTGTCGTGTGGTGCGGCGGCGTGCTACTCTCCCACACCCTGTCGGGTGCAGTACCATCGCCGTGCCAGGTCTTAGCTTCCGGGTTCGGAATGGGACCGGGCGTCTCTCCTGGGCCATGGCCGCCGCAAATCTTGGGTTATCGGCCGGGAAACAGGGGGTTTCCCGCCGGCGTGTGGCGGTTCGGGGACCGGACAATGGACGCGATTCGTTGCTGTTGACTGATCGTGCGCGTGTGAGGACGTGCTCCCTGTGCGCCTTCGCGGGGCCCTGCCGGGTCCTGCGCCACACGCCTCCCGGGCGTGTGGATGTGGGTTGCCTCTCGACCATTAGTACCGGTCGGCTCCACCCCTCGCGGGGCTTCCACGTCCGGCCTATCGACCACGTGTTCTGCATGGGGTCTTCAGCGGCTCGGGGCCGCATGGAATCCTTATCTTGGAGAAGGCTTCCCGCTTAGATGCTTTCAGCGGTTATCCCTTCCGAACGTAGCCAACCGGCCGCGCCACTGGCGTGACGACCGGCATACCAGAGGTTCGTCCACCCAGGTCCTCTCGTACTATGGGCAGGCCTCCTCAAGATTCCAACGAGCGCAGAGGATAGAGACCAAACTGTCTCACGACGTTCTGAACCCAGCTCGCGTGCCGCTTTAATCGGCGAACAGCCGAACCCTTGGGACCTGCTCCAGCCCCAGGATGCGACGAGCCGACATCGAGGTGCCAAACCATCCCGTCGATATGGACTCTTGGGAATGATCAGCCTGTTATCCCCGGGGTACCTTTTATCCGTTGAGCGATGCCGCGCCCGTGCGCCGGCACCGGATCACTATCTCCGACTTTCGTCCCTGCTCGATCCGTCGATCTCGCAGTCAAGCCCGCTTGTGCGATTACACTCGACACCCGATTGCCAACCGGGCCGAGCGGACCTTTGAGCGCCTCCGTTACTCTTTGGGAGGCAACCGCCCCAGTTGAACTACCCGCCAGGCACTGTCCCTGACAAGGATGACTTGTCGAGGTTAGACGTCAAACGAGAACAGAGCGGTATTTCACCTTGCGGCTCCACGAATGCTGGCGCACCCGCTTCGAAGCCTCCCGCCTATGCTACACAATCCGCGCCTAATGCCAATACCAAGGTATAGTAAAGGTCCCGGGGTCTTTTCGTCCTTCTGCGCTTAACGAGCATCTTTACTCGTACTGCAATTTCGCCGAGCTCCTGGTCGAGACAGTGGGGAAGTCGTTACGCCATTCGTGCAGGTCGGAACTTACCCGACAAGGAATTTCGCTACCTTAGGATGGTTATAGTTACCACCGCCGTTTACCGGGGCTTGAATTCACCGCTTCGCAGAAGCTGACGGATCCTCTTAACCTTCCGGCACCGGGCAGGCGTCAGAGCGTATACAGCGGCTTGCGCCTTCGCACGCTCCTGTGTTTTTGGTAAACAGTCGCTACCCCCTGGCCTGTGCCACCCCCCGCCGCTCATCACCGCAGGGGGTCTCCCTTATGCCGAAGGCACGGGAGCAATTTGCCGAGTTCCTTGACCAGGATTCGCTCGATCGCTTTGGTATTCTCTACCTGACCACCAGTGTCGGTTTGGGGTACGGGCGGCAACGCGCCTGACGCCGAAGCTTTTCTCGGCACCACGGATCACCGGATTCGGGCCGTAAGGCCCCCATCATCACGCCTCGCCCCGACGCCCCGCGGATTTGCCTGCGGGACGGGCTCGAACGCTTGACCACGGAAAACCACCTCCGCGGCCGGCTGCCCTGATGCGTCACTCCTGCGCTGACCTACTACGAGGGGGGATCCCAACGCGCCCGCGCCGCGACCCCCCGAAAGGGGAGACGGCACGGACCCGGAGGTTAGCGCCCCAGGCCTCGGTTGTTTCGGTTCGCTGCCGGTACGGGAATATCAGCCCGTTCATCCATTCGACTACGCCTGTCGGCCTCGCCTTAGGACCCGACTCACCCGGGGACGACGAACGTGGCCCCGGAACCCTTGGTCATCCAGCGGACGGGATCCTCACCCGTCTCTCGCTACTCATGTCTGCATTCTCACTCCCACGAAGTCCACGGCCGGTTTCCACCGCCGCTTCGCCCCTCGCAGGACGCTCTCCTACCCAGCAACCATGAAGATTGCTGCCGCGTCTTCGGTGGTGTGCTTGAGCCCCGCTACATTGTCGGCGCGGAACCACTAGACCAGTGAGCTGTTACGCACTCTTTCAAGGATGGCTGCTTCTGAGCCAACCTCCTGGCTGTCTATGCGACTCCACATCCTTTCCCACTTAGCACACGCTTCGGGACCTTAGACGACGGTCTGGGCTGTCTCCCTCTCGACGACGGAGCTTATCCCCCGCCGACTCACTGCCGGAATACACGTCAACGGTATTCGGAGTTCGGCTGCTGTTGGTACCCAACAAGGGCCCGCAAGCATCCGGTAGCTCTACCCCCGCGACGCAATCGACCGACGCTGCACCTAAATGCATTTCGGAGAGAACCAGCTATCACGGAATTTGATTGGCCTTTCACCCCTAGCCCCAGGTCATCCCCCCGGTTTTCAACCCAGGTGGGTTCGGTCCTCCACGCGGTCTTACCCGCGCTTCAACCTGCTCAGGGCTAGATCATCCCGCTTCGGGTCCAGGACACGCGACTCAAACGCCTTTTGAGACTCGCCTTCGCTACGCGTACCCCACACGGGTTACGCTCGCCACGTGCCACTGACTCGCAGACTCATTTTTCGATAGGCACGCCGTCACCCCGAAAGGCTCCGACGGTTTGTAAGCGCACGGTTTCAGAGACTGTTTCACTCCCCTCCCGGGGTGCTTTTCACCTTTCCCTCACGGTACTAGTTCGCTATCGGTCAGACAGGTATATCTAGGCTTACCCCACGGTCGGGGCGGATTCACACGGGATTCCACGAGTCCCGCGCTACTTGGGAGACACGATCCGGAGACGACGCGCGTTCGGCTACGGGGCCATCACCCTCTGCGGCCCGGCATTCAATCCGGTTCGCCTCACACGCCGTTTTATCACTCCGGCCGGGCCCGCCAGGACCCGGACACACGCTCCCTCAACACCACGCGCGCAACGGCTGGCGCCTGTCACACGCGCGCGGTTTGGCCTGATCCGCTTTCGCTCGCCACTACTCACGGAACATCCTTTCCTGCAGGTACTGAGATGTTTCACTTCCCTGCGTACCCCCCGCGCGAACGCGGTGCCGGCCCATGACGGCCGGCGGGTTCCCCCATTCGGAAATCCTCGGATCAAAGCCCTGCTGGCGGCTCCCCGAGGCATATCGCAGCCTCAAACGTCCTTCATCGGTACTGTCTGCCAAGGCATCCACCATACGCCCTTGCAAGCAACCCGCACGACCCATCCGGGAACGGCGGGAAACCGCAAGCCCACGGCAAAAACTCCGCTGGCAACACAAATCATCACACAAATGATCACACACAAAACGATCAAACACCAGACTCCGAAGAGTCCGGCGAAATCAACAGCAGAAGACACCCCCAAAAGGGCGTCCCCTGCTCGCGTCCACTATCCAGTTCTCAAACCACCACGCACCCGCACGCGAGCCCACCCACCCCACCAGGGGACGGGCGACCGGCACGGGGCACGGAACACCAGCCACGCCAAACGGCGCGGGGTGGCGGTCCGGGAACCCAAAAGCATGCCCGCACCACTCCTGGACGCACCGCACGACCGGCACGCCCGAAGGCCGACTCCACTCTTCCACACCAGCAACCCCCGCGCACCCGGCACATCCGGGGCAAGGGGGCACACACCGGCCACCAGACAGTGGCCTGAAATCTCCGTAGAAAGGAGGTGATCCAGCCGCACCTTCCGGTACGGCTACCTTGTTAC
>CAUFMG010000035.1 GCA_959026725.1 uncultured Collinsella sp.
TCCCAGTCTTTCTTTTGGCTCGACCGCCGCGTCAATTCCGCAATCCGTGAACGAGTCGGCTTAGATCTGCGCGAGCGCAGACCACGCCGCCCCGTAGTCACGCATTGCTACATTGACCCGCCTACTCGAACCGAGCGCACCAGCTTCGCGCTTCGGCTACGGCTGCGGCGGCGCAGTCGGGCGGCAGCTCGACCATCGGCGTGCGCAGATACTCGCGCACCTTCGGTCGTGAACGCCAGCCGAGCATGTTGATGAGCGTCTCGACCTCCTCGCCGCGCTCGGCCTTCTCGGCGAGCATGATTCCCACCACGCGCACCCAGTCGCGCGTATTCTCATCGCTATGCCATGCGTGAACCTGCGGCCAGTGCGCGACAACCTGCCCAGCGTCCCACTCTCCATCACACGTCAGCTCGATGCGCGTCAGCACACTCGACAGGTTCATCTCGGCCGCTTTGTCGTAGACCTTTACGTATCCGGGGGTGTTCTTGACCCCGAGGTATTCCGTGATTCCGTTACTGATGACCGATTTGTACATCCGCCTGTCCTTGCTAAGGCGGCAGTCCAGACGGCTTGTCGGCAAATCATAGGCGAGGTCGAACCTCTTCAAGCGGGCGTGCGAGACGCACGGCGCGAGCTTTTCCAGCAGCCGCCAGAACCGCTTGTCCCCTGCGACCTTGTTCGGGTTGAACTCGATGAACCCGCGATTCATGTTCACCTTGCAACTCGGCTCCATGAAGCCGATACCGAGCGCGACCGAGCTGTCTCCGAGTTCGAAACTCCAAAGCTCGTACCATCCGCCGGGGCGAATCTTGCTCGTCCACGCGCTCATGCTGTCGCAGTCGAAGGTCTGGGCGTGCGTGCTCAACCACTCGCCCTTGCCGTTGATGAACGACAGCTTTAGGCGAACCATATCGATTGAGAACGTTGCCCCAGATTCGGTTTTGTATGCATTCCAGTAAGAGGGGTGAACCACCGTAAGTGGTTGAAATCCGGCTATTAGACAAGAGCCGGATTTCACATCCGGGTTCGGCGGGTATGCAGAACCGCCCTCGTTTCCATTCATTGCCATGAAAAAACCTCCCTGTTTGGGAGGTAGCTGTTTGGGGATATTCCAGCTTGATATAATGCTGGTGTATCGCCGAGCTACCATCTCGGTTGATATGCGAGCTGCGAGTGTTGGCGCACTCAAAGCTCTGACCCAAATTATAACAGGGTCGCCGGCAGGAAAGGGGAGCCTTAAAGGCTCCCCTTTCTGTTAGCTCCCCTGCTGCTTTACGCTATGGCCATGAGACCATCGGCGAGGATTCCGCGGGCATACGCACCCGTCGACTTGCCCTCGGCCTTCGCTTCCTTCTCAAGCGCCCGTTTCATGGCGGCGGGAACCTTGAGGGACAGCGTTACCGTCTCGGGCGCTGCTTTCGGGAGTTTCCCCTCGACGATTTCGCCCACATTCACCCATCCGCTAGGCCACTCATCGCGCTCAAGGGCGCTTTCCCAACCGGCAATCATCTCGTCGGTCACGACCTTGCCGTTCTCGGCAACGATTCCTTTCATGTCTACCTCCATCCCAGCTCGCGCTTGAACTTCTTCGTCGGCGGCACCATCGCGTGGAACACGCACCAAACGCCGTCGATATCCATGAATCCAATCAGCTCGGCAAATCTACCGTCGGGAAGCGAGCCGACCGAAATCCAGAGCGGCGGGTCATCCGTGCCGTTTCTCTGGCGGCACCGAATCGGGTTCTCCCACGCATACGCGACCTCATCGCTGGTAAGCCCGTGCTTGAGGGCGTTCCCGTGTACTCTGACCACTGCCGTTCTCCTTTCTTTCCCAATAAGTATACCAGATTAGTATACCTGATTAAATTGCCAATATTTTGCCCATCACCGCAGTTAGATGCTGGTTTTCTGTAATACCAGCAAACGTAAACTATAGTTTACGTTTCACCGAGCCTGCCCGCGCGGCCTGCTGTTCGTCGGCGCAACATGGTTACGGCTCAACGCTTTCCCCGCACGCGCGACTTCCGTTGCTTCCCTCATCACGTCATCCAGGCTGCGCTGCTCCGTCTTCGCCTTCCTGGGACGCATCAGCGCCCAGATGCGGTCTCCAAGCTCCTCAATTGCCGCTCTAGCTGCTCTCGCCGCTCCTGCGCATCGAGCAGCGATTGAATCGAGGATTGTGCCGCGCTCAGCGCGTCCCGCACCCTCGTACCTGCGAACCTCGGCAGCGATGGGTCGAAGCTCCTCAACGTCTCTCTCAGCTGCTCGCGTTCCCTGCCGAAGAGACTCCAATCGCGCGGACTCCCGCTGAAGGTCATCGCCCACCTCGTTGCGCAGCTCGATTTTCTCGCCGATTTCGCCGTTCAAGCGGTCAAGCTCGGCCATTTTCTCCGCGATTCGGCGGTCGATTTCCGCAGCCTGCGCCCGCTTTTCATCGACCTTGGTGTTCACGGCACCCAATTTGACACTGGACTCAACCCTGAGCTGTTCAAGGCCGTCCAGCTCGCGCTTCGCCGTTATCGCCCCGTGCTTCGCCTTGTCTCTCTCGCCCTCAAGGGTCTCTATCTCGGACTTGAGCGCCCTCGTGGTGCCGACCTGCACCTTGTACGCGTCAAGGCTCCTGTAGCCCTTTGCGCGCAGCTCGTGGCGCATTGGGCGCTCGTACCCGTAGGGCTTCGCGACCTGCTCCCAGAAGTCCTCCTGAAGCCTGCTCATGGTTCCCTGGGCCGTCACCTCCCACTTGCCCTCGGCGTTCTTGCGCCGCTTGTCGGGCGCGAACAGCTCCTTGGCGCACAGGCGATCGTAGCCGTCCTCGCCGTGGATGACCGGGGCGATCCAGATGTGCACGTGCGGGGTGCCCTCGTCCAGATGAATCTGGGCGGCGAGCAGGTTCTCGTATCCGTACCGCGCACCGAACCACTGAACCGACCTGTCAAGAAACTCCTTGGCCGTCTCCTCGTCCGGAAGCGCTTCGTTTGTCGACACGATGAACCCCATCGCGCGAACTTGGTTGTCCCTGATTTTCCTCTTCGTGTTCAGCTCGCCCATACGGCGCTCGATGGCCTGTTCGAGCGGAACGGGACTCTCGTCCCCCGCGCGGCACAGGTACCCGACATGCCGGCCGCTCTGGTCAACATCGTTGGCGTAGGTGTGCGCCCGCCTGTCCAGCTCCTTGCCCACGGCTTCAAGGCTCTCGCATTTGGTCGACTTCATGGCAATCAAGGGTGCTACGGTCATGTCAAACTCCCGAGTTCGAACCACCTAAAGGTGCGTTAGCGACTTTGGTATAGTCACGTTATACCAAGCTACGCTTGGCCGTGCAAGGGCGCTGCCCTTGACCCGCTCGGGCGTTCCCCCCGAGACCCCCCAGCCCTACTCATTCGCGGCGTCGCTCATGAGGTGCGGGCCATCGGCGCAGGCGCCGAACGGAGGGACTTCGCCCCTCCGAACCACCCCCAAAATCACGCTCGATATGGGTATGGGATATGGGATTCCCATGGGCGAGGTCGTAGTACCTCGCCCATGGGAATCCCATCCCCAGCCCTCCCGCGCTCGCAGACTTGGGCAAGGAAAGGGCCGATGGGAGCTTGCGCTCACATCGACCCTCTTCCCAGTCTTTCTTTTGGCTCGACCGCCGCGTCAATTCCGCAATCCGTGAACGAG
>CAUFMG010000036.1 GCA_959026725.1 uncultured Collinsella sp.
CCAGGCCCGATTTTGCCTCTTGACAATGTCCTGCTCATATTAAAAGGAACGTCCCTAAGTGCCGGGTTTAGGCTGTTAGGTCGAGTTCGTAGAGGAAGCTTTCGCGCGGCATGTCGTGACGACGCTCTTCGCGGTTGGCGCGGTGCGTGGCCGTGCGCTTAAAGCCGTGCAACTCGTAGAACTTCCACGAGCAGTTGGAGTCGGTGTACAGGTGCGCCCTTGTCGCCCCGCGCGAGGACAGGTACGAGACCGCGGCATCGAGCAACACTGAGCCTACACCCAGGCCGTGGACATCGGGATCGACGGCGAGCAGCGTGACTTCGTTGTCGTGCGGCAACGGGCTGCTCTCGAGCAGGCGGTTGTTGGTTCGGATGGTTGCGCGCACAAACGAGAGATACTCGGCGCAGACATCGGGCTCCAGCTCGCGCATCTGCGAAAGCAGCGCGCGTTCGGTATCCATCCAATGTTCCTTAACGGTGGCGCCGGAGCTCTGTCCCGCACGCGCGAGCGAAATGCCACGCGCCTGACCGTCGATTACGGCAACCTGCGAAAACGTCGATGACGAAAGGCAATAGGCGAGGTCGCACGCGGCCTCAAGGCGGTTGTACTCATCGTTATCCGAATTGTTATGCCAAAGCTGCTGCAGAATCAGCGCGATGGCGTCGAAGTCTTCGGTATCAAACGGTCGGTAGAGAACCCGCGAGACCATGGTGCCTCTTTCTTTTGCGGATGCATATCGAGCACAGTTCTACCACGCCATTGGCATCTAATTATGGTGCCCCTGTGTTCCATGAACTCACCGTGCCCAGTGCCGTGCCCATCCCCTCTGCTCGCAAACTTTTTCTGCACATGCGCCCGTTGCGGGGTGCATCGATGCGCTTGATGCGCTACATTGAATCAGTATTTTCAATGCCGCTGCGCGAGCGCTGCAGATCGACGTATCACCGACTCACAGAGCACGGCGGCGTACCAGACAGGAGGACTGCATGGGATCTGATGTGAAGATCGCACGCGCGTTGATCTCGGTTACCGATAAAACGGGTGTCGTCGATTTCGCACGGACGCTGGTCGATGACTTTGGCGTCGAGATCATCTCTACGGGCGGCACGGCTCGTGCCATCGAGGACGCGGGTGTTCCCGTAACCCCCATCGAGGAGTTCACGGGCTATCCCGAGATGATGGACGGCCGCGTTAAGACCCTGCACCCCAAGGTTCACGGCGCGCTGCTGGCCCGCCGCGATTCCGAGCAGCACATGCAGGAGGCCGCTCAGCACGGCATTAAGCTGATCGACTTGGTCGTCGTCAACCTGTACGAGTTCGAGAAGACCGTCGCCAACCCCGAGGTCACCTTTGCGGACGCCATCGAGCACATCGACATCGGCGGTCCCTCCATGCTGCGCTCCGCCGCTAAGAACGCTGCGAGCGTTACCGTCATCTCTGACCCGGCTGACTACGACGCCGTCCTGGCCGAGATGCACGAGACTGGCGGCTGCACCACGCTTGCCACCCGTCGCCGCCTGCAGGTGAAGGTCTACCAGACTACCGCCGCCTACGACACGGCTATCTCCCGTTGGCTTGCCGCCCAGGCAAGCGACGTGGCGGACACCTCTGCCAAGCTCGAGATCTCGCTGGAAAAGGTCGACGACCTGCGCTATGGCGAGAACCCACAGCAGAAGGCCACGGTCTATCGCTTTGCCGAGGGCTGCGAGAACACCGCGAGCTCGCAGTTCCCGCTCGTGGGCTCCAAGCAGATCCAGGGCAAGCCGCTCAGCTACAACAACTATCTGGATGCCGACGCCGCTTGGAACCTGGTCCGCGAGTTCGACGAGCCGGCCTGCGTAATCCTCAAGCACCAGAACCCCTGCGGTTCCGCCGTTGCCGAGGACATCACGGCTGCCTACGACCGCGCTTTTGCCTGCGATCCCAAGAGCGCCTTCGGCGGCATCATCGCCTGCAACCGCGAGGTTCCCTTTGATCTGGTTGAGCACTTTGCCGATCAGAACAAGCAGTTCGTCGAGGTCATCATCGCCCCGAGCTACGCCGCCGAGGCGCTCGAGCGCATGGCCAAGCGCCCCAACCTGCGCGTGTTGGCGACCGGCGGCGTGGACCACGGCGCTCAGGTGGAGCTGCGCTCCGTCGACGGCGGCATGCTGGTGCAGGAGGTCGACCACGTGACCGAGGATCCCGCGACCTTTACGTTCCCCACCGACCGCAAGCCCACCGACGCCGAGATGGCCGAGCTCGAGTTTGCCTGGAAGGTCTGCAAGGGCGTTAAGTCCAACGCCATCCTGGTCTCCAAGGGTAAGGCCGGCATTGGCATGGGCCCGGGTCAGCCTAACCGCGTTGACTCTGCGCTACTTGCCTGCGAGCGCGCCGAGGACTTCTGCGAGCGCGAGGGCGTGGAGAAGGGCGGCTTTGCCTGTGCAAGCGACGCGTTCTTCCCGTTCCGCGACAACGTCGACGTGCTTGCTGCACACGGCGTGACCTGCATCATCCAGCCCGGCGGCTCCAAGCGCGACGACGAAAGCATCCAGGCCTGCAACGAGCACAATATTGCTATGGTCTTTACCGGCGCCCGCCACTTCCGCCACTAAGTAGGGAGGTGGCGCTGCGGCTTGCCCAGCCACCGCACCTTACCGTTCATTCGTCGCTCGCGTACCCAAGTACGCGTCGCTCCTCTTTCACGGCAATCTGCGGCACCTGGGCAACCCTCGCCGACCAGCTTGGTTGACTGAGGTGGACGGGATGTTGACCCGTCCTTGGACTCACCATGCCTTCAAAATAATCTTTGCAAAAGACGGCTGCTCCGTTTGGAGGGCCGTCTTTTTGGTATAAGAGGACGGAATGACTAACACGAAAGGTACAACCATGCCCCAGATTGATGATGCCGAGCTGTTTGGCAATGCCGAGGATCAGCGTGCGTACGAGGACTTTTGCGCCAATCAGGAGGCGGTCGAGAAGTTCAGGCTCGATAAGCCCGCGCTTATCTGCCGCTGGCGCATGTCCAACAAAAAGGTACCCATGCTCAACCGCCACATCCGTGCGCTGTCCGAGCGCTTGGTGCAGGGCGAGCCGCTCACCCACAACATGCTCAGCTGGGCCAAGCAACACGTTGAGTGGTCGCTTGCCGAGGGCGACTACACCGCCCACGACGGCGTGCTCATGCTGGTGATCGATGTGAACGGCAATGCCGCCATGACGGTGGGGGAGTACGAGCCGCTGGCCGACACGTCGGCCAAGGCACTGCGCGCCCGTTCTGCCGAGGCCCGCTCCGAGGCCGACGAGACCGGCGTGGCACCCGAGCTGCTCGCTGCCGTCAACAACGGCGAGCTGGCCTTTGTGGCGCCGGCGGACGAGTACCTGTGCGGTACGGCGACGCTCATCGAGCAGCTGGCCCAAACCAAGGACATGCCGGTCACGCGCGTGGATATCCCCGCTCAGCTCAAGGGCGCACTGTTCCTGGTGAGCGACGAGCACGGCGTGGTCCCCGCCACCGACGTTGACGCAACCGAGGCAGACGCCGCCACGGTCGCCTTCTTTGCCGACGGCTACGAAAAGCTCCGCGCCCGCCGCTAAATGATTTTTCTGGGACGGGGATTAAAAAAGGCTCTGTTAGACCAGGATTGACATACATGTGTCCCCACGGTGCCATATCTTT
>CAUFMG010000037.1 GCA_959026725.1 uncultured Collinsella sp.
AAATTGTGATTTGACGACGTCATCGCAGGCTGTAAGCAGCTGCCTGTAGTGAGACCTCGTTTCTTGTGCGGTCCAGAGTATGTCGGCAAGATCTTCTTGCTTAGCGATGCTGGGAAGCTCGAATTCAAATTGCGAAAGGCTCTGCCACTTGACTCTTGGCGAGAGGGAGCCTGCCGAATTGGTGACGGCGTGCTCGAATAGGGCGTCGTTCTGGATGATGAACGGGAGCAGCCTCGGAGAGAGGTTGTCCTTGGGGGCGATGACGGTGATGTCTCCAGAGCAGATTCCGTCGAATGGGGCGACGGCCGCTTTGCGCAGGTAGGCCCTGCGACGCCCGAACAGCACCTGCCCCTTTGAGAAAGCCTTAGTGAAGGTGGTCTCGACACCTTCGTCCCAATGGGCGAGTTCGACTTCGCCGGGGTCCAGATGCTCAAGGCCGACCGTCGGCAGTTCTTGGTCTACAGGGACCTTCTGTTTGATTTCGCGGGCCACATCGCCCAGGCAAACGTGGGTCATGTTACTCACCATCGTTTTCATGCAATTTCGCAGCAATAATATCGAGCAGGGACGCGGCCTCTGTGGAGGCGGCTCTCCAGCTTTCTACCGTCTCCTCGATGCTTCTGTCGTCAGCATTTTCATCATTGGAGGGCTTCACGTACAGAGGGATGGAGAGCGAGAAGGCGTTGCCCTCGAGCTCACTAAACGATGCGTGGGATGAGAACCCTTCGATGTCCTCGTCAGATCGGTAGGCATCGACGATTCTCTTGATGTGTTGAGGCTCAAGGTAGCTTTGCGCGTTCTTGCGGGTTACCTCGGCAGAGGCATCTACGAACAGTATTTTCTTGCTTCGATTCGGCGCTTTCTCGCTGCGGCAGATGAGGATGCAGGCCTCCATGGGCGAGTTGAAGAAGAGGTTTGCGCCGAGTCCGATGACCGCCTCAACGAGATCGCTTCTCACGAGCCTTTCGCGCATCTCCGATTCCTCGTTGCGGAAGAGTACGCCATGGGGGAGGAGAATGGAGCACCTGCCTGTGTGTGGGTCCATACTCTTGAGGATGTGCTGTATGAAGGCGTAGTCTGCTCGTCCCTGCGGCGGGGTGCCGAGGAAGTTGCGTCCGTAGGGGTCCGACGCGAACGCCTCGCGGTCCCATTGTTTGATCGAGTAGGGAGGGTTAGCGAGTACCATATCGAAGGTGCGCAGCTTTCCCGCCTCGAGGAAGGCTGGGTGCCGTAGCGTGTCGTCGTTTGCGATTTCGAAGTCCTCGACGCCGTGCAGGAATAGGTTCATGCGTCCGATGGCGGAGGATAGCTGGTTGATCTCCTGTCCGTAGGCGTGAACATTGCGCCATTCCTCTCCGTGCTGTTTGAGGTGGGCAATGGAGGAGATGAGCATGCCGGCGCTGCCGCAGGTGGGGTCGTAGATGGACTCGCCGGGCCTGGGCTGGAGGATTTCGGTCATTAGGTGGACGACCGTGCGATTGGTGTAGAACTCTTGAGCGGTGTGTCCAGAATCGTCCGCAAACTTCTTGATGAGGTACTCGTAGCCCTGGCCGAGCTCGTCCTCGGGGCAATTGGCGATGGAGAGCGTTATAGCGCTGAAGTGCTCGATGAGGTCCTTGAGCAGGCGGTCGGGAAGTCGTTTCTTGTTAGTCCAGGCGGCGTCGCCGAAGATACCACGCAGCTTGGAACCGTTGGCCGTCTCGATGGCGCGGAAGGCGCCCACGATGGCCTTACCGATGTTTTCCGTGGCCTCGCGGACATCGCACCAGTGGGCGCCGTCCGGGATTGCGAAGCTGTGATTCTCGGGAAGGGCGGCGAACTCCGCATCTCCGTCAGAGGCTTCCAATGCCTCGGCGGTCTCCTCGTCGTAAACATCTGAGAGGCGCTTGAAGAATAGCAGCGGGAATATGTACTGCTTGTACGAGCCGGCATCGATGTAGGTGCGCAGCAGAACCGCCGCGTTCCATAGATGGTTGTTCAGCTCTTCCTGGGGGATTCTACTCTCCATCGACATAGCCTCCCTTTGAGAGCAGCTCAAGGAGCTTCTCCTCGGACTTCCTCGTCTGGCGAAGGAGGTCGTAGAAACGTTTCCTGGTTTCCGCCGGCGGCTCGATCTCCTCGCGCCTTCTTTCGACGTAATTGTTCGCCGAGAGCACGTAACCCTCGCGCTCTATATCATCGAGCGTCGCGATGGCGCACTTCTCTACGACGGGTTCGTAGGATTGATAGAGGGAGAGCATCTCCTGAGCGTTCTCCTCCGTGATCATGTTCTGCGCGCGCTGGGCGGTGAAGATCTCGGTACCGTCGATGATGCAGACGCGGCCCCGATGCGCCGGAGGCTTGTCATTCCGGAGGAACAGCACGCAGGCGGAGACGCCGGTGCTGTAGAAGACGCCGCTCGCGAGCGAGATCACTGCCTCGACCTTGTCTGACTTGAGCAACTCCTTGCGGATGGCACCCTCCTTGCCGCCGTGGAACAGTGCGCCCTGGGGCAGCACTACGGCGCAGCGACCGCTCTTCTCGTCCATGGAGCAGACCATATGCTGCACCCATGCGAAGTCCGCCGACTTGTCGGTGGGGACACCCCAGATGTTGCGGCCCCATGGGTCCGAGGAGAACTCTGCGGATCCCCAGTTCTTAAGGGAGAAGGGTGGATTGGCGAGGACGCAGTCGAACGACCTGAGGGTGTTCCCGGCAAGGAAGGCGGGCTCGCGCAGGGTGTCGCCCTGGGCGATGCGGAAGTCCTTCGCGCCGTGGAGATACAGGTTCATTCGCGCTATGGCGGACGTGCTGAGGTTCTTCTCTTGGCCATAGAGCTTTCCGTAAGCTAGCTTGGAGTTGTCCATCTGCCGCACGGCTTCGATGAGCATACCGCCCGTGCCGCAGGCGGGGTCATAGACGGTCTCGCCAGGTTTCGGCTCAAGCAGGGAGACCATCATCTTGACGATTTCGCGCGGGGTGTAGAACTCGCCGGCGTTCTTCTTCTGCATGTCGGCGAACTTCTTGATCAGGTATTCGTAGGCGTCGCCCATCATGTCGGCGCTGTAGTTTCTGTTGCCGAACTTCTTTGCTGAGAAGTGCTCGACGAGGTCCTTCAGGCGCTCGTCGGAGAGCTTGCCTTTGTCTGTCCAGCTCGCATCGTCGAAGCTACTGAAGAGGCCGCTGAGGGTATCGGGGTTGGCTCGTTCGATTCCTACCATGGCGTCTACGATTGCCTTGCCGACGTTTGCGCCGGTGTTGCGCACGTCCTGCCAATGGCAGCCGTCCGGCACCGCGAAGCTGTGGTTTTCGGGCAGGGCGGCGTAGTCTTCGTCTCCGTCCGACATCTCTAGAGCTTCGGTGGTCTCCTCGTCGTAGACGTCGGAGATGCGCTTGAAGAAGAGCAACGGTGTGATGTAGCTCTTGTACTCGTCCTGGTTGATGGGGCCACGCAGGATATCGCAGGCTCCGAGTAAGTGGTTTCCCAGCTCGGATTTACTTATCGGTTCTTCAGTCATTCAGGTACCTATGAGCTCAAAAATACAAATTACAGCCCTTGTGATTATACCGTCATATTTGCCGAGATAAATGAGCTGAGCATCGCCGCCCATTCAGACATCCTGCGTCTGTAAATCACAATTT
>CAUFMG010000038.1 GCA_959026725.1 uncultured Collinsella sp.
GGGATTGGTCAATCTCGGCCGACTATATTTGGCTAAATTATTCCGACGCTAACAGCGTATATACCGACGTGAAGATCTACCTCTATCTTGCATCGCGCGGGTACGAGCTTTCTGTGGGCCGTATTGGGAAGCTCGAGTGTGACTTCATCGCTCGTAGGCGCAATGCTTACGCCTACATCCAGGCCTCTATGTCGATTGCCGACAGAGACGTCGAGGAGCGCGAGTACAGGCCGTTCGGCCACATCAGGGATGGGTATCCGCGTTACTTGTTCACGCTTGATTCTCTATTGCAGGAGAGGGATGGCGTCAGGCACCTTAACATGGCGTCGTTTATGCAAGATGGCGGTGATCTTATTTGAGTGGTGGCCAGATTCCTTTGCTTCCTAGTGCGCAAACAGCGCGGGTATCAAATGAGGATCATTGCCTCACGTAGAATCGACGGATTGAGAACTTGTTTTGATGTTGACAGGCTTTTGGCCAGTGGCTCCTATTGTCGAGTGGGAATAGCGGGAATAACAGCCTCCGGATCCTCTGGGTCGGAGGTTTTCTTTTTCGTTCTGTTCGGAAAGAGCTCCTTGCCGGAGCCCCATGGATAGCGAACGGCTTTATCGAGCGTGCGCGTTCTCGTAGGCATCTTTGATCTCTTCCGGCAAATTGTCGGGAATCAGCGCCTCCAGCCTATCCTCGCTGCCATCTTGAATCGCCTGCTCGTAGTACCAGCATTTGAACTTCAACATGTCCAGGGCACGGTTCATCTTCGCGATCTCCGACTCCATGTGGGCCTTCCGCTCCTCGAACATGGCCTTGCGCTTGGCGTAGGTCGATGGCCCCTCTGCGCACCATTCCATGAACAGACGGATGTCCTTGATCTCCATTCCCGCCTTCTTCAGGCATTCGATGACCCGAAGCGCTTCGAGTTCCGTATCGCCGAATCGGCGAATGCCGGACGTCCGCTCCAGCCCCGGGAACAATCCCTGCTTGTCGTAGTACCGCAGCGTTGAGGCGGGCAGACCGAACATCTCCGCCACCTGTCCGATTGTGTACATGGCTCCTCCGAATAAATCTCGACTTCATTCCTTGACCTAAAGTCAGGTTTAGGTATTACCTTCATTCTCGTCAATACAAATCGGTAGCGCAAGGGGTGTTCGTTATGGGCAAAACGGTTTGCGCCGGCGGCGTGAACGGTGTGGGCAATATCGCCGGGCATCCCGCTCTGGAGCAGGCGCAACGAATGGGCATGGAAGTCTAGGCGCGGCTTAGCTGCGCGGAAGCAGCTTGTACTCAAAACCAACGACAGGAGGAATCAAGCATGACGATTAAGCAGACAGCGGGCAGAGATGCCCTAGGGGAGTTCGCCCCCAAATTCGCACAGCTCAACGACGATGTGCTGTTCGGCGAGGTGTGGAGCCGAGAGGGCGAGCTCTCCCTGCGGGACCGTAGCATCGTGACGGTGGTGGCCCTGATGTCGCAGGGACTGACGGACTCTTCGTTCCAATATCATCTGATGTCCGCAAAGAACAATGGCGTGGCCAGGACGGAGATAGCGGAAATCCTTACACATGCGGCGTTTTACGCAGGATGGCCCAAGGCATGGGCGGCCTTTCGCATGGCGAAGGAGGTCTGGGCGGATAGCGATGCTGCTGATGCAAGAGCTAAGCATCAAAACGAGATGGCCTTTCCCATCGGTGCCCCCAACGACGCATTTGCGAAGTACTTTATCGGGCAAAGCTACCTCGCGCCCCTTTCCACAAATCAGGTCGGCGTCTACAACGTGACGTTCGAGCCCGGCTGCCGCAACAACTGGCACATCCATCACGCCAAAAGCGGCGGCGGACAGATCCTCATCTGTGTGGCTGGTCGAGGGTTTTACCAGGAATGGGGTAAACCGGCACAGGAGCTGCGCCCTGGCGATGTAGTAAATATTCCCGCGGGCGTAAAGCATTGGCACGGAGCCGCGCCCGACAGCTGGTTCTCCCATCTCGCGCTGGAGGTTCCGGGCGAGGAGACCTCCAACGAGTGGTTGGAGCCCGTGGACGACGAGGAATACCTTACAGCGGCTGACAAGGAGGCTTAAACTTTGACACCCGAATCAGAGCCATCGCTTCTATGGGCGTGATGTCCGGGCTGATGAAAGCGCAAAAGCCTCGCCACGTTACTCGTCTCCCACCCGCGCCACCGAGAGCAGGGTGCGCAAGTCGGCCTGGATCGCCTCCGCTTTGCTTCCGAGCTGCAGCGGAGCCGAGTCGCCCGAGATGTTTACGCTCAGCAGGTGCGCATCCGGCAGCTTTGCGGTCATGCTCCAGAATGGGAGCGTGATGATACCGGGGGTCATTTCGCCCACGCCAAGTTCCAGCAACAGCACGCGGCAATCGCTGCGCTCGCGCACGAAGCGCTCATATCGTTCGATACTCTCGCGCCATGCCGCGCCCTGCAGAAATGTGTCGTCGCGCACCCACGGCACAAGCTGCCAGCCGCAATGCGGGCAGCGGGGAACGTCCTCGCTGCGTACCTCAAACCTCTCCATCCCGGCAATCATGCGCTCAACGTAGGGGCTCGCGTCGAAGAGCTCGTCGCAGCATGGCTGCTTGCACTGAAGGTATGCGAAGCTTCCCTGGTAGTTGCAGGTCCTCTCGGCGGGGAAGGCCTTTTCGACCTGGGTGTCCACATTGGTGCTCAGGATGAAGTAATCCTTATGGCCGATGAGGGACCGCAGGTCGAGATAGGGTTGTGAGGCCGGCTCGCGCAGCATGAAATCGATGTATCGCGCGTAGTAGGCCCATTGCTGCTCGAGGCTGGGGTAGAGGTGATAGAAGCCGTCGAAAAGGCTCTTGAAGCCAAAGGCTTTCTGCCAGTCCGCCATTCCGGCACACGTCATGCCCGCATGGTTGTAATGGTTGAACCCGGCGGCGCTCGACATACCCGAGCCGATGCCGACGATGATGGCGTCGGCATCGTCGATGAGGCTTCGAAGCCTCATCGCTTCTCTTCAAGACTTTAGTCTGCTGGCCGCGCAGCGGCCAGCTTTAAACCACCCGCTACG
>CAUFMG010000039.1 GCA_959026725.1 uncultured Collinsella sp.
GTGTCGCATCCGGGCAGACATCGAACCATTTGAAATGGTCTAACTTGGATTTGTTTTTCGCAAGGCCGCCGAGAGGCGGCCCCGAGAAATTCCTTTTCCTATACTAGAACCATATGAATCGAACGGAACCGATCAGCTAATAGTTGTGAGGACCGGACGGGCTCGAAGCCCATACATTTTGGACGGAGAGTTCGATCCTGGCTCAGGATGAACGCTGGCGGCGCGCCTAACACATGCAAGTCGAACGGCACCTATCTTCGGATAGAAGCGAGTGGCGAACGGCTGAGTAACACGTGGAGAACCTGCCCCCTCCCCCGGGATAGCCGCCCGAAAGGACGGGTAATACCGGATACCCCCGGGCGCCGCATGGCGCCCGGGCTAAAGCCCCGACGGGAGGGGATGGCTCCGCGGCCCATCAGGTAGACGGCGGGGTGACGGCCCACCGTGCCGACAACGGGTAGCCGGGTTGAGAGACCGACCGGCCAGATTGGGACTGAGACACGGCCCAGACTCCTACGGGAGGCAGCAGTGGGGAATCTTGCGCAATGGGGGGAACCCTGACGCAGCGACGCCGCGTGCGGGACGGAGGCCTTCGGGTCGTAAACCGCTTTCAGCAGGGAAGAGTCAAGACTGTACCTGCAGAAGAAGCCCCGGCTAACTACGTGCCAGCAGCCGCGGTAATACGTAGGGGGCGAGCGTTATCCGGATTCATTGGGCGTAAAGCGCGCGTAGGCGGCCCGGCAGGCCGGGGGTCGAAGCGGGGGGCTCAACCCCCCGAAGCCCCCGGAACCTCCGCGGCTTGGGTCCGGTAGGGGAGGGTGGAACACCCGGTGTAGCGGTGGAATGCGCAGATATCGGGTGGAACACCGGTGGCGAAGGCGGCCCTCTGGGCCGAGACCGACGCTGAGGCGCGAAAGCTGGGGGAGCGAACAGGATTAGATACCCTGGTAGTCCCAGCCGTAAACGATGGACGCTAGGTGTGGGGGGACGATCCCCCCGTGCCGCAGCCAACGCATTAAGCGTCCCGCCTGGGGAGTACGGCCGCAAGGCTAAAACTCAAAGGAATTGACGGGGGCCCGCACAAGCAGCGGAGCATGTGGCTTAATTCGAAGCAACGCGAAGAACCTTACCAGGGCTTGACATATGGGTGAAGCGGGGGAGACCCCGTGGCCGAGAGGAGCCCATACAGGTGGTGCATGGCTGTCGTCAGCTCGTGTCGTGAGATGTTGGGTTAAGTCCCGCAACGAGCGCAACCCCCGCCGCGTGTTGCCATCGGGTGATGCCGGGAACCCACGCGGGACCGCCGCCGTCAAGGCGGAGGAGGGCGGGGACGACGTCAAGTCATCATGCCCCTTATGCCCTGGGCTGCACACGTGCTACAATGGCCGGTACAGAGGGATGCCACCCCGCGAGGGGGAGCGGATCCCGGAAAGCCGGCCCCAGTTCGGATTGGGGGCTGCAACCCGCCCCCATGAAGTCGGAGTTGCTAGTAATCGCGGATCAGCATGCCGCGGTGAATGCGTTCCCGGGCCTTGTACACACCGCCCGTCACACCACCCGAGTCGTCTGCACCCGAAGTCGCCGGCCCAACCGCAAGGGGGGAGGCGCCGAAGGTGTGGAGGGTGAGGGGGGTGAAGTCGTAACAAGGTAGCCGTACCGGAAGGTGCGGCTGGATCACCTCCTTTCTAGGGAGATACATTCTTAGAGAGACATACTTTAACTCGAATAGAGGGCAGGAGCCCGTCCGGTAGATGTCCGCCCGGAAGTCCCCGCAGCACCCGGTCCCCGGGGTCGCACCCGCGTACCTTGAGAGCCGCATAGCGATAGGAGAGAGATGGAAGAGATTCATCTTCCAGACTCGATTCTTTTCTGCGATTTATCAGACAGAATGATAGCAATCATTCATCCGATCCAAACAAGAAGAATTCACTTATATATGAGTGAGGAGCATCTGATCGCGAGCACGGTGAAGACACTGTGCCGCGGTATGAGATACCCGAATTGCGACATACGAGCGCTATTCATGATATCGATTAATTAATTTTAGCGACACGTGGATATCCCGCGGGCCCGAGAGCGGTCCCGCAAGATACCACGGGCGCACGGCGGATGCCTTGGCACAGGGAGCCGATGAAGGACGCGGCAAGCTGCGATAATCCCCGGCGAGGAGCACACATCCTTCGACCCGGGGGTCTCCGAATGGGCGAACCCATGCACAGCGGTGTGCATATCCCCCCGCTGAACACATAGGCGGGGGGAGGACAACCCGGGGAACTGAAACATCTAAGTACCCGGAGGAGAGGAAATCAATCTCGAGACTCCCCGAGTAGCGGCGAGCGAAAGGGGACCGATGGCCAAACCGTCGAGCGGGCATACCCGGCAGGGGTTCCGCCGACGGGGTTGCAGGGCCGCGCATCCGGGGGCTGCCGCCCCCGGGCGCAGGTCCGGCTGGGGAGCGGAACGGCATGGGAGGGCCGGCCGCAGCGGGTGACAGCCCCGTACGCGAACCCAGACCGGACGGCGCGACGCGGTCCCTGAGTAGGGCCGGGCACGTGAAACCCGGTCCGAACCTGGGTGGACCACCATCCAAGCCTGAGTACTACCCTGTGACCGATAGCGCACCAGTACCGTGAGGGAAAGGTGAAAAGCACCCCGGGAGGGGAGTGAAACAGTACCTGAAACCGTGCGCCCACGAGCAGTCGGAGCACCTTTATGGTGTGACGGCGTGCCTTTTGTAGAATGAGCCAGCGAGTCGCTGGCGCGGGGCGAGGTTAACCGAAAGGGAGCCGGAGCGAAAGCGAGCCTTAACAGGGCGACTTGAGTCCCGCGCCGCGGACGCGAAGCCGGGTGAGCTATCCGTGGGCAGGCTGAAGCGGGGGTAAGACCCCGTGGAGGGCCGAACGCACGTCGGTTGAAAACGGCGGCGATGACCTGCGGATAGGGGTGAAAGGCCAATCAAACCCGGAGATATCTCGTTCTCCCCGAAATAG